>DATIWG010000012.1:0-128135 GCA_035519555.1 Nitrosotalea sp. | reverse complement strand
CATGTCGCCGCACGTGAACACGCCCGGCGTGCTCGTCATCCCGGTCGCATCGCGCGCGACGTTGCCCCGGTCGGTGAGCGTGAGCCCCAGCTCCTGGATGGGGCCGCTGCGCTCGGGACCGAGGAAGCCCATGGCCAGCAGCACCAGATCGACGTCGAGCGTGAACTCGCTGCCGGCAATCGGCTTGAAGTCGAGCCGGCCCCCCTCGCGCACCATCTCGACCTGCACCGCGTGCAGCTGCTGGACGTGGCCGTTCGTTCCGGCGAAGCGCTGGGTGGAGACGGCGTAGACCCGCTCGCCGCCCTCCTCGTGCGCGCCGGACGTGCGGAAGATGTTGGGCCACTGCGGCCACGGGTTGTCGGCGGCGCGGCTGTCCGGGGGCCGGGGCAGCAGCTCGAACTGATGCACCGACACCGCGCGCTGGCGGTGGACGGTGCCCAGGCAGTCGGCGCCCGTGTCACCGCCGCCGATGATGACCACGCGCTTGCCCTCTGCCGAGATGAAGCGCGCGTCCTCGATGCGATCGCCCTCGCACCGCCGGTTCGAGAGCGTCAGGTACTCCATCGCGAAGTGGATGCCGGCCAGCTCACGTCCGGGCACCGGCAGATCGCGCGGCGCGCCCGCGCCGCAGGCGAGGACCACGGCGTCGAACTCGCGCGTGAGATCGGCGCTGCGCGGGCTCCGTCCCACGTCGGCGTTGGGGCGGAAGACGACGCCGACCTTCTCCATCAGCGCCAGACGCCGGTCGAGCACGCGCTTTTCCATCTTGAATTCCGGGATGCCGTAGCGGAGCAGGCCGCCGATGCGGTCGGCGCGCTCGAAGACCGTCACGAGATGGCCGGCGCGGTTGAGCTGCTCGGCCGCCGCCAGCCCGGCCGGACCGGAGCCGACGACCGCGACCCGCTTGCCGGTGCGGGTGGCCGGCGGCTCGGGGACGACCCAGCCCTCCTCGAACGCGCGGTCGATGATGCTGACCTCGACGGCCTTGATGGTCACCGGGTCGTCGTTGATCCCGAGCACGCACGAGCCCTCGCAGGGCGCCGGACAGAGGCGTCCCGTGAACTCCGGGAAGTTGTTGGTGGCGTGCAGGCGATCGATCGCGTCGCGCCAGTGATCGCGGTAGACGAGATCGTTCCAGTCCGGGATGATGTTGCCCAGCGGGCAGCCCTGGTGACAGAAGGGGATGCCACAGTCCATGCAGCGCGCCGCTTGCTTCTTGAGCTCGTCGCCCGGGAAGGGGAGATAGATCTCCTTCCAGTCGCGCAGACGCTCAGCGACGGGGCGCGTCGGCCACTTCTTGCGCTTGATCTCGAGGAAGCCGGTGACCTTGCCCACGAGGTTATCCGCTGGTGGTGCCGACCAGTTCCGCGAACGTCGGCTGACGGCCGGCCGCCCGGGCCTGGCTCTCGGCGAGGAGCACGCGCTTGTAATCTCTCGGCATCACCTTGACGAACCTCGGCTGGGCGCTGATCCAGTCCTTCAGGATCCCGGCCGCGTAGGTCGAGGCGGTATGGTACACGTGGCGGCGAATCAGGTCACGGACCAGATCGATGTCCTCCGCCTGGTCCAGGCGTTCCAGCTCCACCATGCCGAGGTTACAGCGGCGCTTGAAGTCGCCGTCCACGTCGAGCACGTAGGCGATACCGCCCGACATGCCGGCCGCGAAGTTACGGCCGCTGTGACCGAGCACGACCACCCGGCCACCCGTCATGTACTCGCAGCCGTGGTCGCCGATGCCCTCCACGACCGCGTGCACGCCGCTGTTGCGCACGGCGAAGCGCTCGCCGGCCACGCCGCGCACGTACGCCTCGCCGCTGGTGGCGCCGTAGAGCGCCACGTTGCCGATGATGATGTTCTCCTCGGGCACGAACGTCGCCTGCCGGGGCGGATGGACGATGAGCTTGCCGCCCGAGAGGCCCTTGCCCCAGTAGTCGTTGGCGTCGCCCTCGAGCGTGAAGGTCACGCCGCGCGGTACGAACGCACCGAACGACTGGCCGGCCGAGCCGGTGAAGTGCACGCGGATCGTGTCCTCGGGCAGCCCCTCGGCGCCACGTCGCGAGGTGATCTCGTAGCCGAGCATCGTGCCCACCGTGCGGTTGACGTTGCGGATCGGCACCGAGAGCTGCACCGGCTTGCCATGCTCGATCGCCGCTTGGCAGGCCGGGATCAGCGTCGTGCGGTCGAGGGCGCGATCGAGGCCGTGGTCCTGCACCGTCACGCAGTGGCGGGCGACCTCGGCGGGCATGTCGGGCTGGTGGAGGATCGAGGAGAGATCGAGCCCACGCGCCTTCCAGTGCTCGAGCGCGGGCTGGAAATCCAGCCGGTCCGCGCGCCCAACCATCTCGGCGATGGTGCGGAAGCCAAGCGCGGCCATGTACTCGCGCACCTCTTCGGCGATGAACCGGAAGAAGCTCGTGACGAACTCCGGCTTGCCGGCGAAGCGCGCCCGGAGCTCGGGGTCCTGGGTGGCGATGCCGACCGGGCACGTGTTCAGATGACAGACGCGCATCATGATGCAGCCCAGGACGACCAGGGGCGCCGTCGAGAAGCCGAACTCCTCGGCGCCGAGCAGGGCGGCGATGACCACGTCGCGGCCGGTCTTCATCTGGCCGTCGACCTGCACGATGATCCGGTCGCGCAGCTTGTTCATCACCAGCACCTGCTGGGTCTCCGCGAGCCCGAGCTCCCACGGGGTGCCGCCGTGCTTGATCGACGTGAGCGGGGCCGCTCCGGTGCCGCCGTCGTGCCCCGAGATCAGCACCACGTCGGAGTGGGCCTTGGCCACTCCGGCCGCCACCGTGCCGACCCCCACCTCGGAGACGAGCTTGACGCTGATGCGCGCCTTCGGGTTGCCGTTCTTCAGATCGTGGATGAGCTGGGCCAGATCCTCGATCGAATAGATGTCGTGGTGCGGGGGCGGGGAGATCAGGCCCACACCGGGCGTGGAGTGCCGGACCTTGGCGATCCAGGGGTAGACTTTGTGGCCGGGGAGCTGGCCGCCCTCGCCGGGCTTGGCCCCCTGGGCCATCTTGATCTGCAGATCCTCCGCGTTGACCAGGTACTCGCTGGTCACCCCGAAGCGGCCCGAGGCGATCTGCTTGATCGCGCTGCGCCGCCAGTCGCCGTTGGGCTCGCGCCGGTAGCGGGCCGGATCCTCGCCGCCCTCGCCGGTGTTGGACTTGCCGCCGAGGCGGTTCATCGCGATCGCGAGCGTCTGGTGCGCCTCGAGGCTGATCGAGCCGTAGGACATCGCGCCGGTCGCGAAGCGCGGGATGATGGCCTCCACCGGCTCGACCTCGTCCAGCGGGATCGGGGTGGGGGCGTGGCGCAGCTCGAAGAGCCCGCGCAGGGTGGCCCGGTTGCGGTTCTGGTCGTCGACGAGCGCGGTGTACTCCTTGAAGATCCGGTACTGTCCGCTCCGGGTGGCGTGCTGCAGCTTGAAGACCGTCTCCGGATTGAACAGGTGGTACTCGCCGTCGCGCCGCCACTGGTACTCGCCACCCCACGCCAGCTCGCGGGCTCCCACCGGACGCTCGGGATAGGCGCGGCGGTGCCGGGCGAGCGCCTCCTCCGCCACGATGTGGAGGTCGACGCCGCTGATGCGCGACGCGGTCCACGTGAAGTAGCGCTCGACGAGCGCCTTGCCGAGGCCGATGGCCTCGAAGATCTGGGCGCCGCGGTAGGAGTGGATCGTGGAGATCCCCATTTTGGAGATCACCTTCAGCACGCCCTTGTTCAGCGCCTTGATGTAGTTCTTGACCGCGGTCTTGTGATCGAGCCCGGGCAGCAGTCCCTGGCGGATCATGTCGTCGAGGCTCTCGAACGCGAGGTAGGGGTTGATGGCGCCCGCCCCGTAGCCCAGCAGCAGGGCCATGTGGTGGACTTCCCGCGCCTCGCCGGTCTCGATGACGAATCCAACCTTGCAGCGGGTGCCCTCGCGGATCAGGTGGTGGTGCACGCCCGCGGTGGCCAGCAGGGCCGGGATCGGCGCGTGGGACGCGTCGACACCGCGGTCGGAAAGGATCAGGAACGTGCAGCCGTCCGCCACCGCGCGACTCACCTGCCGGCACAGCTCGTCCATCGCCCGCTCGAGTCCCGCGGCGCCCTCGGCGACCGGGAAGAGCATCGACACGGTGGTCGCCTTGAAGCCGGGCTGATCCACGTGTCGTATGCGGGCCAGCTCGTCGTTCGTCAGGAGCGGCGTCTTGAGCTTGATTTGCCGGCACGCCTCCGGCACCGGCTCTAGCAGGTTGCCCTCGGGCCCGATGCTGGTGGCGATCTGGGTGACCAGCTCCTCGCGGATGCCGTCCAGTGGCGGGTTGGTCACCTGGGCGAAGAGCTGCTTGAAGTAGTCGTACAGCAGTCGCGGCCGCTCCGAGAGCACGGCCAGTGAGGTGTCGGTGCCCATCGAGCCCACCGGCTCCTCGCCGGCCACCGCCATCGGCGCGAGCAGCAGGCGCAGGTCCTCGTGCGTATAGCCGAATACCTGCTGCCGCTCCAGCACCGTCTCGTGGGCGGGCTCCGGCAGGCTCGGGGGGGCCGGAAGGTTCTCGATCGGGATCAGATAGGTCTTGAGCCACTCGCCGTAGGGGTACTGGGTGGCGTAGGTGTGCTTGAGCTCCGCATCGTCGATGATGCGGCCCTGCGCGGTGTCGACCAGGAAGATCCGCCCAGGGTGCAGACGCTCCTTGATGAGCACCCGCTCGGGCGCGATGTCCAGCACGCCCACCTCGGAGGCCATCACCACCATGCCGTCCTTGGTGACGTAGTAGCGCGACGGCCGCAGCCCATTGCGGTCGAGGACCGCACCGATCACGGTGCCGTCGGTGAAGGCGATAGAGGCGGGGCCGTCCCACGGCTCCATCAGGCAGCCGTGGTACTCGTAGAAGGCCTTCCGCTCCTCACTCATCGACTCGTGGCCGCTCCAGGCCTCTGGGATCATCATCAGCACCGCGAGGGGCAGAGGGCGGCCCGCCATCACCAGAAACTCGAGGACGTTGTCGAAGACGGCGGAGTCGCTGCCGCCTTCCACCACGATCGGCACGATCTTCTTCAGGTCGTCGCCCAGCACCGCGGAGTGGCAGAGGGACTCGCGCGCGCGCATCCAGTTGATGTTGCCCCGCAGGGTGTTGATCTCGCCGTTGTGGGCGATGTAGCGGTAGGGGTGCGCGAGTGGCCACGACGGAAACGTGTTGGTCGAGAAGCGCTGGTGCACGAGGGCCAGCGCCGATTCCACCAGCGGGTCCGTGACGTCCGGGAACATACCCTCGATCTGGTCGGCCGAGAGCATGCCCTTGTAGATGAGGGTGTTGGCGGAGAGGCTCGGGACGTAGAAGAACCTCCGCTCCCGGAGCGAGCCGTTCCGTACCGCGTGCTCGGCCCGCTTGCGGATCACGTAGAGCTTGCGCTCGAAGGCGGCCCGATCCGGGACGCCGGGCCCGCGGGCGATGAACACCTGCTCGAACCGAGGCTCCACCGAGCGCGCGGTGGGTCCGATCGGCGAGGAGTCGGTGGGTACCGGACGCCAGCCCAGCGGGACCTGTCCTTCCTCGACCGCGATCCGCTCGAGAACGGCCCGACAGGCGGCCCGGTCGTCGGCGTCGAGGGGCAGGAAGACCAGCCCGGCGCCGTAGTGGCCGGGGGCGGGGAGGGCGATGCCGAGCTTTCCGCATTCCCGCTCCAGGAAGGGATGCGGCATCTGGATGAGAATGCCCGCGCCGTCGCCCGTGTTGACCTCGCAGCCGCAGGCGCCGCGGTGGAGGAGGTTCTTCAGCACGGTGAGCGCCTGGCTCACGATCGCGTGGGATTTGCGCCCCTTGATATCGACGACGAAGCCGACCCCGCACGCGTCGTGCTCGTGGGCCGGATCGTACAGGCCCTGCGCCGGGGGCATTCCCGGTGTCGTCCCGGACATGAACTCGCTCATCCCGTCTCTCCACCCCGGTCATCGCTGTCGGGGCCCCGACCGTTGAATACCGCGGTCACCTGCGCTGAACTTGTTCCGGAGACACTACACGGAACCAAACCATTAGCCAAGCACAAAGTAAAAAAACATGACATTAGAGGTTCTAATAGTGATAGCCTGGGCGCCGTGAATCTGGAGACCCTGCAGCTCTACTGCGATGTCGTCCGCCTGCGGAGCTTCTCGCGGGGCGCCGCCGCCAACACCGTCTCGCAGTCCGCGGCGAGCCAGGCCATCCAGCAGCTCGAGGCCGAGCTGGACGCCGCCCTGCTCGACCGCTCACGGCGCCCGCTCCTGCCCACCGAGCAGGGCCAGGCCTTCTACGAGGCGTGCCGCACCCTGCTGCAGGGCTTCGAGAAGGCACGGGCCGAGCTGGCCGCGGCGCGCGAGCGAGTGGAGGGCACGGTGCGGGTGGCCGCCATCTACTCGGTGGGCCTGCACGACATGAGCCGTCACATGCAGCCGTTCATGTCGGCCTATCCGCAGGCGCGCGTCCGGCTCGAGTGCCTGCACCCGCACAAGGTGGTGGAGGCGGTGCTCGAGGACGAGGCCGATGTGGGTATCCTGTCCTATCCAGCCGCGTCGCGCGCCCTCAGCGTCCTGCCGCTCCGCATGGAGCCGATGGTGCTGGTGGCACATCCCGCGCATCGTCTCGCGCGCCGACGCTCGGTCGCGCCCGCCGAGCTGCACGGCGAGAAGTTCGTCGCCTTCGACCGCGACCTCGCGATCCGCAAGGCCATCGATCGCGCGCTGAAGCAGCACGACGTGGCCGTCGAGGTGGTGATGGAGTTCGACAACGTGGAGACCATCAAGCAGGCCATCGGCATCAACGCGGGGGTGAGCATCCTGCCCCGACCCACCGTGCTGAAGGAGGCGGGAATGCGCACGCTCGCGGTGGTGCCGCTCGGGCTCTCCGGCCTCGTGCGACCGATCGGGATCATCCATCGGCGCGGTCGCCGGATCACGCCGGTGGTCGCACGCTTCATCGAGCAGCTGCAGCAGCCGGTCGACGGGACGCCCTGACGGCCCGGCCGTGATACCGTAGTCGGCATGAGCGGCCTCCGCGCCCACTCCGAGTGCCGCCGAGGAGAGCTCGTATGAGCGATGTCCCCGCGTCCCTGATCATCGCGGCCAGCGAAGCTGACTCCAATCTCTACTACGCCTGCCGGTTCCTGGCCCCGGATCCCTTCGTGTTCCTCCAGGTGGACGCGCGCAAGATCCTGCTCATGTCCGATCTCGAGGTCGATCGCGCCCGCGCTCAGGCCCGGGTCGACGAGGTGCTCTCCCTCTCCGAGTGGGACGCCAAGGCCCGTCAGCGATGGCCTCAGCCCAGGCTCACCGACACCGTGAGCCTGCTGCTCGAGGACTACGGGGTGAAGGCGGTCGAGGTGCCCGGCGACTTCCCGCTCGAGATGGCCGACCGGCTTCGCGAGCGAGGGATCACGGTGACCCCACGGCCGAGCCCGTTCCTGCCCGAGCGGGTGGTCAAGACCGCGGCGGAGGTTGCGGCGATCGAGGAAGCCCAGCGCCACACCGAGACCGCGCTGGAGGCCGCGCTCCAGGTGCTCCGGGAGAGCGTCGTGCGGGGCGACCAGGTTGTCTACAAGGGCCGTCCGCTCACCTCGGAGGATCTCAAGAAGACGGTGAACGTCTCCTTGATGGAGAACGACTGCATCGCCGAGCACACCATCATCGCCTGCGGCGAGCAGGGGGTCGATCCCCACAACCAGGGGACGGGGGCGATTCGCCCCAACCAGGGCATCATCTTCGATATCTTTCCGCGATCCTCGACCAGCCGGTACTACGCCGACATGACGCGGACCGTGGTCAAGGGCAAGGCCCCCGACGAGCTGCGCCGCCTCTACGACGCGGTGCTCGCCAGTCAGCTCCGGGGTATCGAGCTGATCCGAGACGGCGCTTCGGGAGGCGCCATCCACACCGAGGTGAATCGCACGCTCGAGTCCCGCGGCTACATGACCGGGGTAGTCAACGGGCGCAACCAGGGCTTCTTCCACGGAACGGGCCATGGCGTCGGCCTCGATATCCATGAGCTCCCCCGGATCAGCCGGCTTGATTACGAGCTCAAGACGGGTCACGTGGTCACCGTGGAGCCTGGGCTGTACTACCCCGGCAAGGGGGCCGTCCGCATCGAGGACATGGTCCTGGTCGAGGGGAGCGGCTGCCGCAACCTGACCCGGGCTCCCAAGATGGAGCTGCTCGAGCTCTAGGCAGTCCGAGGGGTCTGAAAGCCACTGGTCTGGCGGTCCGACCGAAGACAACCTTGCTTCTATTCAGGCGTTTGGGTAGCATGACTGGGGAGTGTCACGCCTCTGATTGTGGTTTCCCCGAGCACGCGGGTGACCCGGGCCACTCCGCCTAGATGCTGATCGCCGAAAGGACATGGACAGATGAGTGACCGCGTCACCACGCCGGTTGCGCAGAAGCCCCGCCGCACACTCACGCGCGCCGTGATTCGCTTCGCCGGAGACTCGGGTGACGGCATGCAGGTGACCGGCGAGCAGTTCACGACCGAGGCCGCGTGGGCCGGCAACGACATCTCGACCCTGCCGAACTTCCCAGCCGAGATCCGTGCGCCGGCCGGCACGCTCTTCGGCGTCTCGAGCTTCCAGCTCCAGTTCGGCAGCCAGCGGGTTTACACGCCCGGCGACCAGCTGGACGCGTTGGTGGTCATGAACCCGGCGGCCTTCAAGGTGCACCTGGCGGATCTCAAGCCGGGCGGCCTCCTGATCGTGAACCCGACCGCCTTCGACAAGCGGAACCTCGAGAAGGCGGGCTACGCCAAGAACCCGCTCGAGGATTCCGCGCTGGGCGAGAAGTACCGCCTTCACCAGGTCGACATGGAGGGGCTGACCAAGAAGGCGCTCGAGGACATGCCGCTGAACGCCAAGGAGAAGGACCGCTGCAAGAACTTCTTCGCGCTCGGCCTCGTATCGTGGGTGTACACGCGGCCGCTCGACCCGACCCTCGATGCGATCAAGAAGCGGTTCGCCAAGCGGCCCGAGTTCGTGGAAGCCAACATCCGCGCGCTCAAGGCAGGCCACGCGTTCGGCGAGACCGCCGAGATGTTCGCCGAGCACTACGGAGTCGAGCCGGCCGAGATGGCGCCCGGCGTGTACCGGAGCATGACCGGCAACCGGGCGCTGGCCTGGGGACTGCTCGCGGCCGCGGAGCGCACCAAGGTGCCGGTGGTGTTCGGCGCCTATCCGATCACGCCGGCCAGCGATATCCTGCACGAGCTGGCTCTGCACAAGCGGTTCCGCGTGCGCACCTTCCAGGCCGAGGACGAGATCGCGGCGGCCACCGCGGCGATCGGGGCCTCCTTCGGAGGCTGCATCGGCGTGACCGCGTCCAGCGGTCCCGGCATCGCGCTGAAGGGAGAGGCCATCGGCCTCGCGGTCACCGCGGAGCTGCCGCTGGTGATCTTCAACATCCAGCGCGGCGGCCCGAGCACCGGCCTGCCCACCAAGACCGAGCAGGCCGACCTGATGCAGGCCCTCTACGGCCGCAACAGCGAGTCGCCGGTGGTCGTGATCGCGCCGGCGACCCCGGGCGATTGCTTCTACATCGCCTACGAGGCGGTGCGGCTGGCCGTGAAGTACATGGTGCCGGTAATGGTGCTCTCCGACGGTTATCTGGCCAACGGCTCCGAGCCGTGGCTGATCCCGGACGTCAAGTCCCTTCCCGAGATCCCGCTCCAGTTCCGTACCGAGCGCGAAGGATTCTTCCCGTACCTCCGGGACCCCGCCACGCTCGCACGGCCGTGGGTGCGCCCGGGAACCCCGGGGCTCGAGCATCGCATCGGTGGCCTCGAGAAGCAGGACGTGACGGGCAACATCTCCTACGATTCCGAGAATCACGACCACATGGTCCGTACCCGCGCCGAGAAGGTGCGACGGGTGGCCCAGGAGATCCCGCCGCTGTCGATCAACGGTCCCGCCACCGGCGAGGTGCTGGTGGTCGGCTGGGGCGGAACCTACGGCGCGATCACCGCCGCGGTCGAGGAGGCGCAGGCCGAGGGCAAGGCGGTGGCCTCTGTGCACCTGCGCAATCTCAACCCGTTGCCGCCCGATCTCGGGCACATCCTGCGCCAGTACCGTCGGATCCTGGTGCCGGAGATCAACAGCGGTCAGCTCGTGCGCATCCTGAGAGCGGAGTACCTGGTGGACGCGGTGGGATTCAACCGCGTGCGCGGCCTGCCGCTCGCGAGCCAGGAGATCTACGAAGCGGTCACCCAACTGCTGGAGGCCAAGCGGTGAGCCCTGTAACGGGAGCGCCCGGAGCCACCCCGAAGTACACGAAGAAGGACTTCGAGTCCGATCAGGACGTGCGCTGGTGCCCCGGATGCGGGGATTACGCGATCCTGAGCGTGGTGCAGAAGATGATGCCCGACCTGGGTATTCCCAAGGAGGACATCGTGTTCATCTCCGGGATCGGCTGCTCGAGCCGATTCCCGTACTACATGAACACGTACGGTTTCCACACCATCCACGGCCGGGCTCCCGCCATCGCGACTGGTCTCAAGCTCGCGCGGCCGGAGCTCAAGGTGTTCGTGATCACCGGCGACGGTGACGGCCTCAGCATCGGCGGCAACCACCTGCTGCACGTGCTGCGCCGCAACGTGGACCTGACCATCCTCCTCTTCAATAACCGGATCTACGGCCTGACGAAGGGCCAGTACTCGCCGACCAGCGAGCTGGGGAAGGTGACCAAGTCCACCCCGGTCGGCTCCGCCGACCGGCCGGTGAGCCCCTGCGCGTTCGCGCTGGCTACCGGCGCCACCTTCGTGGCCCGCACGGTTGACCGCAACGTGGGGCACATGGAGGAGACACTCAAGCGGGCCGCTGCCCACAAGGGGGCCGCGTTCGTCGAGATCCTTCAGAACTGCAACGTCTACAACGACATGGCCTGGAGCGTGCTCTACGACCGGGAGTCGAAGGTCCTCCACGAGCTGCGGCTCGAGCACGGCAAGCCCCTCGTGTGGGGTCCGGCCGACGATCGCCGTGGGCTGGTGTTGGAGCATGTCAAGCCGAAGGTGGTGAAAGTCAAGGACGTGCCGGAGAGCTCGCTGTGGGTGCACGACGAGACCGACGGAGGCACCGCGCTGGTGCTGGCGCAGCTGTGGGCGCCCGACTATCCGATTCCAATCGGCGTGCTCGCCAGCAAGCCCGGCGAGTCGACCTACGAGGAGATACTGATCAACCAGGAGCAGAAGGTGATCTCGGAGCGGGGGCCCGGAGACATCGCCAATCTGCTCATGTCGGGCGACACCTGGAAGATCGGCTGAGCCTTCCTTCCCGCGGCACCCCCTGTGAAGATCACCGGCCCTCTCGAGGAGGGCCGGTGGTATTTTCGGAGCCTGAGACTCCCCATGACCCTGAGCCCCCGGATCCTCCGTGACCTCGAGAGCATCGTCGGCCCCGCCGGCCTCATCGTCTCCCGCGAAGGGCTGCTCACCTACGAGTGCGACATGCACACGTTCTACAAGGGCGCGCCGGAGGCGGTGGTGCTGCCCGAGTCGTCGGACCAGGTGGCGGCGGTGGTCCGGCTCTGCCGGAGTGAGCACGTCCCGATCGTGCCGCGCGGCTCAGGCACCGGCCTCATCGGCGGGGCCATGGCCGCCGCGGGCGGGGTCATGGTCTCGATGACCCGGATGAACCGCATCGTCGAGGTCGACTTCCCGAACCGCTGCGCCACCGTGCAGCCCGGGCTGATCAACCTGTGGCTGAGCGAGGCCACCCGGGCGGGCGGCTACTTCTTCGCCCCGGATCCGTCGAGCCAGATGGTGTCCTCGATCGGCGGCAACGCGTCCACCAACGCGGGTGGCCCACACTGCCTGAAGTACGGGATCACCGTGAACCACGTCCTCGGTCTCGAGGTCGTCACCGGGCTGGGCGAGCTGGTGCGATTCGGCGGTAAGACGCACGAGCGTCCGGGATACGATCTCACCGGCGTCATGGTGGGCGCCGAGGGCACGCTCGGGCTGATCACCGGCGTGGTGGTTCGGCTCACGCACCTGCCGGAATCGGTGAAGACGATCCTGGCGTCGTTCTCCACCATCGAGGACGCTTCCGAGACGGTGTCCGCGATCATCCGCGCCGGCATCATCCCCGCCGCCCTCGAGATGCTCGACGAGGTGGTGATCCGGGCCATCGAGGAGGGCATCCACGCCGGCTATCCGAAGGGCGCGGGGGCGGTTCTCCTGATCGAGCTGGATGGGCCGGCTGCCGAGATCGAGGCCCAGGCCGCGCCCATCGAGGCGATCTGTCGCGATCACCTGGCGCTGGAGATCCGGGTGGCCCGCACCGAGGCGGAGCGCGCGCTGCTCTGGAAGGGACGGAAGGAGGCGGCGGGCGTGTTCGGCCGCCTCACCCCCAACTGGCTCCTGCAGGACGCGGTCGTCCCGCGCTCGAAGCTGCCCGAGATCATGAAGGAGCTGCAGGCCATCGGGGCCCGGCATCGCGTGGTGATCGCCAACGTGTTCCACGCGGGCGACGGCAATCTGCATCCGCTGATCTGCTACGACGACCGCAAGCCGGGTGAGCTCCAGCGCGCCAAGCAGGCCAACGAGGACCTCCTGCACGCTTGCCTGCGCCTGGGCGGCAGCGTGACCGGGGAGCATGGGGTCGGGCTCGACAAGTGCGAGAGCCTGCCCCTGCAGTTCGCGGAGGCCGATCTCAACTTCATGGCCCGGCTGCGGCGCGCGTTCGACCCGGGCTCGATCATGAATCCGGGCAAGCTCCTGCCTTCGCATCCGGCTTGCGGCGAGGGCTTCCGTCCCACCGCGCGCCCGCTGCCCGCCGACACCTGGATCTGAGCGTGGCCGTCTCCGCGCCGGCGCTGCACGACGCGCTGATCGGCATCGCCGGGGAGGCGCACGTGCTCCGTGGCGCTGCCGCGGTGGCGTCCTACGCGGTGGACGGTCTGGTCCCGGCGGCGGTGGTGAGGCCGGGCTCCATCGATGAGATCGGCCGCCTGCTCGCACTCTGCACCGCCGAGCGTCTTGCGGTGATCCCGCGCGGCGCGGGCACCAGCCAGGCCCTCGGTAATCCACCCCGGCGCCTGGACCTCGTGCTGGAGCTGGGCCGGCTCGCCACGGTGCGCGACTATGTGCCCGAAGACATGGTCGCCACCGTGGAAGCCGGCGTGACGCTCGACGCGCTCGCCGCGCACCTCGCCCCGCATCGGCAGATGCTGGCTCTCGATCCGCCGGGTGGTGGCCCGCGCAGCGTGGGCGGGGTGCTGGCCACTCACGCGAGCGGGCCGCGCCGCTTCCGCTACGGCACCGGACGTGACCTCCTCCTGGGCGCGCGCTTCGTGCAGGCCGACGGCACGCTCACGTGGGGCGGGGCCAAGGTGGTGAAGTCGGTCACCGGGTACGACGTGCCCAAGCTCCTGGTCGGCTCGCTCGGCACGCTCGGTGTGCTCGCGGAAGCGACGCTACGGTTGCACCCGATCCCGCCGGCGACGCGCTCCTGGCGGCTCGGATTCCCCGGGCACCGGGGCGCACGCGACTTCATCGCGGTGCTGCTCGATTCGCCCCTGCAGCCCGATCGCGCCGCGCTGCTCGACGCCGGTGCGCTCGGCCGGGCCTCGCTGCCGGTCGATCCGATCGCGCTGCTGCTCTCGATCAGCAGCGTGGCCGAGGCGGTGGAGGCGCAGGGGCAGGCGCTCGAGCGGTTGGCCGCCGAGCACGGGGGCCGGAGCGAGCCGATGCCGGAATCGGTGTGGTCGAGCCTGGGCCCGGTGCTGGCGGGGTCGGTCCTCCTTCGCAGCGCCTCCGAGCCGCGGCGGCTGCTGGACCATGCCGCCGAGGCGCAGTCGGCCGCGCGCCGGCTCGGCGTCGACATCGCCCTTCTCGGCCAGCCGGGCCACGGGGTGCTCCAGCTGGCTCTCGCGGCCGGCGCGGATCCACGGAGGATCGCGAGGGAGGTGGCGCTGCCGCTGCGGCAGGCGCTCGAGGCGGAAGGGGGAAGCCTCGTGATCGAGCGCGGCCCGATCGAGCTTAAGTCTGAATGTGATGTATGGGGATCTATCAATTCTGAAGTACTAGCTATTATGGCTCGTATCAAGAATGAGTTCGACCCGCTGGGAGTGCTGAGCCCCGGACGCTTCGTGGGGAGCCTGTGAGCGACCGCTCTCCCGTCGGCCTCGGCGCCTTCGACGCGCAGGATGCACCCTCCATGGATGGCCTGCGGGCCTGCGTCCACTGCGGCATCTGCCTGCCACAGTGCCCGACCTATCGGGTGCTCGGGGAGGAGATGGACTCGCCGCGCGGTCGGGTTTATCTCATGCGCGCGGCCGCCGAGAATCGGATCGGCCTCACCGAGACAATGGCTCGTCACCTCGACCTCTGTCTCGGCTGCCGTGCCTGCGAGACAGCCTGTCCCTCCGGGGTGCCCTTCGGGCAGCTGCTCGAGGCCACGCGTGGGCAGCTCGAGCGGCGCGGGGTGGTGGCCCCGCAGCGCGATTCGACCGCCCTCCGCTTCCTGCTGGACGTCTTCCCTCATCCGGGCCGGCTGGGACCGATGCTCCACGCTCTGCGCATGTACCAGTGGTCCGGCATGCAGGCGGTGGTGCGCGGGCTCGGGCTCCTGGCCCCGTTCAAGAAGCTGCACGCCATGGAAGCGCTCCTGCCACCGCTGCCCGCCTCGACGGCGCCGCCGCCCGAGCGGGTGCCCACCCGCGGTGCGCGGAAGCGCGGCCGCGCCGGCGTGCTTCTCGGCTGTGCCCAGCGCTTCTTCTATCCCGACGTCAACACCGACACCGTGCGGCTCCTGGCCGCGGCGGGCTACGACGTGGTAGTACCGCGGGCCCAGGAGTGTTGCGGGGCGCTGCACCTGCACGCCGGTCGAATCGACGAGTTTCGCGCGATGGCGCGCCGTCTGATGCCGGCCTTCCACGACGTGGATCTGGTGGTGGTGAACGCGGCGGGCTGCGGGTCGGCGTTGAAGGAGTACGGCCACTGGCTCCCCGGCGACGAGGCGCGCTTCTTTGCCGAGCGGGTGCGCGACATCTCGGAGGTGCTGGTCGACTGCGAGCTGCCTCTGCGCCCGCTACGCGAGACCGTGACGTATCACGACGCCTGTCACCTCGTCCACGGACAGCGAGTGCGCGCCCAGCCGCGCGAGCTGCTGTGCCGCATCCCCGGGTTGACGCTCGTCGACCTGGCCGATGCCGAGCTCTGCTGCGGCAGCGCCGGGGTCTACAATCTGCTCGAGCCCGAGATGGCGGGTGATCTCGGTCGTCGCAAGGTCGCGCGGATCCGCGAGACCGGAGCCCGGGTGGTCACCGCGGGCAATCCGGGCTGCCTGATGCAGATCCGCCAGCACTGTCGCGCCCAGGGGCTGTCGATAGAGGTCGTCCATCCGGTGACCCTGCTGGCGCGAGCATTGGAGGAGCGATGAGGATCAGGGTCCGGGACCACGTGAAGGTGACGGCCGACAAGATGGCCAAGATAGGGCTGTCGTCGACCGCGCACACCCAGCTCGACCTCTACTGCGTGGCGCCCGGTCAATCACAATCGCCCCACCGCCATGAAGGCGAGGACAAGATCTACTACGTGATCGAGGGCAGCGGGCGCTTCTCGGTCGGCGCCGTGGAGGAGCGCCTCGAGCCGGGCGAGGCGATCGTGGCCCCGGCCGGGGTCGACCATGGTCTGGTCAACGACGGCACCGCGCTGCTGCTCGTGCTCGTCGTGGTGGCGCCGCCGCCGGCCCACATGAAGCGCGAGCCCGCGCGATAGCCGGCGTGGCCGCTCCGGTCCGGGCCTCGCTGATGATTACCTGCCTCGGGGACGTGTTCTTCCCCGAGGTCGGGGTCGCGATGGTCCGGCTCCTGCGACGTCTGGGGGTCGTTCTCGATTTCCCGGAAGGCCAGACTTGCTGCGGGATGCCGCTCTTCAATTCGGGCTATCATCAGGACGCGGCCCAGGTGGCGGCCCGGACCGTGAAGCTCTTCGAGCGGGCCGAGCACGTGGTGGTGCCGTCCGGCTCGTGCGCCTGGATGATGAAGGCGGAGTACCCGGGCTTGCTCAAGCACGATCCCACCCTGCGCGCCGCCGCCGAGTCGGTCGCGCGCCGGACACGCGAGCTGTCCCAGTTCATCGTGGAGGTGCTCGGTATCACGCACATCGAGTCGACGTTTGCCGGGAAGGTGACCTACCACGACTCCTGCCACCTCCTGCGCGGGCTCGGCGAGTCGTCCTCGGCCCGCACCCTGCTGCGCGGGGTGCCCGGCGTGGAGCTGGTGGAGCTGCCGGGCGCCGACCAGTGCTGCGGCTTCGGCGGCTCCTTCTCGGTGCGCCTGCCCGAGGTGTCGACGGCCATCCTCGACAAGAAGCTCGGCAACGTGGAGGCCACCGGGGCACGCTGCCTGGTGGCCTGCGACGCAGGCTGCCTCATGCAGATGGGCGGCGGGCTGACCCGCCGGGGCTCGGCGGTGAAGGCGGTGCACCTGGCGCAGGTGCTGGCCGGCGAGGTCGAGGCGTGAGCGACACCACGCTGCAGACGCCGTTCCCGGAGCGGGCGGGCGCGGCTCTCAAGGACGCGTTCCTGCAGGAAGCGCTCACCATCGCCACCACCAAGTTCATCGATCTCCGCCGGGAATCCTTCGCGGGGTTCCCGGAGGGCGAGGCCCTGCGGGACCGGGCGCGCGCCATCAAGGAGGCCACGCTGCAGCACCTGGACGTCCACCTGGAGCGGCTCGCCGACAGCGTGGAGCGGCTGGGCGGCACCGTCCACTGGGCGACCACCGCCGACGAGGCGCGCGAGATCGTGCTGCGCCTGGCTCGCGATCGCGGGGTACGGATGGCGGTGAAGTCGAAGTCGATGGCGACCGAGGAGATCGACCTCAACGAAGCCCTCGAGCACGCGGGCGTGACCCCGGTCGAGACCGACCTGGGCGAATACATCATCCAGCTCGCCCACGAGAAGCCGTCGCACATCATCGCGCCCGCCATCCACAAGACCAAGGGACAGGTGGCTGAGCTGTTCTCGCGAGCGCTGAGTGGGGAGTTTCCTGCTGATCCAGAAGTCCTCACCGCGGTGGCGCGCAAAGCGCTGCGCGAGAAGTTCCTCCAGGCCGACATGGGCATCACCGGGGCCAACTTCGCAGTCGCGGACACTGGCACCGTCGTCCTCGTGACCAACGAAGGCAACGGGCGAATGGTGACCTCGCTGCCGCGCATCCACGTGGCCCTGATGGGAATCGAGAAGGTGATCCCCTCGATGAGCGATCTGGTGGTGTTCCTGGCCATCCTGGCTCGGAGCGCGACCGGACAGAAGCTCTCCTCCTACACCACGCTGGTGCGCGGGCCGCGGCGGGCGGGGGAGCTCGAGGGGCCGGAGGAGTTCCACCTGATCCTGCTCGACAACGGGCGCTCGCGCCAGATCGCGTCCACCCTGCGCGAGGCGCTCTACTGCCTGCGCTGCGGCGCGTGTCTCAACGTCTGCCCGGTGTACCGCCAGATCGGCGGCCACGCCTACGGCTACACGTACCCGGGGCCGATCGGCATCCTGCTCACCGCGATGCTCAAGGGCAACGAGTCGGTGCGCGAGCTGGCGCACGCCTCCTCGCTCTGCGGGGCGTGCAAGGACGTCTGCCCGGTGCGCATCGACATCCCGCGGATGCTGATCGAGCTACGCGAGCATCTCGACCGGGAGAAGATCGCCCCGTGGCGCGAGCGGGTGGTGTTCAAGGCGCTCCGGCGCCTCCTCATGTCCGAGACCGCCTTCGGGCTGTCGACCCGGGCGGGCCGCCTGCTCCAGATCCCGTTCGTCCGCCGGGGACGCCTCCGCGGCCTGCCGCTGCTCTTCGGGGCCTGGACGCGCACCCGCGACCTGCCGCCGGTGGCGTCGCGGACGTTCCGGGAGCGGTGGAAGGAGATCCGCTAGCATGAGAGCGCAGGCGTGACGACCCGGGCCGAGTTCCTCTCGCGCGTCCGCCGCGAGGTGGCCAAGACACCGGGTCTCTTCGACGCCTCGACCGCGTCGCGCCCGTCCCGGCCCGACGAGGCCGCGGACGCCATCCGCCGCCAGCTGTCCGAGCGCTGGCCGCAGGCGCTGGATCGCTTCCGGGAGGAGTTCGAGCGCGTCGCCGGGGTCTTCCATCGGGTGCCGACCCTCGAGGCGGTGCCTGGGGTGATCGCGGCGATCGCGCGCGAGCGCCGGGCCACCCGCCTCGTCAGCTGGGATCCCGGCGCGCTCGGCTTCGACCCGGCTCCGGCGCTCACGCGCGAGGGCCTCGCGGTCACGGCTGTCCGTGCCGGGGAGGAAGACGAGGCGAGCCGGGAACGGCACCGGGCCGAGGCCGCGGCGGCGCAGATCGGGGTGACCGGCGCCGACTTCGTGCTTTCCGAGACCGGCAGCCTCGTGCTGATCTCGGGCCGGGGCCGGCCGCGCTCGACGTCGCTGCTGCCCGACGTGCACGTGGCGGTGTTCGGCCGCGACCGCCTGCTGGAGACCCTGGAGCAGGTGGGCGTGATGCTGGAGGCCCTCCACGCCGATCCCGACCGCTCCATGTCGGGCGCGATGATCAACGTCATCACCGGGCCCTCGCGCACCGCCGACATCGAGCTCACGCTGACGCGAGGCGTGCACGGCCCCAAGGAAGTGCACGCGGTCTTCGTGGAGGTCCCGTGAGCCAGCGGCTCTTCACCCCGGAGGAGGTCAACCGGCTGATCCCGCGGCTCACCGAGCTGATGGAAGCCGCGATCGAGCGTCATGGTCAGGCCTTGGCCCTGCAGGAGCGGCTGCGCGAGGACCGCGCGCGGGTCGCCGCTTCCGGAGGCGAGCGGATCGATTCTCACGACTGGAAGGCGCGCGCCGAGCGTCTCGACGGCCTCGGAATCGAGGTGCGGCAGCTCCTGCAGGAGATCGCCGAGCTGGGCGGCGTCACCAAGGACCTCGAGATGGGCCTGGTGGACTTTCCCGGGCGGGGCCCCGCGGAGGCGGGCGACGCGATCGTGAACCTGTGCTGGAAGCTCGGCGAGGACGCGGTGGAGTACTGGCACGGCATGAACGAGGGCTACGCCCAGCGGAAGCCCTTGCCGTGAGCTACCGAGCCGTGCTCTTCGATCTCTTCGACACCCTCGTGTTGTTTCATCGCGAGCGGCTGCCCGAGGTCTCGGTCAACGGTCGGAAGATCCGGACGACCGCGGGTCTCCTGCACGCCGCCTTTCAGCCGTTCGCTCCCGCGGTCACGCTGCCCGTGTTCGTGGACGCACTGTTCTGGAGCTGGCAGGAAGCCGAGCGCATCCGCTCCGAGGCGCATCGTGAGGTGGGCGCGCCGGAGCGGTTCGACATGCTGTTCGGGCGCCTGGGCTTTCCGCCGGGCCGGCTACCCGTCGAGGCGCGCGACCTCCTGCTGGCCATCCACATGCGCGAGCTCTCGAAAGTGGTGGAGTGCCCGAGCCATCACGCCGAGCTGCTGGGCGATCTCGGGCGGCACTACCGGCTGGCGGTGGTCTCCAACTTCGACTACTCGCCGACCTGCCGGGCGATCCTGGAGCGCGAGGGGATCGCCGGCCTGTTCGACACGATCGTCATCTCCGACGAGGTCGGCTGGCGCAAGCCCAAGCCGGTCATCTTCGAGACCGCGCTCGGGCGCATGGGACTGCGCCCGACCGAGGCCCTGTTCGTGGGGGACCGGGCCGACATCGACGTGATCGGCGCCCGCGCGGTGGGCATGCCGACCGCGTGGATCAACCGCGAGGCCTCCGGCCTCCCAGACGGCATCCAGCCGCCCGACTTCGAGATCCGCGATCTTAAGGAGCTCCGGGCGATTCTCAGCATCCCGTAGCCCCCGCGCCGCATCCAAACCAGGGCGGGGAGAGGCACCAGGAGGAGGAAGACGTGGCCACGACACGCAAGGTCGTCATCATCGGATCGGGACCGGCCGGGTACACCGCGGCGATCTACGCGGCGCGGGCCAACCTGGCCCCGATCATGTTCACCGGGATCCAGGCGGGCGGTCAGCTCATGCTGACCACGCTGGTGGAGAACTATCCGGGATTCGTCGAGGGCATCGACGGCCCCCCGCTCATGGAGACATTCCAGAAGCAGGCCGAGCGCTTCGGTACCGAGATGATCGCGGACGACGTGACCGAGGTGGATTTCCGGCGGCGGCCCTTCAAGGTGACCGGTGGCGACGTCACCGTCGAGGCGCACACCGTCATCATCGCCACCGGGGCCTCCGCCAAGCTCATGGGCCTGCCCAACGAGTCGACCCTGATGGGCCGAGGCGTCTCCACCTGCGCTACCTGCGATGGCTTCTTCTTCAAGGACCAGAACATCATGGTGGTGGGCGGCGGCGACTCTGCGCTCGAGGAGGCGCTCTACCTCTCCCGTCTCGGTCGCAAGGTCGACGTCGTGCACCGGCGCGACTCGCTCCGCGCCTCCAAGATCATGCAGGAGCGGGCGTTCAAGAACCCGAAAATCTCCTTCCTCTGGGACACGGTGGTGGAGGACGTGCTCGATCCGGCCGCGGGGAAGGTCACCCAGGTCCGGCTGAAGAACCTCAAGACCGGGGCCACCTGGGAGGCGCAGGTCGACGGTCTCTTCGTGGCGATCGGACACCAGCCCAACACCGGGCTCTTCAAGGGGCAGGTCGAGCTGCACCCGAACGAGTACATCAAGGTGAAGCCGGGGACGAGTCAGACCTCGGTGGCCGGGGTGTTCGCGGCGGGCGACGTGCAGGACTTCACCTACCGCCAGGCCGTCACCGCCGCCGGCTCGGGCTGCATGGCCGCGCTCGAGGCGGAGCGGTATCTCGAGGCCCAGGGACTCGAATAGCGTGGCGAGGTGAAGCTGGAGGCGAGCCGAGCGGATATCCAGCGTGGCGAGGTGAAGCCGGAGGCGAGCCGAGCGAATATATAGACCCGTTCCGCCTACTTGCCACCAACCGCCGTCGCGACGGGCTCGGGTAGCTTCGCCCCGTCGCGCCCGGCCGCCTCGAGGCACTCGAGCACCAGGTTGCGATCGTTCAGCGAGAAGTAGCTGAAGCGGATCCGTCCGTCCGTATCCACGCGCTCCAGCTTGACGTCCCGCCGCTCGCGCGTGCACTCCCGCCAGCGGCGGTTGGCGAGCTCCTGCGAAGGGGTATCCCGGAAGACGTCGCAGCCCACCCCGACCGCGGCCGCGGCCAGCAGCAGCGCGGCGGTGGCCAGGCGGGAGACGACGGTCACCGGCGCCGCAGCAGGTCGCGGATCTCCGAGAGCAGCTGCACCTCGGCGGGAGGCTCGGCGGGCGCGGCGGGGGCCGCCTCCTCCTGTCGCCGCAGGCGGTTGACCGCCTTCACCAAGAAGAAGAGCGCGACGGCCACCCCGAGGAAGGCGATGATCGCGTTGATGAACATGCCGAAGGCGAGGACCACCGCTCCCGCGTCGCGCGCGGCCTTCACCGAGGTGAACGCGGCTCCGGTCGGATTGCGCAGGACCAGGAACTGGTTGCTGAAGTCGGGGCTGCCGATGATGCCCGAGATGAGCGGCATCAGGACGTCGTTGACCAGCGAGGTCACCACCCCGCCGAAGGCCGCTCCGATGATGATGCCGACCGCCATGTCGATCATGTTGCCCTTGAGTGCGAACTCCTTGAACTCCTTGAGCATGCGTGGCCCCTCCTCTGGCCTGGGGTGCACTGGGATCCTGGGGCTCAGTTGCCGACCTGGACGGCGGTGCCCATCTCCCGCAGCATCGCGATCGCGGAGAGATACGAGAGCCGGCCGGTGCGGGGATTCTCGGACGGCACGTTCTCGACCTCGATCCGCAGGGTTCCGAACTCGCCCTCGACCGTGATCCGGTGCTGGTTGCGGGCCTGCCCGGGGACCGCGTAGAGCTTGATCCGCGTGCGGTCGGGACCGATTCCGGCCAGCGACAGCGCGGCCACGACGTTGACGTTGGCCGGGAAGGCCTTGACCGCCTCGGTCGCAGGGCCCTCGAAGATCAGGGTCTCGCTCGTGATCGCGTCCAGGTCGATGCGCTTCTCCTCGATGAAGGGGGCGCCGGCCAGGCCGCGGGGCGGCTTGCGCGTCTCCATGGTGACCGAGGTGATCGCGCCCTCGCGCGCTCCCTTGACGCCGTCCAGGCCCGCGATGGCGCCCGACGGCACCAGGATGCGGCAGCCGTGCTTCTCGGCGAGGCGCGCCCAGTCGTCGAGCACGCCGACGAGCACGCCGACCGAGAGCACCATCAGATGTTTCCCGGCTCCGAGCACGCCCGGGCCGAATTCGCGGAGAGCGGCCTGGGTCGCGGCCTCGACGATCAGGTCCGAGCGCTCGATGAGCGCGTCCAGCGGCAGCGAGTCGAATCCAGTAGCGGTCTCCGGCTTCCGCACGGTGACGCCGGCCAGCGTGACGCCCGGGATGCCGCGGCGCACCGCCTCCGCCACGCGGCGGCCGATCACGCCCATCCCCACGATCCCGATCTTCAGCATGATGGTCCTCGCTCGGCCCGGACGTGCGGCCCACGAAATGCGGCGATATTAGCAGCGGGCGACCGGGCGCCACAAGGGAGCATGCTAGAATCAGCGGTGGAGATTCGTGGATGCCCCCAACGCCCCGGCTCCAAGAGCCACTCGAGCGGCTCTACCGCGAGTTCGACTGGGCCGCTCGCGCCGACCTCGACGCCATCCGTTTCCCGATCCGCTACGCGGTGCCGGACGACCGCGAGGTGGTGGCGCTGCTGGCTGCCTGCATGGCCTACGGGCGCGTCGATCTCTTCGGGCCGTGGGTGGACTGGGCGCTGGCGCGCATGGGCGACTCACCGGCGCGGTTCATGCTGGGCTTCGATCCGGCCAAGGACGCGGCGCGCTTCGAGGGCTTTCACTACCGCTTCAACCGGCCGCGCGATCTGGCCGCCTTCTGCCTGGCCACGCAGCGCGTGCTGATCCGGCACGGCTCGCTCGGCGCGTGCTTCCGGGCCGGCTACTCTCCGGAGGATCCGCACGTGGGTCCGGCGCTCGAGCGCTTCGTCGCCGCCTTCGTCACCGGGGATCTGTCCGCGGTGTTCCCGCGGAACCGCCTGTCGTACGGCTACCGCCACTGGTTCCCGCGGCCGTCGACCGGCGGCGCCTGCAAGCGCCTGCATCTGTTCCTGCGCTGGATGGTCCGTCGTGAGGCGCCCGACTTCGGCCTGTGGCCGGACATCCCACCGTCGGCGCTGCTGATCCCGGTCGACACCCACATCGAGAACATGGCCCGGTCGCTGGGGCTCACGCGCCGGCGCAGCCGGAACTGGAAGATGGCCGAGGAGATCACGCGCGGGCTGCGCCGTCTGGATCCGGCGGATCCGGTCAAGTACGACTTCTCCCTCTGCCACACCCGGATGTCCGGTCAGTGCCTCGACCGGCGCGACGCGGTGGTGTGCGCGCCGTGCCGCCTGCGGCCCGTCTGCCGCCACTGGCAGGGGCGGCGGGGCCGGCGGTGAGCGCGGCGTGGCTGTGGGTGGTGGTGGCCGCGCTCGCGGCCGTGCTGGGCGTCACCGCGCTCGCCCTCTGGCGGACGGTGGCGCGGCTGGCCGCGCTCGAGACCGCCCGCCAGCAGCCCGATCAGGCCTTGCTGCTGCTGCAGCGCGACATCCAGACCGCGCGCACCGAGGCCCACCAGGCGCGGAGCGAGACGCTCTCCACGGTGAAGGAGGAGCTGCACCAGTTCGCGAGTCGGATGACCGTGCAGATGGGGCAGGTCGGCACCGGAGTCCAGCAGCAGCTCCAGCACGTGGGCGAGGTGGTGGGCGCGGTGCAGGGCAGTCTCGGCAAGCTGGGCGAGGTCACCCAGCGCGTGTTCGACGTCGGCCGCGACATCGCCGGGCTCGAGCAGCTGCTGAAGTCCCCCAAGATTCGCGGCGGGGTGGGCGAGACCCTGCTCGAGAACCTGCTGGCCCAGATGCTGCCCCGGGAGCAGTATTCGCTGCAGCACGCCTTCGCCACCGGCGACCGGGTGGACGCGGCCATCCGCATCGGCGAGCGCATCGTGCCCGTCGACGCCAAGTTCCCGCTCGAGAACTTCCGGCGGATCCTGGACGAGCCCGACGAGGAGCGCCGGCCCGCGCTCCGCCGCGCGTTTCTTCGAGACGTCAAGAACCGGGTCGACGAGATCGCCAAGAAGTACATCCTCGCCGACGAGGGCACGTTCGACTTCGCCCTGATGTACATCCCCGCCGAGAACATCTACTACGAGATCATCGTGAAGGAGGACGGCGAGGAGGAGCCGCCCGCCGCGTATGCTCTCGGCCGACGGGTGGTGCCGGTCTCGCCCAACACCTTCTACGCCTATCTGCGGGTGATCGTGATGGGCCTGCGGGGCCTGCGGATCGAACGTGACGCCCAGGAGATCCAGGCCCGGCTGGGCCGGCTGCGAGGAGACCTCGAGAAGTTCCGGGAGGCCTTCGACGTGGTGGGCAAGCATCTGAGCAATGCCCGCAACAAGTACGACGACGCGGCGGCCGGCCTGGGCCGCCTCGAGGGCAAGCTGGAGGGCATCGAGGGGCACGGAGAGCAGGGGGCTCTGCCCGGGATCGGCAGCTAGCCGCGCCCCACCCGCTCGGTCCGGGACCCAGCGGTTGTGGTAGTATCGAAGAAATCCACCATCAGAGGGTCCCATGCCCGATATCCAGTTCCAGGTGTATGGCATCAACCTCCTCGTCCGGCTCATGGCCGAACCGCCGGCCGATGTGCGGGTGCACTGCCCAAAGGGATCTCCGATCCGCTACGGCGAGGTGGTGGGCCGCGGCGACGGCTTCGACGAGGGCGCCAACGCCTTCCGAGACATGCCGCCGGTCCGATCGGTAGTCGCCTTCGAGGAGAACCCCGAGGAAGTGGAAGGACACTACTTCTACATCGCTGGCGAGGAGCACCGCGTGATCCGGCTCGACGCCATCATCCTGTCGTTCCCGCTGGAATAGCCTCCGCGCTCTGGCTGTGACCGCGCTGTCGCAGGTCCTCCGCAAGATCGATGCGGACGAGGTGGTGGAGCTGACCCGGGCCCTCGTGCGCATCCCGAGCGTCTACCGGCCCAACGATCCGACCGGCACCGAGGCCCAGGTCGCCGCGTTCGTCGAGTCATGGCTCCGGCGCGAGGGCTTCGCCGTCGAGGTTCAGCCGGTCGCTCCCGGTCGACCCAACGTCATTGGCTGGCTCGGCGAGAAGCGTGCTGGCAGCCGCAGCCTCCTGCTCGAGGGCCACACCGACGTGGTGACCGAGGGCGATCCCGGCGAGTGGTCGCATCCGCCGTTCGGCGCCGATCTCGTGGAGGGGCGCATCTACGGCCGGGGCACCGCCGACATGAAGAGCGGCCTGGCTGCCGCCATGGTCGCCGCCGCCGCCTTCCGGCGGGCCGGGGTGACCCTGCGGGGCAAGCTGGTGGTGGGCGCGCTGGTGGACGAGGAAGACGGCATGATCGGCGTGCGGCACCTCTGCACGACGCCGGTCGGCCGCGAGCTCGATGCCGCGATCATCTGCGAGCCGGAGCAGAACGAGCTGTGCCTGGAGCAGCGCGGGGTCGTCTGGGCGCGCTTCCGGGTGCGCGGCAAGATGGCCCATGGCGCGATGCCCGAGGCGGGCGTCAACCCGATCGCGGGTCTGGGGCGTCTGCTGGCCGCGGCCCCTGGGCTCGAGCGGCGCCTCCGTCGAGCGTGCGAGCGCAGCCGCTATCTGAGACCACCCACGGTGACGCCCACCATCGTCCAGGGACCGCCGCCCCGAGTCGGTGTGCCGCAGTCCAACGTGATTCCGGCGGTGGCCGAGACCACGTTCGACATCCGGCTCACGCCGGGCATCGGCGCCGACGGCATCCGCGCGGAGCTCGAAACGATCTGCCGGGACGTGGCCGAGGCGCAGCCCGGCCTCAAGGTGGAGTGGGAGCCGGTCAACGCCTTCCGGCTCGCAACCAAGGTCGAGCGCTCCGAGGCCCTGGTGCAGGCGATGATCCGGGGCGTCAAGCAGGCCACGAGGCGGGCGGCCCGCTACGGCGGCGTACCCGGCTCCACGGACGGCACCATCCTCCGCATGGAGCTGGGGATCCCGATCGTCACCTGCGGGCCCGGGGACCGGCTCATCCCCCATCAGGTCGATGAGTTCGTCTCGGCGGATCAAGTCGTCGAAGCGGCAAATATTTACGCAGCATCGGCTCTGAACTATCTCGAAGTCGAGTGACCGACCCGTCCTACCCGCGGCTCCGGGCGCTGGAGGCCTTTCCGGTCGAGCACGAAGGGCAGCGGTGCATCGCGCTGCGCGACCCCGCCGGCTTCACCGACCAGATCGCGGTCCTTCCCCAGCCACTCCTCGACCTCGTCTCCCTCTTCGACGGCGAGCACTCGATTGCCCAGATCCGGGAAATCCTGCAGCGCCGCCACGGCGACGCCCCGACTCCGGAGCAGATCGTGGCGGTCGTCGAGCGCTTCGACACCGCCGGCTTCCTGGATAGCGACCGGTTCCGAGCTCGGCGTCGGGCGCTCGAGGACACTTTTCGCCGGAGCCCGGTTCGCGCGCCCGCTCACGCTGGTGGCGCCTATGCGGGCGATCCGGCCGAGCTGACCGCGCAGATCGACGCGTTCTTTTCCGGTCCTGACGGACCGGACTGCGGGGGCCTCGAAATGGCCCCCGCACTCCCCCTGTCCGCGGACAATCCGGGTCTGACCGCGCTGATCGCCCCGCACATCGACTTCCACCGAGGCGGCTCGACCTACGGGTGGGCGTACCGGGAAGTACTCGATCGCTCGGCCGCCGACCTGTACGTGATCCTCGGCACCTGCCACGCGGGGATGTCCGATCCGTTCGCGGTCACGCTGAAGCCGTACGATACGCCGCTCGGCCCGGTGCCGGTGGACCGCGACTTCTACGACGCGCTCGACCGGCGCGCCGGGCAGGACCTGCTGGCCTCGGAGCCCGCGCACCGCGCGGAGCACTCGATCGAGTTCCAGGCCGTGATGCTCCAGCACCTCCTGGGCCGACGGCGGCCCTTCAAGATCCTCCCGGTGCTCGCCTCGTACCTGCACGAGGCGGTGTGGATGGGCACCGACCCGGAGGCCGACCCGCGGGTGCCGCGCTTCCTGGAGGCGCTGCGCGACACGATCGCGGCCTCCTCGCGTCGCGTGTGCCTCATCGCGGGCGTGGACCTGGCGCACGTGGGCCCGCGCTTCGGCGACCCCGAGCCCAACACGAGCCGCTCGCTGGCCGACGTCGAGCGCGCCGACCGACGCATGCTGGAGTCGGTGGTCGTCACCGACCCGCACGGCTTCTTCGCCTCGGTGGCGTCCGACCGCGATGCCCGTCGCATCTGCGGCCTCTCGCCGATCTACTCGCTGCTCCGGCTCCTTCCCGGGGGGTCGTCGGGGCGCCTCCTGCGCTACACCCAGTGGCCCGACCCGGAGGGCGCGGTGAGCTTCTGCGCGGTGAGCTATCCGTGAGCGATCCCTCGACCTGGACCCTGCCGCGCCTGCGCATCGATCGTGACGGCGCCTGGTATCACGACGATGCGGAGGTCACGCACGCGGGCATCCTCGCCAACCTGCGCGACAACCTACGGGTAGACGACCAGGGGCACCATCTGCAGATCGGGCCGGTGCGCGTGCCGGTGCAGGTGGAGGACACGCCGTTCATCGTCGAGCGCGTGGAGGCGGAGGGCGATGGCCTCGTGGCCACGTTGAACGACCTGAGCCGCGAGCCGCTGGCGCTCGGGTCGCTGCGCGTGGACGATCACGGCATCCCGCGGGGCCGCGTCAAGAGTGGTCGCTTCACCGCCCGGCTCAGCCGGGCCGCGACCTACCAGCTGCTCCAGTTCGTCGAGGCGGGAGAGGATGGCCCCGCGGTCGTGCTCGGGGGCCGCCGGTACCGGGTCGCGGGCCTCTAGCGGCTCTCTCCGGACGGGCCCCGGAACGCGGAGAGCCGGCGCAGCCCCGCCTCGTCGCCCGCCTCGACGAGCCGGTGGAGAGGGCCGTCCTCGCGCCAGGCCTGGCATGTGTTCACGAACCAGGGATCGGCGTCGCCAGGTCGCACCTCCAACTCCGGGAACGCAGCCCCGGCGCCCTGACGCACCGCCGGGGCCAGCGCGTGGATGAGGGCGGTGAAGTGGGCGCAGCCCCGCTGCCGGCCGAAGCGCTCGTTGACCTCGCGGGTGAACCCGCGCGCGATGGACAGGCCAACCAGCTGCTGAAGGGGCGGTACCGCCTCCGGGCAGATCGTGTAGGGATGCGCCGCCATCTCGCTCCCCACCGCGGTGATGACGAGCCCCGGCTGCCGCACCCGGAGGTGGAGCCGCATGTCGTGGATCACCCGCGGGGGCTCGGCGCCGAACCACGGTCGGCTGCCGTCCGGCCGCTCGTCGACCAGCGTGGCGGCGACCTCCAGCTCTTGCTCACCCACCGGCGTGATCTCCACGCGGATGGTCCGCACATGCACCGGGCCCGACGTGGGCTTCTCGCTCATCGCTCCGATGCGACCTCCTTGAGGGCTTCGAGGATCTCGCCGTGGATCAGGCGATTGCTGGCGGTGATGGACGGCGCGCCGAGGTCGAGCGGGGCGCCGCCCACCGCGGTGACGGTGCCACCCGCCTCCCGGATGAGGAGAGCCCCCGCCGCGATGTCCCACGCTCCGAGGCGCTGCTCCCAGTAGCCGTCCAGCCGGCCGGCCGCCACCGCGGCCAGGCCGAGCACCGCGGAGCCGATCGACCGGACGCTGCGGCAGCGATACATGAGCGCGGCGTGCTCGGCCAGGTTGTCGCGAGGCGCGCCGCGGATGTCGTTCGGGTAGCTCGTGCCGAGCAGGCTCTCTCCGAGCGTGGACGTCGCGGAGACGCGGAGCGGTGCGCCGTTGAGAGTCGCGCCGCGGCCGCGCTCGGCCACGAAGATCTCCTCACGGCTCGGGTCGTACACGACTCCGACCTCGAGCGCCCCCTCCAGCTCCAGCGCGATCGACACCGCGTAGATCGGGAGGCCGTGCGCGTAGTTCGTGGTGCCGTCCAGCGGGTCCACGATCCAGCGACGAGCCTCGGACCCGGCGCGGGCTCCGCTCTCCTCCGCGAGGATGGAGTGGTCGGGAAAGCGGCCCCGGATCGTCTCGAGGATGATGGCCTCGGCGCCCCGGTCCATCTCGGTCACCAGGTTGGTGGGGCTGCCCTTGTAGCTGACGGCGGGACGCGTGCCGAAGCGGGAGCGGAGGAAGGCGCCCGCTCGCCGGGCGGCCTCGACGGCCACATCGCGAAAGGATTCGCTCACGGAGCTCGAGAATACCACGCCGCTGCTTGACAATCGCGAACCCCTCTCGCAGCATGGCGGCCATGCGAATCGTGGTGATGGGATCGGGCGGGACCGGCGGGTACTTCGGCGCGAAGCTCGTGCGTGCGGGCGAGGACGTGACCTTCGTGGCGCGCGGCGCGCACCTGACCGCGCTGCGGGCGGGTGGCCTCCGCGTCAAGTCTGCGACGGAGGGCGAGTGGAGCGTGCGGGCGCCCGCGGTCGAGCGTCTCGAGGGGCTGCCGCCCGCCGATCTCGTGCTCTTCTGCGTGAAATCGTTCGATACGGAGGAGGCGGCCGCGCTCATCCGACCCGTGGTGGGGCCCGAGACCGGTGTGCTCTCGATCCAGAACGGAGTGGACAACGAGGAGAAGCTGGGCCGGGTCCTCGGGCAGGGCCACGTGCTCGGCGGCGCGGTACGGCTGTTCGCCACCATCGAGTCGCCCGGGGTGATCACCCATACCTTCGGCGGGCACATGGTCTTCGGGGAGATGGACGGGCGGGTGACCGAGAGGGCGCGCGCCTTCCTGGCCTCGTGCCAGAAGGCCTCGATCCCGACCGAGCTCGTGACCGACGTCGCGCGCGCCCTCTGGGACAAATATGTCTTCCTGACCACGCACGCGGGCATGACCGCGCTGACCCGCTGCCCGGCCGGAGTGCTTCGGGCGGTGCCGGAGGTGCGCGAGATGTATCGGCGAATCGTGACCGAGATCCTCGCGATCGGGCGCGCCGCCGGCGCACCGGTCGACGACGGCCTGCTCGAGCAGGGGATGAAGTTCCTCGACACGGTCGCGCCCAACGCCTACTCGTCGCTCCACCACGACCTGACCCACGGCAAGCGACTCGAGCTGGACGCGCTGCACGGCCACGTGGTACGGCTCGCGGAGCGGCACGGGGTGGCCGCGCCCACCGTCTTCGCGGTGTACGCGGCGCTGCGGCCCTACCGGGACGGCACCCCGAGCGTTCCCGCGCGCTAGCGGTGCCGGGGCCCGCGCCTGCCGCTCGGGCGTGGCCGGGTCTATACTGACTCGGTGTCCGCGCTCAAGCGTCTCCTGCCCTACCTCGCTCGCTACCGCGCCCGCTACCTCGGGGGCGGGGCCTGCATGCTCCTCGCGACCGGCCTGTCCCTGAGCATCCCGTGGACGGTGAAGACGGCGGTGGACGCGCTCGAGCGCGAGGGCACGGCGGCGCGGATCGGGTCCTATGTGCTCCTGATCCTGGCCCTGGCCGCCGCCCACGGCGTGGCGAGGCTCGTCTCGCGCTTCGCGATCCTCGGGGCCGGGCAGTGGGTCGAGCACGACATCCGCCGGGATCTCTACGCGCGGCTCCTGAGCCTGCCGCCCGCCTTCTACCACGTCCACCGGACCGGCGACCTGATGTCGCGCGCCTCCAACGACATCGGGACCCTGCGGATGCTCGCGGGCTTCGGCACCGTGATGCTCGCCGGTACCGTGTTCGCCTTCACGGGCACGCTGGGAGCCATGTGGGTGATCGACCCGTGGCTCACCGTGTTCGCGATGGCCCCGTTCCCCGCGCTGGTGATCATCGCCAAGCGCTTCAATCACGACGTGGAGGCGCGGTCGACCGCGGCGCAGGAGCAGCTCGGCGTACTCTCCGCCAAGGTCCAGGAGAACCTGACCGGCATGGCGGTCGTGCGCGCGTACACGATGGAGGATCGGGAGATCGCGGAGTTCGGACGGCTCAACGACGAGTACCAGGCGCGCAACCTGGCCCTGGCCCGGACGCAGGCGATCTCCTGGCCCCTGATGGGCCTGGTCTCCGGGCTCGGCGCCCTCATCGTCCTGTGGCTCGGGGGCAAGGCGGTGGTGGACGGGCGGATCACGCTCGGCTCCTTCGTCGCCTTCAACGGCTACCTCGCCCAGCTCGCCTGGCCCACCATCGCGCTCGGATGGACCCTGGCCAGCATCCAGCGTGGCCTCACCGCCATGCAGCGAGTGATCGAGGTGCTGGATTCGCATCCGGAGACGGCTATCCGCCGTTGGGGGAGTGCGGGGGCCATTTCTGGGCCCCCGCAGCTGAAGAAAAGCGCGTCAGAGCAACCGCCTGACCGCCTTGCGGGCGGCCCGCTCGAGTTCAAGAACCTCACGTTCGCTTACGACGCCCGCGATCCCGCGCTGCGCGAGGTCTCGTTCGTGGTCCCCGCGGGCGCGGTGGTCGCGATCGTGGGCCCGACGGGCGCCGGCAAGTCCACGCTGGGCGCGCTCCTGTGCCGGCTCTACGAGCCCCCGCGCGGGACGGTGCGAATCGGTGGCGAGGACGTGGTGGACCTGTCGGTCGGCCGGCTCCGGAGATCGGTTGGTTACGTCCCGCAGGAGTCGTTCCTGTTCTCGCGGACCCTGCGGGAGAACGTGCGCCTCGCGGACGAGAGTGCCGACGATCAGCGGCTCGAGGCAGTCGCCCGCACCGCCGGGCTCGCCGATGATCTGGGTGGGCTGCCCGCCGGCTGGGATACGGTCGTGGGCGAGCGCGGGCTGACCCTTTCGGGCGGGCAGCGCCAGCGCGTGGCGCTCGCGCGCGCGCTCGTGGCGGATCCGCCGTTTCTGGTCCTCGACGACGTGCTGGCCTCGGTCGACGCGGCCAAGGAGTGGGAGATCACCCGCGCGCTCCGCTCGGCGGCGAGCGGCCGCACCACGCTTCTGATGACCCACCGGCTGAAGGCGGCGGCCGAGGCCGACTCCATCGTCGTCCTCGACGAGGGGCGGGTCGTGGAGCAGGGGCGTCACCTCGATCTCCTCGCCGCCGGCGGCCTCTACGCCCGCCTCTGGCGCGTCCAGCAACTGGAGGACGAGCTCGCGAATGCGTGACCGCGGACGGTGGACGGGTGCGCAGCGAGCCGGCCGGCGAGCTGAGGCGCGAGAGTGGGGGAGTGCGGGGGCCATGTCCGGGCCCCCGCAGCTGGACAGTGAGCTCGCGAATGCGTGACCGCCATGCGTGAGGCCGAGCGGGACGACGAGATCCTCGGCCGAGCCTACGACGCCCGGCTCATGCACCGCCTGTGGGCGTTCACGCGCCCGCACGTCCGGCTCGTGCTCGGGACCTGCGCGCTCTTTCCCGCGGTGACGCTGCTCGAGCTCACCCAGCCGTACCTGGTCAAGATCGCAATCGACGAGCACATCCTCCGCCGCGACTGGGCCGGGCTCGGATGGGTCGCCGCGCTCTTCCTGCTGCTCCTGATCGGGCTCTACGCCTTGCGAGCGGCGCAGGCCTATCTCACCCAGCTGACCGGGCAGCGGGTCATCGGCGATCTGCGCGCGGCCCTCTTCGCTCATCTCCAGCGGCAGGACGCGAAGTTCTTCGACCGCAGCCCGGTCGGGCGGCTCATGACGCGGATCCTGAACGACGGCGAGGCCATCCAGGAGCTGTTCACGAGCGGGCTGGTGGCGCTGCTGGGCGATGTGCTCACCCTGACCGGCGTGGTGGTGATCATGCTCGGCATGGACTGGAGGCTGGCCCTCGTCACCTTCGCGCTGGTGCCGGTGCTGGTCCTCGCGGCCGGATACTTCCGGCTCCGCGCGCGCGACAGTTATCGCGTGGTGCGCACGCGCCTGGCCCGGATGAACGCGTTCCTGCAGGAGTCGCTGCAGGGCATGACCGTGATCCAGCTCTTCGCGCGCGAGCCTCGGGAGGCGCAGATGTTCGGCGAGCTGTCCGGTGCCCTGCGGCGGGGTCAGTTCCGCTCTACGTTCTACGACGCCTCGCTCTACGCCACCGTGGAGGCCCTCGGCTCGGCGGCGGTGGCGCTGCTCCTCTGGTACGGAGGTGGGCAGGTGGTGACGGGGGCCCTGACGTTCGGCGGCCTCGTCGCGTTCCTCGAGTACACCGGTCGCTTCTTCCTGCCGATCCGCGATCTCGGCGCGAAGTACACCGTGATGCAGGCGGCGATGGTGTCGGCGGAGCGCGTGTTCGGGCTCCTCGACAGCCAGCCGACGATCACGTCGCGGGCCGAGCCGGTCCGCCCGGTGTCCGCGCCCCGCCCGGCGGCCGCCCCGGCCGTCGAGCTCCGGAACGTGTGGTTCGCGTACGAGGGCGAGCAGTGGGTGCTGCGCGACTGCTCGTTCGCGGTCTCCGCCGGCGAGCAGGTCGCGCTGGTGGGCCCGACCGGCGAGGGCAAGACCACGATCGCGCGGCTCCTGATCCGCGCCTACGACGTGACGCGCGGGCAGGTGCTGGTCGACGGCGTCGACGTGCGGGAGTGGCGCCTCGAGACGCTGCGCCGTCACGTGGGGCTGATCCCGCAGGAGCCGTTCCTCTTCTCGGGCACGGTGGAGGACAATCTGCTCCTGGCGGGCGGGGGGCCCCGGGACGAGGGAGCGATCCTGCGCGCCCTGGCCGCCGCGAACGCGGAGCGGTTCGTGACCGCGCTGCCGCGGGGCCTGCGCGAGGAACTGCGCGAGCGCGGGGTCAACCTGTCGCAGGGGCAGCGCCAGCTGCTGGCCATCGCCCGGGCCATCATCTATAATCCTCGCGTTCTCGCGCTGGACGAAGCGACGTCCAGCATCGATCCGGAGGCGGAGGCGCTGGTGCGGGCCGGTCTCGGGCGACTCCTGGAAGGGAGGACGAGCGTGGTCATCGCGCACCGCCTCTCGACGATCCAGCGGGCCGATCGCATCCTGGTGCTGCACCGGGGCCGGATCCGGGAGGTGGGCGGCCACGCCGAGCTGCTCGCGCTGGGCGGGCTCTACTCCCGTCTCTACGAGCTGCAGTTCGGGGTGGGACGGACATGAAGCCATTTCACGCGGCGGTGTACCGCCTGGTCCGCCGGATTCCCCGGGGGCGGGTGGCGACCTACGGACAGATCGCGGCGCTGCTCGGCTACCCGCGGGCGGCCCGCGCAGTCGGGCAGGCGATGAAGCACGTGCCCGGGCACGTGCCGTGGCATCGCGTGGTCAACGCGCACGGCGGGATCAGCCTGCGGGCCAACGTCGGGAGCATGCTGACGCAGCGGCTCCTGCTCGAGCAGGAGGGCGTGCGGGTCCGGCGGGGACGCGTGCGCTTGCAGGAGCATCGCTGGACGGGCGTGCGGCACTCCCGTCCGCTGGCCATCGCCGCCCTCGAGCGGCTCTGACGGAGGGACCCATGCGGCTCGGACTCAACATCGGCTACTCGCGCTCCTCGCTGGGCATCGACCTCTCGCTCGTCCAGCTCGCGGACCGGCTCGGCTTCCACTCGGTGTGGTCGGCGGAGGCCTACGGCTCCGACGCGGTGTCGCCGCTCTGCTGGATCGCGGCCCAGACCACCCGGATCAAGGTCGGTACCGCGATCATGCAGATTCCGGCGCGGACGCCCACCCTGACCGCGACCACCGCGCTGACCATCGATCAGCTGTCGGGTGGCCGCTTCATCCTCGGGCTCGGCGTCTCCGGGCCCCAGGTAGTGGAGGGCTGGCACGGCGTGGCGTTCGGCAAGCCGCTCGTCAAGACGCGGGAGTACGTGGAGATCGTCCGCATGGTCTGGAAGCGGGAGCGCCCGGTCGAGCACAAGGGCGAGTACTACCAGATCCCATACGCGGGACCGGACGCGACCGGCCTCGGCAAGCCGCTCAAGTCCATCCTCCACGGCCGGGCGGACATTCCGATCTACCTGGCCGCCATCGGGCCGAAGAACGTGGCCCTCGCCGCGGAGATCGCAGACGGCCTCCTGCCCGTGTTCTTCTCGCCAGAGCGCATGGCGGTGTTCACCCCGAGCCTGGAGGCGGGCTTCAAGGCGGCGGGTGGCGGCAAGTCGCTCGCCACCTTCGACATCGCGCCAACGGTGCCGATCGTGCTGGGCGGAGACGTGGCGGCCTGCCGTGCGATGATCAAGCCTCGGCTCGCCCTCTACGTGGGTGGCATGGGCGCACGAGGCAAGAACTTCTACAACGAGCTGGTGAGCCGCTACGGCTACGAGGCCGACGCCCGGCGCATCCAGGATCTCTACCTGGGCGGCAAGAAGGACGAGGCGGCGGCCGCGGTGCCCGACGCGCTCGTGGACGAGGTCGCGCTGTGCGGCCCGCGGGAACGCATCAAGGAGCGGCTGCCGAGATGGAAGAGCTCGGGTATCACCACGCTGATCTGCGGCGCCGTCCAGCCGGAAGCCCTCGAGCTGATGGCGGAGCTGGTCCTCTAGCGCCGTGAAGCCGGCGGCCCTGAAGGTGCAGGAGGCCATCGCCGGGCACGGGCTCGACCGGCGGGTGATCGAGCTCTCGGTCCACGCGAGGACCTCCCAGCAGGCCGCGGACGCGCTCGGTGTCACCGTCGGGCAGATCGTGAAGTCGCTCGTGTTCACCGTCGACGGCCGACCGCTCCTGGTGGCGGCCTCGGGCGCCAACCGGGTCGACGAGCGGCGGCTGGGGGCGGTGGCGGGCGGCCGCATCCGCCGTGCGGACCCCGAGACCGTGAAGCAGGCGACCGGCTACACCATCGGCGGCGTGCCGCCGATCGGTCTGCAGAGCGAGCTGACGGTCTACATCGATCGCGACCTGCTCGGCTACGAGCTGGTGTACGCGGCGGCCGGGTTGCCCGAGTGCGTGTTCCCGATCGCGCCCGACGAGCTGGTGCGGGCGACGGGGGGACAGGTCGTGGACATCAAGGAAGGCGGGAGCGATCCCGGAGGAGGGCCGGCATGAGACTCAAGGACAAGGTGGCGCTGATCACGGGGGCGGGCTCGGGTATCGGGCAGGCGACCGCGGTCCTGTTCGCGCGGGAGGGCGCGCGGGTGGCCGTGGTCGATGTCAGAGAAGACGCCGCGAAGGCCACCGCGGAGCGGATCGAGCGAAGCGGCGGTCAGGCCCTGCCGATCCGGGCCGACGTCTCGAAGTCGGCGGACAACCAGGCGGCGATCCAGCAGGCGGTGGCGCGGTGGGGTCGGCTCGATGTCTTCTACGCCAACGCGGGGGTGCCCCAGTTCCCGACGCCGGTGGAGAACGTCGACGAGGCGGTGTTCGACCAGATCATGGCGGTCAACGTGAAGGGGGTGTTCCTGGCCGCCAAGCACGTGATGCCGATCTTCAAGAAGCAGAAGGGCGGCGTGCTGCTGATCACCGGGTCGACCTCGGGGGTCCGCCCGCGGCCGGGCGTGCAGTGCTACTCCGCGTCGAAGGGTGCGGTGCACACGTTGGCGGCGAGCCTCGCGCTCGAGTTCTCCGCCTTCGGTGCGCGCGTGGTCGCGATTGCCCCGGTGGCGACGGAGACCCCGATGCTCGCGACGTTCATGGGCAAGAAGCAGGTGGACGAGGAGGGCATGACCCGCTACCGCGGCACCGTGCCGCTCGGGCGCCTGAACAAGCCGGAGGACCTGGCCAACGCGGCCCTGTTCCTCGCGTCCGACGAGGCGGCCATGATCACCGGTAGCGTTTTCCCCGTCGACGGCGGCCGCTGCATTTGATCATCACGCCTCTGGCGGCCGAGTCCCTCGGCGTCCGGTCGGTGGCCACCTACGTCGAGTGCGGCGAGACGCGGGTGGTGATCGATCCGGGTGCGATGCTCGCGCCGAACCGGTTCAACCTCGCTCCCGCGGACGAGGAGTGGGAGGCGCTCCGGCGCGCCAACGACCGGATCTCGACCTACGCCGCGCGCGCCTCGCTGCTCTTCGTCAGCCACTATCACGAGGAGCACTTCCGCTACGATCCCGGCCTGTACGCGGGGCGGCGGCTGTGGGCCAAGGATCCGAAGCGACACATCGCGGGCCGCCAGGCCCTGCGCGCGGCCACGCTGTGGAAGGGTCTCGCGGGACAGTGCGAGCCGGACGTGGCGGAGGGCCGGCGGATGGAGACACCGGACGCGACGCTGCAGGCCTCACCCCCGCTGAGCCACGGGCCCGACGGCACCGGGCTCGGCTACCTGGTCGCCATCACGGTGGAGGACCGGCGCGAGGGCACGCGCTTCGTCCACGCCTCGGACGTGCAGGGCCCACTCTCGCCGGTGGCCGCGGCGTACCTGGCCCGCCAGCGACCGACCGTCCTGTACCTGTCGGGTCCGCCCGCCTACCTGGAGTCACAGCTGGGCGCCGAGGTCATCGACCGGGGTATCGACCATCTGCTGCGGATCATCGATCAGACCGGCTGCCGGGTGATCCTCGACCACTACGCGTTGCGGGATGCCGCCTATCGGGAGCGCTTTCGGAGACTCTGGGAGACCGGACGCGTGGTTACCGCGGCGGGGTTCCTGGGCCTGGACGACGCGCCGCTCGAAGCGCGGCGGCGCGAGCTGTGGACGGGCCGGCGCAAGCCACCCATGCCGGTGCGCCCGTCAAGGGCCCGCGGACTCGCGGCCGATGGCCCGCCCGAGGTGATCGCGCGAGAGACGTTCAACTTCCGCCCACGGGTCAGACGGGCGAGGGAAGGATGAGGCGATGAGCGAAGGCAAGGCCCCGGGCGTGGGCGACCCCGCGCCCGACTTCACCCTGAAGACGATCGGACTCAAGGACGTGAGCCTCAAGAGCTACCGGGGCAAGAACGTCGTGCTGCTCTTCTACCCGCTCGACTGGACGCCCGGCTGATCGACCTGCATGCCCGCCTTCGACCGGCGCGTCCGGGACTTCGAGGCGGCGAATACCCAGGTGCTGGGTATCAGTACGGACAGCCCGTTCAGCCACGAGAACTGGGCGAAGGCCGTCGGGATCTCGAACTATCCGCTGCTCTCCGATATCCATCGGGCCACGAGCCGGGACTATGGCGTCTACTGGCCCGATTGGAACGCGAATGTTCGCGCGACGTTCCTGATCGACCGGCAGGGCACGATCCGGCTCGTCGAGCGCTACGGCCGGGGCGAGCTGCCCGACCCCGACAAGATGCTGGCCGAGATCAAGAAGCTGTCGTAGGTCGCGGGGCGGGCGGCGTGAGGGGCGCCTGGGTGGTGAGCGCGACTCCGAGCAGGACCAGCGCACCACCCATCACCTCCGGCCACTCGATGGTCTCGCTCAGCATCGCCCACGCCAGCAGCACGCCCACCACCGGCTGCAGGTTCATGAAGATCGCGGCGCGGCTCGGGCCCACCGCCTTGACGCCCTCGTACCACCACACGTGGGCGACCGCGCCGAGAAACGCCTGGTAGAGCACGACGAGCCAGGCGGTCTGAGAGGCGAAGTCGGGCCGGGGGAAGAAGGGTGCGGCCAGCAGCGTCATCGGCAGCAGCATGGCCGACCCGAGGATATACGACGCGGTGGTGGCCACCGCCGGGGAGTGCACGGTCAGGACCTGCTTGCCGTAGATGGTGTAGGCGGCCCAGCCCGCCTGCGAGATCATCAGGATGAAATCGCCGGGCAGGAGCTCGAGGTGGGTGATCGCCCGCCAGCTCCCGCGCGTGATGACGAGCAGCACCCCCGCCATCGACGCGGTCACCCCCGCCCACTGGCGCCGGCGCAGCCGCTCCTTCAGATAGAACCGGGCGCCGAGAGCCACCATCACCGGCGTCGCGGCCTGCAGGATGGCCGCGTTGGCCGCGGTGCTCAGCGCGATGCCGAGATAGGTGCCGCCGGTGGAGACGAAGATGCCGGTGAAGCCGAGGAACGCGAAGGTGAGGAGGTCGGTCCAGCGGAGCTCGCGGAACTCGGTCCACCCGCGCCGGAAGAGCAGCACGGTGAGGAACCCGGAAGCGAGCGTGCAGCGCAGCGCCACCAGCACGTAGGGCGGGAAGTGGGCGAGCGCGAGCTTGGCGAAGGAGGGATAGGAGCCCCAGAGCGCCGAGATCAGCGTGAGGGCGAGATACGCTCGCGTTTGACCGGCGTCCGGCACCCGCCTATGATAGCGCGGCCGTCATGGCGGACTACATTCTCGAGCGCCGCGTGTGGCTTCCGCGCGCGCGGCCCGACGTCTTCGAGTTCTTCGCCGACCCGCGCAACCTCACGCGCATCCAGCCCAGGTGGGCGCGTCCGCGCTGGATCGAGGAGCCGCCGACGCGGCTCGCGGTGGGCGCGGTCCTCGATTTTCAGGTGCCCGGCCTGCCCGGCGCGTGGCGAGTGATCGTGCGAGAGTTCGACCCGCCGCACCGCTTCGTCGACGCGCAGGTCCGTGGGCCCTTCGCGCGCTGGGAGCACCGTCACCGGTTCCTGGAAGGGCCGGCGCGGGACGAGGCCGGCGCTCCCGCGGGCACGTGGGTGGAGGACCGGGTCACGTACCAGCTGCCCATGGGTACGCTCGGGCGCGCCCTCCACGCGCTGATCGCGCGCCGACGGATCCGTCGGCTCTTCGACTACCGTGACCGTCGGCTGCGCGCGCTGTTCGGGCGCGGCTAGCCGGGCCGGTCAGGCGGCGACGGCGGGCAGCTGGATGCCAAGAGCGGCCAGCCGGGGGCGCACCCGCTCGGTCAGCAGCCCGATGCGGGCGAGATTGTTCACCATCGAGGTGTGCATGTCGCGCTTGAAGTACTTCCGGTAGACCGCGTAGTCGTTCCGGGCGGCCACGTCGCGGCGGTAGGCCTTGACCTCCTCGATCTGGGTCCGCGAGAAGCCGAGATCGCGGTAGGCCTCCAGCGGGAAGAAGCCGGTCAGCACCTTCTCGAGCGCGATGCAGGTAAAGTCCTCCATCTCCCGCCGCTCCGCGTCGCTGGCCTCGCGGACGATGTCGGGCAATGCGAGCATGCCGAAGCCCATGTGGCGCGACTCGTCCTGCAGGACGCGGGAGCAGACCTGGCGGAGCAGCGGGTCGGCGGCGGCCTCGCCCATCATCTTGAAGATCGCCACCGCGAAGGTCTCGGCGACCAGCTGGAGCGCGATGGTCTTGATGTACCAGCGCGAGTCGGTGAGGATCGTGTCGAACAGCACGCGCTCGTTGTCCGGCATGGGGTAGTGCAGCCCGCCCAGGCGGGTCTGGATGTAGCGCTCGAGGACCTCGTTGTGGCGGGCCTCGTCCATGACCTGCGTCGCCTGGAAGAACTTCTCGTCGGTGCCCTGGACGATGTCCACCATCTGGCTGCACGCAAGCATCGCACCCTGCTCGCCGTAGACCAGGACCGAGAGCCGCCACGCCGCGATGCGCCGGTTCAGCTCGACGCGGTCCTTCTCGGAGAGGCTCGTCCAGATCGGGCTGCCGTAGATGTCCACCAGCTCGTCGGAGAGCACACGCCCATCGGCCGGCTCCGGGGTCTCCCAGGCGATGTCGCGGCTCGCGTTCCACTGGTCCCGCTTTGCCTTCTCGTAGAGGCTGCGCATGTCCTCGGCCTGCACCGAGTAGTCGAACTCGAACACGGTCTCGATCGTGCCGGGAATCACGCGACGCTCCATGTTTGCCATGCGAGGCCTCCTGGGAAGCTAGAAAACTGTGCAGTCTGGTTTGCAGACTCACTGGTTTTTAGCATGGGCCCCGCGGGGGTGTCAAGTAGACTGGGGCGCGATGAACGCGAAGCGCAAGGCCGCCCGGGCCCAGATCCTGCGGGCCGCCGCCGACCTCTTCCGGGAGCGCGGCTACCAGGCATCCACCGTCGACCACATCGCGGCCCGGCTCGGGATGTCCAAGGCGTCGCTGTACACCCACTTCCGGGCCAAAGAGGAGATGCTCGCCGCCATCTCTCGCGAGACCATCGAGGCCTTCACCCGGGACCTGAGCCTCGTGCTGGGCTCGCGGCTCGGCGCGGAGGAGAAGCTGCGCCGCGTGGTTCGGCAGCACGTGCAGTTCGTGATCGCCAACCGCTCCTTCCTCACCGTGTTCTTCGGCGAGGAGGCGAACCTCCCCGCGCGATTCGTCCGATCCCTCGCGGCCCAGAAGGATCGCTACGACAAGGGCGTGGAGCGGATCGTGGAGGAAGGGATCCGAAGCGGGGTCTTCCGCGACGTGCCGGCGCGGCTCGTGGTGTTCGGCCTGCTCGGGATGGTGAACTGGGTGCACAAGTGGTACAACCCCCGCGGCCGGTGGGGGGCCGAGGAGATCTCGGCCGCGTTCCTGTCGCTCATCGAGGGAGGGCTCCTGCGGCGGCAGCGCCGAGGACGCGCCCTGAGCGGCCGCCTGCGCCGGCTCGAGCGGGAGCTGCACGAGGTCGCCCGTGAGCTCGACGCGTGACTGGCTCGGAGCGCACATGTCCATCGCGGGCGGCCTCACCCTCGCGCTGGAGCGAGGTCTCGCGGTGGGCTGCTCGGTCGTCCAGATCTTTCTCAAGAACCAGCGCCAGTGGACGGCCCGCCCGTACACGGACAGCGAGGTGCGGGACTTCCGCGCCGCCTGGAAGGCGAGCGGCATCCGGGTGGTCTTCGCCCACGCCAACTACCTGATCAACCTGGCCACGCCGGTTCCCGCGGACTGGATGCGGGCGGTCGACGTGTTCGCGGACGAGCTGGATCGGGCGGAAGCCCTGGGCCTGCCGTTCGTGGTGATCCATCCCGGCTCGCACCGCGGCACCGGTGCGGAGGAAGGCGTCCGCCGGGTGGCCCGCGCCATCGACGTGCTGCACGAGCGGAGCCGCGGCTATCGGGTGCGGGTTGTGCTCGAGAACACCGCGGGGGGCGGCGCGAGCATCGGCCGGAGCTTCGAGGAGCTGGCCGCGGTGATCGGCGCGGTGGCCGAGCCGGAGCGGGTGGGAGTGTGTCTCGACACGTGCCACCTGTTCGCGGCGGGGTACGACATCCGCTCGGACGCGGGCTATCGGGCCACCATGGCTCGCGCCGTTCGGCTGCTCGGCCGCCGGCGCGTGCTTGCCTTCCATCTCAACGACGCCAAGCAGACTCTCGGCTCCGGCCTCGACCGCCACGAGAAGATCGGCCGCGGTCACCTGGGGGTGGAGGCGTTCCGGTGCCTGATGAACGACCGGCGCTTCGCGCGGGTGCCGATGGCGCTGGAGACCCCGAAGGATCCGGAGCCGCGCGCCGACCGCGACGCGCTGGCGCTGCTCCGCCGGCTGCGGCGCCGCTGAGGGCTCCGTCTAGCGGGAGTGGACGACGCCCTTCCGGGGACAGCGGGCACGGATCGGGCACTGCGAGCAGCGGGGCGAGACCGGCAGGCAGATATTCTGGCCGAACGAGACCAGCAGGTCGTTGTAGCCGATCCAGTAGCGGTGCGGCAGACGCCGGCGCAGCGCCACCTCGGTCTCCTCGGGCGTGCGCGTCTTGACGTAGCCCCAGCGGTTCGAGATGCGGTGCACGTGGACGTCGACGCAGATGCCCGGCTTGTTGAAGCCCTGGGTCACCACCAGGTTGGCGGTCTTGCGGCCGACGCCCTTGAGGGTCAGCAGCGCGTCGATCTCGTCGGGCACGGAGCCGCCGAATCGGTCGATCAGGTCGCGGCTCACCTCGCGGAGCACTCGCGCCTTGGTGCGATAGAAGCCCACCGGATAGATCGCGCGCTCGATCGCGCGCGGCGACAGGCGACGGATGCCTTCGGGGGTGTCGGCCAGCGCGAAGAGCCGCGCGGCGGCCGGGCCGGTGGTCTCGTCCTTGGTGCGCAGGGAGAGCAGGCAGGCGATCAGGACGCGGAACGGATCGTGCCACTGCGCCGCCACCTCGGCGAGCGCGGTCACGCGCCACGTCGGGGACAGCCGACGCAGCGTCCGGATCGTGTGCCCGATGCTCATCGATGGCCCCGCGCGATCCTAGAGGGCCCGCGGCCGGGGTGTCAATCGGGTATCCCGCGCCTTGCGATGGCGGCGTGTGGCCTATATCGTAGGGCCCGATGAAGATCGTGGCGGCGGGCGCGGTGCTCGGGTGGCTCTCGGTGATGGTCTTCTTCGCGGGGATCGTGGCGCCGTCCGCGTTCGCCACGCTCGACCGGGAGGCGGCGGGACGCTTCGTGAGCGCGGTGTTCCCGCGCTACTATCTGGTGGGCGCGGCCCTCGGCGCGGTCGCGCTGGCGGCGCTCGTCGGGCGGGCCGGGCTCGACCGCTTCCGCCCGGGCGACTGGCTGCCGCTCGTGCTCGTGCTCGTCATGCTGGTCACTACCCTCTATGCCTGGCTCGTCGTGCTGCCCGCCGCCCACGCCGCCCGCGAGGCGGCGCGCCAGGTGGTGGGGGCCGCCTCTGCGGAGGCAATGGCCTTCGCGCGACTCCACCGCCTGTCCGGCATGCTGAACGGGGTGGCCATGCTCGCGGGAGCGCTCTGCCTCGTCGCTCTCGGGATACGCCGATGACGCGGGGATTCGAGCCGCTCGGCCTCGACCACGTGGTCTTGCACGTCCGGGATCAGGCCGCCTCGCAGCGCTTCTACCAGGAGATCCTCGGCTGCACGCTCGACCACGTCAACGAGCGCATCTCGCTCGTGCAGCTGCGCTTCGGTGAGCATCTGATCGATCTGCTGCCGGGGGAGCGGGGCACCGGCGGGGGCCTGGATCACTTCTGCCTCTCGATCCGGTGCGGCGACCTCGGACGAGTGCGTGACGATCTCCGGGCTCGTGGCGTCACCATCGACTCCGAGATCGTGGATCGGCGTGGCGCGTTCGGCGGGGGCCCGTCGCTCTACATCCAGGACCCGGACGGCTACCGGATCGAGCTCAAGCCCCGCTGACCGGCCCGCCGGCGCCCCCGCGGTCTGCCAGGGCCAGCAGGCTGCGAATGACGCGATCGCCGGGCACGGAGCCGCCCTCGGTGGCGGCCTGCAGCAGACAGCCTTCCGCGGCGCTCACGATGACCGCCGCCATCGCGCCCGCGTCCAGGTCGGCGCGGAAGCCGTCGGTGCGGACGCCCTCGGCGAGGATGTCCTCGATGGACAGGCGGATCTGCTCGCGCTGCCAGGCGAGGGTGAGACGAAACTGCTTGTCGTGGCGCGCCCGGGCCCAGCCGGTGAGGAAGAGCCCGGAGAAATCGGGATCGCTCGGGCCGTAGGCCGCGAACAGGATCTGCATGGCACGCTCGAGCTTGGCGCGAGACGGGCCCGCTCCGCGGGCGACCCGCGCCAGCTCGGCCACGATGGGCAGACCCCGCTGCTCCACCTGGGTGGCCACGGGACCCCCGATGGGCGGCGCGGCCACCGCGAGGGACGGCGCGGCGGCGGTGGTGGAAGCCGCCGCCCGACGCGCCCGCGACGAGGCCCGGCCCGGGCGCGGTCGACGTGGTCGGGGGCGGCGCCGAGCGGGCTTGCGCTTCTTCACCGCGAAGCGATCAGTTCCCGGACGAGATGAACTGGAACGATTCGATCTCGACCCGGAAGCGGCGCTCGGATCCAGGGGAAGACAGCCGCGCTTCGAAGGGCGAGGTGCCCCGGGGGGGCACGACCCCGAACACGTAGGCCCGGCCGCGGCTCACCACGCGTCCATTCTCGTCGAGCCCCTCCACGCTCACGATCACGCGCTCGCAGGAGGAGTCGGAGCCGTTGCGTACCTCCCCGTAGACGAGCAGCCGGCCGCCGCCGACGCGCTCGGTCGTGAAGCTCAGGCTGAGGCGGGAAGAGGACTGAGGAGTGAACGTCTGCTGCGCGTCGACAACCGCGCCCAGTGCGACGAGCAGCCCCGCCGTCAGCAGCAGGCGTCTGGTCATTCGTATCTCAGGGCGTCGATGGGGTTGAGGCCGGCCGCCTTGCGCGCCGGATAGAAGCCGAAGAAGATGCCGACCGCGGCCGAGAAGCCGAACGCGACCACGATCGCATCGAACTGGAGCACGGTGCGCCACTCCGCGAAGTAGGCGATGGCGTAGGAGCCCAGCAGGCCCGCGCCGACGCCGATGGCGCCCCCGATGAGCGACAGGGTCACCGCCTCCACCAGGAACTGCACCAGGATGTCCTTTCCGCGGGCGCCCACCGCCATTCGAAGGCCGATCTCCCGGGTCCGCTCCGTGACCGAGACCAGCATGATGTTCATGATACCGATTCCGCCGACCAGCAGCGAGACCGACGCGATGGCGGCGAGCAGCATCGTGAGCACCCGGGAAGCCGCCTCCTGCGATTCGAGCACCTCGGCCAGGTTCCGCAGATTGAAGTCGTCCTCCTGGTGGGGCTGCAGCCGGTGCCGTTGCCGGATCAGCTCGCGGACCTCGCTCTCGGCGGCTTTCATCATCGCGGCCTCTCGCACCTTGATCGTGATGGTGCCGACCGCGCGGCCCTTGACCTGGTTGCCGCCGAGGACCTTCGTCTTCGCGGTGGAGAGCGGGATGAGGATCTGATCGTCCTGGTCCTGACCCCAGGTGGTCTGGCCCTTGCGGTCCAGCACCCCGATGATGGTGAACGGCACCTTCTTGATCCGGATCACCTGGCCGACCGGATCCGCGTCGCCGAACAGGTTCCGGGCCACCGTCTGCCCGACCAGGGCGACCTTGGAGGCGCCGTCGACCTCTTCCTGGGTGAGGAAGCGGCCCGAGATCACGTCCCAGTCGCGCGCCGGGAAGTACTCCGGGGTGACCCCGAGGATGACGGTGGACCAGTTGAGGTTCGAGTAGACCACCTGTGCGCTGCCGCGCGAGTGCGGCGCCACCACCTCCACGAGCGGGATGTCGCGCTGGATGGCCCAGGCGTCGTCCTCGGAGAGCGTGGCCTGGGCCCCTGCGCCGAGCCGCACGCCGGACAGGTTCACGGTGCCCGGCCAGATCACGATGACGTTGGAGCCCAGGCTCTGGATCTGCTCGGCCACCCGCGCCTGGGCGCCCGCTCCCACCGCCACCATGGTGATGACCGCGCCCACCCCGATCACGATGCCGAGCATGGTCAGCGCGCTGCGCAGCTTGTTGACCCGCAGGGCCCTCACCGCGATGCGCGCTCCGGCCAGCACGTTCATGCGGGCGACTCCTCCACCGCCACGTCCTCCTCGTCGGCCTCGTCGCCGCGGGGCAGCGTGGCCAGGAGCTCGCGCGCCACCAGCCGGTCGCGCACCGGCTCGTCGCGGGTGACGTGGCCATCCCGGAAGGTGAGGACGCGGCCGGCGTAGCGGGCGATGTCGGCCTCGTGGGTGACGACCACGACGGTGATGCCCTCGCGATTGAGGTCCTGGAAGAGGGCCATGATCTCGACGCTGGTGCGCGAGTCGAGCGCGCCGGTCGGCTCGTCGGCCAGGATCAGAACCGGATCGTTGATCAGGGCCCGCGCGATGGCCACGCGCTGCTGCTGGCCGCCCGAGAGCTGGGCCGGATGGTGGTGCTCGCGCTCGGAGAGGCCGACCGCGGCGAGCTTGGCGCGCGCGCGGGCCTCGCGGTCGCGCGGCAGCGCCGCGCTGTAGAGCAGCGGCAGCTCCACGTTCTCGAGCGCGGTGGTGCGCGGGAGGAGATTGAAGGTCTGAAACACGAAGCCGATCTTCTCGTTCCGCACGCGCGCGAGCGCGTCGCCTCCCATCCGCGAGACGTCGAGCCCATCCAGGCGGTACTGGCCGGAGGTCGGGGTGTCGAGACAGCCGAGCAGGTTCATGAACGTGGACTTGCCGGACCCGGAGGGTCCCATGACCGCCACGAACTCGGCCGGCTGGATGGCCACCGAGACCTTCCGGAGGGCGTGGATCTTCCGCGAGCCCAGGTGGTAGTCCTTGACGAGATCTTCGGTCCGGACGAGGGCCTCCGCCATCTCAGAGCCTCAGGCGCGGCGCGGCGCCGGGTTGAGAGCGGTCACCCGGGACCGCCAGTCCCACGATCACCTGCTGACCTTCCTTGATCTCCCCCTTCGCTACCTCCGTGTAGGTCCCGTCGCCGATGCCGAGCTGCAGCGCCACCGCGGCCGGCTTGCCGTCGGACCCCACCAGCCACACGCGCCCGGCCGGCGCGCCGCCGCGGCCTCCGCCGCCCCCCGGCCGCGCCGGACGCTCGCGCTCGGCGGTCTCCACGCCGGGCGGCCGGAAGCGGAGGGCCGCGTTCGGCACCTGTAGCACGTTCTCCTTCTGCTCGATCACGATGCGCACGTTGGCGGTCATGCCGGGCAGGAGCCGCTGATCCGGGTTCTTGGCGCTCACCACCACGTCGTAGGTGACCACGTTCTGCACGACCAAGGGCGCCTTCCGGATCTGCACGACCTCACCCGAGAACGTCCGGCTCGGGAACGAATCCACCGTGAAGGTGACGGACTGGCCCACCCGGACGCGCCCGACGTCGGCCTCGTCGACGTTGGTATCGACCTGCATGTTCCGGAGATCCTGGGCGATCGTGAAGAGGGTCGGCGCCTGCAGGCTCGCGGCCACCGTCTGACCCACGTCGACGTTGCGGCCGACCACCACGCCGTCCACCGGAGCCCGGATGAAGGTGCGATCGAGGTCGACCTGGGCCTGGCGGAGCCCGGCCTCGTTCTGGACAACCTGCGCCACCGCGTTCTGCAGCATGGCTTCGGACACGCGTAGCTGCGCCTCCGCCGCGCGCACCGCCGAGACCTGGGCCTCTTCCTGCGCCTTGGAGGCCGCCTGCTGGGCCACCGCGGAGTCGTAGGCGGCCTGGGCGGTGTCCTCGTCGGCCTGAGCGATGAGCCCACGCTCGCGGAGATCGCGATTGCGCCCGAGCGTGCGCCTGGAGTCCACCACCGTCACCTGCGCCTTCGCGGTGTTGGCCTTGCTCGCGGCCAGCGCGGCCCGCGCGTTCTCGAGGTCGGCCCGAGTCTTCTCCACCACCGCCTGCTGGTTCAGCACCGAGGCCCGGGCCGCATCGACCTGCGCCTTGGACTGGTTGACCTTGGCCTCGAACGACTCCGGATCGATGCGGGCGATCACCTGGTCCTTCTTCACCAGTGAGTTGAAGTCGGCGTAGAGCTCCTTGATCTGTCCCGACACCTGCGAGCCCACCAGCACGGTGATCACCGCGTTGAGGGTGCCGGTGGCCGACACCGCGGAGGTCAGCGGGCCGCGCGTCACCGCGATGGTGCGGAAGGCCGGGCGGGCCCCGATGCCCTGAGTGTAGAGGTAGCCCCCGGTGATGAGCCCGGCGACGACCACGATGCCGAAGATCCAGAACAGGCGTCGTTTCACGATGGTCAGACGCGGGTGATCCGGGGGGTATTCCTAGCGTCGCCCGAGCGCGCGCTCCAGTAGCGCAATCGTGATCCGGTAGTCGGCCAGCGCCCCCGCCTCGTCGGACTGCGCCTGGATCAGCGCCTGCTGCGCGTCGGTGAGCTCGATGATATTGGCCACTCCCGCATCGAAGCGTCCGCGCGCGAGCTGGAAGTTCTCCGTCGCCGACTCCACCGCCTTCTGGGCGGCTCCGATTCGCTCCTGGGCCGCCCCCAGGTTGAGATAGGACTGCTCGACACCCTGCCAGATCTGGAGCTCGGTGTCGCGCACCCGGGCCTGGGAGGCCTCGACGGCGGCCTTGGCTTCCTTGTACCGGGCGACCCGGTTGCCGCCGTCGAAGATCGTCCAGTTGAGCGTCAGGCCCACGTTCCACTGGTTGCCGTAGTCGTTGAAGCCGCTGGTCGACCGCGAGTTGAAGGCGGGCCCGCCGGTCACACCGGTGATTCCGTACGTGCCACTGCCGAAGAGGTTCGGAAAGAAATCGCGGAACGTCTGCCGCACCGAGGCCTCCGCGGCGTCGAACTGGGCCTTGACCTGCCGGTACTCCGGGCGATTGCGGAGCGCCTCGGTCACGAGCTGCTCGCGGTCGGTCGGAAATGGCACGTACGAGAGCAGATCCTTGACCTCGGTGGGCGCGTTGATCGCGATGCCCATGGCCGCGTTGAGCGCCACCCGGGCCAGGTTCACCGCGTTCTGGGCACGGATGACGTTGACGCGCGAGTTGGCCACGTCGACCTCGGCGCGGGTGACGAACGACTTGGGCTGGGTACCGACCTGGAAGAATCCCTGCGCGCTGCGGAGGTTCACCTCGGCCCGGTCGAGCGCGGCCACGTTGACCTCCACCAGCCGCTTGGCGAGGAGCAGGGTGAAGTACTGCGTCTTTACCAGCTGGGCGATGTCGAGCTTCTGGGTCTCCAGCACCTCCTTGACCACCTCCGCGCTGTACTTGGCGACGTCCTTGGCGGCCCAGGTCCGTCCGAAGTCGAAGAGGAGCTGGGAGGCGGTCACGTTCGCGTTGCCGTAGTCATTGATGGCGGCCGCGCCGCTGGCCGGGCTGATCTGCCGCTGGCGGCCGTAGTTGCCGAAGCTGGTGAGCTGGGGGAGCAGGGGGCTCGCCGCCTGGTTCACGCGCTGCTGTGCCGCCATGTAATCGCCGATGCGCGCCACGATCACCGGGGCGTTCTCGAGCCCGATGTTCACGGCCTCCTCCAGCCCCAGCTCCCGTCCGACCAGCTCCTGCGGTGTCGCGAAGGGCCGCATTCCCGCGGGGGGCGTCAGGGGCTCTCGCGGGGGCATGGGTGCCGCCGGGATGGCGGGAGCCGGCATGGGCCCCGGCAGTGCCGGAGTCGTGGGAGCCGGGGTTTGCGCCCCGAGCGCCGAAGGCAGCGCCATCAGGGCCAGGACCAGGGCCAGAGGTAGAGGGAACCGCACTGGGGTCATGCCGGATCTCCCTGCAGGAGGGGCTCGCTCTCCGCCGCGCGAACCCGGCGGGGGAAGCGCTCCTCGAGCATCACGTATAGCGTGGGGATGAAGACCAGGGTCAGCGCCGTGGAGATGGTCAACCCCCCGATGACGGCGCGCGCGAGCGGCGCGTTGGCCTCGCTGCCCACGTCGATGCCCAGGGCCATCGGGATCAGGCCGACGACGGTGGTCAGGCTCGTCATCACGATGGGCCGGAGCCGCGTGCGGCCGGCTCGCATCACCGCCTCGTGCAGCGCGAGACCGTGACGACGCAGCTCGTTGATGTACTCCACGAGCAGGACCCCGTTGGACACCACGATGCCGACCATCATGATGATTCCCATGAACGACGTGACATTGAGCGTCGTATTCGTCAGGAAAAGGGCCCAGATGACCCCGATCATCCCGAGCGGTACCGAGAACATGATGATAAACGGGTCGAGCAGCGATTTGAACTGCGAGGCCATGACCATGTAGACGAGCATCAGGGCCAGCAGGGACGTGAACTTGAGGCTGCTGAAGGCCTCTCGCTGCTGCACGGTCTGGCCGCCGAGCTGCACCGAGAAACCGGGGGGCAGCGGGAGGTCCCGGAAGCGCCCCTCGAGGTCTCCGCTGATGCCGCCCAGATCCCGCCCGGCCGGGTTGGCGTTGATCTTCACGATCCTCTGCTGGTACTTGCGCTCGAGCATGACGGGGCCCGTGCCCTGGCGGATCTCGGCCACGCTGCCCAGGAGCACCGGGCGGCCGCCGTCGCCGATCACGAACAGCCGGCTCAGATCCTCGGCCGCGGACCGGAAGGGCTCGTCGAGCTGGACGACCATGTTGTACTGGTTGCCGGTACGCGGGTCGGTGTAGATCGACGGGTTCACGCTCACGTTGCTGTTCAGCGAAAACAGAGCGGCCTGCGCGATGTCCCGCTGGGTGAGCCCGGCGCTGGCCGCCTTCTCCCGGTCGACCACGATGTCGAACTGCGGATAGTTCTCCTCGCGACTGATGAACACGTCGGCCACGCCCGAGATCTCCTGCATCACCCGGGCGACCTCCTGCGCGGTGGTCTGCGCGGCCTTGAGATCATAGCCGAGCTGCTCGACCTCGATGGCGGACTGCGAGCCGGTGTTGAGCACGCGGCTCACGATGCCCCCGAAGACGACCTGCATGGTGGTGCCCGGGAACTGGCCGGACAGGCGGGGCCGCATCGCGGCCACGATCTCGCGGTCGTTGCGGGTCCGCTGGTCTGGCGTGTTCAGGTAGACCTGCAGCTGGGCCGCGTGCGGACCGGTGTTCTGCGAGAAGACGCCGGAGCGCCCGGTCGGCACTCCGACCGTCGAGACCACCGCGTTCAGCTCGCCCGGCTTGAGCGTGGAGCGGATGATCTCCTCCATCTGCGTCACCGTGCGCTCGGTCTCCTCGACCCGCGTGCCCACCGGAGCCCGGATGCGGACGATGAACTGGCTCTCGTCCGACGGTGGGAAGAACTCGCTGCCGATCATCGGTACCAGCGCGACCGCGCTCACCACCAGCAAGAGGACGAGGCCGATGAGCTGGGTGCGGTGGCCGAGGGCCCAGCCCAGCACGGCCTGGTAGGCCTCGTCGAGGTGCTCCAGCCCGCGCCCGGTGGCGGCGAGGGCCTTCGTGTACAGGTTGGGCGGGCGGTCGGCCAGCGGCCGCTCCGGCCGGAGCCAGTGCAGGCAGAGCAGGGGAGTGACCGTTCGCGAGACGAGGAACGAGGCGAAGAGCGAGAACGAGATCGTGAAGGTCAGCGGGATGAACAGCAGGCGGGACTGCCCCTCCAGGAACACGGTCGGCAGGAAGACCACGATGGTGGTGATGGTGGAGACGAAGATGGGCATCGCCACCTCGCGCGCAGCGTCGAGCACCGCGGGCCCGCGGGCCTTGCCCGGGATGTTGAGGTGGCGGTTGATGTTCTCCAACTCCACGATGGAGTCGTCCACGAGCCGGCCCACCGCGAGCGCGAGGCCACCCAGCGTGAAGACGTTGAGCGTCTGCCCGAGCATGTACATCGCCACCAGGGTGAGCAGCAGCGACAGCGGGATGGCGATCGAGATGATGACGGTGGACACGAACGAGCGCAGGAAGAGCAGGATGACCAGGAACGCGAGCAGCGACCCGACCGAGGCCTCGTGCCAGAGACTCTTGATCGACTGGCGGATGTACACGGACTGGTCGAGCGTCATCCGGATGTTGACGCCCGCGGGCAGCCCGGTGAGCCTCGGCAGCTTCTCCTTGACCGCGTCCACCACGTCGATGGTGTTGCCGCCCGGCTGCTTGTTGACCCGCAGGTAGACCGCGCGCTCGCCGTTGACGCGCACCACCGACTGCTGCGTCTCCCACGAGTCCTCGACCCGGCCCAGGTCCCGGACCCGGATGGCGGTCCCCCCCACGCGTCGGACGACGATGTTCTCCATGGGCTCGACCACGGAGAACTGGTTGTTGGTGAAGACGTTGTAGTCGAGGTTGCCGAGCTTGAGGTCACCGGAGGGGAGCAGGAAGTTCGAGTCGTTGACCGCGCGCGCCACCTCGGTCACCGAGACACCCTTGGCCTGGAGAAGATCGCGGTTGAGGTTCACCGTGATCTGCCGGATCTTGCCGCCGTCCACGTTGGCGGAGGCCACCCCCGGCAGCTGCTCGAGCTGCGGCTCCACCGTGTTGTAGGCGAGGTCGTAGAGCTGCTTCTCGTCGAGCCCACCGCCCGTGATCGTCACCAGGCACACCGGGATGTTGGAGAGATCGAATTTGAGGATGAACGGCTGCTGCACCCCGGTTGGCAGCTGGGTCATGATCTGCTGGATCCGCTGGGCGACCTCGGTGAGACCCGCGTCGAGGTCCGCGCCCCACGCGAACTGCACCGTGACCACCGAGAAGCCCTGACGGGAGAGCGACTCCACGTAGCGCACGTTGGCCACCGCGGAGACCGCCTTCTCGATGGGGTAGGTCACCGTCCGCTCCACGTCCTGGACGTTGGCGCCCTTGTAGACGGTGCCGATCCGGATCGACGGATAGTTGATGTTGGGGAAGAGGTCGATCGGCATCTTGCCGAGCGAGGTCGCCCCGAGAACCAGGATGGCCAGGGAGGCCATCAGGATGGCGATGCCGTTCCGCAGCGCGATGAGAGTGAGCCACATGGGGTGCTACTGACCGGTGGCCGGAACCGTCCGGACCTTCTGCTTGGCCTTGACCAGATCCTTGCCCTGCAGGATCACCTGATCCTGCTCGCCGAGACCCTGCCGGATCTCGATGACCTGCGAGTCGGAGAGGCCCAGCTCCACCACCACCGGCTCGACTACCCCGTTCCTCACGACCATCACGGATGGCCGCGCTTCGCCGACCCGCAGCGCCTCCACCGGAAGGGTGAGGACGCCCCTTCGCGTGTCCACCAGCACCTCGACGCGTGCGAACATCCCGGGCTTGAGCTTGCGGTCCGCATTCGGGATGTCGACCTCCACGCCCATCGTGCGCGTGCGCGCGTCGAGGCTGTGCACCACGCGCACCACCCGGCCTGCGAACGTCTGCCCCTGGTAGGGGTCGGCGCGGATGGTGACCGGCGCTCCCACCGCCACCCGCGCGATGTCGCGCTCGGGCACCTCGATCTGCACCTTGACCGACTCGATGTCCTGGACCATCAGGATACCCACCGAGGTGGTGCTGGTTCCCGCCGACTGTGCGCTGACCGCCGCGCCGTTGTCGAGGTTGCGCTGCGAGATGTAGCCCGTGAAGGGCGCGACCAGGCGGGTGTTGGCGAGACTGGTCTGGGCGAGCTGCAGCGCGGCCCGGTAGGTCTCCACCTGGGCCTGCGCGAGGCGGACCTGGCTCTCCTGCGTCGTGACCGAGACCTCGGCCACGCGGAGCTGCGCCTCGGCGGCGCGGACGCTGGCCGCGGAGGACTCGGCGTTGGTGCGGGAGTTCTCGTAGTCGGTGGCCGACACGAGGCCGCGCTCGAAGAGGGTCTTGAGGCGCTGAGCCTGCCGGGCGTCGTTTTCGGCGACCGCGCGCGCCTTGGTCAGGTTCGCGCGCTGGTTCTCGAGGTTGGCCCGCTGGCCGTCGAGCGTAGAGCGCGCGACCTCTAGGCCGGCCTCCCCGGTGAGGAGGCTCGCCCGGGCTTGCTGGACCGCGGCCTGCAGCTCGAGATCGTCGATCTCGACCAGGAGCTGGCCCGTCTTGACGAAGTCGCCGCGGTCGGCGTGGATGCGCCGGATGTAGCCTGACACCTTCGAGAAGATCGCGGCCTGCTGCACCGGGAGGATGTCGGCGGTGAACGCGAGCCTGACATCGAGGTCTCGCCGCACCGGGCTCAGCACCCCGACCAGGACGTCGGGGCGGGCCCGGGTGACTGCCCGGGCCTGCTGGTCACGGAAGCGGTACACCACCAGGAACGCGATCAGGACCAGGAGGCCTAGCAGGACGAGACCGACGCGGTGTCGTCTCAGGAGCCGCATGAGCAAGGGATGGCCCGCCGGGGCCCGCGACCGGGAAATGCGTCTCGAGGAGTCAATTCCGCCCAATTGTAAGGACCTTTGGACTGTAGTCAAGTTTGTGAGATAGTCTGGCAGTTACCCCACGTACGGGCATCGCCGGCCCCGGGGGCCACTACGGGAGGGGTCTCGGGCGGGGCTGGGCGTGCCGATGGGTCGGAGGAACTGGGAGAAAACGTGATGCCATCCGGAACGCGACCGCCGAAGGTCGGGCATTGGTCCGACCCCGCCCTGCGGGTTCTGCGCGAGCGCTATCTCGCGAGGGAGCAGGGAGAGGTGCGCGAGACCCCGGAAGAGATGTGCTGGCGGGTCGCGCTGGCCATCGCGACCGCGGAGAGCCGGTTCGGGCGCAGCCAAGCCGCGGTCTCCGAGGTGGCCACCGCCTTCTACGACATGATGGTGGATGGCTATTTCCTGCCGAACTCCCCCACGCTCATGAACGCGGGCAAGGAGAACGCGCTGCAGTACTCGGCCTGCTACGTGCTGCCGGTCGGCGACTCGATGGAGGAGATCTTCGAGGCCGTGAAGGCGGCCGCCATCATCCAGCAGTCGGGGGGTGGCACCGGCTTCGCGTTCTCGCGCCTCCGTCCCAAGGACGACGTGGTGCACTCGACGGGGGGGCGGGCCTCGGGGCCGGTCTCGTTCCTGCGCGTCTTCAACGCGGCCACCGAGGCGGTCAAGCAGGGCGGGGCGCGCCGCGGCGCGAACATGGGCATCCTGCGCGTCGACCACCCGGACATCCTCGAGTTCGTCGAATGCAAGCTCGACGGTGGGATCACCAACTTCAACGTCTCGGTCGCGGCCACCGACACGTTCATGGAAGCCCTCACCGGCGACGGGGAATACGACCTCATCAACCCGCGCACCGGCCAGGTCACGGGCCGCCTCCGCGCGCGCGACGTGTTCGGCCGCATCGTTCGCGCGGCGTGGCGCACCGGCGACCCCGGCATGATCTTCATCGACCGCATCAATCGCAGCCCGGCCAATCCCACGCCGGAGCTGGGGCTGATCGAGGCGACCAATCCATGCGGGGAGCAGCCACTTTTGCCGAACGACGCGTGCAACCTGGGCTCGGTGAACGTGGCCAAGCTCGCGGTCGAGCGGGCGGGGCGCTGGGAGGTCGACTGGAGCGAGCTGGAGCGGGTGGTGCGTCTCGCGGTGCGCTTCCTCGACGACGTCATCGAGGTCAACCCGTACCCGCTGCCGCAGGTGGAAGAGATGGTGAAGGCCAACCGACGGGTGGGCCTTGGGATCATGGGCTGGGCGGATCTGCTCTTCACTCTTGGCATTCCCTACGACAGCGAGGAGGCCCTCGAGCTCGCGGAGCGGCTGATGGCGTTCGTGAGCGACAAGGGGCACGACCAGTCGATGCGGCTGGCCGAAGAGCGGGGGCCGTTTCCGCACTGGAGCCGCTCGATCTACCGGCACGGCCGCCCGCGGCGCAACGCCACCGTGACCACGATCGCGCCGACCGGGACCATCTCGATGATCGCGGGCTGCTCGTCGGGCATCGAGCCGGTCTTTGCGCTCGCCTTCGAGCACCGCGTAAAGGGGGCCGACGGTGAGCGGGTGCTGCCCTTCTTCAGCGAGACCTTCGAGCGCCTGGCCCGGCGGCAGGGCTTCCACTCCGAGGGGCTGATGGCCGAGGTGGCCCGCCGCGGCTCGCTCGCCGAGGTGCCGGGGGTACCGGAGGCCGCGCGCGAGGTCTTCAAGACCGCGCACGAGATCGACGCGGTCTGGCACGTCCGGCACCAGGCCGCGTTCCAGAAGTACACCGACAACGGCGTGTCGAAGACCATCAACCTGCCCGAGAGCGCGACCGAGGAGGACGTGGCCGCGGCCTACCGCCTCGCGTGGGACCTGGGCTGCCTCGGCATCACGATCTTCCGCGACGGCTCCAAGGGCAGTCAGGTGCTCAACGTGGGGCTGCGCGCCGACGGGTACGCACCCGAGATCGGCCAGCGCGGGGTCAAGCCGCGGCCTCACAGCCTCACCGGTGCGACCTATCGGATGGAGACGCCGATCGGGACCGCGTTCGTTACCGTCAACGACAACGGCGGCGGTGAGCCGTTCGAGGTCTTCGTGCAGGTGGGCAAGGCCGGTTCCGACACCATGGCGGTCGCGGAGGCGCTCGGCCGGCTCGTGTCGCTGGTGCTGCGCATGCCGTCGCCGCTCACGCCGCGCCGCCGGCTCGAGGAGGCGATCAGCCAGCTGTCCCGCATCGGGGGCGGGCAGCCGACCGGGTTCGGCGCGGCCAAGGTGCTCTCGCTGCCCGACGCCCTCGCGCGCACGCTGGCCGAGCACATCGGCGCGCCGCGCGGCGACGGCTCCCGGGCCCAGGCCGCGTCGGAGACACCGCCCACGGGCCCGACGCGGCGGGTCGGGGATCTCTGCCGGGAGTGCGGCCAGGCGACGCTGGTCTACGAGGAAGGCTGCAAGAAGTGTCTCTCCTGCGGCTTCAACGAGTGCTAGGGAGCGGCCATGTTCTCAGGTGGTGACTACGAGGAAGTGGCCCGCTGGCTGCGGAACTTCGTGGTCGCGCACGCCAAGCGGGAGAACCTGCGCGTCGAGGCGGTCGTGGACACCGATGGCGCGCGCGAGGGCCAGAGCTACGGGGTGCGCCTGCGCCTCGGCGAGGGGCTGCGACCGGTGCCGCCCGCGCCGCCGGTCGAGCTCGGCTTCCCGGAGGTCGCCGAGAACCGCGGAAGCCTCGCGTGGTGCAGCGGGCTCGCGGGGCGGGTGCGCGGCCTCGCCCGCGAGTTTTCGGCGGCCGGGTCGGGCCCGCTCCGCTCCGCCTGAGCGCGTGAGGACGGCGCCCGCCGTCCGCTGGTGGGCCCCCGGCGACTGGAACGCGTTCTTCGGGCTCGCGCTCGACAACCTGAGCCTGTTCGTCATCCTGTCGAGCCTGCTGATCGGCGTCTTCGGCTTTCCCTCTGACCTCGTTCTCCGGGTGATGGTGCCGGGTACCGCGGTCGGCGTGCTCGTCGGAGATCTCGTCTATACCTGGCTCGCGGTGCGCCTCATGCGGAAGACCGGCCGCGCCGACGTCACCGCGATGCCGTTCGGCATCGACACCCCGTCGCTCTTCGGGGTCGTGTTCGGTGTGCTCGGCCCCGCCATGATCATCACGCGCGACCCGGTCCTCGCGTGGAAGATCGGGATGGGCGTGACGGTGGCGATGGGCGCGATCAAGCTGGTGCTCGCCTTCGCGGGCGACTCGGTCCGCCGGCTGGTGCCGCGCGCTGCGCTGCTGGGCTCGATCGCGGGGGTCGCGGTGTTGCTGATCGCGTTCATGCCTGCCCTGCGGATCTTCGGGGACCCCCTGGTCGGGGTGGTCTCGCTCACGATCGTGCTCGCCGCGCTGGTCGGCCACCGCCGCATGCCCTGGGGGCTACCCGGCGCCCTGGTCGCGGTGGTGGCGGGCAGCGCGATCTACTGGGGGCGCTGGGCGCTCGCGTCACTCACCGGGGCGGTCGCGCCGCATCCCGCGATGACGGTCGGGACGATCGGCCTCGCGCTCCCGGTGCCGACCCTCGCGTGGCTGGGCGCGCTCGACGCCACGCTGCCGTACCTGCCGCTGGCGCTGCCCTTCGCCCTCGCCACCGTGGTGGGCGGCATCGACAACACCGAGTCCGCGATCGTGGCGGGCGACGAGTACCGCACGCGCGACATCCTGCTCACCGAGGCGGTCGCGACCATCGTGGCGGGCTGCTGCGGCGGCGTGGTCCAGAACACGCCGTACATCGGGCATCCCGCCTACAAGGCGATGGGCGCGCGCGCCGGCTACACGATGGCCACCGGTCTCGTCATCGGCCTCGGCGCGGCCATCGGGGTGGTCTCGCTCCTGGTCGGTCTGCTGCCGGACGCAGCGGTGGCTCCGATCCTGGTCTTCGTGGGACTGCAGATCACCGCGCAGGCCTTCGTGGCCTCGCCCGCGCGCCACGCGCCTGCGGTGGCGGTGTCATTCATCCCGGCGGTGGCCGCGCTCGTGCTCATCCAGGGCAACCTGCTGCTCGGCGCGGCGGGCAAGGGCGCGGCCGACCTCGCGGGCGAGGGCCGGCTCGTCTGGAGCGTGCTGCTCGTGCTCGGCAACGGCTTCATCGTGACCGCGCTCGTGTGGGGCGCGGCGCTCGTCGCGATCATCGATCAGCGGCTGCGGATCGCGGGCGCGGTGCTCGCGGTCGGGACGCTGCTGACCCTCTTCGGGGTGATCCACTCGCCGCTGCCCGACGGAGCCGTGTTCTGGCCGTGGGCGGTGGCCAGCGCCACGCCCGCCACGCTGGCCGCGGGCTACGGCGTGGCGGCCGCGCTGCTGCTCCTGATGGGCGACGCGCCGCCTAGGGGCGCAGCAGGTCCAGCATCTCGCGATCGCTCGCGAACTTGAACTCCTCGACCTTCTCGGCGGCGGCCCGCGCCTTCTCGGCCGCCTCGAGCCGCTGCACCGCCGGGTAGTCGACCACCACCGCGCCGCGCGCGGTCAGGGTCTGTCGAAGCCGCTCGACCACGCGCTCCGCCTCCGCGCGCGGGCGCTTCGGGCGCTCGGCGAGGTAGGGCTGGACGTGCTTGACGCCGGTCTCGGCATCGAGGCGCGCGCGACCCACCACCCCATCGCTCGCTCGGCGGGCCCAGCCGACCACGTAGACGCCGGGCTGCGCCTTGCCCGCGGCCGGGTCGAGGACCTGGTAGGCGGCGGCCGGGTCGTCGGCGGGCACGGTGAGATAGAGCCCGTCCTTGTAGGGCAGGCCGGCGTGCTCGTCCACGCGGTCGCCCACCGCGAACACCACCGTGTCGCACGCGATCACCGAGGTCTGGCCGGTGCCCACCGCCGCGATGCGATCGCCCTTCCGCTCGAGGCGAGTCTCCTCGACCTCGAGCCCGACGACGCGCCCGCCCTCGACCACGACTCGCCGCGGCGAGGCCAGGAAGCGGAAGCGCAGGCGCGCCCGCGTCGGCGGCTCGGTCCCAGGGGCGAGCGCCGCGATCAGCTCGGCTGGATTCTGTCCAGCCGCTTCGAGCCGCGGGCGGATCCGCTCGAGCTCCTCGCGGTAGAGGGCGTGATCGAAGGCGTCTTCGATGTCCTCGAACTCCCGGTCGTCGTACGCCTTCTCGAACGGCCCCCGCCGGGCCACCGCCACCACCTCGTCGCAGTCGCAAAAGTGAACACAGTAGTTGGCGATGTCCACCATCACGTTGCCGACTCCGACGATGGCCACCCGCTTGCCCATCGGGTAAGGCTGCTCGCTGAAGGGGGGCAGACGGTTGTAGTGGTAGACGAGATCCTTGGCGTGATAGACGCCGGGCAGCCGCTCGCCCTCGATGCCGAGATACTTGGTTCCCTGCGCGCCGATCGCGTAGACGAGCGCGTCGAAGCCGAGGGCGCCGAGATCGGCGACGGTGAGGTCGCCGCGCTCCGCGATCGTCACGTGTCCGAGATAGGTTACGAGCGGGTCGCTCAGGATCTTCTGGAATTGCCGCCGTAAGCCGCCCTTCATCTTGTACTTGTTCAAGAAGATGCCGTACTCTGCCAGGCCGCCCGGCTTGATGTCCCGGTTGAGCAGGACGACGCGGCAACCCTGTGCGGCCAGCGCACGGGTGGCGAAGAGCCCGGCCGGCCCGGCGCCGATCACTGCGACGAGGTGGAGCGGATCGTCCGCCATGGTCGGTGACGTTAACACACGGCGGCGACAGAGAACCGGTGAAATCCCTTGGCCCCCGGGGAGGCGCGGTGTTCAATGAGGCTGCGTTTCGCCAATGATGACAGTGTGATACGATGCAGTTACCGTGTAGCTGCCTCCCGCCACAAGGAGATGATGATGTCCTCTGCATTCGCCGGCCGGATCGGCGGGCTGGTGCTGGCCGTCGTGGTGCTCGCGCCGTGGGTTGGCACGCGGCCCCCGGGCACATTCGCCCAGGCCTCGGCGCCGTGGGCAGCCCCCGCACCCGAGAAGGCCAAGAAGAATCCGCTCCCGAGCGACAAGAAGACGCTTGAGCAGGGCGAGAAGGTCGCCAAGACCAACTGCGTGTCGTGGTACCTCGGAGGGAAGTGACCCCCGGGGACTCCATGATGACCGGCGACGCTCCTCCGCCTGCGGCCGGCGCGCCCACCGTCCGCGCCGCCCTCTCCGATCTGGGGGAGGTCGTCGGCCGGCTGCGTGAAATCGTCCGCCAGGCGGAGGCGGAGGAGCGCCCGCGCGAGGCGCTGGCCGACCGGGACGAGCACGCGCTGGCCATCTTCCAGGAGATCCTCTCGCTTCCCCCGCTCGGGCTGCCGCCCGGCGAGCTCTTCGGCCTCGCGATGGACCGGCTCTCGCGGCTCCTGGCCGCCGACCGCGCCGTGCTCTTCGTGCTCGACGACGTCACCGGTCGCCTCGTGCCGCGCTCGGGACGTGGTGTCCGCCGGGAGGACATAGAGAGCGTGTCCCTCGATCCGCGCGAGGGGCTGATCGGACGCGTCTTCCAGGAGAAGCGCGTGCTCACCTACGACGCCGGCGCGGAGCCGGGAGCCGCGGACGCGTTCGTCGAGCGCTTCCCGGTACGGCAGGCGATGGCGGTGCCGGTGCGGACCGACGGTGAGGTGGAGGGCGTGCTCTTCGCGGGGCGCCAGGATCTGGGCGCCCCGTTCACCACCACCGACGTGCTGCTGCTCCTGGTCATCGCCGATCGCGTCGGGTCGGCGCTCGTGCATCAGCGGCTGGTCGAGCGCCAGGGCGATCACATCGCGCATCTCCGGGAGCTGCGGGCGCTGGTGGACGTCCCGCACCCCGTCCGGGAGCCGCGCGAGATCCTCTCCCGCGCAGCCGTCGCCGCCTCCCGGCTCGCGGGCGTGCGGGGCGCCCTCGCGGTCGCGGGGGAGGGTCCGGGCGACGTGCGCGCGGCGGCCGGCACGGGATTCCTCGCCGGCGTCGGGGCCGAGCGCGTCGGCGCGGCGGCCGGCGTGCTCGCGGAGGGCTTCGTGGCCGACGGGCCGCTGGTGATTCGCGATCTGCACTCCCGGCCCGGCCCGCGTCCCGGCGTGATCGAGGATGAGCGTGCCCGGGCGGTTCTGCTGGTCCCGATGCGCGCCCGCGGCCGCGTGGTCGGGCTGCTCTGTCTCGCCGATCCCGAGGCCCACGACTTCGGGCCCGAGCCCGTGGAGTCGGTGCTCATGCTGGCCGCGGTCACCGCGGCGGCGCTCGACACGCAGCGAGCCCTCCAGGACCTGCGCGGATCGTTCATCGAGCGGAGCGCCCAGGAGGCCGAGCAGGCCGCGCGCGAGGAGGCGCGGACGGTCGTCGCCTTCGGGGCCGGGATCACCCGACAGCTCACCTCGATCCTCGCGCAGCTGCTCGGGAAGTCGCAGCTCCTCCTCGCCCGGGCCGAGAGCGATCCGCTGCGCGAGGGGCTCGCCGCCCTCGAGGAGGCGGCCTGGCGCGGCACCGACGTGCTCCAGCGGCTGCTCGCGCTGGCCGAGGCGGAGCCGACGGGTGGCCAGTGCGATCTGGCGGCCATCGCGCACGAGGCGATGGGCTTCACGCGCGCGCGCGCGCCGAAAGGGCCAGACGGGCGCGCCCGTATCGAGATGGTGGCGGAGCTCGGGCCGACCCGTTCGGTGGAGGGCAGTGCGACCGCCCTGCGCGAGATCGTCGTCGGTCTGGTGCTGAACGCGATGGAGGCCATGCCCGCGGGCGGCGCGGTCACCGTGCGCACCCGCGAGCACGCCGGCGGCGCCGAGCTGTCGGTGGCCGACGGCGGCGACGGGATCGCGCCCGAGATCCAGCCGCGGATCTTCGATCCGTTCTTCACCACGCGCCCCGGGCATCTGGGCCTCGGGTTGTTCGTTGCACGGGTGGTGGTGTTGCGCAGCGGCGGTCGGATCGACGTGCGGAGCGGGCCCGGGGGGACCATCGTGACGGTGTGGCTACCCGTGAACGCCTCGCTCGCGGAGCTCGAAGCCACCCCGTCGACGACCGGAGAGTCCTCGCGGGCCGCGGCCGCGCCGGCTCCGGCGGAGCGCACCGGGTCCATCCTGGTGGTCGAGGAGGAAGAGGGCATCCGGACTGCCGTGCTGGACGCGTTGATGGCAGTGGGCCATCGGGTGGAGGCGGCCCTGGACGCGACCGCCGCTCTCAGCCGACTCGCGGAGGGCGGCATCGACGTGGTCGTGACCGACCTTGCGCTGCGCGATCGCTCGGGCCTGCAGCTCGCCGCCGCGGTGAAGGAGCGGAGCCCGCACTCGGCGGTCGTGCTCATGACCGGCTGGGGTCGTCGCCTCCACGAGGATCGCGTGCGCGGCTCCGGGGTGGACGTGATGGTGGTCAAGCCGGTGCAGCCGGATCGCGTGCGCGCCGCCGTCGCGGAAGCGCTCGCTCTTCGTCGCCCCGCGTGACCCGGCCCGGCCGTCTCGCGACCGTCGATCTCGGCACCAATACCGTGCGGCTGCTCGTGGTCGAGTCGGTCGATGGCGCGTGGCGCGCTCTGCACCAGACGCAGCGGGTGACCAGGCTGGGCGAGGGACAGGCCGCGGCGGGTCGGCTGCTGCCGGAGCCGATGCGCCGGACCGCGGCGGCGGTGGCCGAGTTCTCCCGGATCGCGCGCGAGTGGGGTGCCGGCGCGGTCCGTATCGTCGCCACCAGCGCGGTCCGCGAGGCGACCAATCGCGAGGAGTTCGTGGCGCGGGTGGAGGCCGAGGCGGGTGAGCGGGTGGAGGTCCTGTCCGGGGAGGAGGAGGCGCGGCTCACGCTAAGAGGGGTCGCCTCGGGCCTGCCCGACCTCGGGCCGGCGTTCGTGCTGTTCGACATCGGCGGCGGTAGCACCGAGTTCGTGCTCGCCCGCGCGGGCGTGCCGGAGGCGGCGGTCAGCCTGCGGCTCGGGGTGGTGACGCTGCAGGAGCAGTGGGGCGAGCCAGGCCCGGTGCGGTGGGAGCGCTTCGCGCAGATGCGCGAGCACGTCGAGCGGCGACTGGCCGACGAGGTGCCGGAGAAGATCGCGGCCGCGAGCGCCGGGGACCTGGTCGGCACCGCGGGGACCGTCACCACGCTCGCCGCGCTCGACCTGGGGCTGGCCGCCTACGACGCGGTGGCGGTGCACGGACATCGGATCAGCCGCGCCGCCGTGGAGCGCCTGCTCGCGCGGCTGGGCGCGCTGGGCGTCGACGAGCGTGGCCGGCTGCCGTGCCTCGAGCCGGGCCGCGCCGACGTGATCATCCCGGGCATCGCGATCTGCCTCGCCGCGATGACGCGCCTGGGACGCGACACCGTGGTGGTGAGCGATCGCGGGCTCCGCGAAGGCATCCTCTGCGAGCTGCTGGAGCGGGCGGCGTGACGAGAGCCGCGGCCCGCACGCTCTCGGTCGTCGACTATCACACCGAGGGCGAGCCGATGCGCATCGTGGTGGGCGGCGTGGATCCGATTCCCGGCGCCACCCTGATGGCGCGCAGCGAGCACCTCGCCGCGCACGGCCGGGATCTCCTCGGGTTCACCCTCTACGAGCCGCGTGGCCACTCGGCCATGTGCGGCGCGATCCTGACCGAGCCGGTCGCGCCGGAGGCCGACGCGGGCGTGCTCTTCATCGAGCCGCTCGGGCCCGTGCACATGTGCGGTCACGGCGCGATCGCCCTCGCGGCGATGCTGGTGGAAACGGGCCGCGTGGCCGCCCCGGGCGGCGCCGCGACCGTCACGCTCGAGACGCCGGCCGGCCTCGTGGCTTGCCGGGTGGCCGCGTCGGCGGGTCGCCCGACCTCGGTGACGATCCGCAACGTGCCCGCCTTCTCGGTCGGCCTCGACCTCACGGTGGACGTGCCGGGACTCGGTCCGGTCGCGTTCGATCTGGCCTACGGCGGCCACTTCTACGCGCTCGTGGAGGCGGCGCCCATCGGGCTCCGGCTGGAGGCCAAGGAGACCGGTCGGCTGGTCGAGGTGGGGGAGCGGATCCGCCTGGCGATCGAGGCACGCGTGCCGCTCGTGCATCCCGGCATGCCGCAGGCGCGCGGGCTGCTCTACGTCCAGTTCTACGAGGCCGCGCGCCGGCCCGACGCGCGGTACCGGAACGCGGTGGTGGTGGCTCCCGCGGGGCTCGATCGCTCGCCGTGCGGCACCGGCACCTCGGCCCGCCTCGCCAATCTCCACGCGCGCGGGCAACTGGGCGTGGGAGAGGCGCTCGGCCACGAGTCGATCATCGGCACCCTCTTCACCGGCCGGATCGCCGCGCTCACCGACGTGGCGGGAACGCCGGCGGTGGTCCCCGAGATCACGGGCCGCGCCTGGCTGATGGGCCGGGGTACGCTGTCCCTCGATCCGAGCGACCCCTTTCCGGGGGGCTTCCTGCTCTAAAGGCCCGTCGAAGGGGTCCGGTTTATTGACACTCCGGCCGGTCGTGTGGTGTTCTAGTCGAGATGAGCCTGATCCCCCGCGTGATCGTACGGCGCTGGCTGGAATCGGTGCTGGCCCTGGTCTCGCTCGCCATGCTCTACCTCAATCGTCATCCAGAGGCGCTGCCGCCCGCGCTCGACCCCAAGAACGACGCGAGCCTCTCCCTGTGGGATTGGATCTTCCGCGGCATGGTGTTCGGACTGCTCGGGGTCTGGGGATTCTCCGCGCTGATCGTCTGTTTCTTCCTGCTGTACTCGCCGATCTACCTCATCAACAAGGCGCCCCACCTCGTCGGCAAGGGCGGCTGGCTCGATCGGCGCGAGGTCCGATTCTATCTGGCGTGCTTCGCGCTGGTGTGCCTGCTCCTCGCGTTGTTCACCCGCTCGCTCGACGCCGCCGGCATCATGTTTGTCCTGCTCGCCGGCTTCGGTCCGCTGATCTGGAGACTGCTGGTCTAGGCCCGCTGAGTTGACAGGCTCCGACCCCCCGCTTATCCTTTCGGGGTATATGGATGAAATCGCGGTCCTGGTCCTGAACTACACCTACGAGCCGCTGCATTTCACCAACGCCAAGCGTGCCATCACGCTCTTGCTCGCGGGCAAGGCCGAGAGCGTCGAGGCCTCGCCGCGCGTGGTCCGATCCCCCTCGCGGAGCTTCCATCTACCGGCGGTGATTCGGCTGGGCGCCTACATCCGCAAGCCGTTCCTGGAGCGCGTGGCCTTCAACAAGAAGAACATACTCCGGCGCGACGGCTACACCTGTCAGTACTGCTCGCGACGCGGGGAGAAGCTGACGGTCGACCACGTGGTCCCACGCTCGCGCGGCGGGCAGACCACCTGGACCAATGTGGTGGCGGCCTGCCTGCGCTGCAACCTCCTCAAGGGCAACCGCATGCTGGAGGAGGCCCGGCTGCGGCTCATCCGCGAGCCCGTGCACCCACAGTTCCTCTTCTCGGTGCACCTGCTCCGGCATCCTCACGCCACGTCGTTCCTCGACTCGTGGCGGAAGTATCTGGTGGCGGTGCCCTCGACGTCCTGAGTCCTCCGTTGTCCAAGCTGCCGTTCACGCTGTCCTCGGAGTTCTCCCCGTCCGGGGACCAGCCGCAGGCGATCGATCGACTGGTGTCGGTCATCGGCTCCGGCAGCCCGCACACCGTGCTGCTGGGCGTCACCGGCAGCGGCAAGACCTTCACGCTCGCCAACGTGATCACCCGGCTCGATCGCCCCGCCCTCGTCATCTCTCCCAACAAGACGCTGGCCGCGCAGCTCTACAGCGAGTTCAAGGCGTTCTTTCCCCAGAACGCGGTCGAGTACTTCGTCTCCTACTACGACTACTACCAGCCCGAGGCCTACATCCCGCAGTCCGACACCTACATCGAGAAGGACGCGCTGGTGAACGACGAGATCGACCGCATGCGACACTCCGCGACGACCTCGCTGTTCGAGCGCCGCGACGTGGTGGTGGTCGCCTCGGTGTCGTGCATCTACGGTATCGGCGAGCCCGAGACCTACCGCGGCATGCACGTGTCGCTGCGGGCCGGGCAGGCGATGGACCGCGACGCGCTGATCCGGTCGCTGGTCGCGGTGCAGTACGAGCGGAACGACTACGACTTCCGGCGCGGCACCTTCCGGGTGCGGGGCGACGTGGTGGAGGTGTTCCCGGCCAACGCGGAGTCGGAGGCACTGCGGGTGGAGTTCTGGGGCGACAGCGTGGAGCGGCTCATGACCCTCGATCCGCTGCGCGGGGTCACCACCGGCACCGTGGGCGAGGCCCACGTCTATCCGGCCAGCCACTACGTGACGCCGGCCGCGCAGCTCGAGCGGGCCATCGAGGGCATCATGGAAGAGCTGCGCGAGCGGCTCGGGTTCCTGAAGGCCCGCGGACGGCTGCTGGAGGCGCAGCGTCTGGAGCAGCGCACCCTCTTCGACATGGAGATGCTGCGCGAGCTCGGCTACTGCCACGGGGTCGAGAACTACTCGCGGCACCTTTCCGGGCGCAAGCCGGGGCAGAACCCGCCCACCCTGATGGACTACCTCCCCAAGGACGCGCTGGTCATCCTCGACGAGTCGCACGTGACCGCGCCCCAGATCCGGGGCATGTACCCGGGCGATCGCTCGCGCAAGGAGGCGCTCGTCGAGTACGGCTTCCGCCTACCCTCGGCTTTCGACAACCGGCCGCTCACGTTCGAGGAGTTCACCCGGCTGGTGCCGCAGACCCTCTACGTCTCCGCGACCCCCGGGCCCTACGAGCTCGAGAAGGCCGGGGTCGAGCGGAGCGGGCCGGGCCTCCCCCTCGCGGGCGGGCCGGTGGCCGAGCAGATCATCCGGCCGACCGGGCTGATGGATCCGAAGATCACGGTGCGCCCCGCCTCCTCGCAGGTGGACGACCTCATGGCGGAGGTGCGGGCGCGGGCGGAGCGGGACGAGCGGGTCCTGATCACCACGCTGACGAAGCGCATGGCCGAGGATCTGACCGAGTACTACCAGCAGAACGGCCTCCGGGTCCGCTACCTGCACTCCGATATCGACACCCTCGAGCGGGTGGCCCTGATCCGCGACCTGCGCCTCGGCAAGTTCGACGGCCTCATCGGGATCAACCTGCTGCGGGAAGGGCTCGATCTGCCCGAGGTCTCGCTGGTCGCGATCCTGGACGCCGACAAGGAGGGCTACCTGCGCTCGGCCACGTCGCTGATCCAGACCTCGGGACGCGCGGCCCGGCACGTCAACGGCGAGGTGATCATGTACGCCGACACCGTGACCGGCTCCATGCGCGAGGCCATCGCGGAGACCGAGCGCCGCCGCATCGTGCAGAACGACTACAACCAGACCCACGGGATCACCCCGGAGTCGGTGCGGCGGTCGATCCGGGACCTGCTCGAGTCGGTGCCCGAGCGCGACTACTACACGGTGGAGGTGGAGCGGGCGCCCGAGTCACAGTGGGAGAGCCCGGCCGCGCTCGCCGCCCACGTGGCCGAGCTCGAGACCGCCATGAAGGACGCGGCGCGCCGGCTCGACTTCGAGCGCGCCGCCGAGCTGCGGGACCGCATCAAGTCCCTCCGGAAGGTCGACCTCGGCGTCTGAGGCGGCCGCGGCGCGACGCGCTCCATGGTCTTCAAGTGGGTGCTGATCCTCTTCGGGGTGCTCTCGATCGCCCTCTTCGTCCTCTCGAAGGCCATCGCGTTCATGAATCCCCCGCGGCCGGGGCGCCCCGCGCCACTGATCCTGGGAAAGGTGAAGCGAGCGCTGACCTGGACCGTGCTCGTGCCCGCGGTGCTGGCCCTGATCCTGCTCGTGCTGACGCTGCTCGGCGAGTCGTGACCCGGCGATGACCCTCGAGGAGAAGGTCGAGCAGGTTCCGGATCGGCCGGGGGTCTACCTCTACAAGGACGCCAAGGCCCAGATCATCTACATCGGCAAGGCGGCCTCGCTGCGCAGTCGCGTGCGGTCCTACTTCCAAGAGTCGCGGGTGCGGGACGCCAAGACCGACGCGCTGGTCGCGCAAATCCGCGACCTCGAGTACATCGTCACCGCCAACGAGCTCGAGGCGATGATCCTCGAGTCCACGCTGGTCAAGAAGCACCGGCCCCGCTACAACATCATCCTGCGGGACGACAAGCACTACCCGTTCCTCAAGCTCACCACCAACGAGGAATTCCCGCGCCTGGTGGTGGCCCGGCGGGTACAGAAAGACGGCGCGACCTACTTCGGGCCGTTCTATCCGGCGACCGCGATGCGGGAGACTTTGCGACTGGTGCGCCAGTTGTTTCCGCTGCGCACCTGCCGCATCCGGATCGACGGCAGCCTCTCGCGCCCGTGCCTGCAGTACTACATCCACCGCTGCAACGCTCCCTGCACGGGCTGGGAGACGCGCGAGGGCTACGCGAAGACGGTCAAGGACGTCGAGCGCTTCCTGGAGGGCAAGAACGACGACCTGGCCGCCCGGCTCACGCGCGAGATGGAGACGGCGGCCGAGGAGATGAAGTTCGAGCGCGCGGCCTCTCTGCGGGACCGAGTCCAGGCCCTCAACACGGTGCGGGAGCGCCAGCAGATGATCTCCACCGAGGAGGAGGACCAGGACGTGGTGGGGGTGGTCCGGCAGGGCTCGGAGGCGTGCGTGCAGCTCTTCTTCGTGCGCAAGGGCCGCCTGCTCGGGCGCGAGTCGTTCTTCTTCGAGCGCGTCTCCGGCTGGAGCGACGGCGAGATCCTGTCGGCCTTCATCCGGCAGTTCTACGCCCGCAACGTGATCCCGCCCCCCGAGGTCCTGCTCTCGGAGTCTCTGCCCGAGGCAGAGCTCACCGGCGAGTGGCTGGCCCAGCGGCGGAGCGGGCGCGTGGAGCTCCACGCCCCGCAGCGGGGGCGCAAGCGCGACCTGGTGGTCATGGCCGAGGAGAACGCGGCCCTCGCGCTGCAGACGCACCTTCTCGCCCGCGGCAGCCGGCAGCACGTGGTGCTCGAGGATCTCGAGCGCTCGCTCGGCCTGCCGGGGCCGCCGCATCGGATCGAGTGCTTCGACATCTCGACGCACCAGGGCAAGGAGACGGTCGCGTCGATGGTGGTGTGGCAGGACGGTGACATGAAGAAGGACGACTACAAGCGCTACCGGATCCGCACCGTGACCGGCACCGACGACTTCGCCTCGATGCAGGAGGTCCTGACCCGGCGCTACGGGCGCGCGCTCGAGAGCGAGAGCGTGCTACCCGACCTGATCCTGCTGGACGGGGGCCGCGGCCAGCTGAGCGCCGGGCTGAAGGCGCTGGAGGATCTGGGTCTCGACTACATTCCGATCGCGGCGCTGGCCAAGCGCGCGGAGGAGGTGTACACGCCGGATCGTCTGCAACCGCTCGTGCTCGACATGGGCTCGCCCGCGCTGCAGGCCCTGCAGAAGGTCCGCGACGAGGCCCACCGCTTCGCGATCACGTACCACAAGAAGCTGCGCCAGCGGCGGGCCATCGCCTCCGTGCTCGATCAGATTCCCGGGGTGGGACCGACTCTGCGGACCAGCCTGCTCAAGACCCTGGGCTCGGCCAAGGGCGTCCGGGAGGCCTCAGTGGCGGATCTAGCCTCGGTGCCCAAGATCACCCCGAAGCTGGCGCAGCGCATCTACGATTTCTTCCATCCGCTGCCCGTGCCGGCGGAGCATCCCCCGGAGCCCTAGCCGGCTCACCGCCATCGTGTCGGTATCTTGCCGGGCCGCCGCTGGGCTATGATGTCAGCCACCTCCTCCCCGGGGCGCGGAACCTTTCCGGGGGCAGGGGGGTTACGCAGGGGATCACACCGAAAGGGGGTGACGCGCATGAAGATGCTCATGATGGCGCTCGCGATCGTCGCGTTCGCTGCCGCGCCGGTGCTGGCCAACCAGTGCCCGCTCCTGATCAAGCAGATCCAGGACGCGACGGCCGGCAAGACCGACGACGCCTCCAAGAAGGCCATCGCCCTGGCCAACGAGGCCAAGGCGCTGCACGACGCCGGTAAGCACGCCGAGTCGATCGCCAAGGCGGATGAAGCGGCCAAGGCAATCAACCTCACTCTGAAGAAGAAGTAGCCCGCTCGGATCCCCGGGGGCCCGCCGTGTCGGGGCCCCCGGGAGCCGTTTCTTGCACCCCCCGCCTAAGCGTGTAAAAATCAGCGACAATATGGCCCTCGACGACCGCCAGGATCGCTATCCGTTTCCCGAGATCGAGGCCAAGTGGCAGAAGGCCTGGGCGGACCGCAAGCAGTTCAAGGTGAGCGAGGAGCCCGGCCGGCCCAAGTACTACTGCCTCGAGATGTTCCCGTACCCCTCGGGCCGAATTCACATGGGGCACGTGCGGGTGTACGCCATCGGCGACCTCTTGGCCCGCTACAAGTGGATGCGAGGCTTCAACGTGCTCCATCCGATGGGCTGGGACGCCTTCGGGCTGCCCGCCGAGAACGCGGCCATCGACAACGGCGTGCACCCGGCGGTGTGGACCTACGAGAACATCGACAACATGCGCACGCAGCTCAAGCGCATGGGCATCTCGTACGACTGGGACCGCGAGGTGGCCACCTGTGACCCGGCCTACTACAAGTGGGAGCAGCTGGTCTTCATCCGGATGCTCGAGCGGGGCCTCGCCTACCGTCGGCGCTCGCGGGTGAACTGGTGCCCGTCGTGTCAGACCGTCCTGGCCAACGAGCAGGTCGAGGCCGGGCGCTGCTGGCGCTGCGACTCCGAGGTCACGATCCGGGAGATCGACGGCTGGTTTTTCAAGATCACGGACTATGCCCAGGAGCTGCTCGACTGGTGCGACCGGCTGCCCGGCTGGCCCGAGCGCGTCCTCACGATGCAGCGCAACTGGATCGGCCGCAGCGAAGGCGCCGAGTTCGCGCTGCCGGTGGCTGGACGACCGGACGTGAGGATCTCCATCTTCACCACGCGGCCCGACACCTCCTTCGGCATGACCTACGCGGTGCTGGCTCCTGAGCACCCCCTGGTGGACAGCCTCGCCGTCGACGACGAGGAGCGCCGGCGGATCGGCGCCTTCCGCGCGGAGGTGGCGCGCGAGACCGAGATCGAGCGGCTCGCCACCGACCGGCCCAAGCGCGGCCTCCGCCTGCACGCACGGGCGATCAATCCGTTCACCGGGCTGGAGATTCCGCTCTTTCTCGCCGACTACGTGCTGATGGGGTACGGAACCGGGGCGATCATGGCGGTGCCGGGCGAGGACCAGCGTGACTGGGACTTCGCCAAGGCGCACGACTTGCCGATCGTCGCCACCGTGAAGCGGCCGGAGGGCTGGCGCGAAGATCAGGCCTACACCGGCGACGGCGTGAAGATCAACTCCGGCTTCCTGGACGGGCTCGGTATCGAGGAGGCCAAGCGGAAGGCGATCGACTGGCTGGTGGCCCAGGGGCTCGGGCAAGCCAAGATCAACTTCCGTCTCCGCGACTGGGGCATCAGCCGCCAGCGCTACTGGGGCGCCCCGATCCCGGTGCTCTACTGCGAGCGAGACGGCATGGTACCCGAGCGCGAGGAGAACCTGCCGGTGGTGCTGCCGCGCGACGTGCAGATCAGCGGCAAGGGCGGCTCGCCGCTCGCAGAGGTCGCGAGCTTCGTGAACGCCACGTGTCCCAAGTGCGGTGGCAAGGCGCGCCGGGACACCGACACCATGGACACCTTCGTGGAATCGTCGTGGTACTTCCTCCGCTACTGCTCTCCGGCCTACGACCGCGGCATGTTCGAGCCGGGGGCGGCCGCCTACTGGATGCCGGTGGACCAGTACATCGGCGGCATCGAGCACGCGGTGCTCCACCTGCTGTACGCGCGTTTCTATACCAAGGTCCTCCGGGATCTGGGCATGCTGAAGGTCGACGAGCCGTTCCACGCCTTGCTGTCGCAGGGAATGGTCATCAAGGACGGGGCCAAGATGTCGAAGTCGAAGGGCAACGTGGTCGACCCCGACGACCTCATCCGCCGCTACGGCGCCGACACCGCGCGCCTCTTCTCGCTCTTCGCGGCGCCGCCCGAGAAAGATCTCGACTGGAACGACCGCGGCGTGGAGGGCGCCTCTCGCTTCCTCAACCGCGTCTGGCGCTTCGTCCACACCCACCTCGCCGAACTGAATGGGGCAGTGGGAGGGCGAGGCGCAGTCGAAGGCGAGCCGAGCGGATACAAGAAAGAAGTCACGGTGTCCGCGGGGTACGCGCTCTCCGATTCCGGACGCGCCTTCCGCCGCGTGATCCACGAGACGATCCGGAAGGCGACGCACGACATCGAGCACGACTTCCACTTCAACACCGCGATCAGCGCGGTGATGGAGCTGGTGAACACGCTGCACGAGTTCGAGCGCACCTCGCTCGACGGGATGGCCCGTCGGGAGCGCGCCGCGCTCCTCCGGGAGGCGGTGGAGACCACCCTGCTGCTCCTGGGGCCGGTCTCGCCCCACATCACCGAGGAGCTGTGGGCCGCTCTCGGCCACCGGGAGAGCCTCTTCAAGCAGGCCTGGCCCGCGCCGGACCAGGCGGCGCTGGTGCGGGATGAGGTCGAGATCGTGGTGCAGGTCGACGGGCGCGTGCGCGGGCGTCTCACCGCCGACGTGGGCGCCTCGGAGGCCGAGATCCGCGAGAAAGCGCTGGCCGATGGCAAGGTGCAGCCCTGGCTCGACGGGCGTCGGGTGGCCAAGGTGGTGGTGGTGCCCGGCCGCCTCGTCAACATCGTGACCCGTGGCTGAGCGCGCGAGCGGGCCCGGCCGCGCCCTCGTGCTGGCGCTGGTGGTGACGGTGGCAGCGGGCTGCGGGTACAGCACGCGCGGCAACCTTCCGGACCACATCAAGACCGTCGCGGTCCCCATGTTCAAGAACAGCACGCTCGAGCCGGGTGTGGAGTCCGCGGTCACCTCCGGCGTGGTGAACGCCTTCTCCAACGGGGGCCGCGTCCGGGTGGTCCCGCTCGACGAGGCCGACGCCATCCTCCAGGGCGAAGTCGTCGGCTACAGCTTCGAGGGCCTGACCTTCGACCGTAACGCCAACGTGCGGGCCTACCGGCTGCGGATCGTGCTGAACGTGGAGTTCCGCGACGTGAAGCGGAGCGAGATGCTGTGGCGGCAGGAAGGCCTCTCGGAGATCTCCGACTTCCAGACGGACGGCCAAGTGTCGGACACGGTCGCCCGTAATCTGGCCGCGGTCCAGCAGGCCGCGGTCGAGATCGGCCGCAAGATCGTCAACCTCGCGGTGGATCGCTTCTAGTGCTGCACTGCGCGACCTCGCGTCCCGTCGCCGGGGCATAGCCGTGGATCTCGCGGCGTTCGTCAAGGCGGCGGACGGGGGCAAGGTGTCGCCGGTCACGCTGCTCCACGGTCCCGAGCCATTCCTCCTCGAGGACGCGGTCGCCCGCCTCAGCCACGCGATGTTCCCCGGGCAGACCGAGCTGTCCCTGGTGCGCGAGATCCTCGATGCGCGCGCGGCGGGAGCGGACGGCATCGTGCAGTCCGCGCTCATGCTGCCGTGGCTCGGCGACCGCCGGCTGGTGGTGGCCCGCGGCGTCGACGGCCTCGTCGCGAAGTCAGCGGAGTCGCTCCCCGCGTACGTCAAGGCCCCGAACCCGTCGACCGTCCTCGTGCTCCTGGCCGAGACGCTGCTCGAGCCCTCGCACTGGCTGTTGCGCGCCGTGCCCGCTTCTGCGGTGGTGGCGGCGCCGGCTCCGGCCGGGCGCGCGCTGATCGGCTGGCTGCGCGGTCACGCGCAGGCGCGGGGTTACGAGCTCGACGAGGCCGCCGCCGCCGTGCTGGTCGAGCTCTCGGGCGACGATCTGGCCCAGCTCGTCGGGGAGGTGGAGAAGGCGGCCCTCGCGGGCGGCCCGGAGAACCGGCGCGTCACGTCCGCGGAAGTCCGGTCGGTCGTGGGCGAGCACCGGCTGCGCCACGTGTTCGACCTCACGCGCGCGCTCACCGCGCGCGACACGGCCGCGGCCCTCGCCCTCCTCGAGTCGCTGCTGAACGGAGGGGAGGAGCCGCTGGCCGTGCTCGGCATGCTCACCCGCGAGGTCCGGGCCACCTGGCAGGCCGCGGGGGCGCTGCGGGCCGGACGGGCGCCCGAGGAGATCGCGCGCAGCCTGCGGCGGCCGCCCGCGGCGGCGACCGCCCTGCTCGAGCGGGCGCGGAGCCTGTCGCCCGGGGCGGCGGCGCGACAGCTGGCCCGCTGCTGGGACGTCGAGCGGCGTCTGAAGCTGGGCGGCGCCGCCCGGCCGGAGCTGTCACTGCTCGTCGCCGATCTGTGCGCGGTCTGATGGCGCGAGCGCTGCGCGCGCTCGGCGCCGTCGCCCTCCTGCTCGGATTGCCTCCGGCGCCGCTCTCCGCGGCCCCGCCCGCGCGTCTGCTCGCGGGCGCGGTCAGCGTGACCGTCGACCTTCCCGACGACACGCCGCTCGGCGGCTACGGAGGCTTCCCCCGTCGAGCCTGGCTCCCGGATCTCATCGGCCGCTACCCCGACACGTTCTGGTTCCGCCCCAGCACGGGTGTCCACGATCCGATCAAGGTGCGCGCCCTCGTCCTCGAGGCGGGCGGGGTGCGGCTGCTGTGGGTCGCGGTCGACCTCGTGGGCGTGGATCCGACGCTGGTCTCCGACCTGCGCGCGCGCCTCGACCAGCTCGGCTTCCGCTACGCGGCGGTGGTGGTGGCCGCGTCGCACACGCACTCCGGGCCGGGCGCCTACGCGCGGTCGGATCTCTTCGGCTTCGTCGCGGTGGATCGCGAGTCGCCGCGCGTCCGCGGTCGGCTCTTCTCGGCCATGGAGGAGGCCAGCCGTCAGGCCGAGCGTCGGAAGCGGCCCGCCACCGTGGGCACGGGACGGACCGAGGTCCCCGGGCTCACCGATAGCCGTGTACACGGTCCGCTCGACGACGAGCTGGGGGTACTGAAGGTGATGGGCGCCGACAACCGACCGGTGGCGGTTGTGTGGAACTTCGCCATCCACGGCACCGCGCTCGGCTCCGGGAACTTCAAGCTGTCCGGAGACGTCATGGGTGACGCGGCCGCGCGCATCGAGGAGCAGCTCGGGGTGCCCGCGCTCTTCGTCAACGGCGCGGTGGGCGACGTGAGCCCACGGCACCGCGGCTGGGACGGGGTGGCCTCGACCGGCAAGGCCCTGTCGGCCGGTGTGCTCGCCGCCTGGCCTCGCATCGCGCCGGATGCGGATCAGCGATTGACCGTGGCGGCCGAGACGGCGGCGCTGCCCGCGCCCGGTCTCGAGCTGCGCAACTGTCTCGGCCGATGGATCCCGCGGGGCACGCGGCTGGGCCTGCGCTCGGCGCTGCCCTCCTCCGCCGACGTGGTCGCGGTCGCGGTGGGTCGCGCGGCGTGGCTGGCCATCCCGGGTGAGCTCGACACGCGCCTCGGGCAGGACATCAAGAACGCGGGCCGGGGGCGTTTCGCGCAGACCTTCGTGGCCGGGGTGGCCAACGGATACCAGGGCTACCTCATCTCGTCCGAGTACTTCCGGACGCCGAGCTACATCTCGTGCGGCAGCCTCTACGGGGAGCGGGGCGGGGAGATCGTGCGGGACGCCGCGGTCACCGCGCTGCACGAACTGGCCGAGCGGCGCGGCGGCCGGCCGGTCAAGCCCGGGCGTTGAGCGTGCGGGCCAGAGAGGACTTGCGCCGGGCGGCGGTGTTGCGGTGGAGGATGCCCTTCGTGACCGCGCGGTCAATCGCCCGGATCGCCTCGCGGACCGTCGCGCCGGCGTCGGCGCCCTTGCCCCCCAGCGCCTCGCGCGCGCTCTTCACGCTCGAGCGGACCGCGCTGCGCACGCCGCGGTTCCGCAGCCGGCGCTTCTCGTTCTGCCTGATCCGCTTCCTCGCGGAAGGGGTGTTCGCCAAGGTGTCTCTCCTTCGGTGGATTTCGGACACACGAGCCTACCGTCCGGGCCCACGAGTGTCAAGGATCTTGTCCGCTCGGTGAGCGAGTCGCCCGACGCCCAGGAGCACGTTCACCGCGGCGTGGTGAGCGCGGTCGGCTCGATCGGAGCCGCCACCTTGGCCAGCCGCGTGCTCGGCTACGTGCGCGACATGGTGGTGGCGCACGCCTTCGGCGCCGGTCCGGTCACCGACGCGTTCTTCGTGGCCTTCCGGATCCCGAACCTTCTGCGCCGCCTGCTTGCGGAAGGCGCGCTCTCCACCGCGGTGATCCCGGTCTTCACCGAGACTCTCACGCAGGGCGGACCCGGTGCCTTTCATCGGCTCGCGCGCGCGGTGACCGGCGCGGCCATCGTCGTGCTGTGCGTGGTCTCCGCGCTCGGCGCGCTCCTGGCGCCACAGGTGGTGGCGGTGATGGCGCCGGGATGGCGCACCGACTCGGGGCTGTTCGACCTCGCGGTGACCCTCACCCGCGTGATGTTCCCGTACCTGCTGCTGGTGGGCCTGGCCGCCCTCGCCATGGGCGCGCTGAATGCCTACCACCGCTTCTTCACCGCCGCCTTGGGCCCGGCCGTCAACAACCTGGCGATGATCGTGGCGGTCGTCGCCCTGACCACCCACATGACGCCTCCGGTGATGGCCCTCGCCGTCGGCGTCCTGCTCGGTGGGGTCGGCCAGCTCCTGGTGCAGCTGCCCGAGCTGCGGCGTCTCGGGGTGCCGCTCATCCCGTCCGCGGAGTGGCGCCACCCCGGCGTGGCCCGGATCGCTCACCGGCTCTGGCCCGCGGTGTTCGCGCTGGCCGCGGTGCAGATCACGGTGGTCGTGAACACGCTGCTCGCCTCGCTGCTGCCCACGGGCACCGTCTCGTATCTCTACTACGCGGACCGGGTGATGGAGTTCCCGCTCGGCATCTTCGGCATCGCGCTGGCCACCGCGGCCCTGCCCAGCATGTCGGGGCAGGCCGCGCGGCGCGAGTTCCCCGCGCTTCGCGCCACGCTCGAGTGGGCACTCCGGATGTCGGCGTTCGTGGCGGTACCCGCGACGGTGGGGCTGCTGGTCCTGGGCGGCCCCATCGTGCAGCTGCTCTTCCGGCGCGGCGAGTTCACCGTCTCCGACGGGGCGCTCACCGCGCAGGCGCTCGCCGGCTACGCGGTGGGTCTGCCCGCGTTCTCGGCCACGCGCATCGCGGCTCAGACGTTCTACGCGCTGGGCGATACCCGCACGCCGGTGTGGATCGGATTCGTTTCGGTGGCGGTGAACGTGGTGCTCGCGCTGCTCCTCATGTGGCCTCTGCAGCACGTCGGGCTCGCGCTGGCCTCGTCGCTGTCGTCCTACGTCAACCTGCTGGGGCTGTGCTGGCTGCTGCGCCGGCGCCTCGGCGGCCCGCGCGGAGGGGACCTGTGGTGGTCACTCGCTCGGACCCTGGCTGCCTCCGGTGCGCTGGCCCTGTGGTGCCTCGGGCTCAGCGGCCGCGTGCCGGGGGTTCCGGCGCCGGCCGGCCGCGGACTGCCGTGGCTGATCGTCGCGCTCGTGGGCGGCGTCGCGGTCTATGCCGTCGCGGCCGCCGCGCTGCGCTCGGCCGAGCTCGCCTCGCTGCTCGGGATGCTGCGGCGGCGTCGCCCGACCTTGCCTCCGTCCGGGCGCCGATGATAGACTCCCTCATGCTCCTCCCGTTCGGGGACACCCCGGTGATGGTCCGCGCAGGCCGAGTCGGCCGATACCGGGGTCTTCGTTTTTTTGGGCTCCCTCCCGGTTCGGCGCTGCGTCCCCCTCTTCGCCTCCCGCTCAGGATCTAGCCGGGTGGCGCCTCGGCCGGGAGCGTTCGCGGACCGGAGGGTGGCGGGAGCCGTGTCGGAACCGCTGATCGACGAGTACCTCGGAAGTCTCCAGGTGGAGCGAGGCGCCGCGCGCAACACGCTCCACGCCTACCGCCGTGACCTGACGGGCTTTGAGCAGTTCCTGGCGCGAGAGCACCGAAGCCTGGACGCGGTCGGTGTGACCGATCTCTCGCGGTACCTCGCGACGCTGCGGCGGCGCGGGCTCGGTAGTCGCAGCGTCGCCCGGCACCTGTCTGCGGTGCGTGGCCTCTATCGCTTCCTGATGGATGGCCGTCACATCGCCCGGGACCCCACCGAGCACCTGGACAGTCCCCGTCCCGCCCGCCGGCTCCCTCGCACGCTGTCAATCGAGGACACGACGGCGCTCGTGGAGTCGCCCGACACCAGCCGGCCGGACGGCCTGCGGGACCGCGCGCTGCTCGAACTGCTCTACGCCTGCGGCCTCAGGGCCTCGGAGGCCCTCGGGCTCCGCGTGGAAGACTTGAACTTCGAAGCCGGCTACGTGATCGTGACGGGGAAGGGGAACCGGCAGCGACTGGTACCGGCGGGCGCACAGGCGCTCGACTGGGTGCGGCGCTACGTGACGACCGTCCGTCCGCGCCAGCTGCGTCGGCAGTGCCCGGCGCTCTTCCTGAACCGGTCCGGCGGCTCCATGTCGAGGCAGTCGCTGTGGAACCTGATCCGGCGGGCGGCGCGCCGCGCAGGCCTCCGCGCCACGGTGTCGCCGCACACGCTGCGCCACTCGTTTGCGAGCCACCTGCTCGAGCGGGGCGCCGATCTGCGCTCGGTGCAAGCCATGCTTGGGCACGTCGACATCTCGACCACGCAGATCTACACGCACCTGCCCTCGAGCGTCGTCCACGACATGTACCGCCAGTTCCACCCGCGGGCCCGGGCCCGCGGGGCCGCAGTGGCAGGGCGAGGGGAGCCGCAGGCGAGGCGAGCGGATAGGGCAGGGCGAGGGGAGCCGCAGGCGAGGCGAGCGGATATGAAGATCGGATACAAGGAGACTGGGTGAGATGGCGAAGGCCGGTCACGCGTACCCGCAGGTGGAGCCCGGCGTCGCCGCCCTCATGGACCCGCGCGTGGTGACGGTCGGGCCCGGCCGGTCGGTGGCCCGCGCCCTGGCCCGCGCGCGGGCCGCCGGCGCCCGCGTCGTCGTTCTCGACGGGCGGAGCGCGGTGCGGGAGACGGAGCTGGCCCGCGCGGCCCGCTGGGGGCTCGACCTTCGTCCCGCGCGCGACGTGGCGTGGAGCGGTCTGGTGACCCTATCCGTCGACGCCACCGAGGTGGAGACGCGCCGCCGGCTGCTAGCGGGCGCGTCGCTCGTCCTCGTCCGCGGGCCTCGAGGTGTGGTCGGAGTGGTCGACGCCGAGCGCCACGGTCTGCCGCCAGCGGAGTCGTCGGTGCTCCCACGGCTCGAGCGGGCGGGGGACCGACAGAGCGAGGCCCGGCTCTGGCTCCTTCGCGTGGCGGGCAAGACCGGGGAGCGCCTCGGCACGCCGGCATACGCGGTGGGAGGCTTCGTGCGCGATCTGCTCCTCGGCGCCACCCCGCCCGACGTCGACCTCGTCGTCGAGGGCGACGGGGTGACCTTCGCGCGGCGACTCGCGGAGGAGATCGGCGGCACGCTGCTCGTCCACGGCAGCTTCGGTACCGCCTCGATCGAGGGCGGGCGCGCCCCCGCGGGCGCCGGGCGGGATGGGGCGGCCCTCGGGCGCGTGGACGTCGCCTCGGCCCGGCGCGAGCACTACCCCGCCGCCGGGGCGCTGCCGGACGTGGAGCCCGCGGGCCTCGCCGAGGACCTGCGGCGGCGCGACTTCTCGGTGAACGCCCTCGCGGTGGCCCTTGCGCCGGATCGGTTCGGCCGTCTGCTGGATCCGCTCGGCGGCCACGCGGACGTTCGCCGCCGTCGGCTGCGCGTGCTGCGACCGCTTGCGTTCGTGGAGGATCCCACGCGGATCTTCCGGGCCGCGCGCTACGCGGCTCGCCTCGGCTTTCGCCCGGACGTGGCGACGCAGGCGGCCATCCGGCTCGGCGTCACGGCCCGTCCGTATCCGGCGCTGTCCGGCCAGCGGCTCTGGCGTGAGATCGAGCTGGCCGCCGCGGAGCCGAGGGCGCGTCGGGTATTCGAGCTTCTTGGCAAGTGGCAGGCGACAAGGATCTTGAATATCGAGGGTTCTTCTCGGTACCTCGGTCAGGCGGAGCGGCTCGCACGCTGGGGCAAGGGCGCGGGTGTCGCCGCCGATCCCGGCGAGCTCTTCCTGCTGGCGCTGTGCATTGGCCGGACCCGGGACGTGGTCGAGCGAGCGCTCGACCGACTCGCGTTGACCGGTGAGCCGCGCGCCCGCATCGAAGCCGGGATGACGGCGGCACCACTGGCCCGTCGCCTGGAGGCCCGGCGGCTACGGCCGAGTGAGGTCGACGAGATGCTCGCGGCAGCGTCGGGGACGGCGGTACTCGCGGCCTGGCTGCGGGGGGGAGCGACGGCGCGCCGGCGGATCCAGTGGTACCTCGCGCGCGGCCGTGCGGTCCGTCCGCGGCTCAGCGGAGAGGATCTCCTCGCTCTGGGTGTGCCGCGGGGCCCGCGAGTGGGCGAGGCGCTCGGCATGCTGCGACGGCATCGACTGGACGGAGACGCGGGCTCGCTGGCCGAGGAGCGCGATCTCGTGAAAGAATGGCTCACATCGGGAAAGGAGGCGTGAGGTGACGACCAGATACATCTTCGTGACGGGCGGGGTCGTGTCCTCGCTGGGCAAGGGGCTGGCCGCGGCATCGATCGGCTCCCTGCTCGAGGCACGTGGCTTTCGGGTCACGCTGCAGAAGATGGATCCCTACATCAACGTCGACGCGGGCACCATGAGTCCGTATCAGCACGGCGAGGTCTACGTGACCGACGATGGCGGCGAGACCGATCTCGATCTCGGGCACTACGAGCGCTTCACCTCGGCTCGGATGACCCGCGACAACAACATCACCACCGGGAAGGTCTACGGCACCGTCATCGAGAAGGAGCGACGGGGGGACTATCTGGGCCGCACGGTCCAGGTCATCCCGCACATCACCGATCAGATCAAAGCGTCTATTCGGAAAGTGGCCGCCGGCGTCGACGTGGTGATCATCGAGATCGGGGGCACCGTCGGTGACATCGAGGGCCTGCCGTTCCTGGAGGCGGTGCGCCAGTTCAAGAAGGACGTGGGAAAGGACAACGTCATCTACGTCCACCTGACCCTGGTGCCGTTCATCCAGGCCGCGCAGGAGCTCAAGACCAAGGCCACCCAGCACTCGGTCAAGGAGCTGCGGGCCATCGGTATCCAGCCCGACGTGCTCCTGTGCCGCACCGCCAAGGACCATCCGCTCACGCCCTCCACCAAGTCCAAGATCGCGCTCTTCTGCGACGTCGAGGAGGAGGCGGTGATCGCGGCTCGAGACGTGGACACGATCTACGAGGTGCCGCTCGCGTTTCACGACCAGGGACTGGACGAGTCCATCGTCAAGCTGCTCGGGCTGCCCGCGCGGCCCATCGATCTCTCCCGCTGGGAGGAGATCGTGCGCCGGGTGAAGGCGCCGCGCCGCCGCTGTCGCATCGGGGTCGTCGGCAAGTACATCGAGGTGAAGGACTCCTACAAGAGCCTCTACGAGGCGCTGGCCCACGGGGGAATCGCCCACGAGGCAGCGGTCGAGGTGGTGTGGGTGGACGCCGAGCGCATCGAGCGCGAGGGGCTGGCCGGCCACGTGGCCGGGCTCGACGGCATCCTGGTGCCCGGGGGCTTCGGCGACCGGGGCATCGAGGGCAAGATTCAGGCGATCCGCTACGCGCGGGAGCAGCGCGTGCCGTACTTCGGCATCTGCCTCGGCATGCAGTGCGCGGTGATCGAGTACGCGCGGCACGTGTGCGGGCTCGAGGGTGCTAACTCTACCGAGTTCAACCCCACCCCCGCCCACAACGTGATCGATCTCCTGCCCGAGCAGCGCCACATCCAGGACAAGGGCGGCACCATGCGGCTCGGGCTCTACCCGGTGCTGCTGAGCGAGGGGACCGCGGCCTCGCGGGCCTACGGGCAGGGGCTGATCGAGGAGCGTCACCGGCACCGCTACGAGGTCAACAACGACTATCTCGGCCGGCTCGAGAAGAACGGGCTCCGCATCTCCGGCATCTGGGCCGAGAAGCAGCTGGTGGAGATCATCGAGCTGCCCGATCATCCCTGGTTCGTGGCCGGCCAGTTCCACCCCGAGTTCCGCTCGCGCCCGTGGGAGCCGCACCCGCTCTTCGCGTCGTTCATCAAGGCGGCGCTCGATCATCAGGGGGGCGCGTGACCGCGACCCGACCCGTCCGCATCGGCTCGATCACCGTTGGCGGCGGCGCTCCGCTGGCCCTGATCGGAGGGCCCTGCGCCATCGAGAACGAGAAGCACGCCCTGATGATGGCCGAGCGCCTGCAGCGGGTGACCGCGGATGCGGGCGTGCCGTTCATCTACAAGTCGTCCTACGACAAGGCCAACCGCTCCTCGATCCACTCGTACCGCGGGCCCGGGCTGACCGAGGGGCTCCGCATCCTGAGGAAGGTCAAGGAGGAGGCCGGGCTGGCGGTACTCTCGGACGTGCACGACGTCTCCGAGGTCGGGCCCGCGGCCCAGGTGCTCGACGTGCTCCAGATCCCCGCGTTCCTCTGCCGCCAGACGGACCTGATCGTGGCCTGCGCGCGGAGCGGCCGGCCCGTGAACGTGAAGAAGGGCCAGTTCGTGGCGCCCCGCGACATGGTCAACGTGGTGGAGAAGGTGCGCGCATCGGGCAGCGAGGACCTGCTGCTGACCGAGCGCGGCTCGAGCTTTGGATACAACAACTTGATCGTCGACTTCCGCGGCCTGCCCATCATGCGGGCCTTCGGCTATCCGGTCGTCTTCGACGCGACCCACTCCGTGCAGCTCCCCGGCGGTCAGGGCGACCGGTCGGGGGGTGAGCGGCAGTACGTGCAGGCGCTCGCGCGGGCCGCGGTGGCGGTGGGGGTCGACGCCCTGTTCATGGAGATCCACGAGGACCCGGATCGCACCCTGGACGACGGGCGCCCGCTGTCCGACGGCCCTAACATGCTCCGGCTCGACGACCTGCCGCGACTGCTCGACGAGCTCCGCGCGATCGCGGCCGGGCCGGGGCGGGCGTGATGGACCGCGCGCGCATCCTCGCACTCGCGGAGCGCGTGTTGCGGCTCGAGGCGGAGAGCGTGCTCGCGCTGTGCCCGCGCCTGGACGATCGCTTCGTCGCCGCGGTGAAGGTCCTCCACGACTGCCGCGGCCGCGTCATCGTCACCGGAATGGGCAAGTCGGGGATCATCGGGCGCAAGATCGCGGCAACGCTGGCGAGCACCGGCACGCCCGCCTACTTCCTCCACCCCGCGGAGGGCGTGCACGGCGACCTCGGGATGGTCGCGCGGGAGGACGTGGTGCTGGCGCTCTCGAACTCCGGAGAGACCGACGAGGTGCTGGCGGTGATGCCCGCGCTGAAGCGCCTCGGCATCCCCCTGGTCCTGCTGACCGGTGCGCCGGCGTCGGCCCTCGCCCGCCAGGCCGACATCGTGCTGGACGTTGGAGTGGCCGAGGAGGCATGCCCCATGAACCTCGCGCCGACATCGAGCACGACCGCGGCGCTCGCCATGGGCGACGCCCTGGCCATGGCGTTGCTCGACCTGCGCGGCCTCGGGCCGGACGACTACGCGGCGCTACACCCGCGCGGTACGCTCGGCTGGAAGTCGCTGTTCAAGGTCTCGGACCTGATGCGCACCGGCGAGTCGATGCCGGTGGTCTCCGAGCAGGCCACCATGAAGGAGGCGATCGAGGAGATGAGCGGCAAGGGCCTCGGCATGACCACCGTCGTCGATGATGGCGGGCACCTGATCGGCGTGGTCACCGACGGCGATCTGCGGCGGCAGCAGCTCGCCCATGGCGCGACGCTGCTCGAGCGGCGTGCCGCGGAGTGCATGACCCGCCGCCCCAAGGTCATCGGGGCCGACGAGCTCGCCGCGAAGGCCCTTGCCCTGATGGAAGGCCGGATCACCAGCCTCGTGATCGTCGACGCGGCCGGGCGCCCCGCCGGCGTCATCCACCTGCACGACATCCTCCGCGCCAAGATCGTGTGAGGGCTGCTCCCCGCGCCTCGCGCATCCGCCTCCTCGTCCTCGACGTGGACGGCGTGCTCACCGACGGCGGGCTCGTCTACACCGCCTCCGGTGAGGAAACCAAGCGCTTTCACGTCCACGACGGCCTCGCGCTGGTCGCCGCGCTGAAGGCGGGTCTCCAGATCGCGGTGCTCTCGGGGCGGGCCTCCGCCGCGGTCACCCGCCGCATGGCGGAGCTGGGCGTCGCGGAGGTGCATCAGGGGGTGGCCGACAAGGTCGCAGCCCTGGATGCGCTCCGCGCACGGCTCGGGCTCGCCCCGCGAGAGGTCGCGGTGATGGGGGATGACCTTCCCGATCTGGCCGCGATGGCTCGGGCCGGCCTGGCACTGGCGCCGGCCAATGCGGTGGCCGAGGTCAAGCGTGCGGCGGACTGGGTGGCCCGACGGCGGGGGGGCGAGGGCGCTGTACGGGAAGCCGTCGAGATGCTGCTAAAGGCGCGTCGTTCTTGGCCGTCACGCTGATCCTGCGTGGGGAGTCTTCTTCATTTGCCTCGACTGTAGATACTGTGCTAGCGTGGCACGGAGATTGCTATGCGCAAGGCACCGTTCATAATCTTGACGCTCGTCGTGATATTCCTATCCGTGGTGGTGGGCGTGCTCGTCCGCCGCGCACGGATCCCTCGCGCGATCCCGAACGAGCCGGTCGCCACGAACGCTGACTACCGCCTCAAGCAGGTGCACCTGCAAGAGCAAGGCCGTGACGGGTCGCGGTGGCAGCTGGACGCCGAGTACTCGGAGACGTTCGAGGAGCAGAACAAGACGAAGATGCAGAAGGTGGTCATCAAGGTCGAGCAGCCAGCCAAGGGCAACGAAACGCCTCGCTCGTGGACGGTCACCGGCGATGAAGGCGAGTTGAACCAGGAGACCAAGGATGTGGAGTTGCGCGGCAATGTGGTCCTGGTCTCGAGCGATGGCCTTCGCCTCGAGACGGAGCGGCTCAGCTGGGACGCGGATGAGCACCGTGCGTGGACCCAGGATCCGGTGGTGATCTATCGCGCGGGTGCGGTGGTGCGCGGCACCGGTTTCGAATCGCGAGTGACCGAGGAAGTGACGAACATCAAGGGGCGAGTGCGGGCCACGTTCAAGCGCGGCTCGACCCCCGACTTGGCAGTTCCCGGGGGCTCATGACACGGGCCCTCGTCGCGGGTGCTCTCGTGCTGTGGCTGGCCGCGATCCCGGCCACGCCCGCATGGGCCCAGACCGGGACCGGGCGGTCGCGCCCCGCGCGCCCGCCCGCTGCGGTGCCGTCACCGCGGCCAGAAGGTCCGGCGGCGGGCAACCAGGACGGTCGCAACGCTCCAGTCACGGTGGATGCGGACCAGCTCGAGAACATCCAGAAGGAAGGCCTCGTGGTCTTCTCCGGCAACGTGGTGGCCTCCCAGAACAGCTCGACCCAGTGGGCTGACCGCATGGAGGTCTACCTCGACGACAAGGGCGACAAGATCGTGCGGACCGTCTCTACCGGAAACGTGCGCATCATCACCAAGGATTGCCGCAGCGGCACCGCGAAGCGCGCCGAGTACTACGACGCCGAGCAGCGCGTGGTGCTGATCGGCAACGCGCGTGTGTGGCGCGACGACAACGTGGTGACCGGCGAGCGCATCACGATCTACCTGGCCGAGGACCGCAGCGTGGTCGAGGGCGGTCAGCAGGAGCGTGTGAAAGCGGTCTTCTACCCGCGCAACCAGGACGAGGCGGCCGCGCGCCCGAAAGCCGCGCCGGGCCAGTGCTCATGATCGACCGGAAGTCCCCCGGCAGCGAGGGGCGTCCGCGGCTGGGGGAGCGCGGGGGCCAGCGGAGCGGCCAGGGCAACGGAGGGTCCGCGTGCAGCGAGGGGCGTCCGCGGCTGGGGGAGCGCGGGGGCCATTTCGGGGCCCCCGCGTAAATGGAAGGCCTCATCGCGCAGGGTCTTCGTAAGAGATTCCGGAGCCGCGTGGTGGTGAACCGCGTGAGCCTGGACATCCATCCGGGCGAGGTGGTGGGTCTCCTGGGACCCAATGGCGCGGGCAAGACCACGTCGTTCTACATGATCGTGGGCCTGCTGCGGCCCGACGGGGGACGCATCTTCCTGGAGGGACAGGACGTGACCGAACTGCCCATGTACAAGCGCTGCCGCCTCGGCATGGGTTACCTGCCCCAGGAATCGTCGGTGTTCCGCAAGCTGACCGTCGAAGAGAACCTGCTCGCGATCCTGGAGACCCTGGACCTCTCGCACGGAGAGCGCATGACGCGCCTCGGCGAGCTGCTCGCCGAGCTGGATCTCACGCCGCTGGCCCGCCACAAGGCGTTCACGCTCTCGGGTGGCGAGCGGCGTCGACTCGAGATCACCCGGGCCCTCGTCACGAATCCACGCTACCTCCTGCTCGACGAGCCGTTCACCGGCATCGATCCGATCGCCATCGGCGACATCCAGGAGATCGTGGCTCGCCTGAAGGAGCGGGGCATCGGGGTTTTGATCACCGACCACAACGTGCGCGAGACCCTCGCCATCACGGATCGCGCGTACATTCTCTACGACGGCCGCATTCTGGCGTCCGGCACCGCCACCGAGCTGGCCAACAACTCGAAGGCGCGCGAGATATACCTCGGCGAGAAGTTCTCGCTCTGACCGGAGCCCCGATCACTATATGAAACTCGTACAGAAGATGAGTCAGCGGGTCGTCATGACCCCCCTGCTGCAGCAGGCGATCCAGCTCCTGCAGCTGTCCACGCTCGAGCTCGAGCAGGTGGTGCGCAAGGAGCTTGAGGAGAATCCCCTCCTCGAAGAGGTGCCGGTCGAGAACGCCGAGACTCCCGAGGCCTCGACCAACTCGACTACCGCCGAGGCTCCCACGCCCGCGGAGGCCCCGCCCGCTCCGGAGCAGCCGGAGGCCGCCTCCAAGGAGACGTCATCGGTCGACGGGGAGAAGGCCGACGACCTGCCGTTCGATCTATCGTCGGCCATCTTCGACGATCACGGCGACGAGCGGACCCCGGTGTCGATGGAGGAGCGCGACGAGCTGCCCTTCGAGAACCTGGGCCGCAGCGACACCTCTCTCGCCGAGTACCTGGGCGAGCAGCTCCGACTCTCGACCGACGACAAGGAGCTCCTGAGGATCGGCGAGGCCATCATCGGCAACCTGGACGAGGACGGCTATCTGCGGGCCGACCTGGAGGAGATCGCCAAGGGGATGGGGGCGCCCGGCGAGGCGGTGGAAGCTGCGCTGAAGCGCATCCAGGGCTTCGATCCTCCCGGGGTGGCCGCGCGCAGCGTGCAGGAGTGCCTGCTCCTCCAGCTGACCGCGGACGCCGAGCCCGACCCGGTCTCCGTGGAGATCGTCGAGAAGCACTTCGAGGACCTGGAGCGCCGCCGCTACTCGGAGATCGCGCGGGCCATGAAGCTGCCCCTCGAGCGGGTGATGGAATCGATCGAGGAGATCCAGGGGCTGGAGCCCAAGCCGGGCCGACGATTCTCCGTGAACGACTCGCGTTACGTGGTGCCGGACGTGACGATCCAAAAGGTGGGCGAGGACTACGTGGTCATCCTCAACGAGGAGGGCATCCCCCGGCTTCGGGTCAACTCGCTCTATCGCTCCCTCCTCCGCCGCTCGGGCGACGAGGCCAAGCAATACGTGGAACAGAAGCTGCGCAGCGCGGTGTGGCTGATCAAGAGCGTCGAGCAGCGCCAGCGTACGCTCCGCAAGGTGGCGCAGAGTCTCGTGAACTTCCAGCGCGAGTTTCTCGACAAGGGCCTGCCCTTCCTGCGGCCGCTCGCCCTACGCGACGTGGGCGACGACATCAGCATGCACGAGTCGACGATCAGCCGGGTCACCACCAACAAGTACGTGCAGACGCCCCAGGGCCTCTTCGAGCTGAAGTTCTTCTTCCACAGCGGCATCGCCTCCGAGAATGGCTCGATGGTCTCGTCGGTGTCGGTGAAGAAGACGATCCGCGACATGGTCTCCGGCGAGGACGGCGGCAAGCCGCTCTCCGACCAGGAGATTGCCCAGGCGCTGCAAGGGCAGGGACTCACCATCGCGCGGCGCACCGTCGCCAAGTACCGCGAGGAGTTGGGCATCCTGCCGTCGCACCAGCGGCGGCTGCAATCCAAGAAGCGCTGAGGCGGGCTCCGATGCAGGTGATCATCAGCACCCGCGGGATGACCGTCTCGCGAATCTACAAGGACGAGCTCACCTCCGTTCACTCGCTGCGGCGCCGGGTCCGCGAGACCAGGACTCGCCGTCCCCTCCGCGCGTGAGATCCCGGTGAGTGACCCGATCCCGGTCGAGCCGATCCGGTTCGTGATCGTCACCGGGCTCTCCGGCGCCGGGAAGAGCTACGCGATCAAGTGTCTCGAGGACCTGAGCTATTTCTGCGTCGACAACCTGCCGACCACGCTGATCCCGACCTTCGCCGAGCTCTGCGCCAACTCGAGCCGCGGTATCCACGCGATCGCCCTCGGCGTCGACGTGCGGGAAGGGGAGTACCTCGCCCACATGGTCGAGACGATCCAGGAGCTGCGGGCCCGGGGCCACCGGGTCGACGTGCTGTTCCTGGAGGCCTCCGACGAGACGCTGGTGCGGCGGTATCATGAGACGCGTCGCCGGCATCCGCTCGCGGGTGAGGGCAACGTGATCGATGGTATCCGGGCGGAGCGCAAGGCGCTCGCGCACCTGCGCGAGATCGCCAACCGGGTCATCGACACCACCTCGCTGACCGTGCATCAGCTGAAGGACCAGATGGTGCACTCCTACGGACCCCAGGAGGCTCGGGGAGGCCTGACGGTGTCGCTGGTCTCGTTCGGCTTCAAGCACGGGGTGCCTTACGACGCCGACCTGGTCTTCGACGTTCGCTTCCTGCCCAATCCCCATTTCGTCGAGCGGCTGCGCGCGCTGGACGGGCGTGACCCCGCAGTCGAGGAGTTCGTGATGTCGTTCTCGGAGAGCCGCGAGCTGCTCTCCCGCCTGGAGGGGCTGCTGAAGTTCCTCCTGCCGCTCTACGAGCGCGAGGGGAAGGCCTACCTCACGGTGGCGATCGGCTGCACAGGCGGCCGGCACCGCTCGGTGATGCTGGTGGAAGCGCTCCGCTCATTCCTGACGGGCCTCGGCCTGAGTCCCATTGTCAGGCACCGAGACCTGGATCGTGAGTGACGGGCTCGACTTTCTCTTCGGTATCCACAACCACCAGCCGGTCGGCAACTTCGACTCCGTCGTCGACGACGCCATCCTGCGCGCCTATCATCCGTTCCTCCAGACCGTCGCGGAGGCCGGCGACGACCTGCCGCTGACCGTGCACTGCTCGGGGGGTCTGCTCGAGGCCCTCAAGGCGCGGGCCCGGCCCACCTTCGATCTGCTGGGGCGCCTCGCCGCCGAACGGCGCATCGAGCTCCTGGGCGGGGGCTTCTACGAGCCGATCCTGGCCCTGCTACCGGATTGGGACAAGGTCGGCCAGATCCAGGCCCTCAGCCAGTTCATCCGCTCCCACTTCGGAGTCACCCCGCGCGGCATGTGGCTCGCCGAGCGGATCTGGGAGCCACACCTGCCGCGCCTCCTGCGCGAGGCCGACGTGGAGTTCGTGCTGGTGGACGACTCGCACTTCGCCCTCGCCGGCCTCGATCCCGAGACACTGGGCGGCTACTACCTCACCGAGGAGCAGGGTGCGACGGTGGCGGTCTTTCCGATCAACCAGCGCCTGCGGTATCTGGTGCCGTTCGCGGACCCGGGCGAGAGCGTCCGCTATCTCGAGAGCCGGCGCGGGGCGGGCGCGGTGACCCTGACCGATGACGGCGAGAAGTTCGGGGTCTGGCCGGGAACCGATCGGCTCGTGTATGGCGAGGGCTGGCTCACCCGTTTCTTCGACACGCTGCGCGCCACCGAGTGGCTGCGTGTCTCCACCTTCTCGCGCTACCTCGACGCGTATCCGCCGAGCGGGCGCGTGTACCTGCCCACCGCGGCCTACACCGAGATGGGGGAGTGGGCGCTACCGCCCGGGGCGGCCGCCGAGCTCGAGGACGCCCGCCACCGCCTGCAGGCGATGCCCGACGGCGAGCGCTTCGCCCGGCTCCTGCGCGGCGGCTTCTTCCGGAACTTTCTGGTGAAGTATCCGGAGATGGGCGACGCGTACTGGAAGATGTTGCGCCTCTCCCGGCGCGTGCACGACGCGCTCACCGCGCGCCCGCGCGACCCGCGGCTACTCGCGGCCCGCGAGCGGCTCTGGCAGGGTCAGGCCAACGACGCGTACTGGCACGGAGTGTTCGGCGGTTGCTACCTGCCGCACCTGCGTCGCGCAGTGAAGTCCTCGCTGATCGCCTGCGAGCGGCGGCTCGAGGGGCCGGGCAAGCCGCCGGGGATCGAGTGCCTCCACGCCGACGTCGACGGCGACGGGCTCGCCGAGGTGGTCGTGCGGACGCGCGCGCTCGGGTTCACGCTGCGTCCGGCCCGGGGTGGCTCGCTGACCGAGCTCACGTGGATGGGCGGCGAGATGGACGTGGCGGACGTGCTCACTCGCCGCCCGGAGTCCTACCACGGCAAGGTGGAGGATCGACCCCGGGAAGCGGAGTCAGGCGAGGTGAAGACCATTCACTCGGCGCCCGAGGTGAAGGAGGCCGGCCTCGCCTCGCTCCTCCGCTACGATCGCTTCCGTCGCGCCTCGCTGCTCGATGGCCTGTTCTCGTCCGCCGGCGAGCTCGATCCGCTCGATCCGTGGGAGGTGGCGAGCCTGGTGGTGGGTGAGCGGTCGCTCGCGGCTGAGGTGGCCGCCTCACCGCGCGAGGTCGCGGTGCGCTGCTCGCTGGGGCGCTCCGACGGCCTGCCCATCGCCTTGCAGAAGTCGGTGGTGGTCCTGGCCGACGATCCCACGCTGGCGGTGAGCTACCGGCTGCACTGGGAGGGTGCGGAGCCGCTCCAGGCGCTCTGGGCCGTTCAGTGCAATCTGACGCTGAGCGCGGGCGAGGCGCCCGGCCGCTACTTCCGGGTTGCGGGCCGCCCGTCTCTTGGCAGTCGAGGACGCCTGGAGGCCGCGCACGGGCTTGCGATGGTGGACGAGTGGCTCGGCGGGGAGCTCGCACTGACCTGGACCGCGCCGGCGACGGTTGCGTGGGCTCCCGTCGAGACGGTGTCGCTGTCCGAGACCGGCTTCGAGCGGATCTACCAAGGCTCGGCGCTCCTCCTCTCGTGGCCCCTCTCGCTCGCCCCTGGGCAGACCTGGGACATGTCGCTGCGGCTGCGCGTGGGGGAAATGGCCGCGGGCGCGTCCGAATCCGGGGATTCCGCTTGAGAGGCCTGATCCGGCGTGCTAGTGTCTCGTATTTGCAGTTGATTCGATCATCAGCGAACGGAGGGTAAGACGGCATGGCGCGCGAGGAGCACCTGTTCACCTCGGAGTCGGTGACCGAAGGGCATCCCGACAAGATCGCCGACCAGATCTCCGACGCGGTTCTCGACGCGATCCTCGCTCAGGACCCGACGGGCCGGGTGGCGTGCGAATCGCTCCTCACCACCGGCCTCGTGGTCGTGGCCGGTGAGATCACGACCTCCTGCTACGTGGACATTCCCCGCGTCGCGCGCGAGACCATCCGGGAAGTCGGCTACACCCGCGCCAAGTACGGCTTCGACTACGAGACCTGCGGCGTCATCACCGCGATCGACGAGCAGTCGGGCGACATCGCGATGGGCGTGGACAAGCTCGGTGCGGGCGATCAGGGCCTGATGTTCGGCTACGCGTGCACCGAAACCGAGGAGCTGATGCCGCTGCCCATCACGCTCGCCCACAAGCTCTGCCAGCGGCTCACCCACGTGCGCAAGAGCGGCGGGCTCGACTACCTGCGGCCCGACGGCAAGAGCCAGGTCACGGTGCGCTATGTGGACGGCAAGCCGGTGTCGGTGGAGACGGTGGTCATCTCCACGCAGCACGGCCCCGACATCGGGCTCTCGCGGATCCGTGAGGACATGATCGAGCAGGTGGTGCTGCCCACGATCCCGACGCACCTCATCGATCCCAACCGGATCACGTATCACATCAACCCCACCGGCCGCTTCGTGACCGGCGGACCCATGGGCGACACCGGGCTCACCGGCCGCAAGATCATCGTCGACACCTACGGCGGGTCTTGCCCACACGGGGGCGGCGCGTTCTCCGGCAAGGACCCGACGAAGGTCGACCGCTCGGCCTGCTACATGTCCCGGCACGTGGCCAAGAACATCGTGGCCGCCGGCCTCGCGGAGCGGGCCCAGGTGCAGGTGGCCTACGCGATCGGCGTCGCGGAGCCGGTGTCGGTGATGGTCGAGACCTACGGCACCGGCAAGGTGCCCAACAGCAAGCTCGAGCAGATGATCCGGCGGCACTTCGATTTCACTCCCGCCGGCATCATCAAGTACCTGGACCTGCGCCGGCCCTTCTACAAGAAGACGGCGGCCTACGGGCACTTCGGACGCAACGAGCCGGAGTTCACGTGGGAGCGCACCGACCGGATCAAGGACCTGCGCGCCGACGCCGGCGTCTGACGCCGAGTCGGTGACGTCCGCGCCTCCAGGACGACGATGGACCATGCGCTGACCGATGTCTCGCCGGCCGTGATCGGCGAGACTCCCTGGCCGTAGGGCCCGAGCGCTTGGCACAGGCGCCCCCGGGCGGTCGGATCACGCCCCTGCGGCGGCCCCGGATGGGGCTGTGGGTGCTGCTGGGCTTCATCGTCCTGAGCCTGGTCGGCCAGGCTGTCCCCCTCTACACGGACTGGCTGTGGTTCCAGGAGGTGGGATTCACCTCCGTCTTCACGACCCGCCTCACCCTGAACGGGTGGCTGTTCCTCGCCCTCGGCGCCGTGGTCTTCGTATTCCTGTTCGTCAATCTGTCGGTGGCCGCGCGCACCGCGCCCCCCGACGTCCTGTGGGAGCTGGAGGATCAGCTGGGCCTGCCCGGGCGGGCGATCCTGGAGCCGCTCGTGCGCCGGCTGCTCGTGCCGGTCATCGCGGTGATCTCCTTCTTCGCGGGAGCCCGCGCCACCGGCGCGTGGTCCACCGTGCTGGAGTACGTCAACCGGACCCCGTTCAATCTGTCCGACCCGCTCTTCGGGCGCGACCTCGGCTTCTATTTCTTCGTGCTGCCGTTCTGGCGCCTCCTGTACGGCTGGGCCACCGCGCTGGTGGCGGGAACGCTGGTGCTGGTGGCGGCGGTGTACGTGCTTCAGCGGAGCCTCGTGCTCACCGCCCGCGGACCGCGGCTCGCCGCGGGCGCGCGCACCCATCTGCTCGGGCTGGCCGGGCTCCTGCTGGTGCTCCGCGCGGTCGGGTTCTGGCTGGACCGCTTCGACCTGCTGTTCTCGCCCCGAGGCCTCGTCTTCGGCGCCTCCTACAGCGACGTGCACGCCTCGCTCCCGGTGCTGCAGTGGCTGATCGTGCTCGCCTTCCTCTGCGCGGCCGCGTGCGTCTTCCAGATGTTCCGGCCGGGCTGGCGATTCCTGGTGGCGGGGCTGGTGGTCCTGGTGGTGCTGTGGGTGGCCGGGCTCGGGATCGCGCCCGCCCTGCTCCAGAGCTACCGGGTCAAGCCCAACGAGCTGGCCTTTGAGCGCCCCTACATCGAGAACAACATCCGGATGACGCGGCAGGCGTACGCGCTCGACCGGGTGGTGGAGAAGGACTTCGCGGCCGCGGACAACCTGACCCCGGCGGTGCTCGACCGCAACAACCTCACGGTCAAGAACATCCGGCTGTGGGACCACCGGCCGCTGCTGGTGACCTACGGCAAGCTGCAGGAAATCCGGACCTACTACAAGTTCCGGGACGTGGACGTGGGGCGCTATACGCTCGGCGGCGAATACCGTCAGGTGATGCTCTCGGCCCGCGAGCTGTCGTACCGGGACCTGCCGAGCCGCGGCTGGATCAACGAGCACCTGACCTACACGCACGGGTACGGGCTGGTCGTGAGCCCGGTCAATCGGATCAGCCCCGAAGGACTGCCCGAGTTCTTCATCAAGGACATTCCCCCGGTGGTGAGCGGGGGCATGCCCAAGATCACGCGACCGGAGATCTACTACGGGGAGATCGGCAACGAGTACGTGTTCGTGCGCACCCGCTCCCAGGAGCTCGACTATCCGTCGGGTGACCAGAACGTCTACACCCGCTACGAGGGGCGGGGAGGCATCCCGGTCAACTCGCTGATTCGCAAAGCCGCCTTCGCGGCCCGCTTCGGAGCCCTCAACGTGTTGTTGTCGAACGACCTGACCCCCGAGAGCCGCGTGATGATCTACCGCGATGTGGCCGCGCGGGTGCAGGAGGCGGCTCCGTTCCTGAAGTTCGACCGCGACCCGTACGTGGTGATCACCTCGGACGGGCGGCTCATGTGGATGATCGACGCCTACACCCTGAGCGACCGCTATCCGTACGCCACGCCGGTGCGCGGGTTCAACTACATCCGCAACTCGGTGAAGGCCACCGTGGATGCCTTCGACGGCACCGTGAGCTACTACATCGCCGATCCCGAGGACCCGATGGTCCGCACCTACGCCAAGGCCTTCCCGGGGTTGCTCAAGCCCATGGACCAGATGCCGAAGGACCTACAGGTCCACATCCGCTATCCGGAGGATCTGTTCACGGTGCAGGCCCGCATGTACGCGACATACCACATGCAGGATCCGCAGGTCTTCTACAACAAGGAGGACCTCTGGGTGCTGCCGCGCCTGCAGCAGGAGGGGCGCGAGCGGGAGATGGAGCCGTACTTCACGGTGATGCGGCTGCCCGGCGAGCCCAAGGAGGAGTTCGTCCTGCTCTCCGGCTTCAACCCGAGCGGACGCGACAACATGATCGCCCTCATGGTGGCCCGCATGGATCCGCCCCAGTACGGAGGCCTCGTCGCCTACAATTTCCCGAAGCAGAAGCTCGTGTTCGGGCCGCGCAACATCCAGGCGCGTATCAACCAGGATCCGACCATCTCCCAGCAGATCTCGCTGTGGAACCAGCAGGGCTCACGCGTGATCACCGGAACCCTGCTGGCGATCCCCATCGAGCAGTCGCTCGTCTACGTGCAGCCGCTCTACCTGGCCGCAGCCGAGCAGGGCGCCCTGCCGGAGTTGCGGCGGGTGGTGGTGGCCTACGGCAACCAGATCGCGATGGAGCCGACGCTCGAGGCCGCCCTCGCCCGCATATTCGGCGGCCGTGTACGTGCCGAGGAGTCGGCGGCTCGGCCGAGCGAGCGCGCGCCGGCGGCCCTCAGCCCCGGCGCGAGCGCGACGATCAGTGCCGGGGTGCAGCGGGCCTGGGAGGCCTGGCAGCGCGGGCAGGAAGCGCTGCGCAAGGGAGACTGGGCCGCCTACGGCCAGGAGCAGAAGCGAATCGAGGAAGCGCTGCGGCAGCTCCGCGAGTCGCGCTAGGCATCGTCGGGCGGCGGTCCCGGTGAGCGCGGCCCCGCCCCCCGCGACGACTCGACGCGCCGCTACGTTCTCGCGCCGAGGAAGAGGGCGGTGCCGATCCCCGCGAAGATGATGTTGGCGGTCCAGGCGGCCAGCGCGGCGGGCAGCAGGTCGGCCTGGGCGAAGGCCAGCGCCACCGAGTGCACCACCCAGTAGCCCACCGCGATCACGATGGCCACGCCGATGCCCACGGCGCGCCCGCCGCTGCGGGGCGACACCAGGGCGAAGGGGATGGCGACCAGCGCCATGATCACGTGCACCAGTGGAAACGAGAGCTTCGAGTACAACTGGACCAGATAGCGGTTGACCCGGTGCCCGCCCTCGCGCAGGCGCGACACGTAGGCGCGCAGCTCGAGGAAGCTCATGGTGTCGGGGGCGTTCTGCACCTGGATGAAGTCGTCGATGTGCTCGGGCATCGACATCGAGCGCGTGTCGAAGATCTCCGAGCTCACCTTGTTCTGAGGCCCCACGTACCGGAACACGCCGTCGGTGAGCCGCCAGCCCTGCGGCGTCCACTGGGCGAGCCGCGCGTCGAGCCGGTCGACGAGCCGGAAGTCGCGGCTGATGTCCATCACGATGAGCCCCTCCATGGACTTGCCCACCGGATCGAGCAGGGCCATGCGGAAGAACCGCGTGTCGGAGGAGCGATACCAGATCTGGGTCTGGCGCTGCAGGTGACGGGGCAGCTGACCCCGGATCTTCACGCGGTCCACCTCCTCCGCCTTCGCGTTGATGTCGGGCAGCGCGGTCTCCTGGAAGATCACTGCCATCACGCTGATGCCGGCCGCCACCAGGAGAATGGGCAGGCTCGCCCGGTAGAGGCTGATCCCGGCCGCCTTGAACGCGTCGAGCTCGCGCTGGCGGGTGAGCGACAGGAACATGAACACGGTGGCGATCAGCACGATCATCGGCAGGCCCTTGTAGAGCTCGCCGGGCATCCGGTAGAGGAAGTGCTCGAGGATGGTGGTGAACGGGGGCTTGGCTCGCAGGAAGCGATCGAGGGTCTGCAGGAGATCGACCACCGCGATGAGCACCGCGCCCACCAGCGCGCCGATGCCGAGGAACCCGAGGTACTGCCGGATCAGGTAGCGGTCCATGATGAAGGTGGACTCGCGCGGGCCGGCGGCGAGCCGCCCCAGCCGGCGGAGCTTCCGCTCCTCCACGGGCCGGGTCACCCGGCCCGAGCGGCGCTGCTCGATCTTGGCCCAGAGGCGCCAGAACAGCTCGAGCCAGGCGGTGGGCGCGCCCACCACGCTCGCTCGGAGGAGGACCAGGCCGAGCACGGCGAGGATCGCGTTGGGGATCCACACCGCGACGCCGGCGGGCATGCGGCCGCGCAGGGCGAAGCCCTCCATCGAGCTGTAGAGGATGTAATAGCCGACCACGATGCTGAACGACAGCGACAGGGCGACCGCCCGCCCGCCGCGATGGGAGCGGATGCCGAGCGGGAAGCCCACGAGGGTGAAGACGAGCGCGGCCATCGGCAGGGCGAACCGCTTGTGCAGCTCGACGTAGTAGGGAAGGTAGATTTGCCCCTCGCGACGGAGCCGCTCGGCCTCCGCGATGAGCTCGCGCACCGGGAGCTGCTTCTCGGGCTTCTCCTCGCGAGAGACGGTGGCGATCGGCGAGTCAACCGGCAGGGTCATGTCGTAGAGGCTGAAGTAGGTCTGGCGGAAGCGCCGGCGGTCGCCCACGTCGGATTCGCTGATGGAGCCGTCCAGAAAACGCAGGGTGATGCGGCGGGTCGCCTCGTCGCTCAGCAGCCGGCCCTCGCGGGAAACGATGATGCGCGATTGCTCGGGGTTGCGCTCGTCGGAGACGAGCAGGCCTTTCAGACGGACCTGCGAGGCGCTCACCTCGTCCACGTAGATCACGAACTGGCTGAATGTGGCACTGAACGTCCGTTCCTTGATGCCGGTGGAGGCGCGCGACTGGAGGATGCGGAAGAGCTGGCGCTGGAAGGCGCCGCTTGACCACGGGCCTACCGCGAGAGTGAGCCAGGAAATGAGCAGGGTGACGACGATGCCCACGGCGAGGAAGGGGCGGAAGAGACGCATCGGGCTCACCCCCGACGCTTTCAGCGCGGCCACCTCGAGATCGCCGGCGAGCCGCCCCCCTACGAGGAGCACCGCTACCAGCAGCGCCATCGGCAGGGTGAGAGCCAGGAACGCGGGGAGCATGTAGGCGAGGAGCGGCATGACCAGCACGAACGGCACGCTCTTGGTGATGACGAGATCCGTGAGCTGAAAGATCCGGTCGATCACGAGGAAGAACGTGAACACGCCCACGCCGATGGCGAAGGGCGGGCCGATCTCCTTGATGACGTACCGGTCGAGGATGCGGGTCATGCGCGACCATTGTACGCTAACGACATGACGCGGCCACGGTTCCCCGGGGCGCTCGTGCTCGGCCTGGCCGCGTGGCTCGGGGTGGCGCCGGCCGCCGCCGCGCCGGATCGGCTCGAGCGCTTTCGCGCGGTGGCACGCGAGCACCTCGCGACCGCGGTGGACGCCGCGGAGCGGGAGCGCGCGGTGCATGACCTGTACGAGCTGGTGGATGCGGAGGTGCTGGACAGCCTCCGCGGCGACGACCCCTTCTCCTCGCTGGTGTTCATCCGGGAGCGGCTCGACGCCCTGATGGAGGCGTGGGGCGGCGCAACCCTCCGCGTGGTCCGCATCCCCGCCGCGGGCCGTCGCGGACCGATCACGGTCGGGCTCTACAGCCTCGTCGGCGTCGAGGGCTCGGGCTCGCTCCGCCTCTACGTGGGCACCGGCGCTGGCGCCTCGCTCGCCGCCGCCTCCACGCAGGACGGTCTGCTCGACGCCCAGGTGTGGCCGGCCGGGGCCGACCGCGTGGCGCGGGTGCTCGCGCTCTGGAGTGGCCCACCCGCGGCCCACGGCTTTCGCTCGCTGCACGCCGAGCTCTGGGCCGCCGGGGAAGGCGATCGTGTAGAGCGTGCGTGGAGCACGGGGCCGCAGGGGCCCGATGGGCTGAGCGTGTCGGATTGGCGCACGCAGCCCGGCGAGCTGATGGTGCGCTATCAGCCTCCGTATCCCGGCTGGAAGCCCGGCTGTGTGGGCCAGATGGAGCAGGAGGATCACTATCGCCTCGGCCCCGGCGGCGGCCTCGTGGTGGCGCGACGCCTGGTCACGAACGTGTGGCGTCGGGAGCTGGGCACGGCGGCCGACGCGCTGTTCCGCGCGCTCGCGGGCGCCGACGCCCGAGTCCTCGCCCAGCTCGTGCCCGCCGCGGCCCTGCGGGCGCGGTTGCCCGAGAGCCTCGTGCCGGAGCCGCTCTGCGAGCAGATCGGCCCCGCGGGGCCGCGGGGTCCGGTGACGGTCGCCGCGACCGAGCTGCGCGACGGTCGTCGCCTGCCGTGGGCGCTCACGTGGACGCGGACCCCGGCGGGGTGGCGCCTGAGCGGAGCGCGGCCCGTGCTAGAATGACGCGTTAACATGAGCGAAATCGCCGACCGCTACGATCCGACGCGCGTCGAGCCGCACTGGTACGCCGTCTGGGAAGAGCGCGGCTACTTCCACGCCGACGTCGACTCGCCGAAGAAGCCGTACTGCATCGTCATCCCGCCCCCCAATGTCACCGGCTCGCTGCACCTGGGACACGCGCTCAACAACACGCTCCAGGACATCCTGATCCGCTACAAGCGGATGGACGGCTACAACGCGCTCTGGATGCCGGGGACCGACCACGCGGGGATTGCGACCCAGTACGTGGTCGAGCGGCAGCTCGAAAAAGAGGGCAAGACCAAGGAAGACCTGGGGCGGGAGGCCTTCATCGCCCGCGTCTGGCAGTGGAAGGAGGAGTCGGGCGGCACCATCATCCGTCAGCTCAAGCGGCTCGGCGCCTCCTGCGACTGGGCCCGCGAGCGCTTCACGATGGACCCGGGGCTCTCGGCGGCGGTGCGCGAGGTCTTCGTGCGCCTCTGGGAAGAGGGGCTCATCTACCAGGGGGACTACATCGTGAACTGGTGCCCGCGCTGCCAGACCGTGCTCTCGGACATCGAGGTGGAGCGCGAGGACCAGGACGCCGAGTTCGTCTACATCAAGTACGGACCGCTGACCCTCGGCACCGTGCGACCGGAGACCAAGCTCGGCGACACCGCGGTGGCGGTCCACCCGAAGGACAAGCGCTACAAGAAGTACGTGGGCAAGACGCTCGAGGTGCCCTCGGTGGAGGGGAACATCACGCTGCGGGTGGTCGCGGACAGCGCGGTGGATCCCAAGTTCGGCACCGGGGTCATCAAGGTTACGCCGGGCCACGACGCCACCGACTTCGAGATCGGACGCCGCCACAACCTCCCGATCCGCAGCGTCATCGGCTTCGACGGCAAGATGACCGCGCTGGCCGGCAAGTACGCGGGTCTCGACCGCTTCGAGACCCGGAAGCGCATCGTGGCGGACATGCAGGCCCTCGGGCTCATCGACCGCATCGAGCCCTACCGGCACTCGGTCGGGGTCTGCTACCGCTGCAAGACGGTGGTGGAGCCGCTGGTCTCCAAGCAGTGGTACGTGCGCATGAAGCCCCTGGCCGAACCCGCCATCCGAGCGGTCCGCTCCGGCAAGATCAAGATCGTCCCACGCGCGTGGAGCAAGACGTACTTCCACTGGATGGAGAACATCCGCGACTGGACGATCTCGCGCCAGCTCTGGTGGGGGCACCGGATCCCGGTGTGGTACTGCGACCGGGAGGGCAGCATGCACGTCTCGCGCACCGACCTGACCGAATGTCCGAGCTGCCGCGGGCCGCTGCGGCAGGACACCGACGTCCTCGACACCTGGTTCTCCTCGGGGCTCTGGCCGTTCTCCACGCTCGGGTGGCCCGAGCCGACCCCGGAGCTGAAGGTGTTCTACCCCACCTCGGTGCTGTCGACCGGCTTCGACATCCTGTTCTTCTGGGTGGCGCGGATGGCGATGCTCGGCATCAAGTTCATGGGTGACGTGCCGTTCCACCACGTGTACATCCACGCCCTGGTCCGCGACGCCGAGGGCCAGAAGATGTCCAAGTCCAAGGGCAACGTGGTCGACCCTCTGAGCGTGATGGACAAGTACGGCACCGACGCCTTCCGCTTCACGCTGGCCGCGCTCGCCGCCCAGGGCCGCGACATCCGGCTCGCCGAGGAGCGGATCGAAGGCTACCGGAACTTCGCCAACAAGATCTGGAACGCGGCCCGCCTCGTGCTGACGAACCTCGAAGGCTACGACCCGGCTCTGGCCCGGCGCGGGACGCCGTCGGTGGCCGACCGCTGGATCAAGAGCCGCCTCACCGAGGCGGTCGGGCAGGTGCGCAAGGCAATCGACACCTATCGCTTCAACGACGCGGCGTCCGCGGTGTATCAGTTCCTGTGGCACGAGTACTGCGACTGGTACCTGGAGATCGCGAAGCGCAGCCTCTACCAGCCGGAGAGTCCCGAGGCGAAGGCGGTCACCCAGCGCACGCTGGTGGAGACGCTCGAGACCACGCTGCGCCTCCTGCATCCTTTCATGCCGTTCATCTCGGAGGAGCTCTGGCAGCGCCTGCCGCACGCCCGCGAGTCGATCCCGGGCTCCGCCCGGTCGATCATGATCGCGCCGTTCCCCAAGGCGACCCGGAAGGGGCGCGACCCGGAGGCGGAGCGTCTGATGGCGCCGGTGCTCGACTTCGTGGGCGCGATCCGCACCGTCCGGAGCGAGAGCCGCATCTCGCCCGCGCTGGAGCTGCAGGTCACCGTGAAGCCGGCGGGGCCGGAGGTGGCGGCGGCCCTCGAGCGGGGCGTGGGGGTCGTCGGCAGCCTGGCCCGCGCCGCGGTCACGGTCTCGACCGGCGCGGCGCGGCCCGCCAACTCCGCTATGGCCGCCACCCCGAGCGGCGACGTCTTCGTGCGGCTCGAGGGGGTGGTGGACTTCGACGCCGAGCGGCAGCGACTCCGGAAGGAGGTGGAGCGGGCGCGCAAAGAGATCGCCTTCCTCGAAGGCAAGCTCGGCCGCCGCGACTTCGTCGAGCGCGCTCCCGCCGAGGTGGTTGAGCGCGAGCGAGCGCGCCTCACCGAGCAGCGCCAGACCGAGCAGAAGCTCGCGGCCAGCCTCGCCGCCCTGGGCTAGCGCAGGATCTCCGTGCAGTTCATCGTTCACAACCTCGACAGCACGGACTCCACCCAGCGCGACGTCCAGCGCCTGGCCGCGGCGGGCGCTCCGGAGGGCACCGTGGTCACCGCCCACCATCAGCGCGCAGGCCGCGGCCGGCGAGGCCACGAGTGGTGGGACGCGCCCGGTCAGAGCCTTCTGGCCTCCGTGCTGCTCCGCCCCCCGTCCCCGCCCGCGGCGGTGCCGCAGCTCTCGCTGGTGGCCGGGCTCGCGGTCGCGGAGGCGCTGGAGTTGGTCGGAGTGACCGCGCGCATCCGCTGGCCCAACGATCTGCTCGTGGACGACCGCAAGGTGTGCGGAATCCTGGCCGAGGCGTCGTCCGAGGTCTCGCGGGACGGGGCGGGAAGGCTGCATCACGTCATCCTGGGCATCGGGATCAACCTCGACCAGACCGAGTTCCCGGCGCCACTGGCGGGGCGGGCTACCTCGCTGCGGCTCGTCACCGGTCGCGCGCAGGACCGCGACGCGGTACTCGCCGCGGTGCTGGCACAGCTCGAGCGGTGCTACACGACGTGGCGGACGGGCGGCTTCGCGGCCCTGCGGGCGGCGTGGCTCGCGCACGCGCTCCTGCCGGGCCAGATCGTGCGACTCCCGGACGGCACCCTGGGGGCGGGCGAGGACGTGGGCGACGACGGGGTGCTGCGGGCCCGCGCGGCGGACGGCCGGCTTCTCTCCGTGGTCTCGGGCGGAGCGGCGGAGGAGGCGACGGTCCATGCTGCTGGTCATTGACGTCGGCAACACCAACACGTCGCTCGGCATCTACGAGGACGGGCGCCTGCGCGCTTCCTGGCGCCTCACCACGCGCCGCGAGCAGACCGCGGACGAGTGGGGCGTGTTCATCCAGACCTTGCTGGCCACTCGGGGCATCGAGCAGCAGCACATCACCGGCGTGGCCATCTCCAACGTAGTCCCGCCGATCCAGCAGGCGCTCGAGTGGATGTGCGACCGCTACTTCGGGGTGAACCCGCTGACCGTGGAGCCGGGGGTCACCGCCGATCTGCCGCTGAATGTGGACGTGCCCCGGGAGGTCGGCGCCGATCGGGTGGTGAGCTGCGTGGCGGGCATCGCACTCTACGGGACGCCGCTGATCGTGGTGGACTTCGGCACCGCCACGCGGTTCGACTGCGTGAACCGCCGCGGCGAGTTCATCGGCGGCGCGATCGCCCCCGGCATCAACACGGCCGCCGAGGCCCTCGTCTCGCGGGCGGCCCGGCTGTTCCGGGTAGAGCTGGTGCGCCCCAAGGACGCCATCGGCCGCCACACCGTGACCAACATCCAGTCCGGGATGATCTACGGCTGGGCCGGTCTGGTGGATGGCCTGGTCGAGCGGATGCGGCGGGAGATGGAAGGCGACGTCAAGGTGGTCGGCACCGGCGGTCTCGTCGGCCAGATGCGTGAGGTCGTCCAGTGCCTGCAGTTCGTGAACGCCGATCTCAAGCTCGAGGGGCTGCGGATCCTCTGGGAGCGGGCGCACCCGAGCACTTCGGTGTGACCCCGGGTTGACACCCGGGTGCGAGCGCTCGTATACTGCACCCCTAAATACAGTAGGTCGAGGCGGGCGGTTCTCTACATACAGGGCCTGGGTGGCCGGCAGGCGGCACCAGGCCGAGGCCGGGAGAGGCCAGGAGGCGGCGCGTATGGGCATGTGGGTCGGGCGGGGCCGGAAGGCCCGGGCGGCGTACGGCTTCGATGACATTGCGCTGGTCCCCGGAGCCTTGACCATCAATCCCAGTGAGGTCGACATCTCCTGGGAGCTCTGCGGTCACCGCTTCCCGATTCCGATCATCGCGGCGGCCATGGACGGAGTGGTCAGCCCGTCGTTCGCCATCGAGATGGGCCGGGTGGGGGGGCTCGCGGTGCTCAATCTGGAGGGCATCTTCTCCCGCTACGAGAATCCGGACGCCGTGCTCGACCACATCACCTCCGCCAGCCTCGAGGAAGCCACCAAGATCATCCAGGGCATCTACAGCGAGCCGATCAAGGAAGAGCTGATCCACAAGCGGATCAGCGAGATCAAGAAGGGCGGGGGTCCGGTCCTGGTCTCTTCGATCCCCCAGCGCGCGGAGCGGTTCGCCAAGATCGCGGAGGAAGCGGGGGCCGACTTCTTCGTGGTGCAGTCGACCGTGACCACCGCGCGACACGTCGCGAGCGAGTACGTCCCGGTCGATCTCCGGAAGCTGAAGAAGCACCTCTCGATCCCGCTCGTCATCGGCAACGTGGTCACCTACGAGGCCTGTCTCGAGCTGATGGATTGTGGCGTGGACGCGCTCCTGATCGGGGTGGGACCGGGGGCGGCCTGCACCAGCCGCGAGGTGCTGGGCCTGGGTGTTCCGCAGGTGACCGCCACCGCAGACTCGGCCGCCGCGCGCGACTTCTACTACAAGAAGACTGGTCGTTACGTGCCGATCATCACCGACGGGGGCATGACGACCGGCGGCGACATCTGCAAGGCGCTGGCCTCCGGCGCCGACGCGGTCATGATCGGCTCCGCCTTCGCGCGCGCCCAGGAAGCGCCGGGCCGCGGCTATCACTGGGGCATGGCCACGCCGCACTCGAACCTGCCGCGCGGCACGCGAATCCGGGTAGGCATCGCGGGGCCGCTCGAGCAGATCCTGTTCGGACCCGCGTTCACCGAGGACGGCACCCTCAACCTCGTGGGCGCGATCCGGACCTGCATGGGGTCGGTGGGCGCCATGAACATCCGCGAGCTGCAACAGACCGAGCTGATCATCGCGCCCTCGATCAAGACCGAGGGCAAGGTCTTCCAGCGCGCCCAGAAGCTGGGCATCCCCAGGTAGAGTCGGGGTGGCGAGCCGGGTTGCCGGCACCGGGCGAGGCAGTTCGGATGAGCGCTTGCGCGAAGGCGCCTTAGCGCCAGCCGAGGTCCTCCACGTTCAAGCGAGCTCGGGAAACCGCTTGCGCGAAGGAGCCTTCCCGCCAGCCGAGGTCCTCCACGCTCGAGCGAGTTGATGACGCATAAGATCGCGATTCTCGATTTCGGCGGTCAGTACACGCAGCTCATCGCCCGGCGCATCCGCGAGCTGGGCGTGTACTCCGAGATCCTCCCGTGCACCGAGCACGTCGACCGCGTGCTCGCGAGCGCCTACACCGGCATCGTGCTCTCCGGGGGGCCCTCCAGCGTCTACGAGGACGACGCGCCGCTCCCCGACAAGCGCCTGCTCGAGTCCGGCATCCCGCTGCTCGGTATCTGCTATGGCATGCAGGCCATGGGCTACCTCATGGGCGGCCACGTGGTGCCGGCGGAGCGCCGCGAGTACGGTAAGGCGCACTTGCGGCTCCTGAAGGGCGAGGGGCTGCTGGGCGGCGTGCAGCCGGAGGCCGATGGGCTCGTGACGGTGTGGATGAGCCACGGGGACACCGTGCTGAAGCCGCCGCCGGGCTTCACCAGCCTGGCCGCCACCGACAACTGCCCGGTCGCGGCCATGGCGGATCCGGCTCGCCGGCTCTTCGCGGTGCAGTTCCACCCCGAGGTGGCGCACACGCCCCAGGGGAAGACGGTGCTCAAGAACTTCCTCGACGCCGCGGGCGCCGCGGCCGATTGGTCGATGCCGTCCTTCGTGGACTCGGCCGTCGAGCGCATCCGCCGGCAGGTGGGGAAAGACCCGGTGCTCTGCGCGCTCTCCGGCGGGGTGGACTCCTCGGTCGTGGCCGCGTTGATCCACAAGGCGGTGGGCGATCAGCTCACGTGCCTCTTCGTCGACAACGGCCTCTTGCGCAAGGGTGAGGCCGAGGGGGTGGTCCGCACCTTCCGGGACGCCTTCAAGATGAACCTCATTCATATCGATGCAAGTAGGCGATTCATTGACCGTCTAGATGGAATTGTAGATCCCGAGGCCAAGCGTAAGTCGATCGGGGCGGAATTCATCGCGGTCTTCGAGGACGAGGCCCGAAAGCTCGGCCACATCCCCTGGCTGGCGCAGGGCACGCTCTACCCGGACGTCATCGAGTCGGTCTCGTTCAAGGGGCCGTCGGCGACCATCAAGACCCACCACAACGTGGGCGGCCTGCCTCCGAACATGCGCTTCAGGCTGGTCGAGCCTCTCCGGGAGCTGTTCAAGGACGAGGTGCGTGAGCTGGGAGCGGTGCTCGGTCTACCTGCCGAGATCATCTGGCGGCAGCCGTTCCCGGGCCCCGGCCTGGCCATCCGGGTGCTGGGCGAGGTGACCGAGGAGCGGCTCGCGCTCCTGCGCGAGGCCGACGCCATCGTGCAGGAGGAGGTGCGTCAGGCCGGGCTCGAGCGCGCGCTGTGGCAGGCCTTCGCGGTCCTGCTGCCGGTGCGCACCGTGGGCGTGATGGGCGACTTCCGCACCTACGCGCAGGTGATCGCGCTGCGGGCGGTGACCAGCCAGGACGCCATGACCGCGGACTGGGCACGGCTGCCCTACGATCTGCTCGGCAGCATCTCGAGCCGCATCATCAACGAGGTCAAGGGCGTCAACCGCGTGGTCTACGACATCTCCTCCAAGCCTCCGAGCACGATCGAGTGGGAGTAGCCCGCCGGCCCACACCCATCCCGCAGGATCGGTTGAGGCAAAACCGGGCATGAAACACGCGGACTTCGTCCATCTGCACGTGCACTCGGAGTACAGCCTGCTGGATGGGGCGGCGCGCCTGGAGAAGCTGGTGGACCGGGCCAAGGCGCTCAAGTTCCCGGCGCTGGCCCTCACCGACCACGGCAACCTCTTCGGCGCGGTGGATTTCTACACTGCCTGCAGCAAGGCGGGGGTGAAGCCGATCCTGGGCTGCGAGCTCTACGTGGCCCCGGGCAGCCGCTTCGAGCGATCGAGCCAGGACGGCGGCTATGAGGGCGCGAGCCATTGCACGGTGCTGGCGCGCACCGCGGCCGGCTACGCCAACCTCATGAAGCTCGTCTCCAAGGCCTACCTCGAGGGCTACTACTACAAGCCCCGGGTGGACCGCGAGCTGCTCGCCCAGCACGCCGACGGCCTGCTGGTGCTCTCCGGCTGCCTCAACTCCGAGGTGAGCCGGATGCTCGCGGCGGGCGATGCGGAGAAGGCGCAGCAGACGGCCGGCTGGTACCAGGAGGTCTTCGGCAAGGACTACTACTTCATGGAGGTGCAGTCGCACGGCCTCGAGCAGCAGGTGGCCGTCACCGAGGGCACCATCAAGATCGCCCGCGCGATCGGCGCCCCGCTCTGCGGCACCAACGACTCGCACTATCTGGAGGCCGATCATTCGCGCGCCCACGAGGCGCTGCTCTGCATCCAGACCGGCACCACCATGAGCGACCCGAACCGGTGGAAGTTCTCGAGCAACGAGTTCTACGTGAAGTCGGCCGACGAGATGCGGGCCGTCTTCAAGGATCTGCCCGACGCCTACCGCAACACGATCGCGGTGGCCGAGCGCTGCAACGTCGATTTGCAGTTCGGCCAGTTCCACCTGCCGAACTACCAGGTGCCCGACGGCTACACGCTCGACTCCTACCTCGAGCACCTGGCCTTCGAGGGGCTGGCCCGGCGCTACGGCGGATCGCCGGGCGACGCCATCGTCGAGCGACTGCGCTACGAGCTGGGCGTGGTCTCCAAGATGGGCTTCTCGGGCTACTTCCTGGTGGTGTGGGACTTCATCAGCCACGCGCGGCGGCAGGGCATCGCGGTGGGCCCGGGGCGCGGCTCCTCGGCCGGGTCGCTCGTCGCCTACTGCCTCGGCATCACCAACGTGGACCCGATCCGCTACGGGCTCATCTTCGAGCGATTCCTCAACCCCGAGCGGATCTCGATGCCGGACATGGACATCGACTTCGCGGACGATCGGCGCGACGAGGTCATCCGTTACGTGGTGGACCGCTACGGGGCCGATCGAGTCGCCCACATCATCACGTTCGGGACCATGGGAGCCAAGGCGGTCATCCGCGACGTGGCCCGCGTGCTCGGCTTCTCCTACGGGGAGGCCGACCGCATTGCCAAGCTCGTGCCCAGCTTCCCGCTCAACATCTCGCTCGACGAGGCACTGGAGAAGGCCCCGCCGCTCGCCGAGCAGGTCAAGCGCGACCAGCGGGTGGGGGAGATGTGGGGAGTGGCCCGCGCGCTCGAGGGCTGCACCCGCCACGCCTCGGTGCACGCCTCCGCGGTGGTCATCTCCGACGAGCCCCTGATGGAGCGGGTGCCGCTCTACAAGGATCCCAAGCGGCCCGAGCTCATCACCGGGTACGCGATGGGGCCGATCGAGAAGCTCGGCCTGCTCAAGATGGACTTCCTCGGGCTCAAGACCCTGACCGTGATCACGGACGCGCTCCGGCTGATCAAGGAGTCGCGCGGGATCGCGCTGGACGCCGACGCGCTGCCGCTCGACGACGGCAAGACCTACCAGCTCCTCACCGATGCGCGGACGTTCGGGGTGTTCCAGCTGGAGTCGGCGGGGATGCGGGATGCGCTCAAGCGCCTCAAGCCTCAGCGCATCGAGGACATCATCGCGATGGTGGCCCTGTACCGGCCGGGTCCGATGGACCTCATCGAGGACTTCGTCAACCGCAAGCACGGCCGTGCCGCCATCGCCTACGAGCATCCGCTGATGGAGAGCCACCTCCAGGAGACCTACGGGATCATGGTCTACCAGGAGCAGGTCATGCGGCTGGCCGCGGACCTGGCCGGCTTCTCGCTCGGGGAGGCCGACACCCTCCGCAAGGCGATGGGGAAGAAGGACCGCGAGCTGATGGCCCAGCAGCGCGAGAAGTTCATCTCGGGCTGCAAGGCCAACAAGATCGACGCGAAGAAGGCCGAGCGGATCTGGGACCTCATCGAGAAGTTTGCCGGGTATGGGTTCAACAAGTGCCTGACCGCCGACACCCGCGTCGAGATGGCGGATGGGAGCCACAAGGCTATCACCCGGATCCAGGCCGGCGACCTGGTGCTCACCAAGGACGGCCCCTACCGGGCGCGCGCCGTCCGGCCGAGCGGCGTCCGACCCGTCGGCCGCCTCCGGCTCGCCAATGGGATGTCGGTACGGTGCACCCCTGACCATCCGATCTTCACCCAGCGCGGTTGGGTCAACGCGGAAGAGCTTGGGTCGGACGACTTCGTTGCGGTAGCTCGAGAGCTACCATGTGGGTCATGGGCTGTTCCCGACCATGTGCCGGCGCTGCTTGGCTATGCCCTCTCCGAAGGCTGTCTCAGCTATGAGGGACACTTCTTCCTGTACTCCACGTCCGACGACGAGCTCAGTGACATGGCTGGGGTGCTTGGTCGCTTCGCGAACACCGTGGCCCGGGTCGAGCGGCGGCCGATGCCGAAGGCGTCGTCGGTTCGGCCGGCCCGGCACGACCGGCGCGAGCCGGCGGAGGCCGTCCGCTTCCTCTTCGAGGATTGCGGTCTGCAGGGCAAAGGTGCGCTCGACAAGCGAGTGCCGGAGGTGGCGGAGTCATGGGATCTCCGCGCGACTTCGGTCTTGGTCGCCAAGCTCTTTCAGGGCGACGGATGCATCCATCGAGCTACCCGGTCCGTCTTCTATGCCACCTCGTCGGAGGGGCTGGCGGACGATGTGCGCCGTCTCTTGTTGAAGCTTGGCCTCTCCTCCACGATTCACCGCGAGCAGTTCGCCTATCGGGGGACCCGGCGTCCTGGTTTCACTGTCAATCTGCTCGGAGGTCGGGTGGCGTTCCGCTGGTTTGACCAGCTCGTCGGTCCGTACCTTGTTGGTCGGAAGCAGCAAGACCTGACAGGGCTGACCGAAGACTACGCCGACGCTCCGGCGCTCCAGCCGCGTGGGACCGTCGACGTTGTTCCAGTTGATCTGGCGCTGGGTCCTTTGCGAGAGGCGATCGCGAAGGCGTATCCGAGTCTACGCGCAGGCTGTGGGGCGCTGGGCATTTCGTACCGACTACTGTTTGGAGACGGGCGGAAGCGCGGTGTCCGACGCGACACGATGAGGTATCTGGCGGAACGCCTCGATTCACCCGCCCTGTACGCGCTGGCCGAGTCGCCGATCGGCTGGTCGCGTCCGCGAGGGTTCGTGCTGGAAGGCGAGGAGGCGACCTACGACTTCGAGGTGCCGGGTGCCGCGAGCTTCATCGCCAACGGAATAGCGGTCCACAACTCCCACGCCGCGTGCTACGGGGTGGTGGCCTACCAGACCGCGTACCTCAAGGCCAACTACCCGACCGAGTTCATGGCCGCCCTGCTCACCTCGGAAATGGAGAAGACGGACAAGATCGTTCAGTACGTGGAGGAGACCCGCGCGATGGGCCTCCGGGTCGAGCCGCCCGACGTCAACGTCTCGCGCGCCCAGTTCACGGTGTCGGGCGACGCGATCCACTTCGGGCTGGCCGCGATCAAGAACGTGGGGGCCACCGCGATCGACTCGATCGTGAAGGTGCGCGAGGCCGGTGGCGTCTTCGGCTCGCTCGATGACTTCTGCGCCCGCGTCGACCTCCGCCTGGTCAACCGGCGAGTGGTCGAGTGCCTCATCAAGGCGGGCGCGTTCGACTCGCTGCAGAGCACGCGGGCAGGTCTGCTCGCGTCGCTCGACCAGGCGATGGACGGCGGCCAGCGGCGCCAGCGCGACCGCGAGGAGGGCCAGGTCTCGCTCTTCGACGCGGTCGGTGGGGGCGAGGAGCCGGGCGCCCCGGTGCCGCCGCCGGCGGCGAGGGTGCCCGAGTGGCCGCAGGAGGAGATGCTGGCCTTCGAGCGCGAGGTGCTGGGCTTCTACCTCTCGGGCCACCCGCTCGAGCAGTACCGCGACGTGGCTCGCCGCATCGGCGCGCTCAGCGCCGCGGATCTGGCCGCCCGCTCGACCGGCTCGCGCGTGCTGCTGCTCGGGCAGGTGAGTGCCTTCACCGAGAACTCCACCAAGAGCGGCAACCGCATGGCCTTCGCCACGCTCGAGCTTGTGGACGGCAGCGTGCCGGTCACGATCTTTCCCGAGCCCTACCGGAGCTGCGCGGGCGCCCTCCGCCACAAGGGGCCGGTCATCGTGAAGGGGCGGGCGGATGACAGCGACAAAGGCCGGGTGGTGCTGGCGGAGGACATCAAGCCCTTGGAGGAAGCGGTGGGGAACGGGAGTCTGGCCGGCAATGGCCACGGAAACGGCGCGGGCCACGGCAATGGAAACGGCCACGGGAATGGCGAGGGCAATGGCAACGGTCAGGTCGACGCGCACGCCTGCCGGATCCGAGTGAGCGCGGCGGCCGAGTCGCTGCCCGCCCTCCTCGCCGCGATCAAGACGGCGTGCCGCGAGCACGAGGGCCGGACCCCCCTCTTCCTGCACGTCCTGCTGCCGGAGCAGGAGGTGGTGCTGCGGGTGAAGGAGCTGGGGGTGGATCCCGCGCCCGACCTCGTCAGCAAAGTGGAAGGCCTGCTCGGGCAGGGCAGTATACTCGTGGAGTATGCCGGACGAGCTTGAGTTCGAGAAACCCCTGCTCGAGCTCGAGAATCGCATCGCGGAGCTGCGCGAGTCGGATGACCCTATCGCTGCGCGCGACGAGATCGCGAAGCTCGAGGAGCGGCTCGCCCGCCAGCAGCAGCGCGTCTACGGCAGCCTGAGCGCCTGGCAGCGGACCCAGATCGCGCGGCACCCCAAGCGCCCTCACACCCTCGATCTCATCAACCTGCTGATGGAGGACTGGGTCGAGCTGCACGGCGACCGCGTCTTCGGGGACGACCGAGCCATCGTGGGTGGCCTCGCCTCGTTCGACGGCGAGCCGGTGGTGATCATCGGGCACCAGAAGGGACGCGACACCCGCGAGAACATCGCGCGGAACTTTGGCATGCCCCATCCGGAGGGCTACCGCAAGGCGCTCCGCCTCATGCAGCTCGCGGGCAAGTTCGGCAAGCCGATCATCGCCTTCATCGACACGCCCGGCGCCTACCCAGGCCTTGGCGCCGAAGAGCGCGGTCAGGCCGAGGCGATCGCCCGCAACCTGCGCGAGATGGCCGGCCTGCCCACCCCGGTGATCTGCGTGGTGACCGGCGAGGGGGGCAGCGGTGGGGCGCTCGCCATCGGGGTAGGCAACCGCGTGCTCATGCTCGAATACTCGATCTACTCGGTCATCTCCCCGGAGGGCTGCGCAGCCATCCTCTGGGGCGACGGGGCCAAGGCCCCGGAGGCCGCCGAGATCATGCGGGTGACCGCGCCGGACCTCCTGAAGCTGGGGGTCATCGACGCGATCGTGCCCGAGCCGGTGGGTGGAGCCCACCGCAACTGGGACGCGACAGCGGCGAGCCTCCGGGCCGCTGTCCGCGATCAGCTCTGGCAGCTCAAGTCGAAGTCCGAAGCCGAGCTGATCGAGGAGCGCCAGGAGAAGTTCCGGCGCATCGGGGTGTTCGAGGAGACGATCTGACGAGCGCCGGCGCCCCGGTGCTCACGCGCCTCCGCGGCCTCGAAGTGGTGCTGGTCCTGACGCCCTTCAGTGCTACGCTGTTTGACATGCCCAGGGGCGGGTGCTACCGTAAGTCTCGACGATTTATGCGGAATTCTCCTCCGGAGCTCCTCTCGCTCTGATGTCCAAGGTCCACCTGATCACGTACGGCTGCCAGATGAACGAGTACGACTCCGAGCGGGTCGCGGGCTTGCTCAAGCAGGAGCGCTACGAGCTGACCGACCGGCCGGAGGAGGCGGACCTGATCCTGCTCAATACCTGCTCAATCCGCGAGAAGGCGGAAGACAAGGTGTTCTCCCAGCTCGGCGCGCTGAAGCATCTCAAGCGCGAGCGCCCCGATCTGATCATCGGCGTGATGGGCTGCATGGCCCAGCTCCAGAAGGGGCGGATCCAGGAGCGGGCGCCCTACGTGGATCTGGTCTTCGGATCGCCCGCCATCGCCCGCGTGGCCGACCTGGTCGAGCGCGCCAAGCAGGGGCGGGGGCCGGTGCTGGAGACCGGCGAGGGGGCCCTGGTGAAGATCACCGCGCGGCCCGAGGGGGGCCGGCGCCTCAAGGCCTTCGTCACCGTGATGGAAGGGTGCGAGAAGTTCTGTACCTTCTGCGTCGTGCCTACCACGCGCGGGCGTGAGCGCAGCCATTCTACGGCGGTCATCGTCGAGGAGATCCGAGGGCTGGCCGCGGCGGGCTGCCGCGAAGTCACCTTGCTCGGTCAGACCGTGAACGCCTACGGGCGCGACCTGAGCCCCCCCACGGACCTGGCGGAGCTGCTCGAGCGGGTGGACGACATCGACGGGATCGAGCGGATCCGCTTCACGACGTCGAACCCCTACAATCTCACCTCCCGCCTGATCCGGGCCATCCGGGACGTACCCAAGGTGTGCGAGTACCTGCACCTGCCGCTGCAATCGGGCTCCGATCGGGTGCTCGAGCGAATGAATCGGGGCTACACGCGCGCGCGGTACCTGGAGCTGATCGCGGAGCTGAAGGAGACGGTGCCGGACCTCGCGCTGTCCACCGATCTGATCGTGGGCTTCCCCGGGGAGACCGACGAGGATTTCGCACGCACGGTGGAGATGGTCGAGCGGGTGGGCTACGACAACGTCTTCGCCTTCCGCTACTCGCGCCGGCCGGGCACGCCCGCGGCCGAGATGGCCGACCAGGTACCCGACGAGGTCAAGGCCGAGCGTAACCGCCTGATCCTGGAGGCGGCCGGCCAGGTGGCCGCGGCCCGTAGCCGGCGGCTCGAGGGCCGGACGCTGCCGGTGCTGGTGGACGGCGTCTCGCGCAGGAACGCGGGCGAGGCGGCCGGCCGTACCCGCTGCAATCGTGTCGTGAACTTCGACGCCGGAGGACGTGACCTGCTCGGACGGGTGGTGCCGGTCCGCATCGCCCGCGCCTTGCCGCACAGCCTTCGCGGCGAGCTGATCGAAGACCGGTCCGGCGTCCAGCTCCCGGTGGACGAGCCCGTTCCCGCGCTACAGGCCTAGAGGAGGCGCACCATGTGGCTGGAGATGAAAGTCAAAGGGCTGGCGCTGGATCCGCTCTCCAACATGCCCATGATCATCCTCCGCGACGAGGAGGAGAAGCGCTCCCTGCCGATCTGGGTGGGTCTCTTCGAGGCCAACGCGATCGCGCTGGAGCTCGAGAAGATCCCGACGCCGCGGCCGATGACCCACGACCTGATCAAGAACATCCTCGAGGCGGTCGACGCGCGGGTGCAGAAGGTCGTGGTCAACGACCTGCGCGACAACACCTTCTACGCGGTGATCCACTTGCAGATGGGAGGCGCCGACCTCACGGTGGACTCGCGCCCGTCCGACGCCATCGCGCTGGCCCTGCGGGTGGGGGCGCCGATCTTCGTCGAGGAAGAGGTCGTGCAGAAGGCCCGCTCGGTCGAGGTCGCCAAGGAGACCTCGATCGGGACCGGTAAGGGTGACGATCAGGCCAAGATCAAGGAGTGGCTCGAGTCGCTCAAGCCCGGCGACTTCGACCGAATCGAGCGCGGCAAGGACCCGAAGAGCCCGGACGAATAGTGGATGCGCGTCGGGCTGTTCACCAACAACTACCTGCCGTTCCGCGGCGGGGTCACGACCGCGGTCGAGACCCTGCGGCTCGGGCTTGAGGCCCTCGGCCACCGCGCCTGGGTCTTCGCTCCCGCCGCGCAGCACCCGCACCCGGACCCGTCCTTCGTCTTCCGATATCCGTCGATCCCGGCGCCGACCTACCCGGGCTTCTCGCTGCCGGTGCCGCTCTCGCGGCGCCTCGCCCGGGTTGCGCGCGCGCTGGACCTCGACGTCGTTCACGTCCATCATCCGTTCCTGCTCGGCGTGACCGGCCGCCGCCTGGCGCGTCGCCAGCAGCGGCCGCTCGTGTTCACCTATCACACGCGCTACGAGAAGTACGCGCACTACGTCCCGCTGCCGCAGCGCGTGGTGCGTGGTCTCGCGGTCCGGCTGGCGTGCCGCTTCGCGGACTCGGCGGACCTCGTCGTGGCGCCGTCCGATCACGTCGCGGCGACCCTTCGCCGGCGCGGGGTGCGGGCGCCGGTGACGGTGATCCCCACCGGGGTGGACCTGGCCCTGTTCAGCCCGGGGAACCGCGAGCGGGCACGCCGCCGCCTCGGCCTGCCCGTCGACGGGCTGATCTGCCTCTACACCGGTCGTCTCGACCGGGAAAAGAGTCTCGAGCGCGTGCTCGATGCCTTCGAGTCGGTGGCGACCGCGGTCTCGGGCGCCTCGCTGCACCTGGTCGGCAAGGGCAGCCACGGCCACGCGCTCGAGCGGCGGGCCGCGGCCGGGCGGGCCGGACGCCGCATCGTCTTCCACGGAGGGCTCAGTCGCGAGACGCTGCCCGACTACTACCGCGCGGCCGACCTCTTCCTCTTCGCCTCCGAGACCGAGACGCAGGGCCTCGTGCTGGCCGAGGCCCATGCGTGCGCGCTGCCCGCGGTGGCGGTGCGAGCCTCCGGCGTGGACGAGGTGGTGACGGACGGAGAGACCGGTCTCCTCACCAAGGGCGAGACCGGCGAGATGGCCGACGCGGCCATCGGCTTGCTGCTCGACGCGGAGCGCCGGGCGGCCATGGGGCGGGCCGCTCGGCGGCTCGCGGAGGCGCGCTTCTCGGCGGGCCGGCAGATCGAGGCCATGGTGGCGCACTACGACGCCCTCCTCGCGAGGCGGGGCTGATGGCGGGGCCGGCGATCAGCCGCACCCTGCGGCTTGGCCTGCAGAGCGAGTGGGATCCGCACGGCGCGGGCCCCGGGCACCAGGGGCTGCTCGCGTGGGACCCGCGGGTGCGGACGCTGCTGCGGGTGCTGGTGTCGTATCCGGAGGTGCGCTACGTCCTGCCCGACCGCATCAGCCTCGACCCGGCCGCCGATCCCCGCACGCTCGAGACCATCGCGCGCTTCCTCGAGCGGCAGAGCTGGCTCGTGCGCCGGGTGGCGGTCAGCTGAGGCCATGATCTGGAACCGCGAGGCCGAGACGGCGCCCCGGGCCACCATCCGCGCGCGGCAGGCCGGGCGGCTGCGCGCGACGGTGGCGTGGGCCCGCGAGCGCGTGCCCTTCTACCGCGACGCTCTCGACGCCGCGGGGGTGAAGGACGAGGCGGTCGACCTGGACCGACTCGAGACGCTGCCGTTCACGGTGAAGGACCACCTGCGACAGCACTACCCATTCGGGCTCTTCGCGGTGCCACGCGAGGACCTGGCCCGCATCCACGCGTCGTCGGGCACGCGGGGCAAGCCGACGGTGGTCGGCTACACCCACAACGATCTTCAGGTCTGGCGCGAAGTGATGGCGCGCTCCCTCGCCGCGGCGGGGGCCGCGCCCGGCCAGCTCATCCAGATCGCGTACGGCTACGGGCTCTTCACCGGCGGCCTCGGCTTTCACGATGGGGCCGAACACATGGGACTCACGGTGGTGCCGGTCTCGTCGGGGAACACCTCGCGCCAGATCCTGCTGCTCCAGGATTTCCGGCCGCACGGCCTGGCCTGCACGCCCTCCTTCGCCCTCTACATCGGCGAGAGCCTGCGAGAGCAGGGAGGCGATCCCCGGACGATCGGCCTGCGCTACGGGCTCTTCGGCGCCGAGCCGTGGACCGAGGCGATGCGGGAGCAGCTCCAGGACCTGTGGGGCTGCGCGGCCGTCGACTTCTACGGGCTCAGCGAGGTCATCGGTCCCGGCGTCGCGAGCGAGTGCGTCGAGGCCCGCGACGGGCTGCACATTAACGAGGATCACTTCCTGCCCGAGATCGTCGATCCGGCGAGCGGGGTCCCGCTGCCCTTCGGCCGCGAGGGCGAGCTCGTGCTGACCTCGCTCACCAAAGAGGCCCTGCCGGTGATCCGCTACCGAACCGGTGACGTCACTCGCCTCGATCCCGAGCCGTGTCGCTGCGGGCGCACCACCGTGCGGATGTCCCGCGTCAGGGGGCGCACCGACGACATGCTGATCATCAAGGGCGTCAACGTGTTCCCGTCCCAGCTCGAGGCCGCGCTCCTGACCGTCGAGGAGCTCGCCCCGCACTACCAGCTGCTGGTGGATCGGCGCGGCGCGTTTCCCTCGCTCGCGGTTCACGTGGAGCCCGCCGAGCGGGTGGTGCACCAGTGGGGCGGGTTCGAGGGCGCGTCCCTGCAGGTGGCGGCCCTCTCGGTCCGGGTGGCGGAATGCCTGCGCAGCCACCTCGGGCTCAATCCGGAGATCACGGTGGTGGCCCCGAAGACCATCCCGCGCAGCGAAGGCAAGGCGGTGCGGGTCGTGGAAAGGAGATAGTCATGGCCGAGCGCAACGAAGCCCGACTGCTGGCCCGCATCGAGGCGGGGGAGCGCATCGAGTCCTCCGAGGAGATGACGGAGGAGTACCGCCTCAACCTGATCCACCTCATGACCATGCAGGCCGACTCGGAGCTGGCCGGCGGCTACGGCTACGTGCCGTGGATCACGAAGGCTCCCGGCGTCGAGGAGAAGCATGTGGTCGCCCAGATCGTGAAGGACGAGCTGCGCCACGCGACCGTGATGTACGGGCTGCTCGCCGACCTCGGGGTGGACGTGGACGCCCACGTGCGAGCCCACGACGAAGCCTTCACGATGCGAGTCGGCGACGACGCCGACATCGGGACGGCGCGCATCACCGCCGACAAGCGGGTCAACATCTTCTACTACCCGATCGAGACCTGGGCCGACTTCACCTTCTTCAACTTCTGCATGGATCGCGGGGCCGGCCACCAGCTCGAGGACGTGCGCGCCTGCTCGTACGGGCCGTGGGTGCGGGCGATCGAGGGGATCTTCAAGGAGGAGAAGTTCCACATCCGCCACGGCGAGTTCTGGGTGAAGCGGCTCGCCGAAGATCCCAAGACCCGCGACGAAGCCCAGGCCACGCTGAACAAGTGGTACATCCGCACCATGAACATCTTCGGGCGCCCGGGCTCGGCCAAGAACGTGCTCTACCGCAAGTACCGGCTCAAGCTCCGCGACAACGACGAGGTCCGCCAGACCTTCGCGCGGGAGGTCGGGGAGAAGGCGGCCGCGGTCGGGCTCACGCTGCCCGAGTGGATCCCGCAATGGGATCGGCTGCCGGAAGAGGCGCAGATCCCGGGCTAGCGCGCATGCGGGTCGCGCGCATCGCGGTCCTGCTCTTGGCGGTCGGCCGGCTCGCCCTCACCGGCCTCGGCGCCGAGGTGTCCGCTCAGGGCGGCCGGCAGGTGAAGGTCCTGCTCGAATTCAAGCAGCAGACCCAGGGGGGCCGGCAGGGGGTGCAGGGGCAGGGGGGCGTCATCGTGGAGGAGCGCCGCGGCGACGTGCGTGCGCGTGGCCGCGGGGGCCTGACCGTCGAGGACACCACCACGCGCGTCACGCGCTCCTCCGGCCTGTTCACGGTGGTACAGGACGGCGGCGTCGGCTCCATCATGGTGGCCCAGGACGTTCCGTACCAGCAGCTGGCGTACTATCACGACTACGCGACCGGCAAGGGCTACGTCGCCCAGGGCCTCGCGTGGCAGCGCGTCGGCACCGCGCTGGCGGTGCGCCCGGTGATCCTCCCGGGCAACCAGATCCGGGTGACGCTGACACCGGTCATCAGCTACTTCACCACCGGGGGCGGGGGAACGATCGAGGTCACCGAGGCCGCGACCGACCTGATCGTGCCCAGCGGGGGCCGCATGCAGTTTGGCGGCAGCAGCGGCAGCGTCCATGCGGTCACGCGCCAGGTGCTGGGCTACCGCACCGAGCAGTCGTCACAGGACACGGCTCTGACGCTCACCGCGACGATCCAATAGGCAGCCCGATGACCTCCGATCGGCAGGGGGACAGCGTGCCGACCGCGCTGGCCGCCGATCTCCGACGCGACCCCTGGGCCAAGGCCCTTGGACTCGAATTGCTGGAGCTCCGCCGGGGCCAGTGTCGGTTCTCGCTGACTCTCAAGCCCCATATGCTCAACTCACCCCGAAACCCTCACGGTGGCGTCATTTTCTACCTAGCCGATTCGGCAGTTGGCGCGGCTTCCAGCTCCCATGGCGAGACCGCGGTGGCGCTCGATATGACCAGCAGCTTCCTGGCCGCGGTGAGCCGAGCTCCCGGCTCATTCGCCGAGGCGATCGAGCGACGCCAGGGCCGGCACGCCGGCTTCTACGACGTGACGGTCGGCACCGAGGATGGCGTGGCGGTGGCTTCCGTACACTGCGTGGCCCACCGGGTGGACAGCCGCTCGCCATGACCAGCTACACCGGCAACGGCGCCTCCTCCTACGCCAATAGCCTGTACATGGCCCTGCGGGCGTCGGGCGCCGGGCCGGACACGCTGCCGGGACCAGGTTTCATCGATTGCCTCACCACGATGCCGTTCGGCACGCTCTATCTGCGGGTCGGCCGCGACCTGCTGGTCTTCTTCAGCTCGCCGCTCACCAACCCAGACCAGGGGCTGACGACCGCGCTGGAAGTGATGGGCTGGGAGTGCCGGGATGAGCGGGAGGGCACGCCGGAAGTGGCGCTGTCCCGGCTCGGCGAAGCGGCGGCCCGCGGTCCCGTGCTGGCCGGGCCCCTCGACATGGGAGGGCTCGGCTACGTGCCGTACCACCAGCACGTCTCGGGCAGCGATCACTTCGTGATCGTGCTGGGCGTCGAGCACGAGCGCGTACGCGTCCACGACCCGGACGGCTTTCCGTACGCGATGCTGCCCGCGCCGGACTTCGTGCGCGCCTGGAAGGCCGAGCGGGTCCGCTATTGCCAGACGCCGTACACGATGCGGTCCGCCTTCCGGCAGGCGCGCCGGCCGACGCGGGCGGAGATGATCGCGCAGACGGTGGGCGCGATCTCCACCAATCTGGCCGCCGATCCGGGAGGCCCTGATCAATACGGCGGCCCTCGCGCGGTCCGGCTGCTCGCCGCCGACCTCCGCGGGTCCATCGCCAAGCGGCTGGCCGGGCATCTGACCTCGTTCGCCCTGCCGCTGGGGGCCCGACGGAGCCACGATGCGGCCATGTTCCTCCGCGAGGCTGGGCGCGTCGAGGCGGCGGGCCTCCTGGAGCGTCGCGCCCGCTGCTTCGGCGAGGCGCAGTACTGGGCCGTCCAGGAGCGCTGGGAGCAGGCCGCCGATCTGATGGAAGCGGTGGCCGACCTCGACGATGCACTGATCCAGGCGCTCGGGCCCTGAGCCCGAGCGAGAATGCACCCGGTCAGTCCGCTCTCGTCCGGTGCGAATCCCATGAGGATCGGCCGCGGTAGCCGGTCGGCCTTTAACTTGACATAATGTCTCTTATCGGACTATGGCCTGAGCTTCAGGGGGCCCGACCTGGTCCTCCGGTGGTGGCCTTCCGGCCCGACTCTAGCGCTTGGGCTGCAGCTCGGCGATCTTCGCGCGGATGTCGGAGGCTCGGCGGGTGTCGGGTACTTCCTTGAGCAAGCGCTCGTAGGTGGCGACGGCATCGGCGGGCTTCCCGGCCAGGGCCTGGGCCCGAGCCAGGTCGAGCAGCGCGTCCTCGAAGAAGAACTGCTGTGGGCCGGACTGCCGCGCGAGGGCGTCGTAGGCCGACACCGCATTGGCGTAGTTCTTCTCGGCCTCCCAGGTATAGCCCACCCCGGAGGCGGCCAGCGTGCGCAGGCTCCCCGACGCGCCCTTGGCGAGGGCGACCTCGTAGGCCGCCCGGGCGGCCGCGTAGTCTCCCGACTGGTACTGCAGGTTGCCCAGCTGATAGGCAGCCTGCACCGCCGCCGACGAGCGGCCGTGCTGGGCCAGGACGATCTGCAGCGCGGCGATCGCCTTCTGGCGTGCCTCCGACGTGGCCAGCGGCGCGTCCGCCTGCTGCACGACATCGGCGGAGGCGGCGAGCGCAGCCTGGCCGCGGGAGTCCTCCGCGCGCAGCCAGAGCCAGCCGGCGGCGACGAGCACGCCGATCGCCGCCACGACGCCTGCGATCTTCAGGCCGAGGCGCACCCCCCGCGAGCTCAGGATCTCGGAGAGGTCGCTCATGCACGCCGCTCCGGAGTCTCCTGATGCGGACGCTCGATCCAGATCTCGCCCTTGACCGCGGCCCCGTCCGCGGCCGAGAAGCTCCCGGTGCGGAGCGTGCCGGTCAGCACGCCGGTGGGCAGGATCTCTACCCGGGTGGCCGCCGACAGGTTGCCGCGAACGGTGCCGCCCACCACGATGGCGCGGGCGTTGATGTTGGCGTCCACCTCGGCGCCCTCGCCGACCAGGACTCGACCTGTCACGTTGATGTCTCCCTCGAAGCGTCCGGCGATATGGAAGTCGCCCTCGCCGGAGACCTCCCCGCGGAACGAGAGGCCCCCGCCCACCGAAGGGGGCTCGCCACGCGCGTCCCGATGCGCGGCCAGATCGCCGGCCAGCGACTCGGAGTCGGCGCCGCCCAGGCCCAGGTAGCGAAGGGTCCGGCCCAGCGCGCCCACGCGCCCGTTCCTACGTGCCGAGCGTCGGCCGCCGGCTGAGTACCCGCGCGGCTTCGAGGCGACGGAGACCGAGACCCGACCAGAGGAGCAGCAGGCAGGAGCCGATGGTGAGCAGTGTGACCACGGGTCGGGGTGCCACCACGGGCTGCTCGACCAGGCGGAACGTGATCTCGACGGGCAGGCTCACCATCGCGAGGGTGGCGAGCAGCCCGGCGACGGTGCGCGTCCATCCGGACGACATTCTCAGGACCCACAGCATGGCGCGTAGTGTAACGACCGGGATACCGGAAGGCAACTGGGAAGGCTTGACGACGGGGCCCGGGGAGACTACTCTGCTCGTTCGTATGCCGGAAGAAGGGCCGCGGGCTCGACTACTTCACGTGGCCATCTGGCTGGCGACGCTGTTCTTCGCGGTCATGCTGTTCGTCCCCCTGATCCGAGAGGCGCTCCGACGCGCGGCCCAGCCGCTGCCGGGCGGGCATTTCTGATGACAACGTCGACGGGTTCCGGTGTCGTGTCCCCGGTCGTGCAAGCGCCGCGCGTCCTGGTGGTGGCGGAAGACGAGCAGAGTCGCGGCGTGCTCACCGCGGTGCTGCGAGCCGATGGCCACGCCGTCGACGCGGCGGCGGACCGCGCGGAGGCGGTGGCGCTGATCGATCGGCACGCCTACGTCGTCGTGCTGAGTGATCTCCGCATGCACGGACTCGACGGGCCCGAGCTTGCCCGCGTGCTGAGTGCGCGGCCGCCGGGTCAAGCCACTCCCGCGGTGTTGTTTCTCACGCGGACCCCCTTCGCGCCCGACCTCGCCGGCTTCATCATCGAATCGGGGGCGCCCATGCTGCGCTGGCCCGCCGCCCCCGCCGAGATCAGTCACGCCGTCGCGCGCGCCCTCACCCCGGCCTGACCGGCCCTAGCTGGTCGGCTCGTCCGGGGGCGGCGCCCCCTGCCTGTCGCGGCGCCGGGTCAGCTCGAACGCCATCAGCCCCACCGTGAGCGTGAGAATGATCCACCCCGCCGTATCGAGGTTGACGATCAGCCAGCCGACGAGGCTGAGGGCGGCGAGGAGCCACAGGATGGCCACGGATCGCGAGCTGGGCCACTTCATCGGGCCCTATTGTCGCGGCGGTCGGGGTGCAAGTCAAACGGCCGGTCAGAGACGGCGCAGGAAGCTGTCCGGATCGTCGAGGAAGGCGCGGGTGATGCGCACGTGCTCGACATCCTCGTAGGCGACCGGCGCGATCGCGCCGTCCTCGAGGCGCAGGATCTCCGCCTTGGGCAGCGCCATCAGGATCGGCGAGTGCGTGGCGATGACGAACTGGCAATCGTGGGCGACGCGGTCCCGCAGGATCGCGAGCAGGGCGAGCACCCGCGTCGGCGATAGCGGCGTCTCCGGCTCGTCCAGGAAGTAGAGCCCGCGTGGCTGGAGCCGCTGCTGCAGGAGGTGGAGAAAGGTCTCGCCGTGGGAGCGCGCGTCGGGGTCGGCACCGTAGCGCCGGACGAGCGCGGCGTGCTCCTTGGCCGCGGCGCCCACCGCCAGGCGCTGGCCCCACGAGCCATCGCGAAGCGTGGTGCGGAGCTCGTCCTCGACCGAGCGCAGCTCGTCCATCTGGCCGCGCACGCGCTGGGTGAAGCCGAACACGTCCTCGGCGCGCAGGAAGAGGGTGACGCGGGGATGTCGCGCGCGCTGGAAGCGGAAGGCGCGCGCGAAGGTACGGGCCGGGGCCAGGGTCGGATCACGCTCGAGGTCCCGTCCGCCCGCTGCCACTGCCTCCGCTCCCGCGGCCAGTCCCTCGAGCAAGGTCGACTTCCCGCAGCCGTTCTCGCCGACCAGGAACGTGACGCGCGCCCGGAGATCGAGCCGCTCGAGGGCCCGGAAGAGCGGCAGCGTGAACGGGAAGCGATCGGGCTCCCGCCGGGCGCCGCCGCGGCGGAGACCGGTGAGGAAGAGCCCCGTCGAGGCGGCGGTCTTGCGGGAGCCCGCCCGCTTCACGCGGTGCGGGCTCCGCGGCCTAGCGCAGCTCGGGGATCACCCACAGTGGGCGCTCGCCCCGGGCCACCCGCTGCACGTTGTCGAAGGCGTTGCGGAAGGCCTTGAACCAGTTGTCCCAGGTGGGGCCCGCGGTGTGCGGGGTGAACGTCACGTTCTCGAGCGCGAACAGCGGATGGTTGGCGATGGGCGGCTCTTCGACCATGACGTCGAGACCCGCCGCCGCGATGACGCCGGTGGTGAGCGCGGTGTGGAGCGCGTGCTCGTCGACCACCGGGCCCCGGCAGGTGTTGATCAGCACCGCGGAGGGACGCATCATGCCCATCTCGCGCGCGCCGAACATGCTGCGGGTGACCGCGTTGAGCGGCACGTGGAGCGAGACGATGTCCGCGGTGCGCAGCAGCTCCGGCAGGAGCATGAAGCGGACCCCCAGCGCATCCTCCGCATCCTCGGCCAGGCGCACGATGTCGTAGTAGACGATCTTCATGTCAAAGGCGGCGGCCCGCCGCGCGACCTTCTTGCCGATGGTGCCGAGGCCCACGATGCCGAGGGTCTTGCCCTCGAGCTCGTAGGTGCGGTTCGAGGCGAAGTCCCCCACCCGCCACTTCCCGGTGATCACGTTGCCGTGGTGCCAGGAGAGCTTGCGGTAGACCGCGAGCATCAGCATCAGCGTGTGCTCGGCCACCGCCACCGAGTTGGAGCCGCCGTTGTTGGCCACCGGCACCCCCGCTCGCTTGGCCGCCGCCACGTCGAGACGGTCGTAGCCGGCGCTGATGAGCTGCACCAGCTTGAGGCCGGAGGCCGCCTTGAAGAACTCGCCGTTCAGCTCGGGACGCGGGAAGCCCACGTAGTACGCGGCCTCCGACAGCGCCGCGGTGAACTCCGGCGTGCCCGCGTCCACCACGACCAGCTCGAAGCCGGCGGGCACGAAGCTCCGCGCGATGTCGAGCATCGCAGGCGGGAATTTGGGAGACACGAGAATCTTGGTGGCCACGGAAGCCTCCTTTGGCTGAGGGGTGATGGGCGGCGTCACGCGCGCCAGTATATGCCTTCGGCAGGTCTTGCGCGGGCGTGGGCGACCTCATCCTGGGAACGGCCCTGCCCAGCCTCGCCCCCGGGCTTCTCTACCGTCTCAGCAATGGAGTGGCAACCAGCTGAATTGACTGGAGGTTCGTCGTGGTCCGTCGCTTGCTCTTGTCCTGCCGCACCAAAGGAGACGTCATGAAGCGATTGGTGCTGACGCTGGCCTGGGTGCTGTGGGCTCACGAGGTGGCGCAGGTCGGCGACCGGCTGGTCGACCGCGGGTACACCGCCATCGATTCGTTCGAGACGCGCCAGCTCTGCCACGCGGCGATGGCGGACTACGTCGCCCTGAAGCTGGTCCGACAGGGCAAGGTGCGCATCGACTTCAACTGCCTGCCCGAGCAGATGGACCCGCGGACCGCCCGCACCGCGATCGGCTGACGCGCGAGCGCCCCGTCAGGCGCCGTTGCGCGCCATCGCGGGCGCAGGCTGGGTGATGCTGATCGGGGCGTTGGCCTCGAAGGGGCTCCACAGGCCGAGCTCCTTGCCCATCTCGCGTACCGCGGGCAAGACCTCCTGCCCCAGGAGCCGGATGCAGGTGGTGGCGTCCTGGTTGCTCACGAAGCCGTCGCTGGCCCAGAGTCCCAGGATGGACGGGCGCGTCTCCTCGAGGAGCCGCCGGAACTTCGGCAGGACCGTTTTCGGGGTGCCCGCGATGATCTGCTGGTCGCGGAGCTGGTCCTCGAACGACGCGGCCCGCGGATTCGAGCCGCGCCCGACCGCGTATTCCACGAAGGCCTTCCGGTACGACGGCGAGAAGTAGCCGGAGGGGCTCGACCACACCGGGTGCGCGAGCCCGGTGAACTCACCCTGCATCCACATGAACTCGCGCGCGTTGGCGAGCGCCTTCTCCTCGGTCTCGGCCACGTGGCAGCGCTGAAGGTACCCGCGGTTCTCGGGGCCGCCGGTGTAGCCGGCCTCCGCCGCGACCGAATCGTACAACTCCCAGATCTTCTTGGTCGCGTCGATCGCGGTGCTGAGCGCGATGTACGGATAGCGCTGGCGCGCCGCCCAGATGATCGTCTCCTTGCTGAGCACGCCCGGGATCCAGATGCGCGGGTGCGGCTTCTGCAGGGGCACCGCCCACGGGTTCACCACCCGGTGCTGATAGTGGGTGCCCTCGAAGCGGAACGGGCCCTCCTGGGTCCAGGCCCGGACGATCAGCTCGTGGGCTTCCTCGAAGCGCTCCCGGTTGTAGGCCGGGTTAACGCCGGTGGCGAGCTGCTCCTGTCCGCCGCCGCGGACGAATCCGGACACGAGCCGCCCCCGAGAGACCATGTCGATCATGGCCAGCTCCTCGGCGAGGCGCACCGGGTTGTCGGCGAGCGGCAACGGGTTGCCGAGCAGCACGATCTTCACCCGCTTGGTCACCGCGGCGAGGATCGAGGCAAACACGTTGCACTTGGCCTGCATGCAGAAGGGAGCGTTGTGGTGCTCGTTCAGCATGATGCCGTCGAAGCCCACTTCCTCGGCGAGGCGGTAGTGCTCGAGGTACTCGTTGTAGAGGCGGCTGCCCGCGACCGGGTCGAAGTGACGGTTCGAGAACATCAGCGCGGTGGCTCCCCGCTTGCGCCCTTCGTCGGCCGGGTAGGCCGACATCGGCTGCTCGGTGAAGTACATGAGGTGCATGGGATCCCCCGATCAGGACTCGGCGACGAACTGCGCGATGAGCTTCGCGAGCGTTTCGGGCTGCTCCATGTCCAGGAAGTGCCCGGCCCCGTCGACCACCGTGAGCCGGCTCTTCGGCAGCGCGCGGGCGTACTGCTCGCCGCAGCCGACCGGCACGACCCGGTCGTTCCGCCCCCACACGATCAGCGCGGGCGTCTGCACGCCGCTCAGGAGCGGCGGCAGCGTCGGGTTGTACATGTAGGGCTTCCAGGCGATGCGAAACGTCATCTCCCGGTTCAGGTCCCACTGCTCGAGCTGCGGGGTGGGCGGATCCGGCGAGAAGAGCCGGTCGAAGGCGGCCTGGTCCTCGAAGCCGGCTCGCACGTAGTCGATGTAGCTCACCAGGGCCTGATCCAGGATCTCCCCCTCCCCGGGCTTGATCCCCATGGCGCCGACGAGCACGAGCCGCCTCAGGGCGCTCGGCGCCATGGTGGCCATCTCCGCCGCGATCCAGCCGCCGAAGCCCAGGCCGACCAGCGAGACGTCGGCGAGCCCGCGCACGGCGAGCAGCGCCTGGTAGGTCACCGCGACGTCGCGCACGCTACGCATCCACGCCGGGCGCTCGGAGCCGTCGTACCCGGGGTGCGACGGCAGCAGCACCGTGAAGCGCTGGGCGAGCGCCTCGTAGAAGGGCAGCTGCTCCGGGGTGCCAATGTCGTGATGCAGCACGAGCAGTGGGGCGCCGCGGCCGGCCGTACGTAGTCTTACGGAGGAGCCGGCAACGGGGAGCGTCTCGGTGGTCCACGCGAGCGTGGAGACGGTGGAGGTCATGGCGGCGACGCTATCAAATCGGCCGTGGGGCCGCAAGCCTGGCCACCAGATCGATGGCGAGGGCCAGCACGATGCACGCCGCGGCGAGAGAGAAGAGCGGCAGATAGTCGCCGCCGCGCGCGAAGAGGAACGAGAAGCCGTAGGCGCCGGACGCTTGCCCGAGCGCGAAGGCCATCGTCGTCACGCTCCACGCCGCGCGCTGCCCTTCCGGATCGTGAGGCACGAGATCGTGCACGCGTCCGAGGACGAGGGGCACGATGCCGGGCACCGCCGCGCCGGCCACCAGGCTCGACACGACCAGCGAGCCTGCGTCGGTGGCCACCGTGGGCAGCAGCACCGCGGCGGCCTGGAGCGCGAGCGCGACCCGGAGCGCGGGACCGAAGCCGATGCGATCGGCGACGGACCCCGCCAGCGTGGGCCCGATCACCGCGCCCAGCCCGAAGACGACCCAGTAGCGCGCCCCGGGCTCGATCCCGCGGCCGAGCCCTCGCGCCACGAAGTCGACGAGGAACACCATGTGCGGCACCAGCCCCGCCGCGTTCAGCGCGTACTCGACGTAGAGCGCGCGGAGCGCGAAGCCACGGAGGGCGAGCCGGCCCCCCGTGGGACCCGCGACGGTGACGGAGGCCGGGTCTGGCGGCCAGCCGCCCCAGGCCAGCGCGGTGAGCAGCAGGGAGAGCACGCCCAGGCCGCACCACGTCTGCACCAGGCCCGCCTGCAGGAGCAGCGGGACCAGGGTTCCCGAGGCCGCGATGCCGAGCCCCACCCCGGTGAAGATGGCGCCGCCGGCGAGCCCACGCCGGGCCGCCGGCACGTGCGGCAGCACGGTAGGGGCGGCCAGTACCATCAAGGCGCCGCCCGCCACGCCCGAGGCGAAGCGCCAGAGGAAGAACCAGGCGAAGGAGAGCGGTGTCGCGCACGCGAAGAACGCGACGCTCACCAGGAGCATCATCCCGCGCAGGATCAGCCGCGCGGACAGCCGCCGGGCGAGCGCGCGCGCGCAGAGCGCGCCGGCCAGGTAGCCCGCCAGGTTCGCGGCGCCGAGGTAGGCGGCCTGCGACGATGGGAACCACCCGCGCGTGATCAGGGCGGGCAGGAGCGGCGTGTAGCCGAAGCGCGCGAGGCCGATGCCCACCAGGGTCGCGCAGAGGCCGGCGAGCGTGGCGCGCCACACTCGGAGCTCGGAGGCCGGGCGGCGGTCGCTCACGACCGAGCCGGTGATCGTCAGCGCGGATGGAAAGCGGCGGGCGGGACCGCGTCGCGAAGCCAGTGCTCCCCGTCGTAGACGGTGAACGCGGGGCGCTCGTCGCCGATGATGCTCACGTGGCTCACCAGCCCCGACTCCGCGCCGAGCCACTGGTGCAGCATGCACGCGGGCGGCTCCATGACGACCGCGAGCCGGTGTGCCGGCGCCAGGTCGAGCGCGAGCTGGTGGGCAGTGGCGGGGCACGTGATGGCGACCGTGCCCGCGAATCGTCGCGTCATCGGCCGGTGCACGTGGCCGCAGATCACGCGCTCCACCTGCGGGTGGCCGCGGATCACGTCGGCCAGCTCGGCCTTCCCCTCGAGCCCCATGGCGTCCATCGCCTGCATGCCGGTGACGAAGGGTGGGTGGTGCATGAACACGAGCGTCGGCCGCGCGGGCGCCTCGCCGAGCCTCGCGTTGAGCCAGCCGAGCCGCTCCGCACAGAGCCGGCCGCCGGACGCGCCGGGGACGTGGGTGTCGAGAGCGATCAGGCGCACCGGCCACGTCTCGACCGTGTAGTGCAGGAACTCGCCATCCTGCGGCAGATAGCCACGATCGGCGAACGCGTGTGCCAGCGGTCCGCGGGCGTCGTGATTGCCGGGGATCACGTAGAGCGGCATGGCGAGACGATCGACGATGGACCGCAGCCGCGCGTACTCCTCGGGCTCGCCCCGCTCGACCAGGTCTCCGGTGGCCAGGACGACGTCGGGGCGGGGGCTGAGGCGGTTGAGATGGGCCACCGCCCGCTCCAGGTGCTCGGGCGTGCGAAAGTGCCGGTCATTCGCGCTCCCTGGAGTGCTGATGTGGGTGTCCGTGATCTGGGCGATGAGCATGGCCCGATCATACATTGACGGAGCGGGCGAGGAAGAGAAGGTCGTGCGGGAGACCGGCAAGATCCTGGGGCGCGCGGTCGACGGGCGCGTA
>DATIWG010000011.1:0-1085 GCA_035519555.1 Nitrosotalea sp. | reverse complement strand
TCTGAAGCCTCGCCGGCCAGGTCGGCGCCCAGGATAAGGGCGTCGAGACCCCGAAGACGGGCCTCGGCCGCGGCGGCCTCGAGCGCGAGTCGGTTGCTGACGATCAGGCGGACCTCCATATTCTCGAACGCGGGGTCGCCGGGCTTTGGAGTCTCAGGTAATTCTCCACGCTCGGCGGCCTCGATTCGTCCCCGGAGGGCCGACGGGAGCCGAGGCCAGAGTCCCGAGTTGCTCAGCAGGGATCTCGCCTGGGCGGCGGTAGTGGGGTCGGGGACGCAGGGGCCGGATCCGATGGACGGCAGGTCGTCCCCGATCACATCGGAGACCACGAAGTAACGGACCCGGGCGGGGGCCAGCGCCGCCGCGAGACGGCCGCCGCCCCAGCGGGAGAACCGCTTCCGGATCTGGTTCATGGCGGCGATGTCGAGGCCGGAGCCAAGCAGCAAGCCGTAGAGCTGCTGCAGGTCAGCCGGATTCACGCCTTCGAGGGGACCGGCGGTCAGGCTGGACGCGCCGCCCGACAGCAGGACCCACACTTCGTCCTCGGCGCGCACCTGGGCGGTCAGCGCGCCGATTGCGTCGGCGGCCGCGAAGGAATCAGCACCGGGGTTGGGGTGATTGCCTGGTTGGACTTGGAGCCGCGGATGAGGCGCGGGATCGCGGGTGGTTCCCACGATGATGCCGCCCGCCGGTTCCTGGCCCAGGTCACGGAGGAAGTCGGTGGCGGCCCGGGCCATGGTGAAGCCGGCCTTGCCCAGCGCCAGGATAAAGACTCGGCGCCCGATAGGCGGCTTTCCGCTCTTCAAGGCGGCGATGAGCGCGGGACCCGGTTGGGCCGCCCGCACCGCCGCCCAATAGAGGTCGCTCAGCAGTTGTACCGGTGTGGATGTGGGCGGCATGAGGTCGAGTAAGAGAACAGGATCACGGATCGAGTCGCCCGCGGCCGGCGGGAATAATCACCTGCCGCGGGGTTAAGCGCGAGCGGAGGTCGCTTCGCTGCGCCGTCTTTTCACGAGTTGAGGTGCCGTCATGCCCGGTCGTAACCATCTCTTCGTCCCCGGTCCTACCAACGTGCCTGACCGCGT
>DATIWG010000010.1:0-1984 GCA_035519555.1 Nitrosotalea sp. | reverse complement strand
GAGCTTCCGCTGTACTCGAGGTGCGATCCGCCGACGATCTCCTGCTCGGCGTTCGCGATCGAGAACGGGTTGCTCTTGACACGGGCGGGGACCGCCAGCAGGAACGCGACCGCGGCGAAGAGCCACACGGGACCGATGGGTGCCTGCTGGAGATCGCCCAGCCGGAAGCTGCCCGCGTGCTGCGCCATCGCGATGACGGCCGCGAGGAACGGCACGTTGTAGCCGAGCGACATCACGGCTTCGCGCGTGGCGCTCACCTGCGCGTAGATCGACCGCGTGACGTAGCCGGCCAGCACGTCGCAGAGCATCGGGACCTCGAGGAGATAGATCAGCAGGACGAGGTCCCCCGAGAACGACCACGCAGGATACCCGGGCACCGGCACGATGACGAGCGCGAGCGTCGTGGCCGTCACCGAGACGATCGGCAGCGCGCGAAACAGGCGTTCGTTGACACCGCCGGGCACGACCGTCTGCTTGCCCATGAGCTTGACGAAGTCGAAGAACGGCTGGTAGAACGGCGGGCCCTGGCGCCCCTGCAGGCGCGCGGTCAGCTTGCGCGCGATCCAGAGATAGAGCCACCCGAGCGCGGCGGCCCCGAGCAGGCCGGGCCACACCAGCACCGCGAAGGCGTACCCGACCACCGCGCCCAGCATCACGTCCTCCTGCCCTGCTGATCCGCCGTCCGGCCCTCGGCGAGCAGACGCGCCGCCTGCGCGATGCCATCCATGATGAGCTGCGGCCGGGGCGGACAGCCGGGCACCCAGACGTCGACGGGGATGACCTCGTCGATCGTGTCGCCCACGAGGGTCGGACTGCCGTAGAACACGTTGCAGCTCGCCGGACACGAGCCGATCGCGACGACCGCCTTGGGACTCGGCATCTCCGTGTAGATATCGAGGACCGCCTCGCGCAGTCGCCGCGTGTGCGCCCCGGTGACCAGCAGGATGTCGGCGTGCTTGGGTGTCGTCTGCAGCACCACGCCGATCTGCTCGGCATCGTACCGGGGGGTGATGCACGGGATGATCTCGATGTCGCAGCCGTTGCACGATCCGGCGGCCGCGTGGTAGATCCACGGCGACTTCCGCCGCGACACGGCCAGCAGCTTGCTGAACACGCTCATCGCCGCCCCCTATCTCCCCGTCACCAGCGCGAGCACCGGGCCCGGAACGGCCGTCAGCACGCCGGGATAGAGCCCGAGCCCGATCGTCAGGACGGCGAGCGCGACCAGCGCCGCCGACGCCAGCGTCGCGGGCACGCCGGTCACCGCGTCGCGCGCCGGCCCGAGCCAGGTGCAATGGATCGCCCGCGCGTAGCAGAAGAGGTCGAGCACGGCCACCACGAGGAGCGCGCCCAGCAGCGCGGGCCCGCCGTAGTTCGCCGCCGCGAGGTAGATCCGCCAGTACGCGCCGAAGCCGAACCCGGGCGGTACCCCGATGAATCCGAGCGCGCCGATCACGAACACCGCGGCCGGCACGGGCAGACGCGCGGCCAGACCGCGCGTGTCGAGCGTGACGGACCGCCCGAGCCCCCGTTCCGCCAGTCCGACGGCGCCGAAGAGCAGCACCTTCGACAGCGCGTGGTTGAGCGCGCCAATCGAGGCGCCGGACAACCCGGTCGCCCCGCCCGCGACAAGACCCAGCACCAGGAGCCCGACATCCCCGATGGTCGAGAACGCCAGCATGCGCTTGAGCTCGCGCTGTGCGAGCGCCAGGAGCACGCCGCCGTACATGGACAGAAGCGCGATCGCGGTCCATACGGCCGCGTGGTCGTCGAAGAGCTGCGGCGCGCGCGCCCGGAGCCCGGCCAGCTCGGTCAAGGTGCCGATGTCCACCACCGAGACGATCAGCGCGGTCGTCATCACCGGTGCGTGCGCCGCCACGTCCGGCAGCCAGAAGTAGAGCGGGATCCACGCGAGCTTGAGCGCGAAGCCGAAGACGAGCAGGCAGAGCGCGAGCTTCTCGACCGCCGGCGGCGCCCCCGACTG
>DATIWG010000009.1:0-6310 GCA_035519555.1 Nitrosotalea sp. | reverse complement strand
GAACTCCTGGAAGCCGTGCGCCGTGGGCAGCGAATCGGTGTGGTCGCCGAGATGGTTCTTGCCGAACTCGCCGGTGTTGTAGCCCTGGTCGCGCAGGAACCACGCGAGCGACGGCGTACCGGGCCGCAGGTACGACGGGCTGCCGGGGAGCTGCGGCGGAATCATCCCCGTGCGCAGCGGGTGCATGCCGGTGAAGAACGCGTTGCGGCCGGCGGTGCAGCTCTGCTCCGCGTAGTAGGTCATGAAGATCGCCCCCTCCTGGCCAATGCGATCGATGTTGGGGGTTTCGCCGACCATCAAGCCCCGGTGATAGATGGTGGGCTGCATCCAGCCGATGTCGTCGCCCATGATGAACAGGATGTTGGGCTTACCCTGGGCGCCGGCGGCGCCGGCAATCCCGAGCACGACCATCAGAGTGAGCACCAGGACGCCACTCGTAAGTTTTCTCTTCCCGTGTCTCATGCCAGACCCCTTCGGCCTCATGGTTAAGGTCTTCCGGATCGCTGGAGGCCCCTCGGCGACCCGGACGGCGCTCCGCGAACATTGGTCAGTCGCCTGTAGACACGTACAGTTCGCCCTGCAGGGCCGCACGGACTGCAGGCAGCAACTCATCGCCGGCGCGGTGCTTCGAAACGAAGGCGAGCGCACCGGCCGCGTAGCCGCGCTCCGCCAGCTCAGGGTCGTCATGGACCGTGACGAGCACGACCCGCGCGCCCGGACGGCGTGCGCAGAGCGTGACCGTTGCGGCGATCCCGTCGAGACCGGGCATCACGATGTCCGTGACGATCACGTCGGGCCGGACGTCGTCCGCCGCGCGGAGCAGGGCATACCCATCCGGGACCGTGGCGACGACGTCGAACTCCGTCTCGAGCAGCTTGCGCAGCTCCTCAGCGATCCCCGTGTGGTCTTCGGCTAGCAGGACCCGTGGTCGATCCACGCGCCGACTGTAGGCGTCGTGTCGCGCCGGGAACAATTCGGAGAATCACGGAGGGGGCTCCGGAGAACTCCTGAGGCGAGCGCCGGGATGGCGCTGCCCCGGCGGGCGGCCTCGGCTACCCTTGGCGGGGTGGCGCCGTCAGGCCGTGCTCGAGGGCGTAGCGGATCAGCTCGGCGGTGGTCTGGAGTCCGAGCGCCTCCATGATCTTGTACTTGTGGGTTTCCACGGTGCGGGGCGACAGCCGGAGCCTCGCACCGACCTCCTTCATCGTCCGCCCCTCCGCGATCAACGAAGCCACCTCGCGCTGACGGGGCGTCAGCGTCCGCACGCCCGAGGTGCCCCGGTCGGCCAGCGTCGTGAGCACGTCGGATGCGAGATGGGGCGGGAGGTATTTCCCGCCACGGAGGACCGTGTGGATGGCGGCGATGAGCTCCTTCCCGGCCGCGTGCTTCACGACGAAGCCGGATGCCCCGGCGCGGAGCGCCTCGGCCGCAAGCTGGGCGTCGCCGTGCATGGTGAGGAAGATTACCTTGACCGCGATCGGTTCCACCTTGAGCCGGCGCAGCGCCTCGAGCCCGCTCATGCCGGGCATGCCCACATCCGTCACGATCACGTCGGGTCGCAACTGCCGAGCCGCCTCGATCAGCCGCGCCCCGTCGGCCACGGTTCCGACGAGCGAGAACTCACTGCGCAGCAGGCTCGCGAGTCCCTCCAGGACGATCGCGTGGTCGTCAGCCAGCAGTACGGTCGCCCGGCGCATCCCGGATCTCGGCCAGCGGCACCACGACCTGGATCTCCGTGCCTCGCTGCGGTTGCGAGTCGATCGTGAGGCGGCCTCTCACCAGACGGACTCGTTCGTCGAGGCTGATCAAGCCGAGGCCGCCGCGACCTCGCCTCTCCGCGAGGTCAAACCCACGCCCGTCATCGCCGATGGTGAGCAAGAGGTCGGTCCCGTCGCGCGTCACGACCACTCGCACCTGGCTGGCCTTTGCATGCCTGACGACATTCTGCAGCGCCTCCTGCGTCACGCGGTAAAGGCAGAGTGCCACGTCAGCCGGCACGCTCCTGAGGTCGTCGTCTGCATGCAGTATCACAGGGAGACCGCGGTCGCGTTCGAGCTCTTGGCAATGATTTCGCAGCGCCGCGGTCAGGCCCGCGTACTGCAGGATGCCGGGATGGAGCTCGTGCGTGAGGTGCCGGATTGTCTCGGTCATCCCGACGATACGCCCCTGGAGCCGAGCGATTTGCCGAAGTCGGTCGGGCGTCGTCACCGCAGGGAGGTCGGCCTCGAGCGCGCTCAACGCGATCGATAGAGCCGCAAGCTCTTGATTCACGCCATCATGGAGCTCGCGGGCAATGCGTCGACGCTCCTCCTCCTGGGAGGTCATCAGCCGCCCGGCCAAGTCCCGGATGTGCGCCGCGCTCTCCTGCGCCACGCGCTCGGCACGCTGTCGCGCGAGCGCGTTGGCGAAGACGTCGGCGAGGAGACGGAGCCGCGGGATCATCTCGTCCAGCCAGTGGCGTTCCGTGAGAACGGTTCCGACCGACAGGCCTCCGACCACCGAGCCGCGCTCGATGAGGGGGGCCAGAGCGGTCGACCGCGTGCCCAGCCATGCGAGGCTCTCCGGGTCGCTCGAGGCTTCGTCGGGCAGATCTCCGGACTGCGGGATACGCACGACATGACCGCGACGGAGCTCAGAGAAGATCCGCGGCACATCCCTCTCATGGACAACCGGTAGCGGGGATGGAACACCCTCACGAATCCACGAATGTGTGAGCCGGGCCTCCTCAGAACCATCCTCCAGCGCCCAGATGGTGGCCCGGTCCACCCCTAGGTCGTCGACGACGCGCTGGAGCCCCGTCTCGATCTGGCGGTCTACCTCCGCGGCGGGACAGGACGAGAGCACGGTCGAGAGGTCCGAAAGGAGGGTCTCGAACCGCAGACGTTCGGCGAGGCTCCGCTGGGCACGACGGCGCTGGGCACGCTGCACCAGTAGGACTCCGATGAGCCCGCCCTGGACGAGGAGCAAGGTAGCAGCCGTGATGACGTACCCTCGGTAGAGCTCCCAGTGAGACGCCTCATGAAATAGCACGATGCTTCCGGGGGGCAAGCGCCGACGATCGATCCGCCAGCGCTGGAGCACGCGGTCGTCGAACACGTACGCATTGGTACCCGCGCTCGTGGCGTCGGTCGGTCCCAGCCGCTCACCTCGGAGGATCCGAAGCGCGAGCGCGGCCGCGCGAGCGGCCTGCTGGTCCCACCTGACGACGTAGCCTCCGACGATGCCCCGCCCGACATGAACGTCGATGGCGGAGTACGCAGGGACCGATGCGGTGCGCGCGACGCGCTCCGCCACCTCGGCGTTGGTGAACGTGCGGCCGGCGCGGTCGCGCAGGAACAAGCCGACGAGGATGACCGTGTGCTCGGGCAGCGCCGCGGCCTGCTCCAGCATTTCCTCGAATGTACGATCGGTCAGCTCGATCGGGTCGAAGCGGTCCCGAAAGCTCGCGGCCACCCGCTCGAACTCGACCGCCGTGGACGGCGTCATACCCGCGCCCGCGACGAACGCGATGCGGCGCGTGTCCGGGTGGAGCCGAAGGATGAGCTCCACGTTGGCGCGCCAGTCGCGGTCCATCCACATCCCGGTGACGTCGGGCGGAAGGGGCACATCGGCGACCGCCGCCTCACGGGCGGCAACGAACACCATGGGAACGCCTGGGAAGATGGTGGCGCGATGGAGCAGGGCGAATCGAAGGGCGGGAGGCCCTACCGGAATGACCAGGGCTAGGTTGCGGCTGGCGTATTTCGCCCGCAGGAGGTCGAGCGTCGAGCGCTCCACCTCCTTGTCTGGGAACCACGAGAGGTCGAGTGCCTCGCTGTAGAAGCGGACCGGGGTGGTAGCATCCGCGCCGAGGCGTGATCGCAGCTCGCGGTCGGCGACGACGTTGGCCGGCAAGAGCATCGAGTCTGCGTAGAGCAGCAGGACATCCTTCCGGGCTGGTTCCACGGCGACTGCCGTGGCGGGTAACAGCGCGGCGAGCGCGAGCAGGAGGCCAGCGAAGCCGCTCCCAGCACCGGGGGTGAACACGCAGGGTCGACGCGCCCCGCGATGGGTGTCTAGCTCGCAATGGACCGGGATCGGGACGAGTTCGCGAGCTCTGACGAGGTGCTCGAGGCCCACCACAGCTCTAACCGGCGCAGCCCACACCGGCCGGCGGGGATTGACCGAAGGCAGACCCCTGCGTGACGAGAAGCATCCACACCGCCACCAAGAGCCGGCGGAGTCTCAAAGACACGCGACCGGGCTTTGAAACCGCACCACTTTGCATCATTCTGGCCGCTTTGGATCATTCTGCCCGCCGCGGAGGCCAAGTCTATGGGACCTTGGTCGTATCATTCAGCGGGTTGCCCAGGTCCCTGCCCCCCTGTGGGGCCCGTCCCGCATCCTCTCGATTCGATGCGTTGATCCGAGCCGGTGGGCAGTTCTCGGTGCAGGCGCCGCACAGCTGCACGATCGGACCTCGCAGCTGTGCCGGGCATACCACTACGACCTCGCCGCCCGCCGCCTGCAGGCGAATTCCATCAGAGTCCGGCTCGCTACGCTCGGTAGCTTCGGGAAGTGGGCGGTACGTCATGGCAAGTTGGAGCAGAATCCTCTCGAGCAGCTGACCAGGCCGCGGCGCAAGAAGCGCTTGCCCGCGGAGGGATTGCTTGCCGGGTGCACTGCAGAGCGAGGTGGCGCATCAGCCGGCGACCCGCTCTTCGTCGTGCGATTCAAGATCCAGGCCGGAGGGTGGCGTCAGGAGCGCATGCGGGATCATCGCGTGTTCAAGGTGGTCAAAGCTCTGGGCGAGCATGCCGGCCCTTCACTGCGGGACTAGAACTCGGCGGGCAAAACAGCCGGGAAAATCAGGATGGTGACCCCGGCGGGATTCGAACCCGCGTTTGCGGTCCGCCACGCGCTTTCTTAACAGTGAAGAGACTTTGGACTGCATTGACTGAACGCGATGATGCCCGGGACTAGAATTCGACGGCAGTTCGCGTATGCTCACCGTGCTGAGTTCCACGAGTTCCCATTGATTGACGCCACACGTAGGGGGCCTTGGGATCTGGCTGGGAAACTTAACGAGACTTCTCTGGGAATCTGGGAATCGGACCGACGTTCCCAGCTGTTCACCCGTATGGAGCGGACGCGTTCCAACCAATGAGCCATCAGTTCAAAAGCGACTGACCCGCCTCTGGCTACGGCGCCGAGCCCTGGTCTGTGGTCGTCCGGATGCTCTGGCCTTCACGGTTGCGGGGGCCCGCAATCACCTGCAGGCAAACAGGTCGCTGGTCTTCTGCTTCGAGATCCTGATCTAAAATCCGTGTTGGGAACGCCGACACCCCGCCGGCAGCGGTCCGGCCGCCGCCGTCCCCACCCTGTTCGGCGTATCACTCTCTCAGCATTGTCCCAGTCGGCGCCGTGACCCCACCTAGGGGCCATGGCCCTCCAGCGAGGGGTCTACCGGCCCCGTGATGCCGCGCACACCGTGCTCCACCAGGTCATCGCCGAGCACCTGGAGGCCTTCCTGCGCGCGGTGGCGGAAGCCGGCGACGGCGCGGCCCTGCCGCAGTTCGTCGAGCGCGAGTTCCGGGAGTTCCTGACGTGCGGCGTGTTCGAACACGGTGTGGCGCGATTCCGGTGCGAGGGTTGCGCGCGCGAGCACCTGGTGCCGTTTTCGTGTAAAGGGCGGGCGTGGTGTCCCAGTTGCGGTGGTCGCCGGATGACGGAGCGCGCCGCCCACCTGGTGGACGTGGTGCTGCCGTGGGTGCCGGTGCGGCAGTGGGTCCTGACGGTGCCGTATCGGCTCCGGTACCAGATGGCGTGGAATCACGGGCTGAGCCGCGCGGTGCTCGCGACGATCCGCTACCGGGTGCAACGGTTGCTGGTGCGCCGCGGCCTGGAGCCGGCCGACGACGCAACGGGCCCGGCGGATCGGCTCGCGGCCGAGTCCCCCGTGCTGGCGGGGATCGTCGGGGCCTCGGTGCAGGGGCGGAGGGCGCTGGGCTGGCGGGCGGGGGCGCGGGTGCGGCGGCTCGGCGATGCGCGCGACACGGCGACCTTGACGTCTCGCGGGCCGCGGCAGGCGCACCTGGACGGGTTCGATCTGCACGCCAAGGTGTGGGTGTCGGCGCACGATCGGGCGGGGGTGGAGCGTCTGTGCAGATACGTCCTGCGTCCGCCCTTTGCGCAGGAGCGCCTGCGGCTGCGGGGCGACGGGCGCATCGCGCTGGAGCTCAAGCGGGCGTGGCACGACGGGACGCGGGAGCTGGTCTTCGAGCCGCTGGAGTTCCTGGAACGGCTGGCGGCGATGACGCCGCGGCCCGAA
>DATIWG010000008.1:0-21853 GCA_035519555.1 Nitrosotalea sp. | reverse complement strand
TCGAGGTTGGTCACGGCGAGCGCGGACATGGTCGGCCGCGATTATCCCACGGGCTTGACACGCCCGGGACCCGCGTGCGAATCATGCGCCATGAATCGACCCACCCGGACCGTGCTCGCACTCGTCGCCGTCGTGCTCACTCTCGCGGCAGTGCCCGCGTGGGGTCCCGCGCAGACCAGGACGCTCAAGAGCTACACGCTGATCCTCGACTTCGTGCCGACCGGGGAGTACGTGCCGCACTACACGGCGCTGGAGAAGGGCTGGTACCGCGACGAGGGCCTGGACGTGAAGATCCTCCGCGGCCAGGGCTCGGGCGACACGGTCAAGCGTATCGCGGCGGGCCAGGGCGAGGTGGGCATCGCGGACATATCCGCGCTGATCGCGGCCCGCGCCAACACCGACGTGGCGGTCAAGGCCATCGCGCTATGGTACCGGCGGCCGCCGCACGGCATCTTCGTGCGCAGCGACTCGCCGATCAAGAGCCCAAAGGAGCTCGAGGGCAAGAAGCTCGCGATCTCGCCCGGCAACAGCCACCAGATCCTCTGGCCCGTCTTCGAGAAGCTCTCGGGTCTCAAGCCCAACTCGGTGACGTGGGTCACCATGGACGCGGCCTCGATGCCGCCCGCGCTGATCCGCGGCGCCACCGACGCGGTGCCCTTCTTCGTGGTGCACGAGGCGCGCATCCGCAAGATCGCCAAGCAGCAGAACGCCGACATCCGGGTGCTGGCCGCCTGGGCCGATCTCGGGTTCGACGTGGCTTCCACCTCCCTGGTGGCCCGCGAGGAGACCATCACCAAGGACCCCGAGGGGCTCCGGGCCTTCCTGCGCGCCACCCTCAAGGGCGCCGACTACGCGTTCCGCCAGAAGCACTTCGAGGAGGGCGTGGGCTACGTCGTGAAGCACCATCCCGAGGTGGATCCCGACGGGGCCGTCGGCGCCGCGCAGGTCGGGGCGCGCTTCGTGTACGCCGAGGAGGTCACGAGCGGCAAGGTGGCGGTCGGCCAGTTCGAGCCCGCCCGGCTCGAGAAGACGCGCGACCTCTACACCCAGTACCTCGAGCTGAAGCGCAAGGTGACGCTCGAGGAGATCTATACCAACAACCTGTTGCCCGAGAAGAAGTAGGGCCGAGGCCACGGAGGCTCCGATGGCGCTGCTGATCCGCGGTGGGCAAGTCCTGGGGGGAACACCGCCCGCGCTGACCCGGGCGGACGTGCTGGTCGACGGCGACCGCATCGCCGCGGTCGGCCCGTCGCTCACCGCGCCGCCGGGGGCCCGGACCATCGACGCCGCGGCCCACATCGTGCTGCCCGGCCTGGGCAACGCCCACACCCACGCGGCCAGCCATCTGTCTCGCGGCCGGGCCGGCAACTGGACGCTCGAGGATCTGCTGACTCACTCGGCGGCAAACTATGGATTTCGCACACCCGAAGACGAGTACCTGTCAGCGGCCATCGGCGCCATCGAGATGCTCAGGACCGGCTGCACGTCGGCCTATGACCTCTACATGGCGGTGCCTGCCATCACTGACGAGGCCTTCGAAGCGGTGGCGCGCGCGTACACCGACGTGGGTCTGCGCGTGGTCCTGGCCCCGGCGGTGGCCGACGTGACCTTCTACGAGACCGTGCCCGGCCTCGCCGACCTGCTGCCGGCAGACCTGCGCCAGACCGTCACGGCCATGCAGCCGGCACCGACCAAGGGCCTGCTCGGACTCACCGAGCGGGCCATCCGCCGCTGGCACGGCGGTGCCGACGGGCGCGTGCGCATCGGCGTTGCCCCGACCATCCCCAACCAGGCGACCGACGAGTTCCTCGACGGCTGCGCGGCGCTGGCCCGCGAGTACGGCGTGGGCATCCACACCCACCTGGCCGAGTCCAAGGTGCAGACGGTCGAGAGCCACCGTCGCTGGGGCAAGAGCATCGTGGCCCGCCTGGCCGACCACGGCATCCTCGGACCCGGCTTCGTGGGAGCCCACTCGATCTGGCTCACCGACGACGACCTCCACATGCTGGCCGACGCGGGAGCGGCGGTGGCCCACAATCCGGGCAGCAACCTGCGCCTGGGCTGCGGCATCGCCCCCGTCCGCGAGATGTTGGACCGCGGCGTGACAGTTGGTCTCGGCACCGACGGCTCGGTGTGCGCCGACAACCAGAACCTCTTCGAGGCCCTGCGCATCGCCTCGGTCATCAGCACGGTGCGCTTCCCTCACCAGACCGAGCGCTGGCTCGACGCCGACACCGTCTGGGGCCTGGCCACCACCGGGACCGCGCGCGTCCTCGGCCAGGCCGGCGATCTGGGCGCGATCGCGCCACGGCGCAAGGCCGATCTGGTCCTGCTCCGCGCCGACTCCGTGTTCATGCGGCCGCTCGCCGACCCGGTCAAGGCCCTCGTGTACGCGGAGACCGGCGCCGCGGTCGACACGGTGCTGGTGGACGGCCGGGTGGTGGTCGAGCGCGGTCGCGTGACCTCGGTCGACGAGGACGCCATCTTCGCGCGCGCCCAGGAGGCGGCCGATCGCCAGCGGGGCCAGAGCGCCGAGGCCTGGGCGCTGGCCAAGCGCCTCGCGCCCTACGTGGCCGCGGCGTGCCGCGGCGCGGTCGTCACCGCCCTGCCGATCAACCGCTTCGCGGCGGCCATGCCTCCGTCGGCGTGATCCGGCTACACGGTGTCGAGAAGACCTACACGACCCGGCGGGGTGAGCTCGTCCACGCGCTCGCCGAGACCACCCTCGACGTCGGCCTGAACGAGTTCGTCACCCTGGTGGGCCCGAGCGGCTGCGGCAAGAGCACGCTGCTCAAGCTGGTCGCCGGGCTGGTGCCCCCCACCAACGGCCGGATCCAGGTCCGCGATCAGCTGGTGCGGGAGCCCTTCCCCGACGTGGGCTTCGTCTTCCAGCAGCCGGTGCTGCTGCCCTGGCGCAGCGTGCTGGACAACGTGCTGTTCTCGATCGAGATGCTCGGCCTCGACCCGCGTCAGTACCGCAAGCAGGCCGGCGATCTGCTCGAGCTCACCGGGCTGGCCGGGTTCGAGACCAAGTACCCGCGGGAGCTGTCGGGCGGCATGCAGCAGCGCGTGGCGATCTGCCGCGCGCTCCTGCCCGACCCGAGCCTGCTGCTGATGGACGAGCCCTTCGGAGCGCTCGACGCGATGACCCGGGAGGAGATGAGCCTCGAGCTGCTCCGCATCTGGGAGGAGCGGCGCAAGACCATCCTGTTCGTCACCCACTCCATCCCGGAGGCGATCCTGCTCGCCGACCGGGTGGTGGTCATGTCGCCGCGCCCCGGCCGGATCGCCCGTGTGATCACGGTGGACCTGCCCCGGCCGCGCACGATGGACCTCGAGTTCGACCCGCGTTTCAAGGCCCACAGCGACGAGGTGCGGGGCCTGATCTTCTCGGGGCGCAAGGAGCGCCCGTGACCGCGCTCCGGCGCCTGCTCGGCGAGACCCTGATCCCCGTCGCCACGCTGCTCGGCACGCTGGCGGTGTGGGAGGTGGCGACCCGAGCCTTCCGCGTCCCGCGCTTCATCATGCCCGCGCCGTCGGCCATCCTGGGCGAGGGCTGGGAGTGGCGCTATCGCTTCATCGGCCACACCTGGGTGACGCTCTACGAGACGCTCGGCGGCTTCGCGCTCTCGATGGTCGTGGGCGTGCCACTCGCCGTGCTCATCGTGTACTCCCCGACCCTACGCCGTGGAATCTACCCGTTGATAATCCTGGCCCAGTCGGTGCCCAAGATCGCGATCGCCCCGGTCCTGCTGCTGGTCCTGGGCTACGGCGAGATTCCCAAGATGGTGGTCGCCTTCCTCGTCGCGTTCTTTCCGGTGGTGGTGGACACCGCCACCGGCCTGGCCGCCACGCCGCCCGAGCTGCTCGATCTGAGCCGCTCCTATCGGGCGAGCCCCTTCAAGACGTTTCTCAAGGTGCGGCTGCCCATGGCCCTGCCCTTCATCTTCGCGGGCGCCAAGGTGGCGATCACGCTCTCGGTCATCGGCGCGGTGGTGGGCGAGTTCGTCGGCTCCGACAAGGGGCTCGGCTACGTGATCCTCTCGTCGACCTCGTACTGGAAGACCGAGGTGGCCTTCAGCGCGATGATCCTGCTCTCGCTGATGGCCATCGTGCTGTTCGCCGCGGTGTCCCTGGTGGAGCGGGTCGTGTGCCCCTGGGTCAATCCGGAGTCGGAGAGCTGATCAGCCAGTCGAGGATCCGCGGGTTCTCGTCCCGCGGGTACGTGTGCGAGAGGTCCTCGATCTCGCGGTAGACGACCCGGGCCCCCGCCGCCTCCAGCGCCTGCCGGCCCATCCGCGCGGTCTCCACCGGGAACATCCAGTCGAGCGCGCCGTGGATCATGTAGACGGGTCGCCCGCGGGCGGCCTCGATGCCGCCCCGGGCGAGCAGGAACGGGTGGAGCACGCCGCAGGCCGGGGCCAGATGCGTGAAGGGCATGCCGTCGGCGAGACCGCACAGCAGCGCGTAGGTGGCGCCGTCCGACATCCCGGTCAGCAGCACACGCGAGCGGTCCACCCGGTAGGTCGTCGCGATCTCCTCCACCGCGGCCGCCAGGCGCGGGGCGTCGATGTCCTCGCCGCCCATGATGGACCACGTGCGGTCCTGTGCGGTCGGCGACAGCAGGAGGGCGCCGCGCGCACGCGCCTCCCGGAGCCAGCTCCAGAGGAAATCGCGCCCGTGCCCGCTGCCCCCGTGCAGGGCGACGATCAGCGGCGGGGGCAGCGGCGGGGGCAGCGGCGCGGGCGCGCCGGGATCCCACGTCTCGGGCACGTAGAGCGAGAGGCCCCCCCGCGCGCCCCGCTCGTTGCGGGCATGCAGCACGCCGACGCGGGCGCCGTCCTCGCGGAGCGCGGACGCGCGGAGCCGCGCGACCAGCACATCGTCGTCGCGCCGCCCCGGCTCGAGAAACCACCGGCTCACCGGATCCAGGACCGGCCCCAGCGGATACAGCGCCTCCTGCAGCGGGGCGAAGCGGCGCAGTGCGCGGTAGAGCCCGATGGGCTCGCCCGTCTCCGCCGCGCGCGCGAACGCCTCGATCAGCTCGAGCGCCTGCCGCGTGACCGTCACCAGCCGCTCGCGGAGCAGGCGCAGGTCGTCGGGCCACTCCGCCGCCTCGAGCGCGCGGAGAGGGCCGGCGAGCTGCTCGGCGTGCGGGTTGAGTCGCGCCGCGAGCTTCGGCGCGCTCGGCGGGAAGAGATACCGCTGCACCCACTCCACCCGATCGAGGGTTGCGAGGAGGGTCGACAGCAGCAGGCCCAGAGCCTCGGCCGCGGCCGGGGAGAGCGTCATGCCCTACGAGGCGGACCCGAGCCGGCGGTCGAGGAAGGCTCGAAGGGCCCGGCCGCAGGCCGCCCCGTGCGAGCAGGGCAGCCCGTGACGTGCGTCAGCCCAGACCAGCAGCTGCGAGCCCGGAATCGCCGCGTGCATCTCCTCCATCACGGTCAGCGGGACGAACGGGCTCCGGGCGGGCGCGAGCAGGAGCGTGGGGACCCGGATGCGGCCGAGCGCCGGCGTGAGATCGGTGCGGATCAGCAGGTCGGCGAGGTCGAGGACGGAGTCCGGCGAGGCCTCGGCCTGCACGCGCTCGAACCATCGCCACTGCCCAGCCGAGACGCGCTCACGATCCAGACGCAGTGGCGTCATCATCTCGGCCCAGGCCGCCATCCCGCGCGTCCGGATGAACTCGCGCCACTCGCGCGCCCGCTGGACCGAGCCCCCGCGGTGCGAGGCGTTGGACGCGGTCACGCTCAGCAGGCCCGCCGGCCGGTGGCTCGCGAGCAGCAGCCCCACGGTGCCGCCCAGCGACTCGCCCACGAAGTGGAAGCCCTCACCGCCCGCGGCGCGCGCCACCGCGAGGACGTCCTCGACCAGGCCGTCGAGGGACCAGGGGTAGCCGGGGCCGGGCACTGCGGAGCGGCCGAAGCCGAGCGTGTCGAAGCGCGCGATGCGGTAACGATCCACGAGCGCGGGCAGCCAGTCGGCCCAGATGTCGGCGGTGGCACCAATGCCGTGATGGAACACGACGAGCGGGACCTCGCCCGCCCGCGGCGGCGTCACGTCGATGACCTCGAAGTGCAGCGCGCCGCCGGGACGCTCGAGCGTGCCGTTCACGCTCCGAGCATACCCTGCCCCGGGCTCACGCGCGCGGGCGGCCCGACCCGACTAGCGCTCCCGGCACTTCTCCGGATGGACCGCGTCGAGCCTCCTGAAGGAGGCGGGCTTCAGGCTCGACTCCCCGATCCGGCGATAGGCATCCCACCGCCGCTTGGTCTCCCGCTGCTCCTCGCTCAATGCCGGCTTTCCGACCCCGGTCGGCCCGACCCAGACGGCCGCGTCCCGATGGCGAGCGGGCACGTCCAGCTTGTACTGCGTGACCCGGCTCACGCCCTTGTCATCCGTGTACCGGTACTGAGCGTGGGCCTGGCCCGCCACGAGCACGACACCCGCGCAGAGCCCGACCACGATCACGAACCGAATCATCGTCGTTCCTCCCTGGCCGCCCCGGCGGCGCGACACCCGCGGCATAGTCCCCCGCCGCATACTCCCCCATCGCATACTTCATTGTCCCGCCGAACGAATTAACGCAGGGGCGCGAATTGGCCCCCCGCCCTGCAGTACAATGCGGAGCGACATGACCAGCGCGTTACCGCTCGAGGGCCTCCGGGTCCTCGAGCTGGGCCACATCATCGCGGGGCCCTCGGCGGGGCTCCTGCTCGCCGACCTCGGCGCCGACGTGATCAAGGTCGAGCGGCCGGGCGAGGGCGATCAGTCGCGCACGATGCCGGCGGGCACCTCCGCCAACTTCCACTTCCTGAACCGCAACAAGCGCTCGATCGCGATCGATCTCAAAGGCGCGGCGGAAGGTCGCGCGCTCTTCCTGCGCCTGGTCGCCGCCTCCGATATCGTGATCGACAACTTCGCCTACGGCGCCGTCGAGAGCCTGGGCCTCGGCTACGACGTGCTGGCCCGCACCAACCCCGGCATCATCTACCTCGCGCTCAAGGGCTTCCTGCCCGGGCCCTACGAGGCCCGGCCGTTCCTGGACGAGCTGGCCCAGATGTCGGCCGGACTGGCGTTCATGACGGGCCCGCGCGGCCAGCCGCTGCGCGCCGGCGCGTCGATCGTCGACGTGGGCGCGGCCGCCTACGGCGTGATCGCGGTGCTCGCCGCGCTCCAGCAGCGCGCGCGGACCGGCCGCGGCCAGCAGATCACCTCCGGCCTCTTCGAGACCACCGTGTTCTGGGTGGGCCAGTGGCTCGCCCAGCACGCGGCCACCGGGGAGCCGTCGGTGCCGATGCCGGAGATCCGCCAGGGTACGCGCATGGGCTGGGGCGTCTACCAGCTCTTCACGGCGGCGGACGGCGAGCAGATCTTCATCGGCATCACCTCCAACGGCCACTGGGAGCGCTTCTGCAAGGAGTTCGCGCTCACCGAGCTGCTCGCCGACGAGCGGCTCGCCGACAACGCGCGGCGAGTGGCCGCGCGCGACTGGCTGCCCGGCCGGATCCAGGAGGCGATGGGCCGGTACCCGAGCGCCGAGCTCTCCGAGCGGCTGGAGCGCGCGAAGGTACCGTTCGCGCCGCTGCGGCGGCCCGACCAGCTCGTGGACGACCCGCACCTGAACGCGGCCGGCCAGTTCATCGACACGCCGCTGCCGGGGCGTGGCACCGCCAAGCTGCCGAAGCTGCCGGTGCACAGCAGCGCCTTCGAGATGGAGCTGAGGCGCCCCGCCCCCCACCTGGGCGAGCACACCCGCGAGGTCCTGCAAGAGCTGGGCATCCCCAAGGACGAGATCGACGCGCTGGCGTCACGGAGGGTCATCGGATGAGCGACATGCCGACACACGTCACGATCAAGGAAGTGGGCCCGCGCGAGGGCTTCCAGTTCGAGAAGGGACCGATCACCCTCGAGCAGAAGATCAGCCTGGTGGACGCCCTGTCCGATACCGGGGTGCCCACCATCGAGTTCACCTCGTTCGTGAGCCCGAAGTGGGTGCCCCAGATGGCCGACGCCGAGCAGATGGTGGCCGGGATCAAGCACGCGCCCGGCGTGGCCTACGAGGCGATCTGGCTCAACGAGGCCGGCCTCGCGCGGGCCGCCCTGCTGCGGGAGTCGCTCGCGCTGCGACCGATGTTCGGGGTGGCGGCCAGCGACGTGTTCATGCGCAAGAACACCAACCGCAGCGTGGACGAGAAGATCGACGAGCTGCCCGGCTGGACGGCCCGCTACCAGGCTCTCGGCATGGACTGGATCGACGCGGGCGTGATGGCCGCGTTCGGCTGCAACTACGAGGGCGACGTCGACCCGGCGCGCGTGGTCTCGGTGCTCGCGAAGGTCGAGGAGCGCGCGGCCGCGTGCGGCTCGCGACTCGGCGGCATCGGCCTGGCCGACACCATGGGCTGGGCCAACCCGCGGCAGATCAAGCGGCTGGTGGGCGCGGTGCGCGCGCGCTGGCCCGAGGTGCCGGTGAGGCTCCATCTCCACGACACCCGCGCGCTCGCCATCGCCAACGTGGTGGCCGCGCTCGAGATGGGCGTGGACCGCTTCGACAGCGCGGTCGCGGGCCTGGGCGGCTGCCCGTTCGCGGCCCACAAGGGCGCCGCGGGCAACGTGACCACCGAGGACCTGGTCTTCCTCTGCCAGGAGCTGGGGGTCGAGACCGGCATCGATCTCGACGCGATGATCGAGGCGGGGCAGCTCGCCGAGCGGGTCGTCGGCCATCCCCTGCCCGGCAAGCTCAAGTCCGGCGGCAACCTCGAGAAGTACCGGGCCCGCGCCCGGGCCGCCGCCCAGGCCTAGACTCGACGCCCCACATGGCCCGCCGTGTCGTCGTCATCAGCATCGACGGCTTCGCGGCGTTCTACTGGGGGGACCCGCAGGCGCGCCTGCCCCACCTGCGTCGGCTCGCCGATCGGGGCGCGATCGCCTCCTCGATGGAGACCGTGTTCCCGAGCACCACATGGCCGACCCACGTGAGCATGGTGACCGGGGTGAGCCCGAGCGTGCACGGGGTGGTCGCCAACCACATCCTGAACCGGCGGACGCGGAGCGCCGAGGATCTCACCGGCGACCCGATCTACGACGCGCCCACGCTGCTGCGCGCGCCCACCGTCTACGACCTCGCCCACCGGGCCGGGCTCCGCACCGCGGCCATCGACTGGCCGGCCACCCGAAACGCCACCACGCTCGACTTCAACCTGCCCTTCTTCAAGGACCAGCGAGTGTTCGAGACCCAAACCCCGCGCGCGGTGTGGGACGAGCTGTCCGCGCTCGGCTACCCGATGCACCGCCAGGGCGAGTGGGCGTTGCTGCCCAAGCGCTTCTACAAGGACGAGATGGTCGGCGGCGTCGCCGCCCACGTGGCGCGCCGGCACGAGCCGACGCTGCTGCTGCTCCACTTCCTCTGCGTCGACAGCTTCCAGCACCTCTACGGGCCCCGGAGCCCCGAGGCCTACTGGGCGCTCGAGTACGTGGACGGCCTGATCGGGCGCTTCGTGGCCGCCCTGGGCGACCCGCGGCTCGACGACACCACCGTCTTCGTGGTCTCCGACCACGGCTTCCTGCCCTCGGATCGCGAGATCCGGCCCAACGTCCGGCTACGCAAGCTGGGAGCGGAGCGGCAGGCGCGCTTCGTGATGAACCACGGTGCGGGCGCGCTCTATCGCCTGGACGCGGATCCGGCCGCGATCGACCAGCTCGCGCGCGAGATCGCGCGGATGGAGGGGGTGAGCGGCATGTGGCCGGCCGCCGAGTACGCGAGCATCGGCCTGCCTGCGCCGGGCGACCACCACCAGGTGGCCGACGTCATGTTCGAGGCCGCGCCCGGTTACTCCTACGGCGACGCCGCCGACGGCGACGACGAGCACGGGACCCCCAAGTATCGCGGCACGCACGGCCAGCGCCCGATCTACGCCGACAACGCGGCCTTCTTCCTGGCCGCCGGCGCCGGAATCCGCCGCGCGGTACCCCTCGGGGCCATCCGCAGCCGCGACGTGGCGCCCACCGTCGCGGCCACGCTCGGCCTGCGCATGAACGGCGTCGAGGGCGCCATCCTCGGCCGCGCCCTCGCGTAGCGCGGCCGGGGGCCCCGACCCCGCTACGCCCGATTCAGCTTGAAGTTGAAGCGGCGCAGCTCGAACTGCTGGTTCGGGTTCGGCGTGAACTCGACGTACTTCTGCAGGCCGTAGTCCTCGTAGGGCTGGATCACGGGTATCCACGGCAGGTACTCGAGGAAGGTCTTGGTCATCTCCCGGTAGGCCTGCCCACGGAACCGCTCGTCCACGCTGAACCGCGCCGCGTTGCCCAGCTCGTCCCAGCGCGCGTCGCGCCAGTAGTCCATCGGCCCGCCGGGGCCGAGCAGGCGCCACATCATGCCGTCGGGATCGCCGAGCGTCGACGTCGGGTCCGACCACCACACGCCCTTGAAGCTCTTCTCGCGACCCTTCTGGGCCCGCACCGAGTACTCGATCACCTCGACCTTCACGTTGACGCCCACGTCGCGCCACATCGCCGCGATGGCCTCGGACATGGCCTTGTCCTGGGAGACGTAGGCCACCGTGGTCTCGATGAAGATCTCCTCGTTCTTGTAGCCCGCCTTCTTCAGGAGGTCGCGCGCCTCGCCCGGCCGGTAGACGAGCGCAGGCAAGCTGGCGTCGTAGTGGTTGTCGCCCTTGGCGATCGGGCCGTTGGGCACGATGCCGCGCCCCCGCCACAGCTCCTTCACGATCGCCTCCCGGTCGATGGCCAACGACAGCGCCTGCTTCACCAGCGGGTTGTCGAGCGGCGGCCGCTTGCTGTTGACCCCGAACACGTACAGCCCCGCGTAGAGCGCCCCCGCCACCCGGGTGGTGGCGTTGCCGGTCACCCGCTCGGCCTGATCGGGCGGGAGCTGGGTGATGACGTCCACCTCGCCCTTGAGCAGGGCCGCGATCCGCGGCGCCGTCTCCGGGATCGGCCGCATGATCCACTGGTCCACCGCGATCTGCCCGCCCCAGTAGTCCGGGTTGGCGTCGAAGATCGCCTTGTCGTCCTTCACCCAGGAGGTGAAGCGGATCGGCCCGGTGCCGACCGGCTTGGCGTTGAACGTGTCGTTGCCGACCGACTCCAGGTACTTCTTGGGCACGATCTGGCCACCGTAGAAGGCCAGCCGGGCCGGCAGCAACGGATCCGGCTTCTTGGTCGTGATCACCAGGGTGTACGGGTCCGGCGCGTCGATGCGCTCGATGGTGGAGAGCGCGGTCGCCACCATGGTCTTCGCCGCCGGGTCGTACGTGCGCTCGATGCTGAACTTGGCATCCGCGGAGGTGAACGCGTCGCCGTTGTGGAACTTCACGCCCTGCCGCAGCTTGAAGCGCCAGGTGGTCGGCGCCTCCAGCTTCCACTCGGTGGCGAGCCCCGGATACAGCTTGCCGTCCGGATGGCGGCTCGTCAGGTTGTCGAACAGGTTGAACGACACCCGGATGTCGTTCGAGGACGTGCTGAAGTGGGGGTCGAAGCGCGCGATGTCACCGCCCTGGGCGGTCACCAGCTCCTTCTTCTGGGTGGTCTGGGCCTGGGCGGGCATGGCCTGGGCCAGGGTCGAGGCAATGCCGGCCGCGGCCGCGCCTTTGAGCAGATCCCTTCGGGTAACATCCCGGGTGACGTTCATCGAGGCCTCCCTGTTTGGTCCAACACTGATCCGTGTGCGGATGGTCATAGGGGCAGAGCGGTCGATTGTCAATGAGGATTTAAGGCGGGATTTCGGGCGCACCCCCCCGCGGGGAAGTGCTAGGCTCAGCACCCATGGCACAGACCAAACGTCCCACCCGCACCCGCAAGACCGTCAAGAAACCGCCAGCGAGCCCGGCCAAGCGCCGGAACCCGCCGCCGCCCGCACCCGCCGCCGAGCCCGCGCCCACCCTGCCTGCGGTGCGCACCGCCACGCCCGAGCGCGCCTTCGCTGCGCGAGTCCGCCCCCTCGCTCCGCCGCCGCCCCTGCCGAGCGGCCGCCGGGCGATCTTCGTCGACGTCGAGAACTCGAGCCGCGCGGACCACATCAGCCGCGTGCTCGATCACCTCGCCATCGACCGTCACGACCGCCGGGTCGAGCTGATCGCGGTCGGCAACTGGCGCGTGATCGGGGCGGACAGCGCCCGCCTCCTGGCCCGGCGCGGCGCCCACCTCGTCCACAGCGCGCCGTCCACCGGCGTGCGCGACTGGAGCGACCTCCGCATCGCGGTCAGCGCCGGCGTCTGGCTCGGCAGCGCGCGGCCCGGCGACCTCATCGAGATCATCTCGGACGACCGCGCCTTCGACGCGGTCGGCGACGTGGCCGCCGTGCTGGGCGTGGAGTATCGCCGTCTCTCCCACCGCGGCCTCAGCGGCCTGGCCGCCGCCGAGGAGCCGGCCCAGGCGGAGGCACCGGCGCCCCGTGAGGGCCGCGGCCGCCGGGGTGGGCGCGGACGGCGGCGCGGCCGCGGGCGCGGCGACCACGGCGGGCGCGCACCGATGCCGTCCCGCCCCGTCCCGCATCATGCGCCCGCGCGGCCGGCCGAGCCGGCCCGCGCGCCGGCCCCCGAGACCGGGGCGCAGACCGCGCCGCACGATCAGCTCGTGGACGTGGTGCGCGAGCTGGCCGATCACGCGCCGAACAACGCGGTGCTCATCGACACCCTCGCCCGCGCGCTGAAAGAGCGCGGCTTCAGCCGCCCGCCCGGCTCCCCGCGGCTGATCACCCGCCTGCGCCGCATCCGCGAGCTGGTGGTGAGCCGCACCGGCATGATCACGCTGGCCGACGCGGCCGGCGGGGCCGCCGCCGCGGCGGCCGCCGCCGACGAGACCCTCGAGGAGTCCGAGCCGACCGCGGACGTCGTCGAGGTCGACGAGGTGGACGAGGTCGACGGCAACGTCGCTCCCGCGGTGGTTGGCGCAGCCACCGGCCCACCCACCGGCGGCGGGGCGCGCCGCGGCCGCCGCCGGCGGCGCCGGCGCCGGCGTGGAGGCGGTGGGGGCGGCGGGGCCGCGCCGGCACCGACCGCCTGAGCGCTTGAACTTACCCTGGCCGGGGCGTAGCGTCGGGGGCGCGGAGATGGGCCGCGGCGTCAACCGATCACCAGAAGGAGGCTGACCATGGCGGACTTCAAGGGCCTCGACTCGACCTTCAGCCAGGCCGTCGCATCGAAGAGGATCCCGGGCGTGGTGGCCACCGCGGCCACCGACACCGGCGTGGTCTACGAGGGCGCCTTCGGCCAGCGCGAGATCGGCAAGCCGGCCGCGATGACCCTCGACACGGTGGTCTGGATCGCGTCGATGACCAAGGCCATCACCGCGACCGCAGCCATGCAGCAGGTGGAGCGCGGCAAGCTGAGCCTCGAGAAGCCGGCGAGCGACGTCGTGCCCGCGCTGGGCGCGGTCAAGGTGCTCGAGGGCTTCGACGCGGCCGGTCAGCCCCGGCTGCGCGCCCCCAAGCGGCCGATCACGCTGCGCCATCTCCTCACCCACACCGCCGGCTTCAGCTACGAGATCTGGAGCTCGTCGATCGCCCAGTTCCAGCAGGTCACCGGCACGCCGGGCATCACGACCTGCACCAACGCGGCGCTCGGCACCCCGCTGCTGTTCGATCCGGGTGACCGCTGGGACTACGGCATCAACATCGACTGGGCGGGCAAGATGGTCGAGGCCGTGAGCGGCCAGCGGCTCGACCGCTATTTCCAGGATCACATCACGGGCCCCCTCGGCATGAAGGACACCGCCTTCAAGCTGGGCACCGCGCAGAGCGCGCGCCTCTCCGCGATGCACCAGCGCGGCCCCGACGGCACCCTGGCCCCCATCGAGTTCGGGCTCCCGCAGGATCCCGAGTTCCACATGGGCGGCGGCGGTCTCTACGGCACCGCCGGCGACTACCTCAACTTCTGCCGGATGATCCTGGGTGGCGGCACGTTCAAGGGCGCGCAGATCCTCCAGAAGGGCACCGTCGATCTGATGGGTCAGAACCACATCGGCTCCCTCGAGGTTGGCGTGCTCAAGACCGCGATCCCGCCCCTGTCCAACGACGTCGAGCTGTTCCCGGGCATGAGCAAGAAGTGGGGGCTGAGCTTCCTGATCAACACCAAGGAGGCGGCCACCGGCCGCGCGGCCAACTCCCTGGCCTGGGCCGGCCTCGCCAACACCTACTTCTGGATCGACCGGACCAAGCGCGTGTGCGGGGTGTTCCTCTCCCAGCTGCTGCCCTTCTACGACGACACCGCCATCGACCTGTTCGGCACGTTCGAGCGCGCGGTCTACCGGGCCGTCTAGCCGGCCCCCGACGAGGGAGACCCGATCGCCATGGACAGCATCCAGCCCGTGATCCAGAACGCCATTCCGCTCCTCACCTACTTCGCCCTCAAGGTGGTCGGCGCTTTCGTGCTCTGGGTCGTCGGTCGGCGTCTGATCGGCTTCGGCGTCGGGCTCCTGGTGCGCAGCCTGAAGTACCCGTTCGATCAGACGGTGGCGAGCTACATCGGCACGACGGTGAGGGTGCTCCTCAACATCGTCCTGATCGTCGCCATCCTCGGCTTCTTCGGCATCGAGACCACCAGCTTCGCGGCCTTGATGGCCGGCGTCGGCCTGGCCATCGGCGCCGCGTGGAGCGGGCTGCTCGGCAACCTCGCGGCCGGCATCTTCATCCTGATCCTCCGCCCCTTCAAGGTCGGCGACTTCATCGGCGCGGGCGGGCTGGTGGGCAGCGTCGAGGAGATCGGCCTGTTCGTGACCACCGTGAACACCCTCGACAACGTCCGGACCTTCATCGGCAACAACAAGCTCTTCTCGGACACCATCCAGAACTTCTCGGCCAACCCGTACCGCCGGGTCGACCTGGTCGCCCAGATGCACAACAGCGTCGACCACGCGGCGGCCATGCGGCTGCTCCGGGAGCGCCTCGCCCGCATCGCCAACGTCAAGACCGACCCGAAGCCGGACGTGGAGATCCTCCAGTTCACCCCGCTCGGTCCGGTCCTGGCGGTGCGCCCCTACTGCGACAACCAGCACTACTGGCAGGTCTACTTCGACACCAACCGGGTCATCCGCGAGACGTTCGGCGAGGCCGGGTTCCCGGCGCCCGAGCAGAACGTCTTCGTCCGGACCGGGTCCTGAGGCCGACCGCCATGCGAACGCGGATCATCCATCTCGTCAATCCGAAGACCGATTCGATCACCACCCGGCCCCTCTATCTGAACCGCGCGCTCTACTCGCCCCTCGCCGGGCTCCTCGCCGTCGCGGCGACCATCCCGCGTGATCGCTACGAGGTCGTGCTGACCGACGAGAACATCGAGACGATCGACTTCGATCTCAAGGCCGATCTCGTCGGCATCTCCGCGATGACCGCCTACGTGAACCGCGGCTACGAGATCGCCGACGCCTTCCGGGCGCGCGGGATCCCGGTCGTGATGGGCGGGGTGCACCCGAGCTTCATGCCGCAGGAGACCCTCAAGCACGCCGACGCGGTGGTGATCGGCGAGGCCGAGCTGGTGATCTCGAAGATGCTCGACGACCTCGAGCAGGGGCAGCTGCGCGGCGTCTACCGGGCGGACCGGCTACACCCGATGGAAGGCATGTCGATGCCGCGCTACGACCTCCTCAAGAAGCACCGCTACGTCAATCGCACCTTCGTGCAGACCTCCCGGGGCTGCCACCAGGGCTGCACCTTCTGCGCCGAGCCCCTGATGAACGGGCTCAAGTTCCGCTACCGGCCGGTCGACGAGGTGATCCACGAGATCGAGAACTGCGGCTCCCGGATCATCTCGATAAACGACGCGGACTTCTTCGGCACCCCGGATCGTCCGAAGGAGGTCATGCGGGCGCTCAAGGGCCGCGGCATCCAGTGGCAGGCCGGCGTCACCTCCAAGCTCGCCCAGGACGATCGGATGCTCGAGCTGGCCGCCGCGAGCGGGTGCACCCTGCTGAGCATCGGCTTCGAGTCGATCACGCGCTCCACGCTGACGAGCGTGCACAAGCACGTGAACCGGCCCGAGACCTTCGCCTCGCTGGTCGAGAAGGTCCACTCCTACGGAATCATGGTGTTCGGCCTGTTCATGTTCGGCTTCGACGGCGACGACCCGTCGGTGTTCGAGGAGACCGCCCAGTTCAACATCGGCGCCGACTACGACGCCTGCGCGTATTCGGTCCTGACCCCCTATCCGGGCACGCTCACCTGGTACGAGATGAAGAAGGCCAACCGGATCGTCTCGTACGACTGGACCAAGTACGACCAGGCCAACGTGGTCTACCGCCCCGCCCAGATGACCGGGGACCAGCTCCGCATCGGCCAGACCGCGGCCTACGAGACGTTCTACTCGTACCCGTCGATCGCCCGGCGCTTCCCCGTGCGCGGCGCGCGCAAGCGCACGCAGTGGACGATCTACAATCTCTTCATGAAGAAGGGGGCCGCGACCGACGTCAAGGACGCGGTGGCCGAGCCGACCCCGGTGCCCGACGTGATCCCGATGCCGCCCATCCTGCCGCTCAAGCGGGAGTGGCGCGAGGCCGTGCTGGAAGGGACCGCCGGCGCGCGCACCGAGTAGGGGCGCGGCCCGCGATGCCCCCCTCCCCGCTCTCCGGGCAAGCCCAGACCGTGCTCGGCCCCATCACCGGGGAGGCGATGGGCGTCACCTTGCCCCACGAGCACCTCCTGATCGACTTCGAGGTCATGTTCCGGGAGCCGACCAACGGCGCCGAGCGCGGCCTGGCCCGGCAGCCGGTGAGCCTGGCGAACCTCGGCTGGGTCCGGCACAACTTCAGCTCCAGCCTCGACAACCTCCAGCTCCTGGACGAGCGGGTCGCGCGCGACGAGGCCCTGCTGTTCAAGCACGCGGGCGGCCAGACCTTCGTGGATCCGACGAACCGCGGGCTGGCCCGCGATCCGCTCGCTCTCGCGCGGATCGCACGCGCAACCGGGCTCAACGTCATCATGGGCTCGGGCTACTACGTGGCCGCCGCGCACCCGGCCGACATGGATCGGCGGACGGTGGACGACATCGCGCGCGAGCTCGTGACCGACCTCACCGTCGGCGTCGACGGCACCGGGGTGCGCGCCGGCTTCATCGGCGAGATCGGCACCACCTGGCCGTGGACCGACAACGAGAAGAAGGTGGTGCGGGCGGCGGTGGCGGCCCAGCGCGAGACCGGCGCGGCCCTGATGATCCACCCGGGCCGGCACGAGCGGCTGCCGCTGCAGATCGTGGATTTCATCAGGAAGGAAGGGGCCGATCTCGGGCGCACCATCATGTGCCACATCGAGCGCACGATCGCGGACCCCGCCGTCCTCCTGGAGCTGGCCGCCACGGGCGTCTACCTCGAGTACGACCTCTTCGGCCTCGAGACGTCCTACTACCCCTACAACCCCGCCTTCGACATGCCCAACGACGGCGAGCGGATGCGCCAGATCCTGTCGTTGATCGAGCGCGGTCATCTCGACCAGATCCTGATGTCCCACGACATCGCCTACAAGCACTGCCTCACCCGGTGGGGCGGCTTCGGCTACCACCACCTCCTCGTCAACGTGGTCCCACGCCTCCGGGCGAAGGGCGCCGACGACAAGACCATCCAGACCCTGCTGATCGACAACCCCCGGCGGGCGTTCGCCTACGCCTGAGGGGGCAAAGGGAGCCATCGAGAATGCGGAGACTCGATCGCCTGGCCGTGCCGCTCCTCGCCGTCGCGCTCCTCCTCGGCTGGCTGGGTCTCGCCGCCGCCCAGACTCCCGCCGGCGAGGTCACGGTCTCCTTCCACGTCACGCTCGCCCCGAGCTGGTTCGACCCGTCCACCGCGCCTCCGCAGATCACCCCGTTCGGCGTGCTGTACGCGCTGCACGACGCGCTGGTGCGGCCCCTGCCCGGGCAGAAGATGGGGGCGAGCCTCGCCGAATCGTGGACCGAGAGCGCCGACGGCCTCGTCTACGAGTTCCGCCTGCGCCGCGGGCTCAAGTTCCACAACGGCGACGCCCTGACCACCGACGACGTCAAGTGGAGCTTCGAGCGCTACCAGGGCGCGGGGGCCCGGGAGCTCCGGGCGCGCGTGCGCCAGGTCGAGATCGTCGACCCGACAGTGATCCGCTTCCATCTGAAGGACCCCTGGCCCGACTTCATGACCTTCTACGGGACCACCGCCACCGCCGCCGGCATCGTGCTGCCCCGGAAGTACGTGGAGCAGGTCGGGGCCGACGGCTTCCGCCAGCGCCCGGTGGGCGCCGGTCCCTACAAGTTCGTGAGCCAGCGGCCAGGCGTCGACATCACCTTCGAGGCCTTCACCGGCTACTGGCGGCACGCGCCCTACATCAAGCGGCTGACCATGAAGAGCGTGCCCGACAGCACCACCCGCCTGGCGATGCTGAAGAGCGGCGAGACCGACTTCGCCCTCTTCCTCGACGGACCCGAGGCGGAGGCGGTGACCCGCGATCCCCGGCTGCAACTCGTGGCGACCCGGCACGCCTCGATCTTCTGGATCGAGTTCCCCGATCAGTGGGATCCGAAGTCGCCGTGGAGCGATCGGCGCCTGCGCCTGGCCGTCAACCACGCACTCGACCGCAAGGGGACGAGCGAGTCGGCCTGCCTCGGCCACTGCCCGCCCGCCGGCGTCATCGTGCCGCGCGTGATGGACTTCGCCCTGCAGGTGGCGCCGCCCGCCTACGACCCGGCCAAGGCGAAGGCTCTCCTGGCCGAGGCCGGCTTCCCGCGGGGGCTCGACGCGGGCGAGTTCACCGCGATCCCCGGATTCTCCTCGGTGGGGGACGCGGCGCTGAACAACCTGAACGCGGTCGGCATCCGGATGCGGATGCGCCCGACCGAGCGCGCGGCCTTCTACGCGGCCTGGCAGGAGAAGAAGCTGCGCGGGCTCTTCCTCGTCGCGGTGGGCAACTCGGGCAACGCGGCGAGCCGGGTCGAGGCGTTCATCTACTCCAAGGGGGCCTCGGCCTACGGCGGCTACCCGGACATCGACGAGCTATTCCTGCAGCAGGCGCGCGAGCGGGATCCGGCCAAGCGTGAAGCGCTGCTCCATCGCATCCAGCAGCTCACCATCGATCGAGTGATGTTCGCCCCGATCATGGACCTGCGCGGGCTGATCGCCATCGGCCCGCGGCTGGCCGACCACACGATCAACTCGGTGCCGATGTACCCCTTCCCGTCCTACGAGGACATGCGCTTGAAGCCCCAGTAGCGAGGAAGGCGCACACGTTGCCCGACGGTCACCGGGCCGTCTCCGTCCTCTACCAGGCGCTGCTGACCGGCCTCGTGCTCACCCTGGTCACGCGCCGGAGTGAGGCCGAGGCGGCCGAGTTCGTCTTCCGTCTCTTCCGCCGTCAGCATCTCGCGAGGTTCGTGCCCGGGCTCGCCAAGCTAGGGCTCGACCGGCTGCCCCACGCCGTCGCGTGTGCGCAGTACCACTACCTGTCCAACCAGCTCGGCGGCGTGAAGACCGAGTACGTCCGCGAGTCCGACCGCAAGGCCTGGGTGCGCTATCCGCCTCCGCGGTGGATCTGGTACGGGGCTTCGATCTGCGGCATCCCGAGCCGGGTGAACGCGGCGATGCTCCACGGCTGGCACGGCCACAACGGGGTCACCCTGGGCGACCCACGGCTCGGCTTCGTCTGTACCGGCCAGACCGTGGACGGCCACCCCGGACTCGAAGGCTATTATCTCGAGCACGATCACGATCTCGCCCCCGCCGAGCGTGTGCGCTTCGCGACCGGCGAGCGCATGCCGCAGTGGGACCCGGCGCGCGCGCCCCGGCTCGACGCCGCGGCGTGGCCGCCCGAGCGGCTCGAGATGGTGGTGTCGCGCTACGCGATGGAGTACGTCCGGACGGCCCTGCCGGTACTGCTCGAGCTGCTGGGCCCCGCGGACACGCGGCGCCTCCTCGGCCATGCCGCGCGCCTCATCGGCATGCAGTACTACGATGAGACCGCGGCTCTGGTGGGCGTCGAGGGTGCCGGGCCGCCGGTCTTCGCCCGCTACCTGGCCGCGCTCGCAAGGGCTCAGGGTGAAGAGATCGAGGTCGACGTGGCCGGGAGACAGGCGCACGTGCGCCAGAGAGGCTGGCGGCTCGTGCGCGGCCTGCCCTCGCTCGACCCGGCCGCCTTCGACGCCTGGTGCGAGCTGTGGCGGGGCGCGCTGGCCGCCCACGACCGGGCGCGCCGGCTCGAGGTCACGCGCAATGGCACCGGCGCGGACTCCGTCATCGAGTTCGTCATCTCGTGAGGCCGGAGAGCCCTCCCGCGCGGGCGGCGACGATCTGATACGATGGCCGCCGGTGAAGACGCTCAAGGTCGACAACGTGGCCCAGGCGTACCTCGAGCTGCTCGAGGACCGCGGCGTCGAGTTCTTCTTCGCCAACGCGGGCACCGACTTCGCCTCGCTGGTCGACGCCTTTGCCCGGCGCGAGTCGGAGGGCAAGCGCGCCCCACGCCCGATCGTCGCCCCCCACGAGTCGGTGGCGGTAGGCATGGCCCACGGCGTCTGGCTCGCCACCGGCCGGCCGCAGGTGGTGATGGTGCACGTCACGGTGGGCACCGCGAACGCGGCCTGCGGCGTCATCACCGCGGCGCGCTCCCAGGTGCCGATGCTGATGAGCGCGGGGCGCACCCCGATCACCGAGGAGGGCCTGCCGGGCGCCCGCGACCTCTACATCCACTGGGCCCAGGAGAGCTTCGACCAGGCGGCCATGCTCCGCGAGTACGTGAAGTGGGACTACGAGCTCCGCCTCCCCTCGCAGCTCGAGGCGGTGGTGGATCGCGCGTTCGAGCTGATGCTGTCGGAGCCGCGCGGACCCGTGTACCTCACGCTGCCCCGCGAGGTGCTCGCCGCGCCGCTGCCCGCGCTCGCCATCACCTCGCCGGCACGCCGCCAGGTGGCCGCGCGGCACCTGCCCGATCACGCGCGCATCGAGGAGGCGGCGCGCCTCCTCGCCGGCGCGCGCCATCCCCTCGTCGTCGTCTCGGGGGCGGGGCGCGACCCCGCCGCCGTCCCCGCCCTCGTCACCCTCGCGGAGGCCGGCGGCATCGGCGTCGTCGAGGCGGATCCGACCCACGTGAACTTCCCGCAGAGCCATCCGCTGCACGTGGGCTTCACCCAGCCCTCGGGCACCGATCCCGCGCTCGCCGATGCGGACGTGGTCCTCGTGGTCGACGCCGACGTGCCGTGGTATCCGTCGCTCGTCCGGCCCGCCACCGGCGCCGCGGTGATCCACATGGCGGTCGATCCCGCGTTCTCGCGCTATCCGATGCGGAGCTTCCCGTGCGACGTGCCGATCGCCGCGCATCCGGCGGCGGCGCTGCCGCTGCTCGCCGAGGCGGTGCGCCGGCTCGCGAGCCCCCCCGACGTCGCGGCGCGGCGGGCGCGCGTCGAGGCCCTGCACCGCGAGCGGCGCGCCCGCTGGATCGCGGACGCCGACGCGCAGGCGACGTGGCCGCGGCCCGGCTTCGCGTGGGCGACGCGCTGCCTGCAGGGCCTGCTCGACGAGTCGACGGTGGTCGTCAACGAGTACCCCATCGACCGCCGCTATCTCGCCTTCGAGCGGCCGCGGAGCTTCTTCGGCCAGCCGCACTCGAGCGGGCTCGGGTGGGGCCTGCCCGCCGCGCTCGGGGTCAAGCTCGCCGCGCCGGAGAAGACGGTGATCGCCGCGCTCGGCGACGGCTCGTACCTCTTCAACGAGCCGGCGGCGTGCCACATGGCCTCGCGCCAGCACGGGCTCCCCGTGCTCACGGTGATCTTCAACAACCAGCAGTGGGAGGCCGTGAAGCAGAGCGCGCTCGGCGTGCACCCCGACGGCTGGGCGAAGTCGACGGGGCGCTACCCGCTGAGCAGCCTCGCCCCCGCGCCGCGCTACGAGGAGATCG
>DATIWG010000007.1:0-42341 GCA_035519555.1 Nitrosotalea sp. | reverse complement strand
CTAACCACTGACCGAACCGATCCGTCTCCAGCCAGAGATCGCCAAGGAACCGTGATGCCGAAAGCGTGCTAGGATCGCCCCGCCGATGACCTGCGCCGACGTCAAGGGACTCGCAGTCTCCACGTCATCCTCGGACGCGCTCGCGGCCTACGAGCGCGGGCTGGATCTCTTCCTGCGCTGGCGCGGCAACCCCCTGGAGGCGCTGAACGCGGCGGTGCAGGCGGACCCCGGGTTCGTCCTCGCCCACTGTGCGCGGGCGCTCATCGCCTGGCGGATGGGGCAGGTCGCGCCGGCCTCGTCGGCCCACCGGGCCGTCATGGCCCTGGTCGACCAGGTCCACGACGATCGCGAGCGCGCCCACGTCCAGGTGGTCGACGCGCTCCAGCGCGGCGAGCGCGCGACGGCCCAGGATCTGCTGGAGCGCACCTGCCAGCGCTACCCGCTGGACCGGCTGATCGTCCGCATCGTCGGGCTGAACTGCATCGCCCGGGGCGACTACGAGGGGGGCATCACCATCGCACGCCGGAGCCTCGAGGCGGACCCCGGGGAGCCCCAGTTCATGACGATGCTGGGCTTCTTCCTCGAGCAGTCGGGCTACAACGAGGAAGGCCTCGAGCTGAGCGCCCGCTCCCTCGCGCTCGACCCCACCAATCTGTACACGTACCACGCAGTGGCCCACGCCCATCAGGCCCGGGGAGACTACCCGAAGGCCCTCGAGACGTTCGAGCGCGCCGCTTCGCTGGAGCGCCATCCGCACGTGCTGTGGCACCTCGCCGAGGCTCGTGCGCTCCTGGGTCACGAGCGGCTCACGCGCGACTACTGGCGCTCCACCGCTCCCCCGCTGCCGCTGCACGAGCGCGTCGACCTGCTCTGGCGGCTCGAGGTGCTGCACGACGCCTCGACGCCGACCGTGGTCTGGAAAGAGCTCGCCGCCGAGGCGGACCGGCTGCTCGAGCACGCCGACGCCCTCACGCTCTGGATGCATCACTGGATCGCGCTGGCCTTCGCCCGCGCCGGCGAGACGTCGAAGGCCGAGCGCGAGGTGGCCTATCTCCGGCGGCAGCCGGAGGGATCGGCCAGCGGCCACTGGTCCACGCTCGGCGCCGACATCCTCGAGGGCGAGCTCGCGATGCTGCGCGGAGATGAAGCGGCGGCGGTCGCGCTGATGGCGCCCGCGATCGAGCGCCTCCACGCCATGGGCGGCGGCAGCCGGGAGCAGAAGGACATCTTCAAGGACGTGTTCCTCGAGCTGCACCGGCGCCTCGGCCACACGCGCGAGGTGCTGGCGCTGGCCCACGAGCGCCTGCTGCAGAATCCCAACCACCTGCAGTCGCTGACCGCGCTGGCGTGGGCCTACGGGCGAACCGGCCAGGTCGCGGAGCAGCGACAGGTCTGCAGCCAGCTCGTCCGCAAGGCCGAGGCCGTCGGCCTCGCTCCCGACGCCCCGGCGCTCGCCGAGGCCCGGCGCGTCCTGCACGCCGCCGGCTAGCCCGGGTCGAGGGCGCCTCGTGCCCTGGCTGGCGTTCGCGGCGGATGCCCACCCCGACGGCCTCCCGTTCGCCGTCGGCGAAGGCGGCGAGCCGATCGTCTGGTGCAGGCGTGAGGCCGACGCGAGATTCCTCGCGGAGGCCGAGGAAGCCGCCGCGGAGATCGCGGCGCTCGCCGATCCCGGCTTCGACCGGCTCGACGAGCCCCGGCGCCGGCGCATCCGGGCGCTGGTGGCGCGCGCGGCCACGAAGGCAGCCGCCTGGAGCTGCCGCCGCTCCCAGGTCCATCCGGCCGACTTCCCGTTCGCCATCACGGAGGAGGACGAGCTCATCGGCTACGCCAGGACCCCGGCGATCGCGGCCTTCGTGGTCGAAGCCGGTCCGGCCTTCCAGGACCTCGCCGCGATCACCCAGAAGGGCGCCATGTACCGCGACGAGGACTGGACCGCCCAGGACACCGCGATCGTGATCACGCTCGCGGGCCGGCTGCAGCGACGGCTTCGCGCCCTGCGGGCCTAGCCGCACCACGATCGCCGACACCGAGACGGTGGGGGGACCCGCGCCCAAGCCCGTGGTCCCCGGGTGGTAGAATCGGTACCCATTTCACTCCGGCCCATTCCTCTAGGGAGGATTTGCGATGCGACTCGCTGGCAAGATCGGGATCGTGACCGCCGCCGCGTCAGGCATGGGACGCGCCGGCGCCCTTCGCTTCGCCCGCGAGGGCGCCCAGGTCGCGGTGGTGGACGTGGATGCGGCGGGCGTCCAGCGCGTGGCGAGCGAGATCGCCGCCGCCGGCGGCATCGCCCACGGGCTCGTCGCCGACCTCACGAATGACGAGGACTCGCGGCGCATCGTGTGGGACACGGTGAGCCGGTTCAAGGGTCTGGACTTCGTGTGGAACCATGTCGGCCACCCCGGCCCGGCCGCCGTCGAGGGCATCGACATGAATGCCTTCGACCTCGCCATCGATCTCAATCTCCGCACGGTCCTGCTCACCACCGAGGCGGCCATCCCGGAGATGCGCGCCCGGGGCGGCGGCAGCCTGCTCTTCACCGCCTCCACCTCGGGGCTCCAGGGCTCCTCGTACAGCCCGGTCTACTCGATGTGCAAGTTCGGGGTGGTAGGGTTCGTCAAGAGCCTCGCCGTGCGGCTCGCCCCCGAGAAGATCCGCGTCAACGCGGTGTGCCCGGGGCCCATCGACACGCCGATGCTGCGGGTCTTCGTGGCCCGGCCGGATCAGAAGTCGACGGCCGGCATGGACCCGGAAGACCTGGTGCGCCGGCGGGCCGCCGGCGCGGTGCCGCTCGGCCGCACCGGCCGGCCCGAGGAGATCGCCAACGCCGCGCTCTTCCTCCTGTCCGACGAGGCGTCGTTCATCACCGGCGCCGCGCTGCCCGTCGACGGCGGGGTGACCGCGGCTTGACCCCTCGCTCACCTTCACCCTCCCGGTGGAGGGAGCGATTCAGACGCCCTGCATCACGAACTGGATCTCGTCCCGCCCCGTAGCGGGCCGACCGGGTATCCGACCAGGAGGCATCGATGCCGACCCACACTCCGCTGGCCCCGCAGATCGAGCAGTTCATCCACGACAATCCGCAAGGGGTGCTGACGTCGTTCCGGCGGAACGGCCTGCCCCAGCTCAGCATCGTCACGGTCTACCCGCGCGACGGCGGCGTGGGCATCTCGATCACCGAGAACCGGATGAAGTTCAAGAACCTGCTGCGCGACCCGCGCTGCTCGGTGCTGATCTCCCACGCGGACTGGTGGTCCGGCTTCCTGGTCTTCGAGGGCAAGGCGGAGCTCACCCACTCGGGCAACACCGACCCCGAAGCCCTCCGGATGGCCCGCCGTCATATCTACAGCGCCACCACCAGACGGCGCAGCCGGGACTGGGACGAGTACGACCGCATCGCGGCGGCCGACAAGCGGGTGGCCATGGTGCTGCGCCCCGACCACGTCTACGGCACCGCGCTCGCCAAGATGCGCGAGGCCCTGGCCAAGTAGCCCGGGAAGGGAGCGGAGCAAGGCGCCGCGGGTTGGAGTAACATCCCCCAGCAACCGACCACCCGACCCCTTGCACTGGAGGCCTCGACATGAGCCACAACGGCCACCTGGACGCCCGGACACTTCGCGGCCGCCTCACCCACCCGGTCATCGACGCCGACGGCCACTGGCTGGAGTACGCGCCGGTGATGCGCGAGGAGTTCCGCCGCATCGGCGGCGAGGCCGCCGTCGAGGGCTTCACCCTGGCCAGCCAGCGCGTGCCCAATTCCCTGAAGATGACCGTGGCGGAGCGGGCGCGGCGCCGGGTCGGGCAGGAGGCGTTCTGGTCCTCGCCGTGCGAGAACGTGCTCGACCGGGCGACCGCCATGATGCCGCGGCTCATGTACGAGCGCCTGGACGAGCTGGGCATCGATTTCTCCGTGGTCTACCCGACCGCCGGCCTCAGCTACCATCGCATGCAGGACACGCGGCTTCGCCGGGCCATCTGCCGGGCCTACAACGTCTTCGCGGCCGAGCAGTTCCGCGGGCTCGAGGATCGCGTCATCCCGGCCGCGATCATCCCGATGTACACGCCCGAGGAGGCCATCGAGGAGATCGAGTTCGCGGCCACCCAGCTCGGCTACAAGGTCGTCATGGTCGGCGGCATGATGCGGCGGCCGGTGCCGGCGCTCGCCGAGGAGCGGCCCGACGCGGCGAGCCTGGTCGAGTGGTACGACGTCGTCGGGCTCGACAGCCCGTATGACTACGACCCGGTCTGGCGCAAGTGCCGGGAGCTCAAGCTGGCCCCGACCTTCCACAACGGCGCCCGTTCCATCCTGCTACGCAACTCGCCGTCCAACTTCTGCTACAACCACATCGGCCATTTCGCCTCCGCCGGCCACGCGGTGGCCAAGGCGCTCTTCTTCGGCGGGGTGACGCGCCGGTTCCCGGACCTCAACTTCGCGTTCCTCGAGGGCGGGGTGGGCTGGGCCTGCATGCTCTACGCGGATCTCATCGGCCACTGGGAGAAGCGTAACGGGCAGGCCATCCAGTCCACGCACCCGAGCAAGCTCGACCGCACCCGGCTGCTGGAGCTGGCCCAGAAGTACGGCCGGCCCGAGCTGATCGAGGCGGTGCGCCGAGGCGAAGGCCTGGAGGGCGATTCGAACTCCACGCTGACCGGCGGGGTGGAGGACGTCGACGACTACTTCCGGTGCAAGATCGAGAAGAAGCAGGACATCCGGGATCTCTTCGTGCCGCGCTTCTACTTCGGCTGCGAGGCCGACGATCCCGCCAACGCCTGGGCGTTCAACACCGGCGCGAACCCGATGCGCGCGCGCCTCAACGCGATCTTCAGCTCCGACATCGGGCACTTCGACGTGCCGGACATGACCGAGGTGGTGCCCGAGGCCTACGAGCTGGTCGAGCACGGCCTGCTCACCGACGACGACTTCCGGGACTTCATGTTCGGCAATGCGGTGCGATTCTGGGGCGAGGTCGACCCGGAGTTCTTCAAGGGCACGGTCGTGGCAGGCGCCGCGGCCGAGGTGCTCGCGCAGCCGGGGGCCCGCCGCTGACCGTCACCGCGGGGCGGACGCGGCGCCTCATGGCGGCCGCGCTCGCGCTCCTCGCGTGGGCGATCACGGCCGCCTCCGCACCGGCGGCCACCTTCCTCGAAGGCACGCACGAAGGCGCCGATTTCCTCATCGGCATGCCGGAGAAGTGGAACGGCGGGCTCGTCATGTTCGCGCACGGCTACGAGGGCGAAGGCGACGGACGCGGGAGCGTTCGCGCCTCGCCGCTCGCTAGCCATCTCGACGCGCGCGGCTACGCCTGGGCCGCCTCCGGCTATCGCAGCCGCGGCTATCGCCCGGACTGGTTCCTGGCCGACGTCGCCGCCCTGCGCACCCGCTTCATCAAGCAGTTCGGCTCGCCCAGGTGGACCGTACTCCACGGCCAGTCGATGGGCGGCCACGTCACGATCGCGTCCCTCGAGCTGCATCCGGAGATCTACCAGGGCGCGCTCATCGAGTGCGGCATCGTCGACGGTGTGGGCCTGGTCGACTGGCTGTATGCCTACACCGCGGCCGCGGAGTATCTCTCCGGAGTGCGCCTGCTCGACGCGCCGGATCGCCAGGTGTTCAGCGCGCTGGTCAACGGCCCCTGGCTCGACGCCTTCGGCACCCCCGGCAGCTACACGGATCGCGGGCGACGCTTCGACAGCGTGGTGAAGTATCTGGTGGGCGGCGACTTGCCCCTCCGCGCCGAGGGGATGCCCCAGCGCTACATCATGAATCTCAACTCCCGAGACCCGGGACCGGATCGCGCGCGGGAGTTCGCGCGCCACGCGAGCACCGCGCACATCCGGTATCAGATCGACCCCGGCCTCGGCGTGACGGACGACGAGCTGAATCGGGGCGTCCGCCGGATCCTGCCCGCGCCGGGCGCACGCTCACGCGAGGGCAATCCGGTGTTCGCCGAGCTGACCGGTCGGATTCGCGTGCCCCTCATGACCATCCACGAGACGGCGGACTTCCGCGTCCCCTTCCGCCTGCAGCAGGACTATCGACGCCGCACGGTGGCGGCCGGCACATCGCATCTGCTCGTGCAGCGCGCGGTGCGCTGGGCCGGCCACTGTGCGTTCGACGGTACCGTGCGTGAGCGCGCCTTCGACGATCTCGTCGGCTGGATGGAGCGGGGCGCGGTGCCGCAGGGCGACGACGTTCTCGCCCCGGATCTCTCGACGCTCGGCCTGCGCTGGACTCCGGCGCTGCTTCCGGCGGATCCCCTGGCGCCTCGCGCGCGCTGATCGGCGCCGCGCGGACATGGTGACGACGGGACTTGTCGGCCTGATTCTGCTAGCATCCAACGCCATGATCGACATCACTGCCGCCGTCCGCGCCGACCTGGCTCCCACCGGAACGCTCCGTGCCGCCATCAACTACGGCAACTTCATCCTCGCCACCAAGGACAGGACCACCGGCGAGTCCCGGGGCGTGGCCGTCGACCTGACGCACGAGATCGGCAAGCGGCTCGGCGTCCCGGTCGAGATCGTCCCGTACGACAGCGTGGCCGTGATGGGCGACGCGGCCCCGAGCGGCGCGTGGGACATCGCGTTCCTCGGGTCCGACCCCGCGCGCGAGAAGATCATGAGCTTCACCGCCGCGTACCTCGAGATCGAGGCAACCTATCTCGTGCCCGGCGCGTCGCCGCTGCGCGCCGCCGCCGACGTCGACCGCGACGGCGTGCGGGTGGCCGCGCCGAGCCGCGCGAACTACGAGCTCTACCTCAGCCGCAATCTCAAGCGAGCCCGGCTCGTGTCGACGCCGGGCGCCGACGCGGCGTTCGAGCTGCTGGCGACCGGCAAGGTGGACGCCCTCGCCGGGCTGACGCAGGCCCTGCTCGGCCTCGCCCCGAAGCTGCCGGGATCGCGCCTGGTCGAGGGACGGTTCATGGGCGTGCAGCAATCCATCGCGGTGCCGAAGGGCAAGGACGCAGGGCTGCGCTCCCTGCGGGAGATCGTCGAGGAAGCCAAGAAATCCGGCCTCGTGGCGCGCGCCATCGAGCGCACCGGCGCGCGGGGCGTCTCCGTGGCGCCGCCCGCGACGTAGCGACGGCGGGCGAGACGGGGGAGCGAGGCAAAGGGCCGATGCGCCTGCAGGGTCGGGTGGCCGCGATCACCGGAGGAGCGCTTGGCATCGGGCGCGCGACCGCGCTCCTCTTCGCCGAGGAGGGCGCGATCGTCGCGCTCGGCGACATCCAGAAGGAGGCCGCGGAGGCGGTGGCGCAGGAGATCGACCGGCGCGGCGGCAAGGCGATCGCGGTCGACCTCGACGTGGGCGACGCGGCGCAGGTGCAGGCCTTCGTGGACTCCGTGGTCGCGGCGTTCGGCCGGCTCGACGTCATGTTCGCCAACGCGGGCATCGCCCACTCCGCGCCGTTCCTGGAGCACCCCGAGGCCCAGTGGAACCGGGTCCTGCGCGTCAATCTGACCGGGGTCTTCCTCTGCTGCCAGGCCGCCGCGCGCCAGATGGTCAGGCAGGGAGGCGGCGGCCGGATCATCACCACCGCGTCGATCAACGGCTTTCGCGGCGTCGAGAACCTGGTCGGCTACAACGCAGCCAAGGCCGGCGTCATCGAGCTGACCCGCACCATGGCGGTGGAGCTGGCGCAGCATCGTATCGCGGTGAACGCGATCGCCCCCGCCCAGATCGACACCCGGCTCACGCGGAGCCTGCCCGAGGGCGCGCGGCGCCGGCGGGTGGAGCGGATCCCGATGGGGCGCTTCGGCGAGCCCGACGAGGTGGCCCGGGTCGCGCTCTTCCTCGCCTCCGACGACGCCAGCTACGTGACCGGCCACACCCTCGCGGTGGACGGCGGCTATCTGGCCGGCGGCCTCTGGTCCGTCGCGCCGAGTGGCCCGGCTCCCGCGGTCACGCCGGACTAGCCCCCGCCGCCGCCCGCCCGCGACCGAGCCCACGGAAGGTACGATGGATCAAGCCCTGAGCGACGTCACCGTGCTGGACCTGGGCCAGGTCATCGCGATGCCGTTCTGCACGATGCTGCTCGCCGACCTCGGCGCGCGCGTGATCAAGGTCGAGTCGCCCGAGCGTGGGCGCGAGCGCGTGTCTCTCGGCGTCAAGCGGCGCCGCGACGGCGTCGAGGAGCGGGTGCCGGCCGCGCAGTACCGCGACCGCAACAAGCTCGGCGTCACCCTGGACCTCAAGACGCCGGCCGGCGCCGAGCTCTTCCGTGAGCTGGTGAAGCGCGCCGACGTGGTGAGCGAGAATTTCAGCGTGGGCACCATGGAGCGCCTCGGGCTCGGCTACGAGGACCTGCGTCGGGTGAACCCGCGCATCGTCTACGCGTCGATCACCGCGTTCGGCCAGACGGGACCCTACGCGCCCCAGCGCGGCTACGACATGCTCGCGCAGGCGATCAGCGGGTACATGAGCATCACCGGCTACCCCGACGGGCCGCCCACCCGCTCCGGCCAGTCCATCTCGGACTACTACGCGGGCATGCTCTGCGCCTTCAGCATCGTCTCCGCGCTCCACTACCGGCAGCGCACCGGCCGAGGACAGCGCATCGACCTGGCGCTGCTCGACAGCCTGGTGGTGGCCCTCGACAACCTGGGGGAGCGCTACACGGTGGGCGGCGAGATCCTCACCCGTGCCGGCAACGTCTCGTTCGCCGGCTCCGCCACCGGGATCTATCCGGCCGCCGACGGGCACGTCGCCGTCGCCGCCGCCGCGAGCAACGCGATCTGGGCGCGCTTCTGCGCGATCATCGGCCACGACGAGCTGACCCGCGCGCCCGAGTTCGCCACCGCGGCGGCCCGGCGCGACCGCCGCGACCAGATCGCCGCCATCATCCAGTCGTGGACCGGCCCGCGGGCCAAGGCGGAGGTGGTGCGCATCCTCGCGGCGGCCGGCGTCCCGGCCGCTCCGGTCAACAACGTAGCCGAGATGGTCGCCGACCCGCAGGTGCAGGCCCGCGAGATGTTCGTGGAGCTCGACCATCCCGTCTACGGTCCCCTGACCACGACCGGCACGCCGCTCAAGCTCTCGGAGACGCCGGGCCGCGTCCGCTGGCTGGCCCCCATGCCCGGCGAGCACAACGAAGAGGTCTTCGTCGGCGTTCTCGGGCACTCGCGTGACGACCTCGAGCGCTGGCGCGCCGAGGGCGTGATCTAGCATGGTCGGCGTGTCCTCGAGCGGCGTGGTGATCGTCGGCGGCGGCATCGCGGGAGTGGTCACCGCCTACTACCTGGCCAAGGCGGGCGTCGCCAGCGTCGTGGTGGAGCGCGACGCCATCGGCAGCCATGCCTCCGGCTTCGCCTACGGGGGGCTGAGCCCGGTGACGGGCGCCGGGATCCCCGGGCCCCTCGCCGAGGTCGCCCAGGCGGGGATGCGGTTGCACCGCGAGCTCGCCGAGACCGTGGTCGAGGAGGCGGGAATCGACGTCGAGTTCCGGGTGCGCTCCTCGCTGGCCCTGGCATTCACCGAGGCGGAGGCCCGGCGCCTGCACGCCGCGCTACCGTGGCAGCAGAAGCAGCCCGGCTGCGCCGCGCGCTGGCTGGACTCCGCCGAGGCCCGGCGCGTGGAGCCACGGGTCTCGGAGGAGGTCCTCGGCGCGGTCTCGATCGATGGCACGGCCGACGTCGAGCCGTATCGCCTCGTGCTGGCCCTCACCCGCGCGGCCGAGCGACTGGGGGTGAGCGTGCGTCACGGCCGGATCATCGGCCTCCGGCGTGAGCTTGGAAAAGTCACGCACGTGGTCCTCGAGCGGGGCGAGATTCCCTGCGACGTGGTGGTGCTGGCACAGGGCCCGTGGAGCGCGGAGGCGTCGGCCTGGCTCGACCTGCCGATCGAGGTCCGTCCGCTCAAGGGCCAGATCCTGCGCCTGCAGGCGCCGGGCCCGCCGGTGCCCTGCTCGGTCGGCTGGGGTCACAACTACGCCACCACCAAGCCCGATGGCCTCCTGTGGGCCGGCACGACCGAGGAAGAGGCCGGCTTCGACGAGGAGACGACTCGCGAGGCGCGCGACGAGATCGGCGCCGCGCTCGTGAAGATGCTGCCCGCCATGGCCGACGCCCAGGTCGTCCACCAGACCGCCTGCCTGCGGCCGGTGGCCTCCGACGGCCTCCTGGTGCTCGGGCGAGTGCCGGGCTTCGACTCCGTCTACATGGCCACGGGCGCCGGGCGGAAAGGCATCCTGCTCGGCCCGGCGATGGGCCGCGCCGTGGCCGACCTCATCCTGACCGGCAAGAGCACGCTCGCGCTGGAGGCCTTCTCGCCCGCGCGGTTCGCCCGGGCGCCGCGCTGATCCGGCTCACCAGTGACCGGGCGCCCGGCGCACCGGCACGTCGACCGGGACCTTCATCGCCCGGCTGATCCGACAGCCCTCCGCCGCCTCCTGCAGGCGCCCGAGCTGCGCGTCGTCGAAGGTGCCCTCCACGAGGAGCTCTCCCGCGACGCCGGCGATCTGCCCCTGGGCTTCCGTCGCGGTGAGGCGGGCCTGGAGGCCACGCAGCACCCACTGCTGACGCTCGGCGAACCGCCGAACGTTGTTGATGCGTCAGGCGCCGATGGCGCCCAGGAGGAGCTCCGCGGGCGAGGGCGCCTCGTCACCGCCTCCCGCCTCGGCCGGCGCGTCCATCACCAGGCGGTGCGGACCCACCGCCCCCTCGACCTTCATGCCCTTCACCCACTGCACCGTCACCGATCTGCCCATTGGAGTGCCTTTCGCCCGACCGGGGTGTCATGAAGGTGGAAGAAGTCCAGCACGTTGCCGCTCGCGATCCGGAACGCCTCGTCCGCGGGCAGGCCGGCGAGCAGCCGCTCGGCGAACGGGCGCGTGTTGGGCCAGTCGCACTCGATGTGCGGGAAGTCGGTGGCGAACATGACGTGGCGATCGCCCAGGTGGTGGCGCAGCTCGATGGCCACCCGCTCGACGTGCTGCACGCTGAAGAGGATGTGCCGCCGCACGTAGTCGCTGGGTCGCTCCGCGGGAGGCCGGAAGCCGAGCAGGCGCTCGGACCAGTACCGGTGCCGCTCGTACCAGTAGTCGGCTTCCTCCATCCAGAAGGGGACCCAGCCCAGCCGGGTCTCGGCGAAGAAGATCTGGAGATCGGGCAGGCGATCGAACACCCCCGACAGCGTCAGCTGCGCCATGCTCAGCGCGGGCGCGATGCCGAGGAACGGGAGCGCCACCCAATCCACGATCTTGCGCGGGCCGACCTTCTTCAGCATCTCCGGATCGGCGCCGGGATACTCGAACGTCGGCTGAGCGGCGCGCGGGCCGAGCCGGTCGAAGCCGACGTGCACGGTCAGGGGCATCCGCATGGCGATCGCCTCCGCCCAGAACCGGTCGTCCTCCGGCGTCGGGTACGACCGGCCGCTCGGGAACACGCCGAGGTTGACGCCCCGGAGGCCGAGCGTCGCGCAGTGGTGCAGCTCGGCGATGGCGTCGTCGAGACCGGTCCACGGGATGACTCCCAGACCAACTAGACGGTCGCGTGAGACGGGGCAGTACTCCTCACCGAGCCAGTCGTTGTAGGCGCGCACCGTCGCGCGATAGAGATCGTCGTCGGCCATCCCCCGCCAGAGCCGCGGCCCCACCTGCATGTTCGGGAAGAGCACCTCGGCGAGCAGGCCGTCCACGTCCTGCTCCTGCAGGCGCTGCTCGGGCGGGCCGACCCCGGCGGTGTCGTCCACCGTGGCGCCGAACGGCTGCCACGTCTCGTTCGTCCGGCCGCCGCGGAGGTCGAGGAAGGGCGCCGGATAGGGGGCCTGCCCCTCGACGAGGATCGCGTCGCCACCGTCCGGGAGCTTGACGGTCCGCGGCGCGCGCTCCCGGTACCGGGCCGGCATCCGCGGGGTCCAGCGCTCGGGCCGGACCTCGAGATGCCCGTCGCTGGAGATCAGCGGTGGAAGCGCAGACGGAGCCATCAGCGAAACCGCGCGATCACGTCCTTGCCGTAGCGCAGGACGTCGTCGGGCGTCTTGACCTGCGCGGGCAGGCCCGCCGCGGCGCTGACGGGCACCGCGACGCGCGCGACGCCCTGCCGCGCCAGCGCCGCGATCTCGGCGACGTCGGTCGGGGCCGCGACCGTGATCTCGATGGCATCCGGGTCGCGCCCGGCCGTCTCCGCGGCGCGCCGCATCTCGTCGAGCAACCCGGGCGGCGGCGTGCGGGCGGGGAAGTAGCCGTCGCCGAGCCGCCCGGCGCGCCGGGCCGCGGCCACGGTGTCGCCGCCCACGACGATCGGGATGCGGCGCCCGGGTGGTAGCGGTCGGCAGAACACCTGGTCGAACGAGATGAAGCGCCCCTTGAACGTCGCGCACTCCTGGCTCCAGAGCGCCCGCATCGCCGCCACGTACTCGTCGGTGCGCGGTCCGCGGTCCGCGAAGGGCAGTCCGAGCGCGGCGAACTCCTCGGCGAGCCAGCCCACGCCGATGCCGAGCAGCACGCGGCCGCCGCCCGCCAGGTGATCGAGCGTCGCCACCGCCTTCGCGGTCACCACCGGGTTGCGCTGGGGCAGGATGAGGATCGCGGTGCCGAGCTTGATCGTGCGCGTGGCCGAGGCGACGTAGGCCAGCCAGATCAGCGGGTCGGGAATGGGATAGTCCTCGAGACCCGATCCCATGCGCCCCGAGGGCGAGTACGGATAGCGGGACTGATAGCCGTGCGGCACCACCACGTGCTCCACTGTCCAGATCGACTCGAAGCCGGCGGCCTCGGCGGCCTGCGCCAGCTCCACCGCGGCGGATCCATTGCTGTAGCGCCCCAGGCTCGCGTATCTGAGTCCGAACTTCATGGCTGTCCCCCTTTGCAGGTGAGGGCCGCGAGCACCCCGACGTCGGGGAGCGCGGACAGGTGCCGGAGGGTCTCGAGGAGCCGCCCGACCCGCGCCGCCGGCAGCACGACACCCGCGAGCCGCCGGAACTTCTCCTCTACCTCCTGCCGAGAAACTGGGCGGCCTGGGGTGCCGCGGGCGGCGCGCACGACCTCGTCGAGCACGCGGCCGTCACGGAGCCGGACCCGCATCCTCGCCTCGGCAATGCCAAGGGCGGCGTCGGCCACGGGCCGGATCTGCCTGGCCAGCCCGACGAGGGCCGGATCCGGGGTCGTCGCGAACTCCGACTCCGCGGCCTCGCCGCCGGTCAGGGCGAGCGCCGCGCAGTAGGCGGCGCTGAACTTGGCCTCGAGCCCGGTGCGGGGCTCGGGAATGGCCGCGACCTTGACCGCGAGCGGATGCACGTGGCACTCGACATCGGCGATCGCCTCGGGGTCTGGCGCCGAGCGCGCTCGGATCGCGCGGCCGGCGTCGATTGTCGCGTGGAGCAGATGGCAGGCGGCGTAGAGCTTCGTGCTGTTGTCGAGGATCTCGAAGCGCGTGCCGAGGTCCTCCAGCGCCGGGGTCAGATCCGTGACGCCGAGGAACGTGCCGGGAAGGCCGGGCCGCTCATCGAGGATGCCGGTGGGGCCCGTGAAGCCCTCCCGCGCGAGCAGCGCGGCCAGGAGCCCGTTCATCGCGGCCTTGCCGGGATGGAGCGGCTTGCACATGGTCCCGAGCGATTGCTCGAGCCCGGCGGCCTGGGTGCCCGCGATCCCGAGCGCTCGCCCGAGCTGCTCGGCGGTCAGCCCCAGCAGCTTCCCCGCGGCCGCGACCGCACCGAAGTGCCCGAGGAGCGCGGTGACGTGCCACCCGCGGTCGGCGAGCCTCGGGCCGATGACTCGCCCGATCCGCGTCTCGACCTCGAAGCCGGCCACGAACGCCTCGAGGGCCGCGGTACCCGGCCGTCGGTGCCGCTCGGCAATCGCGAGCACGACCGGGGCCACCGGCGCCGAGCCGTGGACGATGGAGGCCAGGTGCGTATCGTCGAAGTCGAGGGCGTGGCCCTGGGCGCCGTTCGCGAGCGCGGCCAGCAGCACGCTCGTGCGGCGGCCTCGGCCGATCACCGTCGCCTGCGGGTCGCCGCCGGTGGCGGCGATCACCGCGTCGAGCGCGCTGGCGAGCGGCTCGGTCGAGCCGCGGATCGCGGCTCCGATCCAGTCGGTGAGGCAGAGGCCCGCGGCCTCGGTCACCGCGTCGGGCAGCGACGTGAGCTCGAGGCCGACCACGAAGTCGACCAGGGCGTCCGCGACGGGCGTGGCTCCGTGCTCCCTCATCGATGCCTCCTGCCGGTCAGCCCGCGGCGCCCGGCCCGCGCAGCAAGGCGGTAGTCAAGGCTCAGCAGCTCTCCCAGGTCTTGGGGTTCCAGTCGACGCCCGGGACGAGGCATGTGATCGCGTGGCCTTCCGCGTTGGCCCGCGCCTGGCAGCCGCTGATCGCGCTCACGTAGGCGGCGACGCGTCCGGTGTAGATGTCCTGCGAGCGCTGATCTGGCCACGAGAAACGGTCGAAGGTGACCACGGCCTCGCGGGCCTTCAGGTTGCCCAGGGCCGCGGACTGGCGGTAGAAGGCGTGCGCCTTGGCACGGTCCTCCTTCACCCCGAAGCCGAACTGATACATGCGCCCGAGGCTGTAGAGGTTTCCGTTGTCGTTCTGGAGCGCGCCCCGCGCGTACCACTCCACCGCGGTCTTGCAGTTCTTCCCCACGCCGCGCCCGAACTGGTACATGTTCCCGAGGTTCTCCTCGGCGCGGGGATGGTTCTGCTCGGCGGCGGCCCGGTACCAGCGCACCGCGGTCGCGAGGTTCTTCCCGACCCCCTTGCCCTCCTCGTAGAGCCAGCCGAGATTGAGCTGGCACGACGCGTCGCCCATCTCGGCGCAGTGGGCGAAGGCCCGCGCCGCGCCTGCCATGTCCCCCGCGTTGAACAGGCGGTCACCCTCCTTGGCGACGGCGACCGCCTCGGGCGAGCGCTTGGGCGGCTCGGCGTGGGCCCGCAACGGATCAGGGAAGCCCTTGGCCGTCGCGACCTTCGCCCATTTCTCCGCCTCGGTACGGTCCGCGCGGAGCCCAGGGCCGCCGGAGGCGTACATCTTCGCCAGGTTGTAGGCCGCGCCGCCGTGCCCCTTTTCGGCCGCGCGCGCCGACCAGCGGGCGGCCTCCGCGTAGCTCTGCGCGACGCCGATCCCTTCCATGTAGTGGAGCCCGAGCACGGCCTGCGCCTCGACGTACCCCTGCTTCGCCGAGAGCTGGAACCACTCGGTGGCCTTCGGTAGATCTTGCTCCACGCCGAGGCCCATCGCGGTGAGCCGCCCCATGTAGAACTGGGCGGCGGCGTTGCCGGCGCGGGCCAGCTTGCCGAAGCGCGCGGCGGCCTCGTCGTACTTCTTGAGCTGGAGCGCCGCCTTGCCGCGATTCAGCTCGCCCTCGACGTCGATCTGCGCGTCGGCCGTGCGGGACTGGAGCGCGAGCGCCACCGCCAGCGCCACCAGCGTGGCGACGAGAGCGCGCGATGCCACCGTCATGCGATGGCCCTCGGGAGCCGCACGTTCATGCGAGCGACCCTCAGCGCCGCGATCTCTTCCGGCGCGCCGTCGGCCTCCGGGATGGCCGCTTCGGCCGTCGGGGCCGTGGGATCGTCGGGACGGGAAGTCGATCGCCCACCTCCCCCACGATCATGAACGGGATCTCTTCGTGGAAGATCGGCCCGGTCCCGGCCCACGAGATGGTGATCGAGGAGGTCGTCACCGTATCGTTGACGCGGAGGCGGTAGTCGGTATCCGGCGAGACGTCGAGAATCGCGAACTGCCTCGCCGCCACGATCGACGCGGGCGGGTGCGTGAACGCGCCGTCGGCGCCGATGACCCGGGCCTTCCGGAGACTGACGCTCCGTGGAGACGCTCCGAGCGTGAACGGGCTGAACGTGATCACGGCGGAGCCGTTCTTCGGCCCGTCGTTGATGAAGAGCATACCGCTCAGAATTCGCAGGGCCAAGTGCCCCTCCTCCTCGAGACCGCCGGTGGTCAGACTCCGCTTCGTGCGGCCGCTACGGGACGATCACGTGCTCCGTGGTGATGATGAACGGCGGATCGCCCGGCGCGATGAAATTCGCCTCGTCGGCCCGGGTGCGCGCGTACTGGGCCGTCGCGGCCGACGCGCGCATCGCCTGGGTGTCGTCGAACCACGTGATCGCCACGCCGTCGTACGCGGGGGTCCGCCCCCGCTCGTAGGCGGACGGGCGGGTGTGGCTCTGCACGTACCGTCGGATCATGGGGATCTGGGCGGCCAGCGGCCCGTGGATCTCGCGCCAGTAGCGCTGGAACTCGTCCACCCCGAGGCCGGGCTTCCGGGTGACGAACTCGACGTTCTTCGCGGCACCGGGCGGAGCGGGGCCGTCCTTGATCACGTGCTCGTCGGTGAGGATCAGCCGCATCGTCGAGCGATCGATGAAGACGGCCTCGTCGGCCTCGACCGCCTCGATCTCCTTGGTCCCGCGAAGGGCCGTCATCGCCTTCGTGTCCTCGAACCAGAGCTCGGCGATGCCGTCGTAGACCGGCTCGCCCTTCGCGTAACCGGCGAGGCGCGTGTGCGACTGCACGTACCGCCGCACCCCCGGCAGCCGCGCCACCGCGGCCGGATGGCGCCCGCGCCAGTAGGCCTGGAACTCCTCCACCGGCATGCCGGGCTTCCGCTTGAAGAACGACACCGCCTTGACCACGCGGGGACTATACCAGCAGACGTGCCGATGCACGACCCCGCCACCACACCGTCATCGCGCGCCCTCCCGCGCCCGGTGCCGCCGATAGCAGCGCGACGCGTTGTCCCAGAGCAGCTTTCGGCGCGCGCGCTCGGGAATCGACGTCCATCCGAGCACGGCGTCCACCGACTTCGGGAACCAGCTCTCCGAATGCGGGTAGTCGGTGGCGAACATCAGCGTGTCCTCGCCGAGCGCCTCGATGGCGTGGCGTAGTGACTGCTCACCCTCGTGCAGCTGGATGCTCTGGAAGTACTGTGGCCCCCGGATGTACTCGCTCGGCCGGTGCTTGAGCGGCGCGATCGCATGCCGACACATCTCGGCGTGCTCATCGAGCCGGGCCGCCCAGAACGGAAGCCAGCCATGGCCGCACTCGAGCGGGGCCAGTCGCAGCTCGGGGTAGCGGTCCAGCACTCCGCCGCCGATCAGCGCCGCCACGTTACGCTGGGCGTTCCAGACGTGACCCGCAGAGCGCTGGAGGAAGACGTTGCTCCAGGTGTCCCACATCCCGGGTGGGTAGGGAACCGTCATGGTGAAGGAGTGGACGATTACCGCGAGATCCTGCGTCTGCGCCTCCGCCCAGATCGGCTCCCACGCCGGCTCGTCGAGGAACATGGCCGGCGGGCAGATGGGAAAGATGGCGACGGGCCAGTCCTCCCGGCAGCAGCGGCGAATCTCGGCGACCGAGGCCGCGACGTCGCGGGGCGAGACGAGGACCACGCTGGTCAGCCGGTCGGGATAGGGTCTGCAGTAGTCGCCGAGAAAGCGGTGGTAGGCCTGGTACGCGGCCAGCTCGAGCGCGACGTCGTCGAGGCCGCAGAACGCGGGGATTCCACCCGAGGGCAGGATCATGTTCACGTCGACGCCCTCGATGTCCATGTCCTTCACCCTGGCATGCGGATCGAAGCTCACGCGGTCGCTGGGAAACGGCGGCCCCTGCCAGCGGACATCCCACGGCGTCCCGCCGTCCCTCACGGTTCGCTCGACCGACGCCTCGAGATCGACGCGGTCCCGGGAGCCGAGGCGGCGGTTCAGCTCCGGACGCGTGCCGACCCGGTAGCGCGACATGCCTCCCTTGCCCGGGGAGCGCTGGACCAGCGAGCCGAGTGCGGAGAGTTTGGCCCGATCGGCGCTGGAGAGGTACGCCTCGATCGGCTCGACCGGCTCGATGATGTGAGTGTCGGCGTCGAAGATGCGGTAACCTTCGCGTGCCATGGTGGCTCCCTCCCGGTGTTGCTGGTCCGACGGTGGCTCAGCGCTGGTCCCGAGCGGTCAGGCGGGACGGAGGGACTCCTTGAGGACTTCGTAGACCGCGGCCTTGATGTCCTCTCGCCTCGGCAGCGCGGCCCCCTCCAGCGTGGGGCTGTACGGCACGGGGACGGGAGCGGCGCAGACCCGGCGGACGGAGGCCTTCAGGGCACGAAAGGTCTCCGGGTCCTCGACGATCAGCGCGGCGATCTCCGACGCGGCCGAGCAGGTGGCGGGGGCCTCGTCCACGATCACCACCCGCCCCGTCTTCCGGGCAGAGGCGCGCAACGTGTCCACGTCCAGGGGGACCAGGGTCCGCGGATCGACCACCTCGACGGCGATGCTCTCGCGCGCGAGCTCCTCGGCCACCGCGAGCGCCTCGTGCACGTAGTAGGCGAGCGCCACAACCGTCACGTCCGTGCCGGTCCGCTTCACGTCCGCAACACCGATCGACACCAGATGATCCCCGTCGGGCACGGGGCCGGTCAGGGCAGCCAGACGGCTGCACTCGAAAGAGACCACCGGATTGTTGTCACGGATGGCGCTCTTGAGCAGGCCCTTGGCGTCGGCCGGCGTCGACGGGAGGATGATCTTGAGGCCGGCGAGATGCATCCACATCGAGTACGGGCTCTGGGAGTGCTGCGCGGCGAGGCCGATGCCGCCGCCGGTGCTGCAGCGATAGGTCACCGGGAAGTCGGCCTGCCCGCCGAACATGTAGCGGATCTTGCTCGCCTGGTTGACGATCTGATCCATCGCCACGAAGGAAAAGGTCACCATCCGCCAGTTCACGATGGGGCGGAAGCCGCAACCTGCGGCCCCCAGACCCATGCCGGTCAGCGCCGCCTCGGAGATGGGCGAGAAGCGCACGCGCGCCGGGCCGAACTCCTTGAGCGGGTCGCCGGTGAAGTCGGTGGCCATGGTGATGACGCGCGGGTCGCGGCGCATCTCCTCCGCCACCGCTTCCTCGAGCGCCCTCTGGAAGCTGATGTCGCGCATGCCCGGCGCCTCGTCGCCTCAATCGGCGAACATGTCGACCAGCAGATCCTTCGGATCCGGAAACGGGCTCTGCTCGGCGAAGGTCACCGCGGCGTCGAGATCGGCCTTGACCCCCTCGCGGATCGCGCCGATCTCGTGGGCCGACAGCAGACCCCGGCCGAGCACGTGCTGCTCGAGGCGCGCGACGGGGTCGCGGGCCTTCCAGGCGAGGATCTCGTCGGCCGGACGAGTCTCCGGGGGCGGGGTGGCCCGCATGGCGTGGAAGTGCCAGCGATACGTCTTGCACTCCAGCAGGGTCGGTCCGTCGCCACGGCGAGCACGCGTGACAGCCTCACGCGTCGCCGCCTCGACCTCGAGCACGTCGTTGCCGTCGGCGATGACCCCGGGCATGGCGTAGGCCGCGGCGTGGGCCGCGATGTCGACTCGTGGGTGCTGGACGTCGACCGCGTTGTTGGCCGCGTACTGGTTGTTCTCGCAGACGAACAGGATGGGGAGCTTCCACACCGAGGCGATGTTGAGGGCCTCGTGGAACTCGCCCTCGGCGGCGGCGCCGTCTCCGAAGAAGCACACGGTCACGTCGCCCTGTCCCTCGAGCTGGGCCGCCAGCGCCGCGCCGCAGGCGATGGGCAGCCCGCCGCCGACGATGCCGTTGGCGCCCAGCATCCCCACCGCGAAGTCGGCGATGTGCATGGAGCCGCCCTTGCCCTTGCAGTAGCCGTCCACCCGGCCGAACAGCTCGGCCATCATGCGCCGGATGTCGGCGCCCTTCGCGATGCAATGTCCATGGCCGCGGTGGGTGCTGGTCACGCGGTCTCTCACCGTCAGGCTCGAGCACACGCCGACCGCGACCGCCTCCTGACCCACGTAGGGGTGCACCGCGCCGTAGATCTTCCCGGCGACCCGGAGCTCGATGGCCCGTTCGTCGAACTCCCGGATCAGGATCATGGTCCGTAGCATTCGAGCCAGCTGCGGCGCGTCGATCGTCACGGTATGCCCCCTTGTGCGGTGCTGACTGGCGAGGTGCGGAGCCGAGTCGCCATCCGCTCGACCGCCTCGGCGCTGTCGGCGCGAGACCCGAAAGCGCTCACGCGGAAGTAGCCTTCACCGCTCGGGCCGAAGCCGGATCCGGGCACGCCCACCACGTGGGCCTCCGCCAGGAGGCGGTCGAAGAAGTCCCACGACGACACCCCCGCCGGCGTGCGGATCCAGATGTAGGGCGCGTTGCGCCCGCCGTACACGGTGAGCCCCGCCCGCTCCAGCCCCTCCCGGAGGATGCGCGCGTTCTCCATGTAGTGATCGATCAGCGCCCGGACCTGCTTGCCGCCTTCCGGGGTGTAGACGGCCGCGGCCGCCCGCTGGATGACGTATGGGGGACCGTTCGACTTGGTCGACTGCCTCCGGAGCCAGAGCTGGTTCAGGCTCACCGCATCCCCCGCCCTGGTCCGGCCCTGCGCCTCGCGCGGCACCACGGTGTAGGCCATCCGCAGGCCGGTGAACCCGGCGTTCTTGGAAAAGCTGCGGGACTCGATGGCCACCTCGCGCGCCCCCTCGACCTCGTAGATCGAGTGCGGCAGCTCCGGATCCCGGATGTAGGCCTCGTAGGCGGCATCGTAGACAATCACCGCTTCATGGCCCCGCGCGTAGTCGACCCAGCGCCGGAGCGATGCGCGTGTCATCACGGCGCCGGTGGGATTGTTGGGATAGCAGAGATAGATCAGGTCGACGTGCCGGTCGGGCAGCGCCGGCTGGAAGTCGTTCTCGGCGGTGCACGGCAGGTAGACGAAGCCCGGGTAGCGGCCGCTCGCGTCGGCGGGGCCGGAGCGTCCCGCCATCACGTTGGCGTCGGCATAGACCGGGTAGGCGGGATCCATCAGGGCCACCACCGCATCCGGCGCGAACAGCTCCTGGATGTTGGCGGCGTCGCTCTTGCCGCCGTCGCTGACGAAGATCTCGTCCGCACCGAGCTTTATACCGCGCGCGCCGAAGTCGTGCGCGGCGATCTCCGCGCGCAGGAACTCGTAGCCCACGTAGGGCCCGTAGCCCTTGAGCGTCTCGGCCCGGGCCTGCTCGCGAGCGGCGGCCTCGAGCGCCTCGACGACGACAACCGGCAGCGGCAGGGTGACGTCGCCGATGCCGAGGTCGATCAGCCGGGCCCCGGGGTGCGCGTCGCGATGAGCCTGCGTTCGCCGCTTGACCTCCGCGAAGAGGTAGCTCGCCCGCAGGTTGAGGAACGCCTCGTTGATCCTGGGCACGTCGCGGCTCCTTACCACCTCGATGCACGGAATTCTATGCGATCGCGACCCGCGGCGCCACCGGCGGCGCACCTTGACGCCACCGCAGCCTCCGTGCAGTATCGGGCTCTCCGATCCGCTGGCGCCGAAGGGAGCGTCCATGGCCACGGAAGCAACCGGACGAATCGTCGATGCCGATGGTCACGTGCTGGAGCCCGCCGACACCTGGCTCCGATACCTCGATCCATCGTATCGGGATCGGGCCATCCGGATCGGCGCCGACCCTGAAGGCTACGAAGTTCTGCTGATCGACGGCCGACCGCTGAAGACCCTGCGTGGACAGCTCGGCTCGCTCGGCGGTATCGAGATGGACACCGAGCGCCTCCTCACCCGGGGTCAGGTCACCTACGCCGAGGGCAGCCCGGCCGGCGGCTACGATCCGCACGCGCGCCTTCGCGTGATGGATGCCGAGGGCATCGACAGCGTCCTCCTGTATCCGACCATCGGCATCTGCTGGGAGGGACACGTCGCGGACCCAGGGCTGGCCACCGCTTACACCCGTGCCTACAACCGATGGCTGGTCGAGTTCTGCCAGGCCGATCCCAAGCGCCTCCACCCGGTGGCGCACATCTCCCTCCTCGACCCCGAGGGCGCCGTGGAGGAGACGATCCGGGCGCGCGCGGACGGTTGCGTGGGAGTCTTCCTCTCTCCGGATGTCGCCGCCCGCGGGGGCCGACACTTCGACGACCCCGCGTTCGCCCGCTTCTGGGAGACCGCGCAAGATCTGGAGATGCCGATCGCGTTCCACGTGGTAGTGCGAGACCGCCAGTGGTTTCGACCGTGGCAGCGGTACGATCCCTCGGACGGCCTGTTCGGCTTCGCCTTTCTCGCCATCGACGTGATGGCGGCCTTCACCCAGATGCTCGCCTCCGGCATGTTCGAGCGATATCCACGGCTCAAGTGTGCGGTCCTGGAGGCCGGCTCGAACTGGATCGCCTCCTGGCTCGACCGGCTGGACCACAAGCACCGCGTGATGGCGCACCGGACGCCGATCCGCATGGCGCCGAGCGAATACTTCTACCGCCAGTGCCTGATCTCGGCCGACCCGGACGAGTCCTTGACCGCCCAGATGGTGGAGCACCTGGGGGCCGACTACTTCATCTGGGCCTCGGACTACCCGCACATCGACGCATCGATGGGCGTCGTCCGGGAGCTGCGGGAGCGGCTCGCGCCGCTCTCCGCCGAGGCGCGCCGGAAGGTGCTCGGCGACAACGCGCTTCGGTTCTACAAGCTGGCCTCGTGAGGACCGCCGCTCAGGCCCGGCGCGCCGCCTCGATCTCCGCCGGAGTGTAGCGGAACGCGCGGAAGACCCAGTTGTTCAGGCCGGGAGCCCCGGGCTCGTGGGAGAAGTGCGGGCTGACGTACTCCCACACCACGAGGCCGTCGCGCGTCACCTCGAAGATCCGCCCGTGGCAGCCCTCGCAGATGAGCGTGTTGCCGTTCGCGAGCCGCTGCGCGCCCGAGATGTAGGGGCTGAAGAACTCGAACAGCGACGGATCGGTGTACTGCCAGACGATCTCGCGGGTGCGCGGATCGACCTCGACCACGCGCGAGAACGTCGCGGGGTGATCGTGACGATGGGTCCCGTTGTCGAAGATCAGAAGATTGCCGCCGGGCAGCGGCCGCGGGTCGTGCTGCTGGGCGAGCGGGGGGCCGCCGAGTGTCCAGGCCAGCTTCCCGGTGGCGCGCTCGATCATGACGACGGTCGAGATGTTGCGGAAGCTCACCACGATGTGCCCGTCGCTCGTCTCCGCCACCGTGTTGCCGTGCGTCCACTCGGCGCGGCGGTCCTGTGGGGTGATCGGGTAGGCCGCCGGGTCGAGATGCTCCCAGCTCCGCCACTCCCAGACGACCTCGCCGCGCGTGGTCAGCTCGAGCAGATAGTCGGCGTAGATCGTGCCGTCGGCCTCGGTGCCCGGCCGCCCGCCGCGGACCTGGGCCGCGAGCGCGGGGGGCAGCGGACGCAGGCACAGGAGGAGGACGTTACCGTTCCGGAGCCGGCGCGCGTCGTGATGGTGGTCCGGGTGGCGGATCTCCCAGAGGACCCGGCCGCGCCAGTCCACCTCGAGCACGGCTCCGCCCTTGAAGCGTGGCCACGCCTCGAAGCGCGCGAGGTCCTCCATGACCTTGCCGCCATAGAAGAGGCGGCCGCTGTCGAGCAGGTGCCCGTAGAGGCCCGGCCGGTACGGCATGCGCCACGTGTGGGCCACCTCGCCGTCCATGTCCACGAGGTAGACGGTGCCGTCGCCGAACATGGGCGCGAAGAGCGTGTAGCCGGCCTGCGCGCGGTCGGGATCGTGCGCGATCAGCCCGGTCCGCGCACGTCTGATCTTCTGCTGATCCACCGCCGCCACGCCGCTATGGCCTCCCGTCTAGCACATCAGCCAGTCGCCATAGGTGCCCCGGATCGGCTTGCCCTCCGCGAATCGCGACAGACGGAACGTGGGCAGGTCCGGATGTCCGGCGGGTCCTTCGGCGATGAGCGTCGCCATCATGTGGCCCACCGCCGGGGACAGCTTGAAGCCGTGGCCGGAGAAGCCGGCCGCCACGTAGTGACCCTCCGGGCCGACCCGGTCGAGGATCGGGTGCCAGTCGGGCGAGACGTCGAAGCAGCCCGCGTAGCCGCGGGCGATGTGGCCGTCGCCGAGCGTGGGGAATCGATGGCTCACGCGGGCGAGGTACTCGGTCGACTCGTCGAGGCTCACGCCCTCGCGGTAGGCGTCGGGGTCGGCCGCGTCCTGCGACTCCTCGGCGTCGAGGCCGCCCACCAGGATGTGCTCGCCCATCTCGGGCCGCGTGTAGATGTTCGTGACGAAATCGTAGACCATCGGGTGCGGCCGGCGGTCGGCCTCGGGCCAGGCCACGATGCTGATCTTGTGCCGGCACACGTGGATCGGCAGCGTCACGCCGGCCATGGCGGCTACCCCGGCGCTCCAGAGACCGGCCGCGTTGACCACGACGGGGGCGTGGATGTCGCCGGCGGCGGTGCGGACGCCGCGGATACGATCGCCCTCGACGAGCAGCCCGGTCACGGCGGTGTCCTCCAGGATGCGCGCGCCCGCCGCGCGCGCGGCGCGCGCGAGGCCCTGGGCGGTCTCGACGGGATTGCAGTAGCCCGAGGCGGGCTCGTAGCAGCCGGCGACCAGGTCGTCGGCGCGCAGGCGCGGCTCGATCTCCCGCATCTCGGTCGGCGAGACGAGCCGCGTGTCGATGCCGACCGAGCGCTGGAGCGCGACCGAGGCCTCCATGGGCGCGCGCATCCGGCCGTCCACCCCGAGCAGGTACCCGGTGTGGCGGAAGCCGCACGCCTCGCCGGCGGTGTGCTCGGCGAAGTGCTGGAAGAAGTCGAGCGAGTAGAGGATCATCCGGCAGGTCTCGGCCGTCGAGTAGTGCTGCCGGACGCACGCCGAGCTCTTGCCGGTGCCGCCGGAGGCGATCGCGCCCCGGTCGACGACCACCACGTCGCGGACGCCCCGCCGGGTCAGGTGGAACGCGGTGCTGGCGCCCGTCACCCCTCCTCCGATGATCACCACCTCCGCGGTGCGCGGCGTCGTCATGGGGGCGATGCTAACCAGCGCGGCGCGCGGGCGCAACCGGTGCTCCGGGCGGCCGGATCGACGGCCCCGAACCGAGGAGACTGCGCTACCATCGGCCCGCGATGCCGCTCAGCCGTCCGAGACCGGACCCGCCGTCGCTGCGCCAGGTGGTCTCGGACTTCGGCGCCGTCTACGCCGCCAACGGGCTCGTCGCGTTCATCTTCGCCGCCTCGGGGCCGGTCGCGATCATCCTCACGGTGGGGACCCGCGGCGGCCTGAGCGCGTCCGACCTGTCCTCCTGGCTGTTCGGCGCCTTCTTCGTCAACGGGCTGATCAGCATCGCCTTCTGCTGGATCTACCGCCAGCCGCTCGTCCTCTTCTGGACGATCCCGGGCACGGTACTGGTGGGCCCGGCGCTCGAGCACCTGAGCTTCCCGGAGGTCATCGGCGCATTCCTGGCCAGCGGCGCCCTCGTCCTCGCGCTCGGCCTCAGCGGCTGGGTGCGGCGAGCGATGGAGGCGGTGCCGATGCCCATCGTGATGGGCATGGTGGCGGGAGTGTTCCTGCGCTTCGGGCTCGACCTCGTCCGCGCGTTGCACCACGAGTTCTGGATCGCGGCGCCGATGACCGCGGTGTTCCTGGCCCTGACCGCGCTGCCGGTACTGGCCCGGCGCTTGCCGCCCCTCATCGCGGCGATCCTCGTCGGCATCGCCATGATCGCCGCCCTCGGTGGGTTCCACCCCGTGGCCGGCGGAGCCGCCGGCCTGGCCCGGCCCACCCTCCACGCGCCCGCATTCTCCTGGACGGCGATGGTCGAGCTGGTGGTGCCGCTCGCGGTCACGGTGCTGGTGGTGCAGAACGCCCAGGGTATCGCGGTGCTGCGCGCGGCCGGGCATCGGCCGCCGATCGACGCGATCACGGTGGCGTGCGGGGCGGGCTCCCTGCTGACCGCGTGTCTCGGCACCGTGTCGACCTGCCTCACCGGTCCCGTCAACGCGATCATCTCGGGCAGCGGCGACACGCGCCGCCGGTACACCGCGGGGATGACGGTCGGCCTGCTGGGATGCCTCTTCGGGCTCCTGTCCCCCTCCGTCACCCGCCTCATGCTGGCCACTCCGGGCGCGTTCATCCCGACGGTCGCGGGCCTGGCAATGCTGCGCGTGCTGCAGTCGGCCTTCGCCGTCGCGTTCCGGGATCGCTGCGCCCTCGGCGCGCTCGTCGCCTTCCTCGTCACCGTGGCCGACATCGAGCTCGCGGGCATCGGGGCCCCGTTCTGGGGCCTGCTGTTCGGGGTCGCGGTGACCCTGCTGCTCGAGCGGGACGACCTGGCCGCCGGGTAGCCCGCGCGGCCTCTACGCAACACACTCACTGGCTGGTCCCGACACCGGTGAAGCCCTCGATGAAGTGGTCGAGGACGAAACTGTAGAGGAGCGCGATCGGCAGACCCACGACCAGCGCCCCGGCCATCAGCGAGCCCCAGAAGAAGATGTCCCCGCGGATCAAGGCCGTCGCGAGCCCGACCGTCACCACCTTCTCGGTCCGCGGGGCCACGTAGGCGACGGCGTAGAGGTACTCCTGCATCGCGAGCGAGAACGCGAACACCGCGGAGATCGCGACGCCGGGCCGGCTCACGGGCAGGACGATGCGGTAGAGGCCACCGATTCGGCTACAGCCATCCAGCCACGCCGCCTCCTCCACCTCCAGGGGCACGGTCTTGAAGTAGCCCATCATCTTCCAGGTGCAGAATGGGATGGTGAAGCCCGGGTATACGACCACGAGCGCCCACCACGAATCGAACAGCCCGAGCATTCCCACCACACGCGCCAGCGGAATGAAGAGGATGATGGGCGGGACGAGGTAGGTCAGGAAGATCGCGATGCCGAGATTCTCGGCGCCGGGCAATCGCAGGCGCGCGAGCGCGTACCCGGCAGGCACGGCCATCAGCGTGGTGAGCGCGACCACGTAGACCGCGAGCTGCACGGTGTTGAGGAGCTGCGCGGTGAAGTACGTCCGCGTGAAGAGGCGCGTGAAGTGCTCGAGCGTGGGCGGGAGGTGGAACCAGAACGGCGCCACGTCCATCCGGTAGAGGTCCGCCTCCTGCTTGAAGGCGGTGATCACCATCCACCAGATGGGAAACAGCGCGATCACCACGAACGGCACGAGGCCGGCGTAGATCAGGCCCTGGCGGCGAACCTCGCGGAGCGTCCTGGCGAGAGTCACATCCCGAAGCCCTGGGCCGCCCGGACCCTCGAGCGCTCGGGAGTCCGGCGCTCTACCGCGACGGTAGTGGTGCGGCATCGCACGAGGTCCCGGGCGCGCAGCATCGTCATGGGGGCAATGCTAACCAGCGAGGCGCCCGGGGCGCAACCGCGGGACGACCTGGCCGCCGGGTAAGCCGTGGCCGTTACCGGCTCGGCTCCGGGACCGGGGCGCTCCGGCGCGCCACGCCCGGGAAGTGGCAGGCCGCTTGGTGCCCCGGCTGGAGCTCGACCAGCGGCGGCTCAATCTCCCGGCATACCCGCTCCGCGAACGGGCAGCGCGGATGGTAGCGGCATCCGGGCGGCATGTGCACGGGACTCGAGACGTCGCCTCGCGCGAGCGCGCTGATCGTCGGGGCCTCGGGATCGGGAACCGGGATCGCAGAGATCAGCGCGGTCGAGTACGGGTGGAGCGGAGCGCCGAACAGCGCCGCCGACTCGGCCATCTCGACGATCTTCCCCAGATACATGACCGCCACCACGTCGCTCATGTACCGGACCACGACGAGGTTGTGGGAGATCAGCAGATAGGTGAGGCCTTCCCGCCGCTTCAGGTCCGCGAGCAGGCTCAGGATCTGGGCCTGCACCGAGACGTCCACCGACGAGGTCGGCTCGTCCAGGATGAGGAGGCGGGGGGCGACCGACAGCGCGCGGGCGATGACGACCCGCTGCCGCTGCCCGCCGCTCAGCTCGTGGGGCAGCCGTCGCAGGATCTCCGCGTCCAGCCCCACCATCTCCACGGACTCCACCGCCCGGTCCAGGGCCCGTGCCCGGTCGCGCGCCACGCCCAGCGTGAACAGGGGCTCCACCAGCGCGCTCCGCATGGTCTGCCGCGGGTCCAGCGAGCCGTAGGGGTCCTGGAAGACGATCTGCACCCGCCGGCGGAACTCCTTCACCGCGCGGCTCGTGATGCCGGCCAGATCCCGCCCCTCGAAGGTGATCCGGCCCCCGGTCGGCGCGAGCAGCTTCACGAGCAGCATGGCGACGGTGGTCTTGCCACAGCCCGACTCGCCGACGAGCCCGAAGGTCCGGCCGGCCCGCACCTGGAAATCCACGCCGTCGACGGCCCGGACGCGACCCGGTCTTCGCTCCAGCAGATGGCGCCGGACGGGGAAGTGCTTCACCACCCGCTCCACCTCGAGCACGAGGGGCTCGGTCACTCCGCGCGCTCCTCGTAGAGATGGCAGGCCACCGCGTGACCGGGGCCGACGAGCAGCGAGAGCGGCCTCACGGCCAGGCAGTGCGGGAGCACCCGCGGGCAGCGCGGATGAAACCGGCACCCCGCCGGCGGATCGGAGACGGCGGGCATGGATCCGGGGATCGCCTGGAAGATGGTCCGATCGCCGCGGATCGTGGGCACCGCCGCGAGCAGTGCCCGCGCATAGGGGTGCCGGGCCTCCCGGAAGAGGCTCCGGACGTCGGCCGACTCCACGACGGTGCCCGAATACATGACGGCGACCCGATCCGCGAGCTGCGCCACGATGCCCATGTCGTGGGTGATCAGGAGCAGGGTCATACCGATGCTCCGCCGGAGCTCGGACAGCAGGCTCAGGATCTGCGCCTGCACGGTGACGTCCAGCGCGGTGGTGATCTCGTCCGCGATCACCAGGTGCGGCTTCCGGGCGAGAGCCATCGCGATCACCGCGCGCTGCTGCATCCCGCCGGACAGCTCGAAGGGATACTGGCGCGCGATCCGCTCCGGATCGGGGATGCGGACCACGCGCAGGTACTCGATGCCCTTGGCCCATGCCTGGCGCCGGCGGCTGCGCCGCGACGGTCGGACGCCCGCGCCAGGCGGATCGAGCAGCTCCGGGCTCAGCTCGAAGATCTCGGAGATCTGGGCGCCCACGGTGAGGACCGGATTGAGAAAAGTGGTCGGGTTCTGGAATATGAAGGCGACCGAGCGGGTCCGCAGCCGGTTGAGCTGCGGCTCGCTCAGGCCCAGGACGTCCTCGCCCATCAGGCGGATGGAGCCTCCCACCACGCGCGCGTTGCCCGGGAGAAGCCCGGGGATCGACAGCGCGGTCAGCGACTTGCCGGAGCCCGACTCGCCCACGAGCCCGAGGACCTCGCCGCCGCGGATGGTCAGGCTCACGTCGCGGAGCGCCTGGACCCACTTCCCTCCGATGCCCAGCTCCACGCCGAGGTCCCGCACCTCCAGGACCGCCGGGCGCTCGCCGCCGGACGCCATCGCTCCTCAGCTCCGCAGCCGCGGGTCGAAGACGTCGCGGGCCCAGTCGCCGACCAGATTGAGCGAGAGCGACGTGAGGAAGATGGCGGCCCCGGGGAAGGTCACGAGCCACGGGGCCTGGAAGATGTAGGCCTGGCCGGCCGCGACCAGGCTGCCCCACTCGGGCACGTACGGCCCGGGACCGAAGCCGATGTAGCTGAGCGCGGCCAGCGTGATCAGGATCAGCCCCACGTCGGCGGGAGCGCGCGCGATCACCGGGAAGAGCGTGTTGGGGATGATGTGGCGGAAGATCATCCGGACGCGCCCCACGCCCAGCGTCGTGAGCGCCCGGACGTAGGGCTTCTCCTTCTCGGTCAGGACCTGTCCCCGCATCAGCCGGCAGTAGATCGGCCACGAGACGAAGACCAGGGCGATGGACAGGTTCTCGATGCTCCGGCCCAGCACCGAGGCGATGGCCATCGCCAGGACCAGGCTCGGGATCGAGAGGAAGACGTCGGTGATCCGCATGAGCGGCTCGTCGAGCCGCTTCACGAAGCCGGCCAGGGCCCCCAGGCAGATCCCGATGGCGAGGGCCGCCAACACCACGAACAGCGCGGTCCGCAGGTCGAGGTGGGCGGCCAGTAGCACCAGGAAGAAGAGGTCCCGGCCGTAGTCGTCGGTGCCGAACCAGTGCTGGCCGCTGGGCGGCGTCAGCTTGGCCGCGAACGTCACATCGCGGACGACGGAGGCCGGGATCACCAGCGGCGCCATCGCCCCCGTGAGCGCGATGATCCCGAAGACGGCGAGGCCGGCGGCCGCGAGCTTGTTCTGCCAGAGACGCCCCGCGATCGCGATCGCCACGCTCAGTACCTCACGCGCGGGTCGACCACCGCGTACAGCACGTCGACCACCAGATTCACCAGCACCATCATGGTGGCCACGAACAGGGTGAACCCCACCACGAGGATGCTGTCGTTGTTCAGGATGCCCTGGGCGGCGAGGCGTCCGATTCCCGGCCACGAGAAGACCGTCTCGACCACGACGGCGCCGCCCAGCAGGATGCCGAGCGTGGTGCCCGCCGTGGTGAGCACCGGGGTGATCGCGTTTCGGAGGGCGTGGCGAACGATGATGATCCGCAGGGGCAGGCCTTTCGAGCGCGCCAGCAGGATGTAGTCCTGTCGGAGCACCTCCAGCATGCTGGCCCGCATGATCCGGACGATCGCGGCCAGGCTGATCAGGCTCAGAGTAAAGGCGGGCAGCAGCAGGTGACGGAGCGCGCTGGTGAAGACGGCGAGGTTCCCGGCGATGAGGCTGTCGACGACGTAGAAGCCGGTCACCGCCTTGAGCGGAGACTGCAGCGCCACCAGGTCGCCCACCCGCCCCCGGGAGGGCAGGCTGGGCAGGCCGAGCTGGCCCAGGTAGTAGAAGAAGACGAGCTGCAGGATGATGCCCAGCCAGAAGACCGGAAACGAGATGCCGGTGATCGAGATGACCCGGACCGCCACGTCGGTGGCCCGGTCCCGCCGGAGCGCGGCGATGATGCCGAGCGGCACGCCGAGGCCCGTGCTCAGGACGACCGCGAAGACGGCCAGCTCGATGGTGGCCGGCAGCCGGCCGAGAAGCGCCTCCAGCACGGGCTGGGCGGCGGTTCGCGAGAACCCCCAGTCTCCTCTCAGGAGGTTCGTGACGTAGTAGACGTACTGGACGGGCAGCGGCTCATCCAGGCGCAGCTCACGCCGGAGGGCCGTGAGCGCGTCCTGGCTGATGGGCAAGCCCGGCGCGATGTACGCGGCGAGCGGGTCCACCCCTGGCATGCCCCGCAGCAGGAAGAACACCACCGCGCTCACGCCCAGCAGCACCAGGCCGAGGTAGGCCAGGCGCTTGAGCACGTACGCGACGAACCCCACGCGTCGACGACGCCGCTCTCGTCACTCCTTCCAGAGCGCCGGGAAGTAGAAGCCCTGGTAGGTCGGGTTGTAGTAGAAGCCCTTCACCGACGTGCGGAGCACGTTGGGGTTGAAGGTCGGCTGGCCGTACGCGGTGGCGGCGCCGATCCACACCCACATCACGTCGTCGTTGACCACCTGCACCAGCTCCGAGATGACCTTGGCCCGCTGCTTGGGATCGAGCGTCTGGAACTGTCTCGTGTAGAGCGCGTTGGCCTTGGCGTTGTCGTAGGAGCTGGTCCGGGCCCAGAAGCCCGCGCTGGTGCCGAAGGCGCTCAGCCACGGGTTGGGATCCGCGGTCAGCGAGAACGTGCTGTGGATGCTGAACCCGGTGAGCTGGGAGCGCCACGAGTTGACGTACTCCGCGAACGAGAGCGCCTTCACGTCGATCTTGAGGCCGACGTTGAGCTTGTTGACGTTGGACGCGACCTGGGTCGCGATGTAGCTCTGCCACGGCGCGGCGGCGTTGTAGATGATGACCATGTCTCGCGGCTTGTCGGGGCCGAAGCCCAGGTCCTTCCCGGCCTCGAGCAGGAGCTTCTTCGCCTCCTCCAGGTTGAACGCGTACCCGGCCTTCACCTTGGGGTCGTACCCGAACTGCGCGGGGGTGAGGCCCCAGCTCGTCGCCTCGGCGAATCCGTTGAAGACGTTGCGCCGGATGTCCGCGGTGTCGATGGACGAGGCGAAGGCCCGCCGGACGCGCGCGTCCTGGAACGGCTGGAACGGCGCGAGGCTCCCGTCCGGGTTCTTCATCTTGACGTTCATCTTCGCGAAGTAGATCGTCAGCCACGGGTTCGGTCCCGGCACGCTGATCCCGGGCACGATCGGCTCGATCTTGCCGTCCTCCAGCCACTTCCTCTTGTCGATCACGTCGAAGATCGCCGCGGTGGAGATATCGGCGATGTCCACCTCGCCCGACTTGAGATTGAGCAGCCGGGTGGCCTGATCGAGCGTGGCCCGCACGATGACGGTCTGCAGGCGCGGCTTGATCTTGCCGGTCGGCCCGCCCCAGTACGTCGGATTGGCCTTGAGCACCACGTTGGCGGTGGCCTTGTCGAAGGTCTCGAGGACGTAGGGCCCGGTTCCGCTGGCGAAGTAGAGCATCCGCTCGTCTCGCTGTCCGGCGGTGACACCGGGGATGAACCCCCGCGCGGCGTCGGCGGGCTTCGTCCAGTGCTTGGTGACGTAGGCCGGCGAGACGATCGAGCCCATGAAGGTGGCGATGTCCGACAGGAAGGCGCCGTAGGGCTGGGCCAGGTTGAACTCGACCGTGTAGGGGTCGATGACCTTCACCGCGCCCGCCGCCAGGTAGCGGTCCACCGCGGCCTGGGAATAGTCCTTGCCCACCCCGAACGACTTGCTGAACTCCCAGGACCCCTTCAGGATGCCGGGCGCCGCGGTGCCGGTGGGGAAGAACGAGCCGATGCCGGTCGGATCGTCGATGAGGACAGCCCGGTCGAAGCTGAACTTCACCGCGGCGGCGTCGAGGTCGGCGCCGTCGTGGAACTTGATGCCCTTCCGGAGCTTGAAGATGTAGCGCCGGCCCCCGTCCTTGACCTCCCAGCCGGTGGCCAGCCACGGGATGGGCTGCGTGCCCGGGCCGTCGTACCAGACGAGCCGCTCGTAGACGTTCTGCATCACCATGACGTTGGCCTGGGCGCTCGTCCCCATCACCGGGTCCACGTACTGCGGCCCGGCCGCGATATCCCAGACGAGCGTGTCGGACGAGGCGGCGGGTGCGAGAGCCGCCAGGGCCATCACCAGCGCGAATGCGAGCACTGCGGGCAGAAGTCGAGCGAGTCTCATGTCCACGGACTCCTTTCCGAGAAACCGGGGGCGAGCGGGTAGGATGGCCCGATGCGTACACCGTGAGCGAAGAGGTTGTCAAGGGCCAGGGCCTCGTCTATCCTCGGCGAGCCTCGTCGCCATGACCTCTGCGTCCTCCCGGCCGTGCGTTTCGGGCTGATCGGCTACGGCCTGTGGGGCCGGCACCACGCCACCGCGATCGCGGCGGCGCCGGGCGCCCAGCTTCACGCCATCGCCTGTGCGAGCGAGGCGACCGCGGCGGTGGCCGCGCGGGACTTTCCCGGCGTGCCGGTCGACGTGGGCTACCCGGCACTCCTCGCGCGACCCGACATCGACGCGGTGGCGGTGGTGGTGCCCAACCATCTCCACGCCGAGGTGGGCGTGGCCGCGCTCGAGGCCGGCAAGGACGTGCTCCTCGAGAAGCCGATGGCCACCACGCTCGAGGGCTGCGACCGGCTGCTCGCGGCGGCCCGCACCGGCGGCCGCGTCCTGAGCATCGGCCACGAGCTTCGCCTGTCGACCCAGTACGGCCGGGTCAAGGCCCTCATCGAGGCGGGGGAGATCGGCGCGCCGTCGTACATCGCCTTCTCCCTGTTCCGCTTCCCCTTCCGGCCGGGCTCACAGGCCTGGCGCTACGACCCCGCGCGCGTGGGCTCCTGGATTCTCGAGGAGCCGGTGCACTTCTTCGATTTCGTCATGTGGTACTTCGAGCGCAGGGGCGACCCCCTATCCGTTCACGCGGTCGGCAGCGGCGGCGACCGTGGCGCGGGACTGTCGCAGAGCTTCTCCGCGGTCCTCCAGTTCGCCGGCGGCGCCCACGCGGTCATCACCCAGACGCTGGGTGGCTTCGAGTACCACCAGCTGCTTCACGTGGTGGGCAGCGAGGGCGCGATTCGCTCCTGGTGGTCGGGTACCCTGGACCGCACCCTCCACCCCGCCTTCGAGCTGCGGATCGAGCGCGGGCGCGGGAGCGGAGCGGAGACGGTACCGGTCGGCCCCTCGGGTGAGCTGGTGGAGCTGACGGAGCAGGCCCGCCAGATCGTGCCCGCCTTCGCCGAGCGGCGTCCTCTGCTGTCGGGGGAGGAGGCGCGCAAGCGCATCGTCGTCTGCCTCGCCGCCGAGGCGTCGCTCCGCGAGGGGCGCGAGATCGCGCTGCGGTTCTAGCCGGCGCGCTTCTTCGCTTTCGCTCGGCGCCTCTTCCTCGCTTCTCGCCGTGGTGGCCCGGGTGCGAGAGGAATCGTGGCGGCGAGGGCGATGGCGGCTCGAGTCTTGGCGTCGTGCTTGTATCGATGCACCGGGATCACAAGGTCGTCCGGGGCCTTGTTCCGGGGATGCGACCTGTGTTTCGGACGCGCCTTGCTCATCGAATGGCTACTTCGCGCGGAGCGGTGCCTTCTTGACCGGTGGCTTCTTCCTCGCGGCCAGGACCTGTTTCACCTTCGCGGCCCGGAGGCGATCCCTGATGGCCTTGGTTCTCAGGCCCGCGAAGTACTCCGCTTCTGCGTTTTCGACCTTCTGGATAATGGCTAACATCCTGGGACTGATTGCCATCGAGAGTCCTCTCCAGGGAAGGCGGATTGACCTGAAACGAACCAATCATACTGCTAGATAGGGCAGATGTCGAGTCGCACACAAAGAGCGAGCGGCGGCCGGCTCGGCTAACTCGGAAGGCGAGCGCGTGACGGCCGCTTCGCGTGATAGTCTCGCGAAATGCCTCGATGGCGCAGCGTCCGGGCACGGCTCGCCGACCCGATGACGGGCGCGGTGCTCGCGCTCGGCATCACCCAGATCACCGCGTGGGGGACGAGCTACTACTGTCTCGGGGTGCTGGCGGGGCCGATCAGCCAGGACACCGGCTGGAGCCGCGGCTTCGTCTTCCTCGGCTTCACGGTTGCCCTGCTCGCCATGGGCCTCGTCTCGAGCACGGTGGGCCGGGCGATCGACCGGCACGGCGGCCGCGCCGTGATGACGCTCGGTACCGTGCTCGTGTCCATCGGCCTGTTCGCCCTCGCCCACGTCCGCAGCGAGCCGGCGTACCTGGCGGTCTGGGTATTCCTCGGCCTCGGCATGCGGCTGTGCCTGTACGACGCCGCCTTCGCCGCGTTGGTGCAGGTCGCTCCCTCGCGAGGGCGGACGGCGATCTCCTACCTCACCCTCTTCGGAGCGTTCGCTTCCTCGGTGTTCTGGGTGGTCGGCCACGCCCTGAACGAGCAGGTCGGCTGGCGACAGACACTCGTCCTGTTCGCCCTCATCAATCTGGTGGTGTGCTTGCCTCTGCACTGGCTCGGCCTCTCCCGCCGCGAGCCCGCCGAGAGCGTGGCCGCGCCGACGGGCGGGTCCCCGGCGTCTCCGGACGGCGCCCCGCTCGAAGGGCGCGCGCGCTCGGTCGCCATCGGGCTCTTCGCCCTCATCATGTCGCTCAACGGGTTCGTGTTCGGCGTCATCTCCGTGCAGCTCGTCCCGCTTCTCGAGGCCGCGGGCCTGGCGACGGCGGCCGCGGTCTGGGTCGCCTCGACGAAGGGCGTCGCCCAGTTCGGAGGGCGGGTGGTCGAGATCCTGTTCGCCCGGAATCTGCGCGCGATCACGGTGGGCCGCATCGCGGTCGGCATCCTGCCCCCGTCGCTCCTCTTGCTGCTGACCGGCACCGGAAATGTGCCGATGGTGGTCGCGTTCACGCTGCTCATGGGCGCGTCCCAGGGTGTCATCACCATCGTTCGTGGCGCGGTGCCGCTCGCCCTGTTCGGCGCGAGGGGATTCGGAGCCGTGCTCGGCGCCATCGCCACCCCGGTTCTCATCGTCAACGCCGCCGCGCCCACCGCCTTCGCGTGGACCGTGGACCGCTGGGGCTGGGGGACGGCGCGCGTCGTGCTCCTGGTGAGCTGCTCCGCCGCGTGGCTCGCCATGGAGCTGATGTCGCGCTGGTACGAGCGCGAGCGTAGGACCGTGGCTGGCCCGGCACCCGGCCGGCGGTCCGTGGCCGGCTGACGGGGCTACCCGTCGCCGTGGCAGCAGGTGCGACCACGCACCGCCTCGAGGCCTTCCCACACGATGAGGGGCACCATCAGGAGGCCGCCCGCGCCGATGACGACCGGCACCGGGTCTACCGCACGCTGATCCATCGCCGGGGTCGCCCCAAGGCCCGCGTGGCCGTGGCTCGCAAGCTCCTCGTCCGCCTCTTCATCACGGTTCGCGATCAGATTGACTCCGCTGAGTTCCGACGCCGTGGCTGCCTCTCACCACCACGACGGCCCTGCCTCCCGCGTCGCGCGTAACGCGTGCGCCGCTCGCGAGGCCTCGGGGCCTGGCGCAGCCGTTCCAGTGCGGGCGTTCTCGGGGTGATCGATGCTCCCCAGTGACCGACTCACTGTTTGAGACGCCCTCCCTCGACGAGCCCGGATCGTCGACGATCGAACACGACATCATGCGCCGGCGTCCGTGCGCGAATGGATGGGTGGTGGACGTTGCCCCGGCCAGGGTCCTCCCGAGCTCTTCATCGCAATTTGCGCCCCGATCCGGGGGATACCACGGTATTGCCGCCACCGGGATCGCCGATCCTGTGTCAATTGTGCGATCGCGCCGGGCCCCATCCCGGCTCCGAAAGGACGAGCTGCCTGCGCAGACGCTCTTGACGCCGCCACCGTTCTCATGGATCGATCACCGTGTCCGCCCGCGCGAGCAGGCTCGGAGGGAGAGCGAGGTCGATCGTGTCGGCGGTATGCTTGTTGATGACGAGCTCGAACCTCGTCGGCTCCTCGATAGGCAGTTCGGCGGCCGGCGTACCACGCAGAAGCTTGCCCGCATAGGTCGCCAGCTGGCGATAGATCGCGTCGATGTTCGGCCCGTAGGACATCAGGCCGCCGGCCTCCACGTACTCGCGCGCGTCGAACACGGCGGGGAGCCGGTGCGTGCGGCATAGCTCGGCAACCAGCTTGAGGTAGGTCACGACCGTGGGAGTCCGGAAGGTCATGATTCCGTCCACCCTGTCCGCCGATGCCCGCTTGAATGCCGCGGTGAGCTCATCCGCGGAACGGGCATCAAGGGCGAGAAGGTCGAGATTGAGCTTTCGCGCTGCCGCGAGCGCCACCTGCCAATCATGTTCCGTATTCGACCAATCGCGTCGCAGCAACACGCCGACACGACGCACCGATGGCGCAGCTTCCTTGAGCAAGGCCAAGCGCTTCGCGTTCAGGTCCTCGGTCATCGCATAGATGCCGGTGATGTTGCCGCCTGGCCGGGCCAGCGACTTGGCCATGCCATTGGAGACGGGATCGTCGTTCATCCGCCCTATGACGGGCACGTCTCTCGTCACGCGCGCGGCGGCGGCGATCGAGGGCTGGCTGGTCGCCACGATGAGGCGGACGCCGGTGCCGAGCAGCTCTGCCGTGAGATGTGGCAGCCGAGCCTCGTGGCCGTCGGCGTACCGTTGCTCGATCACGTAGTCGCGGCCCTCGACCAGGCCGAGCTTGCGCAGGCCATCCCGGAACGCCTCCAGCTGCTCCGGCGTATGATCGGGACCTTGAATCTTGAGCCAGCCGATCCGGGATGGAGAACCCTCGGCGGCACCCCAGGACGGCTTCGCCGAGAGCAAGAAGGCCAGCAAAGCGGCCAACAGGCTGCGACGCCCGAGGATAGCTGACAACACCGCCTCGCCTCCTACCCCCTGAGATCGGGCATGGTCAAGCGATCCAGGCTCATCACCTTGCTCCAGGCCGCCACGAAGTCATCGCCCGTGCCAGATACCCTAGCGCACAAGCTCCGGGCGCAACAAGGCGAGAGGACGGGGTGAAAGATGAGCCGCCCGTCAGCGCGGCGCCAGCTGCGCGACCATCCGCTCGGCCTGCCGCGCGAGCGAGTCCGCCGCCACCGCCTGAGGCCCCATGGTGATCCAGTCCACGCCGGCGCGGGCGAACCGATCGATCCCCTCGCGGATCCGCGAGGACGGGCCGAGGAGGACGACCTCGTCGAGCAGCGCGTCGTCGAGCGCCGCCATGGCGGTGGGCAGATCCCCCGCGCCGTACGCCGCGGCCACGCGCTCCATCTGGGGCGCGTAGCCACTCGCCGCGAAGGTCTTCGCGTAGTGCGGCCACCGCGCATAGTGCACGAGGAACTCGCGTGCGGCCTGCCGGGCGGTGGCGAGCTCGTCGTGGACGAAGGTCGGGATGAGCAAGCTCACGGGCAGGCGGTCGGCGTCGCGCCCGGCCTCGTGGGCGGCCCGGCGAAAGCGCTCGACGGCACGGCGGTAGCGCGCGGCGGTGTTGAGGTACAGCATGAGGCCGTCGGCGTGGACACCGGCCGCCGCGCACGTCTCGAGCGCCATGCCCGCCCAGTGGATCGGGATGACGTGGCTCGCCGCCCGGGGATGGCGCAGCCCGGCCACGCCCTCGCCCCGGAAGACGGCTCGCAGGGTGGCCGTGATCGCCTGGAGCACCTCGCGTGGGTCGCGCCAGGCAAAGCCGGCCTGGCTCACCATGGTCCGGTTGTTCGGCCCGAGCCCGAGCACCAGCCGCTCGGGGGCGATCTCGTCGATGGCAACCGCGGCCGCCGCCAGCATCGCCGGATGGCGCAGGTACACGTTCGCGATGTTGGTCCCGATCAGCAGCCGCGAGGTCCGGGCCGCGATCATGGCCGCGGTGGTGACGCCGTCGTTGGCGAGCACGCTCTCGACCATGAACAGGTTGTGAAACCCCGCGTCCTCGGCTCGTCGAGCCAGGTCGACGGCGTCGCGATACCCGAGGCCGAACCCCCACAAGGTGATTCCGAGACGCATCCTCGCCTCCTCGTTTCTCGGCCGTGCGGCCCGGTAGGAAGGAGAAGCTCGAGACAAGTCGAAGGGGGCGGCAGGGCGCCGCCCCCTTCGAACCTCTTGCTTATTTGGCGGGCTCGACGGGACTTGAACCCGCGACCTCTGGATTGACAGTTCTCCCGGGCTATCACGCGGACCTTTCGCATTCTCGACTAGTTACCTCTTCGCGAATCCGTCGTCAGCGTGACGCCAGGCGGCGGCCAAATGCACGCCGTCACGCGGCGTGGGTGACAACCTCGGCGACAACGTCAGGATGACATCGCTCTCTCGAACCGCGGTTCCCGCAGCTTCACACCTGACAGCGAAGAATTGGGCCACCTCCCGCCCGCACAATGATCAGCGGATATAGCGGGGTGCAGGACGGAGAAGAAATCGAAACGCCCGGCCACCAGTCGGGCGTGCCTTCCCTGGGTCTATGGAGGTTAGCCATCGCACGGCCAACCCGATGGCCTCCTCCACGCCGTTCGGGTTGGTCCGGCGATAGCGTCACGAAATTGTCACACCGGCGGTGTTCCTCCGGCGTTAGCCTCTGGCTTTACGATGGCTCCAGAGCTGCCAGAGCCTGAGATCCGACGCGTTGTCCGACAGCGCATGCGAGAGCGTTCTCTCTACGTCATCACCGCCGCCATTCCTAGTCCGACTGCCAGTAGCGGTAACGCGCACTGCATCGTATGCGGCTTCCCCATCGCGCCGGGCCGGAGCGAGTGCGAGGTACCAGGAGCCCGCGCCCACGAACGTTGCGCGGTGATCTGGCGCGAAGAGGCGGATCGGCTCATCAGCTGACGGCGGTGGGGCTCGCGGTTGCGAAGCCTTCACGAGTATGGTACCCGGACGCCTATGAGCTAGCGCCATTGTACCTCCGGCCGTGGCCTCGGTCGCAACGTTCGGGCCGGAATCCTTCAGTGCCCGGACGTTCTCGCCGACTGGCGACCCGCCCGTTCAACGCCGCGTCAGGGAGCACACAATGAAACAACCAGACGACAGATCGCGCCGTGGCTTTCTCAAGGCGAGCTCGATGTTGGGTCTCGCAGGCACATTGAACCCGGGTGCAATTGGCGAGTTCTTGGCTTCGACGTCAAAGACTCCGAAGGAGGAGATCATGGCGCAAAGCACTGCTACACAAGCATCTGACAAAACTGCCATTCGTCCATTTCACGTACATTTTCCGGCCGCGGAGCTCACCGACCTGCGCAGGCGCCTCAACGCGACCAGGTGGCCTGAACGGGAAACGGTCAACGATGATTCGCAAGGGGTTCAGCTCGCGACGATCCAGAAACTCGCGCGCTACTGGGCCACCGGCTACGACTGGAGCAAGTGCCAGGCGAAACTGCAGGCCCTGCCGCACTTCATCACCGAGATCGATGGCCTCGACATCCATTTCATTCACGTTCGCTCGCAAGAGCCAAACGCCTTGCCGCTCGTCGTCACGCATGGATGGCCCGGATCGATCATCGAGCAGCTGAAGATCATCGAACCCCTCACCAATCCGACCGCCCATGGTGGGACCGCGGCGGATGCCTTCCATCTCGTGATTCCGTCTCTGCCGGGTTACGGCTTCTCGGGCAAGCCGACGAAACCGGGATGGAATCCTGTTAGCATCGCCAGGGCTTGGGCGACGCTGATGCAACGTCTCGGCTACACGAAGTATGTGGCACAGGGTGGCGACTGGGGCAATGCCATTTCGGAGGTGATGGCCCTGCAACAACCGCCGGGATTGGTCGGCATTCACACCAACATGGCGGCCACGGTTCCGGCCGATGTCTCGAAGGCTCTTGCGATGGGCGGCCCGCCGCCCGCCGGCCTCTCGCCCGAGGAAAAGCACGCTTGGGATCAGCTCGATGACTTTTACAAGCACGGGCTGGGCTATGCCCTCGAGATGAACAACCGCCCGCAAACGCTCTACGGAATCGTCGACTCGCCCGTCGGCCTCGCGTCGTGGATGATCGATCACGACATTCGCAGCTACCGGATGATCGCCCGCGTTTTCGACGGCAAGCCGGAAGGGCTCACGCGCGACGACGTCCTCGACAATGTCACGCTCTACTGGCTGACGAACACCGCGATCTCTTCGGCGCGTCTCTACTGGGACACCCGGCATAATTTGCCGGCCGGCGGCTTCTTCGACGTGAGGGGCGTCACGCTTCCGGTCGGCGTAAGTGCGTTTGCGGACGAAATCTACCAGGCGCCAAAGAGCTGGGCAGAGAAAGCGTATGTGAAGCTCATCCACTACAACAAGCTCCCCACAGGCACGCACTTTGCGGCCTGGGAACAGCCCAAGGTGTTCTCGGAGGAGCTCCGAGCGACATTCAAGTCACTGCGGTAGCTTGCGTGAGCGCCGGCCCGCCCAGCGCGCGCCGCCCGTCTCAACCAACCGGCTCGACATTTCGGATAGGAGAATGAGGAAGGTCGAAAGGAATCAACAGCGAGCGAAGGAGCTGCAAAGGAGACACGATGACCGCCGCAGTGATCGGCGCCACCGGCCGCGTCGTGATGCCCGCGCGCCACGCTCACGCGACCCGCCGGGGGGTTCGAGGACGCTGCCGTGGTGGCCGTCCCCGCGCAAGTTGCGCCGGACCACGGAACCTGGCGTTGGCAGACAGAGGAGGGCACCCGTGACTGATCTCTTGAACTCGGTACTCCAAGCGCACGGCGGGATCGAGCGATGGAGGTCGTTCGACACCGTCCGCGCCACCTTCGTCTCCAGCGGCGGACTTCTACCGCTGAAGGGACTCGAGGTCACGCCGCAACCAACGGAAGGCGTCGCGACGATCCACGAGGAGAGTCTACGCATCGACGGCTATCGCCGGCCAGACTGGCACATGAGGTTTGCCCCAGACCGCGTGGTGATCGAGGGCAAGAACTCCGAGATCGTCGAGGAGCGACGCAATCCCAGGGAGTCATTCGCCGGGCACACGCTGACGACGGCTTGGGACATCATACAAGTGGCTTATTTCAATGGCTATGCGCGATGGACGTACCTAACGACGCCGTTCTTCATGGCGATGCCGGGTTTCGAGGTGACGGAAATCGAGCCCTGGAAGGAGGGCTCCGAGATTTGGCGCGGCCTTCGCGTTCGGTTTCCTCGGAGCTTCGCCAGTCACAGCACCGACCAGGAGTTCTATTTCGGACCGGATTTTCTCTTGCGGCGCCATGACTATCGGCTGGAGATTGGCGGGGGCGCCCCGATCGCGCAATACGTGTACGACATCGTCGAGGCCGACGGATTTCGGTTTCCGTCTAAGCGTCGAGCGTATCCGCGGGGCCCTGGTTCGAAAGCCATCCGCGACCTGCTCCTGATCTCCATCGACCTGAGCGATTTTCACGTCGAGAAGCGCCTTGGGTAGAAAGCTCCAAGACCGACGAGCTCCTGGCGCAACTGCGTCAACCGCGAGCGGCGTCCATGCCGCTTGCCGATTCTCATTTACCGGGAAGCAAGTAGAAGGAGGCCCGACATGAGCGCGATCACCACCAAAGACGGCGTAGAGATCTTCTACAAGGACTGGGGCACGGGTCAGCCCATCGTATTCAGCCACGGCTGGCCGCTGTCGGCCGATGATTGGGACACGCAGATGCTGTTCTTCCTCCGGCACGGCTATCGCGTCATCGCCCACGACCGGCGCGGCCATGGCCGTTCCACCCAATCCGGTGACGGCCACGATATGGAT
>DATIWG010000006.1:0-99290 GCA_035519555.1 Nitrosotalea sp. | reverse complement strand
GTCCTCGTGGACGGCGTGCCGTGCGAGGGCCCCAACCCGGAGAAGGTCGCGCTCGTCTTCCAGGACGGCGGCCTCTTCCCCTGGCGCACCGCGCTCGACAACGTGACCTTCGGCCTCGAGCTGCGCGGCGTCCCCGCCGCGAAGCGCCGGGAGATCGCGCTCGGGCTGCTCGGGCCGATGGGCCTGCGCGGCTTCGAGCGCAAGTACCCGCGCGAGCTGTCGGGCGGCATGCGCCAGCGGGTCGCCATCGCGCGCGCGCTCGCGCTCGACACGCCCATCCTCCTGATGGACGAGCCCTTCGGCGCGCTGGACGAGCAGACGCGGCTGCTGATGGGCGAGTGGCTGGTGGGCATCCGGCGGCGGGCGCGCAAGACGGTGGTCTTCGTGACCCACAGCCTGCAGGAGGCCATCGCGCTGTCCGATCGCATCGTGGTGATGACCGCGCGGCCCGGACGGATCAAGGATGTGATCGACGTCACCCTGCCGTTTCCGCGCGACCTCAGCGCCCCCGAGGTCACCGACCTGCGCGCCAAGCTGTGGGACCAGGTGCGCGAGGAGTCGCTGAAGGCGATGGGGAGCCCGCCGTGAGGGTGCTGGCCTGGCGCCTCGGCATGCTCGTGGCGATCCTCGCGGTCTGGGAGGCGGTGGCGGCGCCGCTCAACCCCATCTTCTACGTCCCGCCGTCGGCCCTGCCGGGCGCGCTGGTGCGGATGTGGCGGGTTCCCGAGCTGCCGCACCTCGGCGAGCACGTCTGGCTCACATTCGAGGAGATCGTGGGCGCCTACGTGCTGGCGGTGGCGGCCGGGCTCTGGCTGGGCTTCCTGCTCGGGCTGCGCCGCACGGTGGGCCGCATCTACGAGCCGCTGCTGGCCGCGCTCTACGCGGTGCCGAGCGTGATCTGGTACCCCTCGCTGATGCTCTTCTTCGGACTGGGGTCCGCGTCGAAGATCGCCTTCGGCGTGCTACTCGGCTTCTTCCCGATCGTGCTCTCGGTGCTGGCCGGCATTCGCCAGGTGCCGGCCACGCTGGTGACGGTGGCCCAGTCCATGGGGGCGCGGCCCTGGACCGTGTTCTGCAAGGTCATGCTGCCGGCGATGGCCTCCACCATGGTGGGCGGGCTGCGGGCCGGCCTCGCGCTCTCGGTGGTGGGCGTCCTGGTCGGGGAGATCCTGGGCTCGCGGGCGGGCGTGGGCTACGTGATCAACTACGCGTACGGGCTCATGATGACGCGCGAGTACGCGGTGCTGGCCCTGATCGTGGCCTCCGCCGTCCTCGCGCTCGACGCCGCGGGCGCTCTCGTCGAGGCGCGGGTGAAGCGATGGGCCGGCTAGCCGTCCTGGCCTGCCAGGCCGCGTCGCTGGCCGCGGTGGTGCTGGCCTGGCACGTGGCGGTGCGGACGGGCCTGGCCGACCCGCTCTTCGTCCCCGCGCCCGCCGCGGTCGCAGCCGCCCTCGGGACCACCGCGCGCGAGGCGCTGCCGCGCCTCGGCGACACACTGGCCAAGGCGCTGCTCGGCTACGCCCTCGCGGTCGGGCTCGGGGTGGCGGGCGGGCTGTTGATCGGCTCGCGCCGGTTCGTGCACGCGGTCGCCATGCCGTACGTCGTGGCCGGCTACGGGGTGCCCAAGATTCTCGTCCTGCCGTGGATCGCGCTGATCTTCGGTCTCGGCACCGCCACCGCGGTGATCTCGGCCACGCTCTTCGCGGTGTTTCCGATCCTGCTCATGGTCGCCGCCGGCACCCGCGACGTGGACCCGACGCTGGTGACCGCGGCGGTGTCGATGGGAGCGACGCGCGGGCAGGTGAGCCGCAAAGTGCTGCTACCTGCGGTGCTGCCCTCGGTAGTTGCCGGGATGCGCATCGGGGTGGTCTTCGCGATGCTCGGGGTGCTCCTGGCCGAGATGTTCGCGGGCACCCGCGGCATGGGCTTCCTGATGCAGCGCATGGCCCTGGCCTTCAACGCGTCGGAGCTGTTCGCGGCCACCGCGGTCGTGTCGATCGTGTCCATCGTCGTGGTACTGTCTCTCGAGCATCTCAACCAGCGCCTCTCACGCTGGCGCTGACACAGGAGGCCGGTCAATGGCGACGACCCGTCGGAGCTTCCTCAAGACGATCGCGGGCGGCACCGCGCTGGCGAGCACGAGCGGGTGGCGGCCGGGGACGGCCCGGGCCGCGACCGCGGTGAAGGTGGGCTGCGTGGTCCTGGGCGACCTCGGGATCAACGCGCCGACGATGGTCGGCATCGAGAAGGGATTCTTCAAGCAGAACGACCTCGACGCCGAGATGATCCCGTTCAAGGGTGGCCCGGACCTGCTCAAGGGCGTGCTGGCCGGGGGCGCCGACATCGGGCTCACCGGCGCCACCGACCCGCTGGTGTTCCGCGAGCGCGGCACCGGCATCCGGGCGCTGGCCACCATCCTCGAGAAGAACCACTTCACGCTCACCGTCTCGCCCCAGATCAAGAAGCTCGAGGATCTCAAGGGCGGCTCCATCGGCGTGACCGTGGTGGGCTCCACCACCTGGGTGTTCGCGCGCATGCTCGCCAGGAAGATGGGCTGGGAGCCGGAAAAGGACATCAAGATCGTGGGCGTCGGCGGCATCGACGCGCAGGCGGCCGCGCTCCGGCGCGGGGAGACCCAGGGCTGCATCTTCGGCGACGCGGGCGCGGTGCTCGAGTACCAGGGCGTGGGGCGCATCATCATGCGCCTCGACGAGGTCACCCCGAAGTGGATCAGCCTGATCGCCTACTCGACCGACGATCTGATCAAGACCAAGAAGGACACGCTGCACCGGACGCTGCGCTCGATCTTCCAGGGCCAGAAGTTCGTCCGCGACAACCCCGAGGAGACCATCCGCATCGCGTCCAAGGGCATCGGCTGGCCCGAGCCGGCCACCCGGCGTGCCTACGACCTGGTGAGGCCGCTCCTGTCGACCGACGGCCAGATGGATCTCGAGGCCATGAAGGTGATGCAGGACACCCTGCTCGAGCTCGGCGTGCTCAAGCAGCGGCTGCCCCTCGACCAGCACTACACGACCGAGTTCGTCCCCGTGAAGACTTGAGCCAGAGGCTCCCACGAGGGGAGGGCAACACGGAAGCTCCCATCAGGTACGCGCGGAGCGGCAATGTGCACATCGCCTACCGGATCTTCGGCGACGGGCCGCGCGACATCGTGTTGATCCCCGGCACCCTCTCGCACGTCGAGCTCCTGTGGGAGGTGCCGAGCAACGAGCATCTGCTCAAACGGCTCACCGCGTTCGCGCGGGTGATCGTGTTCGACAAGCGCGGGCAGGGCCTCTCCGACCGGGTCGCCGAGCAGACGCTCGAGGAACGGACCGGCGACGTGCGCGCGGTGATGGATGCGGCGGGCTCCGAGCGCGCGACGATCTATGGCTGGTCGGAGGGCGGCCCCATGTGCCTGATGTTCGCCGCCACGTATCCGGAGCGAACGGCCGCCCTCGTGCTGTATGGCACCTTCGCGTCGATGAGAAACGAGCCGTGGGGTGTGACCCGCGAGCAGTTCGATGCCTTCCTCGGCCAGCTGGGTAACCACTGGGGCGAGGGCGTCTTGCTCCTTCTCAACGCGCCCAGTCGGCGCAATGATCAGGCCTTTCTCCAGCGATTTGCCCGGATCGAGCGAGCCGCCGCGAGTCCGGGGGCCGTCCTCACGCTGATGGGGGCCAACTACCAGATCGACGTCCGCAATCTCTTGCCCGCCATCCGGGTGCCGACTCTGATCCTTCATCGCGCCGGCGACGAGCTCGTCCCGGTGAGAGCGGGCCGCGACCTGGCCGAGCACATCCCCGGCGCCCGGTACGCTGAGATTCCCGGCACCGACCACATGGTGGTCGATCAGGAGACGCAGGACATCATCGCGGACCACATCCAGGAGTTCATAACGGGCGAACGCCGCCGGCTGGAGCCCGACCGGGTGGTGGCCACCGTGATGTTCACCGACGTCGTCGGGTCCACCCAGCGGGCCGCCGAGGTGGGTGATGGGCGATGGCGCGAGTTGCGCGACACCTGGCACACGGTGATGCGAAAAGAGCTGGCCGCTTTTCGTGGCCGCGAGGTGGACACCGCGGGTGACGGCCTGCTCGCCACCTTCGACGGCCCGGCCCGGGCGATCCGCTGCGCGTGTTCCGTGCGCGAACGGGTGCACACGCTGGGGCTTCAGGTTCGCACCGGGCTGCATACCGGCGAGTGCGAGCTGGTGGGGGACGGCGTGGTCGGCATCGCCGTGCATATCGGCGCCCGCGTCGCCGCGCTGGCCGGCCCGGACGAGGTCCTCGTCTCCAGCACGGTCCGAGATCTCGTCGCGGGCTCCGGTCTCCAGTTCGTCGATCGTGGCACGCACCGCCTGAAGGGCGTCCCCGACGAGTGGCGCCTGTTCGTCGTCCAGCAAGGCGGATAAATGAATTCGCTCCCCGGGGGATAATGTCGGCATGGGCCGAGCGCGTCCCCCTCACGAGCCTACGCATCACGTCGTGCTCATCCCCGGCGACGGGATCGGTCCCGAAGTGACCGCTGCGGTGCAGCGCATCCTGAATGCGGCCGACGCGCCGATCGACTGGGTGGAGCACGTGGCCGGGCTCGCCGCCATCGCGCGCGGCCTGGACGCGCTACCGCTGCAGACGCTCGAGGCCATCCGCACGCATGAAGTCGCGCTGAAGGGGCCGTGCACCACCCCGATCGGCGAGGGCTTCGTCTCCATCAACGTGCGGCTGCGCAAGGAACTGGACCTCTACGCGGCGGTGCGCCCGGTCCGCAACCTGGACGGCGTGCCCACGCGCTACCGAGACGTCGATCTCGTGATCGTGCGCGAGAACACCGAGGGGCTCTACTCGGGCATCGAGGCCACGCTCGCTCCCGGCGTGGTGACCACCACCAAGGTGGCGACCGAGGCGGCGTGCACGCGGATCGCCCGCTGGGCCTTTCGCTACGCGCGGCAGCGCGCGCGGAAGAAGGTCACGGTCTTCCACAAGGCCAACATCATGAAGCTCACCGACGGGATGTTCATGCGCTGCGCCCGCGCCGTGCACGACGCCGAGTTCGCGGAGATTGGCTACCAGGAGATGATCATCGACGCCGGCTGCATGGCGCTGGTGCAGGATCCGACGCGCTTCGACCTCCTGCTGCTGGAGAACCTCTACGGCGACGTGCTGAGCGACCTGTGCGCGGGGCTCGTGGGCGGGCTCGGGGTCGTTCCCGGCGCCAACATCGGCGACCACGGCGCGGTCTTCGAAGCGGTGCACGGCTCCGCGCCGGACATCGCGGGCCGGAACCTGGCCAACCCGCTCGCGCTCCTGATGTCGGCGGTGATGCTGCTCAATCACCTGGCCGAGGTTCGGGACGACGAGAGGTGCGCGGCGGCCGCCCAGCGGATCAAGGACGGCTACAACCGCGCGCTGGCCGAGGGGCAGAAGACGCGCGACCTGGGCGGCCGCCTCGGCACCGACCAGTTCGCCGACGCGGTCATCGCTCGGCTCCCCGACTGAGGGACTCGCTCCGTCGGCTTCGAATTGACGTTTTATATATATTCGTATATATAAGAACGTGTGAAACAGGCGGCCGGCAGCGGGCAGCTCCAGGTCTTCAAGGCGGAGTTCTTCAAGGCCCTCGCGCACCCGGTCCGCATCCGCATCCTCGAGATCCTCGTCCGGGGCGAGCGGAGCGTGCAGGAGCTCCAGGGGGCCCTCGGGATCGACCAGCCCACCGTCTCCCAGCAGCTCGCGGTGCTCCGCGGCAAGAACATCGTGGATGCCCGCAAGGAGGGCACCGCCGTACGCTACACGGTCCGTGACCCTACCGTCCGCGACCTGCTGGACGTCACCCGTCGGATCTTCGACAACCACCTCATCGGCACGCAGACGATGCTCCGGGAGCTACGCCGGGAGTCCCGTCGCCGCTAACGTGCGCCTCTTCTCCAAGATCCTTCAGATCGGGCTCGCCACCGAGCCCTTGCCCCCGGATGGGGACGACGTCGTCCGTCTCCTGCACGAGGTCGACGCCCGGGCCCGGCGGTTATTCGGCCGGGCGCTCGCGATCCGGGAGGTGGACGCCGGCTCGTGCAACGGCTGCGAGATCGAGATCACCGGGCTGATGAGCCCGGTGTACGACAGCGAGCGTTTCGGCATCCATTTCGTGGCCTCGCCCCGTCACGCCGACCTGCTCCTGGTGACCGGTCCGGTGACACGGAACATGGCGGTGCCTCTCGTGAAGACCTACGAGGCGACCCCGGAGCCAAAGCTGGTCGTGGCGGTCGGAGATTGCGCTCGGACGTGCGGGGTCTTCAAGGGCGGCTACGCCATCGCGGGCAGCGTCGACCAGATCATTCCCGTCGACGCGTTCGTCGACGGATGTCCACCGGAGCCGGCCGCCATCCTCCAGGGCATTCTGATCGCAATCGGCCGCCGGACATGACCATCCTGTTCGGTCTCATGCTCGCCGGCTACGCATTCGGGGCCGTTGTTGCGGTGCTGTCTCCGGGGGGCGGTGCCATACGCCGCTTGGTCGCGATGGGGACCGTGGTGGGTGGAGGGGCAGGCCTCGGCCTCGCCCTGGCGGTCTTTGTCACCGGAGCGCCCCTCGTGCTGGAGGCCCCCTCGCTCCTCTCGGTCGCGGACGGCCTCGCGTTCCGCCTCGATGCACTGGGCGCCTTTTTCCTCGGCCTGGTCGGCCTCCTCGCCATTCCTTGCAGCATCTACGGGGTCGGGTACTGCGAGGCATATGAAGGTCGCCACTCGCTGCGGCTCCTCGGCGCCATGCTGAACCTGTTCCTCCTAACCATGAGCCTGGTCCCCTGCGCCGCCAACGTGTTGACGTTCCTCCTGATGTGGGAAGGCATGTCGCTGACCTCGTATTTTCTCGTCCTGACGGAGACGGACGAGCCGGACACCGTCGCCGCCGGTGGGTGGTACCTGGCCATGACGCACGCGGGGCTGGCGCTCGCGCTCGCGGCCTTTCTGCTTCTCGCGGCGGGCGCGACGACGACCGCCTTCGGCGACCTGCGCGCGGCGGCGGGGACCCTCTCGCCGGCTACGCGCAACGCGGTGTTCCTGCTGGCGCTCCTCGGGTTCGGCTCCAAGGCAGGGATCATCCCGCTTCACGTGTGGCTGCCGCGCGCTCATCCGGCGGCGCCGAGCCACGTTTCCGCGCTGATGTCGGGGGTGATGATCAAGCTGGGCGTGTACGGGCTTCTCCGCGTCGGCCTGGACCTGCTCGGCGGGGGGCCCACCTGGTGGGGTGCGCTCCTGATCGGCCTGGGCGCCCTCTCGGCGCTGGGCGGCGTCCTCTACGCCCTCATGGAGAACGATCTCAAGCGACTGCTTGCGTATTCGAGCGTCGAGAACATCGGCCTCGTCTTCATCGGCCTCGGCACCGGCTTTCTCTTCCTGAGCCTCGGGACCACCGCGGTGGCCCTCCTCGCCTTCGCGGCCGCGCTCTACCATGCCCTGAACCACGCCGCGTTCAAGGGACTGCTGTTCCTCGGCGCCGGATCCGTCCTCCACGCCACGCACACCCGCGACATGAACCGGCTCGGCGGCCTGATCCGCGGGCTGCCCTGGACGGCCGTCTGCTTCTTGACGGGCTCCCTGGCGATCGCCGGGCTGCCCCCGCTGAACGGTTTCGTCAGCGAGTGGCTCCTGTTCCAGTCGCTGCTACCCGGCATCGGGAGTCCGGTGCCCCTGGTGGCTCCGCTCATGACGTTGGCCGTCGGTGTCCTCGCGCTCACGGGTGGGCTCGCCGCCGCCGGGTTCGTCAAGGCGTTCGGGGTCACATTTCTCGCGATTCCGCGCTCGCCGGCGGCTGAACACGCGCGTGAAGCGCCCCTGTCGATGCGGGTCGGCATGGGAATCCTGACGGTGGCGTGCGCAGGCTTCGGGCTGCTTGCCGTCGTTGTGTTGCCGGCGCTGGCGGCCCTACTCGCGGGCCATGCGGGCCTCCCGGTCCCGGGAGCCGGATTTGGCTCCGGGCTCTTCCTGTCCATGCCAGGAAAGTTTGCCCGGATCTCGCCGACCCTGGTGGCCCTCGGACTGATCCTCACCACCGGCGGTGTGTGGCTCGCGGTCCGCGTCTTCGCGGGCCGCCGGCGGGTCCGGGTGAGCGAGACCTGGGGCTGCGGGCGAGTGGTCCAGACGCCGCGGATGGAGTACACGTCGACCGCCTTCGCCGAGCCCCTGCGCCGCGTGTTCGCCGAGCTGTATCGGCCGACCCAGGACCTGTCGATCGACTTCCATCCGGAGTCGAAGTACTTCGTCCAGTCCATCGAGTATCGCAGCGAGATCGTTCCGTGGTTCGAGCGCTACCTCTACGCGCCGCTCGTCGCCCGCGTGCGACGGTGGGGCATCCAGGCCCGGGCGATCCAGTCGGGCTCGGCCCATGCCTACCTCACCTATCTGGTGATCGCCCTCCTGGGGCTTCTGACCCTGCTCCTCGTACGTCAGATGTGAGATGGCGCTCGCCTACCTCTTGCTCACGCTGCACCTCGCGGCTCATGCGATCGGGGTCACGGCCGCGCTCGTCGCGCGCGGAGCGGTCGGGCGGGGGCTCGTGGCCGGCTCTGGACTCGTGGGGGCCCTGGCCGCTCTCGGGCTCGGCTCGGTCTGTCTGGGCGCGGGGCTCGTGCCGACGCTCAGCGCCACGTTCCTCCCGCTCACCGGGTTCGCGTTGCGCATCGACGGCTTGAGCGCGTTCTTCCTCATCGTCATCGGGATGGTCGGGGCTGCGGTCACGGTGTACGGTTTCGGCTACTCGGCCGCGTACGAGGGACGCTACTCCCTGCGGCTGCTCGGCGCGATGCTGAACGTCCTGCTGCTGTCGCTGAGCGTCCAGGTCATGGCCGACAACGCCCTGACCTTCCTCTTGGCCTGGGAGGCCATGTCGCTCTCGACTTATGCGATGGTCCTCACCGAGCACGACCGTCCCGGGACAGTCCGCGCTGCGCACTGGTACATCGCGATCACGCACGCGGGCTTCGCGGCCCTGGTGGCGATGTTCCTGCTCCTGTCCGCCGGCGAGCTGACCACCTCCTTCGCCGCGATGCGATCGGCCGCCCTGACCCCCGGGGCCCGGGATGCGGCCTTCGTGTTGGCGCTGGTCGGCTTCGGGGCCAAGGCCGGCATCGCTCCGCTGCACGTGTGGCTGCCGATGGCGCATCCCGTCGCCCCGAGCCACGTCTCGGCTCTGATGTCCGGCGTCGTGATCAAGATGGGCGTGTATGGGCTCCTCCGCGTCACGATCGATCTGCTGGTGGGCGGGCCCGCCTGGTGGGGCGGCCTCATCCTGGCCGCGGGCACCATCTCGGCGCTTCTCGGCGTGCTCTATGCGCTGATGGAGCACGATCTCAAGCGGCTGCTGGCCTATCACTCCGTCGAGAACATCGGGATCATCTTCATCGGGATCGGGGCGGGCTTGATGTTTCAGAGCTACGGGCTGACGACCCTCGCGACCCTGGGCGTCATCAGCGGCCTCTATCACACGATCAACCACGCGTGCTTCAAGGGCCTGCTGTTCCTCGGCGCCGGATCGGTGCTGCACGCGACGGGGACACGCAACATGGAGGAGATGGGCGGGCTGATCAAGCGGATGCCGCGCACCGCGCTCTTCTTCCTGATCGGGGCGTGCGCGATTTCCGCTCTGCCGCCGCTGAACGGGTTCGCCTCCGAATGGCTCGTGTTCCAGACGCTGCTCGGCGGGTCGGCGATCCCCCAGCCCGAGGTCGCGGTGATCATGCCGATCGCGGTGGCCATGCTCGCGCTCACCAGCGGGCTCGCCGCCGCCTGCTTCGTCAAGGCGTTCGGGATCACGTTCCTGGCCATCCCGCGATCCCGGGAGGCGGAGCGCGCCCACGAGGCGCCACGGTCCATGCAGATCGGGATGGCGTCGCTGGCGCTGGCGTGCGTCGCACTCGGGCTCGCCCCGTTCGTGGTCGTCCCCGCCCTCGGCGCGAGCCTCGCGGGGCTCGGGGGCGTCGCTCCGTCCGCGGTCGCCTTCACCCCGGCCCTGTCCCTCCGCGTGCCGGGTACCTCCGGGCAGATGTCGGCACCCCTCTTGGCGCTCGGGCTGCTCCTGCTGATGGGGCTGGTTCCGGTGGCGCTCTGGATCCTGGGCGCCGACCGCCGGCTGCGCGTGGGCGACACCTGGGGCTGCGGCCGCATCGGGCAGACGCCCCGCATGGAGTACACCGCGACGGCCTTCGCGGAGCCGCTGCGGCGCGTCTTCGCCGAGCTGTACCGGCCGACCCGGGACTTGTCCATCGACTTCCACCCGGAGTCGAAGTACTTCGTGCAGTCGATCGAGTACCGGAGCGAGATCCACCCGTGGCTCGAGCGGCTCCTCTACGATCGGCCCTTGCACGGGCTCCATCGCGCCGCCACGTGGGTCCGCCGTCTGCAAGGAGGCTCGCTGCACCTCTACCTGCTCTACCTGACGCTGGCGTTCCTGGCCCTGCTCACCGCGGCCCGGTGGTGGAGATGATCGTGGAGACGATCGGATACGTGCTCGAAGCCGCGCAGGCGGCGCTGGCGCTCCTGCTGGCGCCCGGTCTGGTCGGGCTGATCCGCTGGTTGAAGGCCCGCCTGCAGAATCGGCGCGGTGCGCCCATCTGGCAGCCGTACTGGGAGCTGAGCAAGCTGTTCCAGAAGGAGGTCGTCGTCTCGAGCAACGCCTCCTGGCTGTTCCGGGCGGCCCCGTTCGTCGTTTTTTCGAGCGCGGTGGCGGTGACGTTCCTCGTGCCGATCCTCGCGGTGCCGCTGCCGTTCGACGGGGTCGGCGATCTGCTGGTGGTCGTCTATCTCCTCCTCCTCGGGACCTTCTTCCTCTCGCTCGCCGGCCTCGATCCGGGCTCGCCGTTCGGCGGGATGGGAGCCAGCCGTGAGATGACGGTGGCCGCCCTCGCCGAACCCACCGTCGCCCTCGCGATCTTCGCCTTGGCCCTCAGCGCCGGCTCCACCAACCTCGGTCAGATCGTGGCTCGCACCATGACGAGCCCCGGGGCTTCGCTGAGCCCGGGGCACCTACTCGCCTTCGGCGCCCTCTTCATCGTGACCCTCGCCGAGACCGGCCGCCTCCCGATCGACAACCCGGCCACACACCTCGAGCTGACGATGATCCACGAGGCGATGATCCTCGAATACTCGGGCCGCTACCTGGCCCTCATCGAGTGGGCGGCGGCCCTGAAACTGTTCATCTTCTTCTCGTTGCTCGGCAACCTCTTCATCCCGTGGGGCGTGTCGGCGGTCCTGACTCCGGCCACCCTCGCGGTCGCGGTGGCCAGCCTGCTCGTCAAGCTCGCGGTCCTGGCGGGAGTGGTCGCGGTGCTCGAGACCCGCATCGCGAAGCTCCGCCTCTTCCGCGTGCCCGAGCTGCTGAGCGTCTCCTTCGTGCTGGCCCTGCTCGCGGTCACGTCGTCGTTCCTCCTGAGGTAGGCGATGGACAGCCTGTTCTCCCAGCTCTGTGTCCTCGGGTCGAGCCTGGTGCTGATCTTCGGGCTCATCCTGCTCTGGCGGCGGGGCGTCACCGCCTACATCAGCGCCTTCACCTGGCAGTCCATCGTCCTCTCGGCGGTGGCGGTGGTCGTGGCGTACTTCGGGAACGACCACGAGCTGTACTGGGTCGGGGCCTGCCTCCTCCTGCTCAAGGGGCTGGTGATCCCGCGGCTCTTGAAGCGAATGGAGCGCCGGTTCGCGGCCGAGCGGGAGCTGGATCCGTACGTGAACACCGCAACGTCGCTGGTCGTATCCGGTCTGCTCGTGCTCTTTGGCTACGCCATCACGCGGCCGCTCGTGGCGTTGAGTCAGCTGCCGACGCGGGCGGGCATGCCGCTGGCGATGGGGCTGGTGCTCGTGAGCCTGTTCGTGGTGATCAGCCGGAAGAAGGCCCTGACCCAGGTCGTCGGCTTTCTGATGCTCGAGAACGGGCTCGCCCTGCTCGCCGTCCTCGGGACCTACGGGATCCCGTTGATCGTCGAGCTCGGCGTGTTCCTGGACGTTCTCATGGGCTTCCTCGTCATGCAGATCTTCATCTACCAGATCCACGAGACGTTCGAGAGCATCGACGTCGAGCAGCTCAACCGCCTCCGGCACTGAGGGATCGTGACCACATTCGCGCTGCTGCTTGGTCCGCCGCTCCTCGGAGCGTTGCTGGCGGTCGGGGTGCGGCCCTACCGGCGCTTCGTCGGATGGGTGAATGCCCTGATGTCGCTTTTTTCACTCGGCGCGGCGGTCACCCTCTGGCGCCACATCCTGGCCGGCGGAGTGGTGACCTCGGGCCCCGGGGAATTCTTGCGCGCCGACGCCCTCTCGACCTTGCTCGCGCTGTGCGTGAGCGTGGTGGGTGCGCTGGCCGCATGGCTCGGGCCGGGGATGGGCGGGGATGACGGTTACGATGCCGCGCAGTCCCGGCGCTTCCGGATCTTCGGCAATCTGTTCACGTTCACGATGCTGTTCGCGGTGACCTCCAACAACGTTGGCTTCATGTGGATCGCGATCGAGGCGACCACTATCACGTCGGCCATGCTCATTCCGCTCCACGTGACGAAGGCCTCCGTCGAGGCCTCGTGGAAGTACATCCTGATCGGGTCCATCGGCATCGCGCTGGCCTTCGGTGGAACCGTGCTCGGGTATTTCGACTTCGTCAACCTGGCCGGTCGCCAGGAGATGGCGCTGAACTGGACGGTGCTGATGGCTTCGGCATCCCGCCTTCACCCGGAGGTGATCCAGCTCGCCTTCGTCTTCATCCTCATCGGGTACGGCACGAAGGCCGGCCTCGCGCCCATGCACACGTGGCTCCCGGACGCCCACTCGGAGGCGCCGGCGCCCTTGTCCGCCATGATGTCGGGCGTGCTCCTGGCCGTCGCGCTCTACGCGGTGATGCGGTGGGAGGCCGTGGTGAACGCGGCGGTGGGGACGGGGTTCACGGACAGTCTCTACATCGCCCTCGGGGTCCTGTCCATCGTCATCGCCGCGTTCAGCCTGGTGATCCAGCGCAACTACAAGCGCATGCTCGCGTACTCGAGCATCGAGCACACCGGGCTGATCTGCGTGGGGCTGGCCCTGGGGCCGCTCGGGACCTTCGCGGCCATGCTGCACCTGCTCAATCACACGCTGGCGAAGTCGATGATGTTCTTCCTCGCCGGACGGGTGCTCCACCGGTACGGCACCACCGAGATCAGCCGGGTGTCGGGGCTCTTGAAGGTGATGCCGTGGACGGGCGCCTTCTTCGCGGCGGGAGTGCTGGCCGTTGTCGGCCTACCTCCCTTCGGCCTCTTCATCTCGGAGTTCGCGCTCTTCCGGGCGGGCTTCGCGGCGGGCCGGCCGTGGCTGATGGGGCTCGTCCTGGCGCTGCTCACGGTGGCCTTCGTCTCGATGATCGGCCATCTCAACCGGATGCTCTATGGTCCGCCCACGGTCGGCGTGACGGCGGGTGAGAGGAATCTCTGGCCGCTGGTCCCGCTCGGGGCCTGCCTGGCGGCCCTTGTCGTTCTCGGCATCACGCTCCCCGCGCCGCTCCAGATGCTGCTGCGCCAGGTCGTGGAGATCGTCGGACAATGACCCGTCTGTCCCAGCTCATGAGCGTGCTCACCGAGAAGAACGCCGATCGTGTCAGTGACGTGCGCCTGGTGCGGGGCAACGAGCTCCACTGCTCGGTCCACCCGCCCGCCGTCCCCGCGCTGGCCACCATGCTCCGCATGGGCTTCGGCGCGGAGCTCGGCTTCATGGCCGCGGCCGACCGACGGGCCGACCGCGGGACGTTCGAGGTTCACTATCTGTTCACCCCCGAACGGGAGAACTGGTTTGTCCACGCCACCGCCCCGGTGTCCATGGACGCTCCCGCGATCGTCTCGCTGGCGACGCTCCACTATCCGGCGTCGCGCTTCGAGCGGGAGATCTACGATCTGTTCGGGATCGTGGCCGAGGGCCACCCCGACCCCCGGCCGCTCGTCCGCCACGGGTTCTGGCCGGCCGACTACTTCCCGCTGCGGAAGGACGCGGTACCACGCGAGTTCACGGACGACGGACGCGCGTTTCCTTTCACCGAGGTGGGCGGCGAGGGGGTCTACGAGATCCCGGTGGGCCCGGTGCACGCGGGAGTGATCGAGCCGGGTCACTTCCGCTTCAGCGTGGTGGGCGAGACGATCATCGACATGAAGTCGCGACTGTACTTCACCCACAAGGGTACGGAGAAGCTCTTCGAGGGTCGGGAAGCCGGCGCCGGGGTGGAGCTGGCGGAGCGCGTCTCCGGCGACACGACGATCGGACACTCGCTCGCCTTCTGCCAGGCGCTCGAGGCCGCCGCCGGGACCAGGGTGCCGGAGCGGGCGAGATGGCTGCGCGTGATCCTGCTGGAGATGGAGCGTCTCTACAACCACGTGGGCGACTTCGGCATGATCGCCAACGACACCGGCTACGCGGTGGCGCATTCCCATTGCTTCCGCATGCGCGAGCGGCTCCTGCGGCTGAACAAGCGCCTCACGGGCAACCGGTTGCTGCGCGGCGGCGTCGTCCCGGGAGGGGTCGGACACGACCTGCCGGCCGGCCTGGATCTGCTCGGAGAGCTGGAGGCCGTCCTCCGGGATTTCGAAGATATCGTCGGGCTCGCCCTCGAGAACACGCTCGTGATGGACCGGCTCGAAGGGACCGGCCGGCTGGCCACGCGCACCGCGCGTGACCACGGCGTGCTGGGCTACGTCGCCCGCGCGTCCGGGATCGACGCCGATGTCCGGCGCGACCATCCCTTCGCCGCCTACGGGGACCTGGAGGTGCGGGTGCCCGTCTTCGAGTCGGGCGACGTCAAGGCGCGAACCCTGGTGCGGATCGAGGAGGCGCGGGAGTCGGTGCGGCTCATCCGCGAGGCGGTGACCCGGCTGCCCGCGGGCTCGCTGGCCACGCCCCTGGGTCCACTCCCGTCCTTCCGGCCAGCCTTCGGACTGGTGGAGGGTTGGCGCGGCGCCATCCTGCACTGGGTGATGGCGGACGCGGCCGGCCGGCTCGACCGCGTCAAGATCATGGACCCGTCCTTCCTGAACTGGCGGCCGCTCTCCTACGCGCTGCTCAAGAACATCGTCCCGGACTTCCCGCTCTGCAACAAGTCGTTCAACCAGTCGTACTCGGGCAACGATTTGTGAGGGAGGTATACTGACCGCATGAAAACCGGCTTGATCGTGCTGGGAGTGGTCGCCCTCATCGTCATCGGGGCCATCGGCTGGGCCATCGGCATCAACAACCAGCTCGTGGCCCAGGAGCAGTCGGTCAACGAGAAGTGGGCGCAGGTGCAGAACGTCTACCAGCGCCGCGCCGACCTGATCCCGAACCTGGTGGAGACCGTCAAGGGTTTCGCGGCCCAGGAGCGCACGGTGCTCGAGGAGGTGACGAAGGCCCGGGCCAGCGTGGCCGGCATCAAGGCCACCCCCGAGCTGATCAACGACCCGGCCGCCTTCCAGAAGTTCCAGCAGGCGCAGGCCGAGCTGGGGGGCGCGCTCAGCCGGCTGCTCGTCACGGTCGAGCGCTATCCCGATCTCAAGTCCAACCAGAACTTCCTGACCCTGCAGAGCCAGCTCGAGGGCACCGAGAACCGCATCGCGGTCGAGCGCATGCGCTACAGCGAGGCGGTGCGCGACTACAACACGCGGCTCCGGCTCTTCCCGGGCAGCCTGGTGGCCTCGCTGCGCGGCTTCAAGGAGAAGGCCTACTTCGAGGCCGCGCCGGGCGCTCAGGAAGCCCCGAAGGTGAAGTTCTAGCGGGGGCAGCGGGCGGCCGGCGCCGTGCTCCATCGCGTCGCACCCGCCCTGCTGCTGCTGATCCTCCTGGCCGTGCCCGCCGTCGCGGCGCTGCGCATCCCGCCGCCGCCCGACCGTCGCGTGAACGACTACGCGGGGGCGCTCACCGCCGCCGACCGCGATCGTCTAGAGCAAGCCCTGGTCGCCCGCGAGGCGCGGAGTCGCAACCAGGTGGTGGTGGCGATCTTCCGCTCCCTCGAAGGCGAGAGCCTGGAGGACTACTCGATTCGGCTCGCCCAGGCCTGGCGCATCGGGCAGAAAGGCCTCGACAACGGGGTGATCTTCCTCGTCTTCCTCGACGACCGGAAGATGCGAATCGAGGTGGGCTACGGGCTCGAAGGCAATCTCACCGATGCCGTCTCCTCGTCCATCCTGCGTGACGTCGTCGCCCCGCGCTTCCGCGAGGGGCGCACCGCCGACGGCATCGAGGCCGGGCTCGAGGCCATCGACCGCGCCATCGCCGGCACCTACGTGCGCCCGCCGTCGGCGGGTGGCGGGAAGCGCCAGGGAGACATCGGCTGGCGCGAGCTGGTCGCGCTCTTCTTCGTGCTCGTGCTGATCTTCGCGCTCGTGCAGAACCGCATGCAGGACGCGGCCCTGCGGCGTCGCGGCTGGACCGGCGGGTCGAGGGGCTGGGGAGGTCCATTTGTCGGGGGCGGCTTCGGGGGCGGGGGGTTCGGAAGCGGCGGTGGCAGCATCGGCGGCGGCTTCAGCGGAGGCGGCGGCAGCTTCGGCGGCGGCGGCTCGAGCGGGAGCTGGTGATGGCCCGTCATCCCCGCTGGGTCCGCGCCTTCCTGAGCGACGCCGATCTGGACGCGGTGGTGGCAGCCATCGCCGCCGCGGAGGCCGCCACCTCTGCGGAGATCCGCGTGCACCTCGACACCCGCTGTCCCACCGGTGATCCGACGGCGCGTGCGATCGAGGTCTTCGAGCGCCTCGGCATGCACCGGACCGCCGAGCGCCACGGCGTGCTCATCTACGTGAGCATCGAGGACCACAAGCTGGTCGTCCTCGGCGACCGCGGCATCCACGAGCGCGTGGGCCAGGCCTACTGGGACCGCCTGGTGGAGGCGGCGCTGGCCCACTTCCGCCAGCAGCGGCCGCGCGACGGGCTCGCGCACGCGGTGGGCGAGGTCGGCGCCGTCCTGCGGCGCCACTTCCCCCGCCGACCGGACGACGTCAACGAGCTCCCCGATCGGGTCAGCATCGAGCCGTCGTAGAGGCCCCGTTCAGCGCCCGAAGCGCACGCTCAGGCCGGCGAGCACGGACCAGTCGGGCCCCGTGCCGACGAGCGTCGTGCGCACGCCGGAGTCGAGCGCCAGGTTGGGCGTCACCCGGTAGATGATCGCGAGGGTGGTGCGAAGGCTCTCGCGCCCGTCGCGCTCGTCCTTGGTCGTGAAGTACAGCTCGCTGACGGTCGACAGCCGCTCGGTCGCGGCCCACGAGAGGGAGGCGCCGACGATGCCTTGCGGGATGAACCCGTTCGGTCGCGTCTGGCCGATCGCGGCCACGCCCGCATTGGCGTCGAGGCTCAGGCCCCACGGCAGCCCCAGCGTCATCAGGAGGATCGCGCCGAAATCGGGCCGCTCGCTGCCGATGGGCTCGCTCGCGGTCGGCAGCTTCACGTAGGGCTTCACGCTCAGCATCGGCCCGACCCCTTCGGCCGACGGCGCGAGGAAACGGTACTTGAAGCCGAGCGTGTAGTCGCCGCTGCCGCTGTCCTCCCCGCCGGCCTTCTGCCACACGAACGGCTCGCCCTCGAGCGAGGCCTCGAGTGCACTCGCGAGGCCGGCCCGCAGCGTTGCCTGCACCGTGAACCGCTTCTCCATCGGCTGGCCGCCCACCCGGGCCTGCTCGTACTCGAGCCCGGTCTCGATCTGGAGCACGCCGCTGCCCACGACCCCCGCGCTGGTCGTGAGGTCCGGGCGGTCGGGATCGATCGCCTGGGGGTAGGCGGGCCCACTCCACAGCCACAGCCCAGCACACGAGATAACCACCGCCAGGGTTTTCAAGCGTCCCGATAGTACATGGCCGGCTGTCGCCGGTCGGCAGGCATTCTGCCGGATTCGGGCGTCATGCCCGTCCTCCGGCCGACGGCATCTTGGATCGTCGGCCGTGTTTCCCGGCACTTGGCTGCTGGCACGGCTGGTGCTACCTCGCGACGACCGGATGCTCGACCATCGCGAGGAGGCGACCATGACACGACACAGGCAGGCCTCACCGCTCTTCCTGCTCCTGCTCGTCGCAGTCGTCCTGGTCCCGATGATCCCCGCGGCCTCCGGCGAGCCCGACGCGACCAACTGGGTCGCGCGCATCGCGGACATGGACCAGGCCCTCCAGCGCGGCGACGCGCCGGCCACCCAGGCCGCCTGGCGCGAAGCCTACGTGGCCGCCCACGTCAGCCGCACCTGGTCGGGCATGATCGCGGTCGGCGACGCCGCGATCCGGGCAAGCCGCCTCGTAGGGGTGGAGGTCTCCGATGCGCGTGCCCGGCGGGCCTATCTCACCGCGCTGCTGCGCGCGCGGCGACAGGGCTCGCTCGACGGCGTGCTCGCGGCGGGCGACGCGTTCGGCCGCCTCGGCGATCGGGCGGTGGTGCGGCAGGCGCTGGCCGTAGCCACCGACCTGGCGGAGCGCTCCGGGGACGGGGCCGCGCGCCATCGTGTGGAGGTGTTCCAGGCCCACTGGGCGCCGAGGACGTAGCCGTCCGGTCGAGCGACCCGGTCGCGCGCGGCGCGAAGTGGCCCTCGGCGGGCTCTTCACGTCGCGTGGTATGCTCCCCCCGCCATGATCCGCGCGGAGATCCCGACCCCCGCCCTGCTGCTTGACCTGGATCGCTTCGAGCGTAACGTCGCCAAGATGGCCGCCCACGTGAAGGCGGCCGGCAAGAAGATCCGCCCACACTCCAAGACGCACAAGTGCCCGGAGATCGCGCGGCGCCAGGTGGCCGCGGGTGCGGTCGGCGTGTGCGTGGCGAAGGTGAGCGAGGCCGAGGTGATGGCCGCGGCCGGCGTGCGAAATCTCTTGATCACGACCGAGGTCGTCGGGCCCGAGAAGATCGGCCGGCTGATCGGAGTGTTGAGGCGCCAGCCCGAGACGCTGGTGGTGGTGGACCATCCCGACAACGTGCGCGAGCTGGGCGAGGCCATGCAGAAGGCGGGGCTCGTGCTCAACGTGCTGGTCGATGTGGACGTGGGGGGTCGTCGCACCGGCACCCAGCCGGGAGAGCCCGCGCGCGACCTCGGCCGACAGGTGATGGCCCAGCCCGCGCTGCACCTGCGCGGGCTACAGGGGTACGCCGGCCACTGCGCGCACGTGATCGGCTTCGAGGAGCGGCGGCGCGCCTCGCGGCGCTGGATGGGCCGCCTCATGAAGACGCGCGAGCTGTTCGAGAAGCACCGCATGTCGGTCGACATCGTGACCGGCGGCTCGAGCGGGACCTTCAACATCGACGTCGAGCTCGAGGGGCTCACCGAGCTACAGTCGGGCTCCTACTGCGTGATGGACCTGGATTACCGGCGAATCGGCAGCCCGCGCGGGGCCGCCTACGACGACTTCGAGATGGCGCTGACCGTGCTCACCACGGTGGTGAGCGTGCCCACCGCGGACATGGCGATGGTGGACGGGGGCTTCAAGGCCTTCTCCACCGACCGGCCGTTCGTGCCCGAGGCCGTCGAGTGGCCGGGCGTCGAGTACTCCTGGGCGGGCGACGAGCACGGCCGGCTGATGACGGTGGAGCCGGGGCGGCTGCCGAAGCTCGGGCAGCTCATCGAGTTCTTCCCGCCGCACTGCGATCCCACCATCAACCTCTACGACCGGATCTACGCGATGCGGGGCGACAAGGTCGAGGCGGTCTGGGAGGTCTCGGGGCGGGGCCGGTCCCAGTAGGACTGGAACAGGTCCCACACTTCTTCGGGGGTGCGCGTCTGGAAGATGCGGGCGCGGCACTCGGTGGCGTGGCCGAGCCCTTCCGTGTACCACGCCAGGTGCTTCTTCATCTGCACCAGCGCGTACTTCTCCCTGAAGTGCTCCCGGATCAGGGCCACGTGGCGGGCGATGACGCGGGCCTTGTAGTCGCGCTGCTCCTCCTGCGGCAGCGCGTCGTAGGACTCGTCGAAGACCCACGGGCTGCCGAGCGCGCCGCGGCCGATCATCACCGACCCACACCCGGTCTCGGCCATCATGGCCTGCGCCTCCGCCATCGAACGCACGTCGCCGTTGCCGGTGACCGGGATCGAGACCGCCTCGACCACCTCGCCGATGATGGTCCAGGGCGCCTTGCCGGTGAAGCGCTGCGAGCGCGAGCGCGGGTGCACGGTGATGGCCTCGACACCCTCGGACTCCGCCATCTGGGCCACCTCGACCGCGTTCAGGTGCTCGTCGTCCCAGCCGCCGCGGATCTTCACGGTCAGGGGCACGCTCACCGCCTTGCGCAGCGCGCGCAGGATCAGCGAGGTCGCGGCGACGTTGCGCATGAGCGCCGCTCCTTTCCCCTTGCCGGTGATCTTCGGCATGGGGCAGCCCATGTTCAGGTCCACGATGTCGGCGCCGAGGGTCTGGCAGCGCTCCGCCGCGCGGGCGAGCAGGTCGGGGTCCTTGCCCAGCAGCTGCATGGCGAGGGGCCGCTCCTGCGGGTAGTAGGCCGCGATCGCGTCGGCGTGCGGGTGACCGGTGAGCAGCGCGGCCGCGTCCATCTCCTCGGAGGTGGTGAGCGCGCTGCCGCATTCCCGTGCGACCAGGCGGAACGGCGCGTTGGTGATGCCGGCCATCGGGGCCAGGCGGGCCAGGGCGGAGAGCTCGACGGAGCCGATCTTCATGGAGCGCCCAGTATACCGCTCAGGGGGCCCAGAGGCCGCGGCGCTGCTCGCGCGCCTCGGCGGCGAGCTTGCGGAACAGCTCGGCGTGGCGAACGTTGGGCGGCACCGTCATGACGGCCGCGTAGCCCAGCCGCACCAGCTCGGCGTTGACCATGATCTCGACGCCGTCGGGGCGCTTGATCCACACGTAGGCCAGGAGCCGGCCGTAGCGGTCGCGTCGCTGTACGTCGGGTTCGAGGCGCACCGTATCGTGACCGACCAGGCGCCGATTGACCTCGGTGGCCTCACGGCCGCCCGGCTCCTCGCCGCGCGTCGGGTGGTGCACCTCCGGGGTGTCGATCCCGATGTAGCGCACCTTCTCCACCCCGCTCGCGAGCCGGACATAGATGGTGTCGCCATCCACCGTCCGCACCACCGTGCCGACCAGCTCCTCCCACGCTGAGGGGGCCGAAGGTGAGGGAGGCGCGTACGAGGGCGAGGCGACCGCGAGCAGGGAAGCCAGCACCAGGAAGGCGACGAGCACGCGCGCACGCATGGTGTATCAACCACGATACATGACGGCGTCCTGGGGGATGTGCGGAGAAGCGGCCACTGAAGTTCAAGAGGGGCCCGTTCTCCGAAGGGTCGATGTATGAAGCGTCGTGGAACTTGCATGTGAACGACGCTGGCAACTATCTGTGAAACCTATTTCACTATCAACTATATAGTTCAGATAGGCTATTGAATCTAAAGAATGTTAGCGAAAAGGTAAGTATGGCACCTTTCCTGCTTAGCTAGCGTTCTTCCCCCGAGCGAGAGGACATCTATGAGGCGAGTACTGAGCGGCCTAGCGATGCTGGCTCTGAGTGCAAGTTGGCAAGTCGCCCACGCGACTACGATCACGATTCCGCAGAGCGCCTTGATCCCGTCGACGACGTACTACACGGACAGCATTGGGGGAGGCCTTGGTGCCGTCGTGGTGACGACCGGGGGAGGCAATGCCGCCAATGTGGGCGACGCCTCTGGACGCAACGATGATGGGTTCCGGGGCCCTATCAGCCTGGGATTCTCGATGCCTTTCTTCGGCACCACCTATTCGAGCTTCTTCGTGAACAACAATGGCAATGTCAGTTTCAATGCAGGGATCGCAGCCTTCACTCCCAGCGGACCGCAAGGTGCAACCCAGCCCGTCATCTCACCGTTCTTTGCGGATGTTGATACTCGCGCGGCCGCCAGTGGCGTCGTGTACTTGCGAACTGATATCCCGAATCAGATCATCGTGACCTGGGATGCGGTCGGCTACTTTGGCGCGCACGCGGACAAGTTGAACAGCTTCCAGCTCGTGTTGCGGGGACCCGACTACGCGATACCCGTGGGCGAAGGTGCCATCGGATTCTTTTATAAGACCATGCAGTGGGAGACCGGCGATGCGAGCGGCGGCAGCGGTGGCTTCGGAGGAACGCCGGGAGCGGTTGGTTTCGGCGACGGTCTGAGCAATGGGAATATCCTGCAAGGCTCGATCGAGAACGGCATTTCTGGGGTCGTGAACGACCACCATCTCTGGTTTGATCCGAATCTCGAGCCCATCACCGCGACTCCCGAGCCCGCTACGCTCCTCCTGTTCGGCACAACGACGGCCGGGATAGCGCTGGCCCGCTGGAGGCGGCGTAGCGCCGGCTAGTACGAGCGGTCTCGGTTCTTCCACGAGCGCCGAGCCCCCTCGGCGCTCGTGGTCTTTCATCCATCGCGGCTCATCTTCGGTTCACTCCCAGGCGGGGGTGAGCGCGCCGGCCGGGTCGCGCCAGCAGGGCGCCCACGCCAGCGCCACCAGGCGCACCGTGATGTTCTGCCGCGTGGGCTTGAGCGCGATCGTCTCGAGCGGCTCGGTGAGCGGATCGGTGCTCGCGCCGAGCGCGTCGGCCTCGGCCTTGAACTGGGCGTCGAGTGCGGCGATCGCCTCGTCGACCGCGGCCACCGTCTCCTTCGCACGCCCGACGTCCTGCGTCTCCTTCAGCACGCGACCGGCGCCCCGGGCCGCCGTCGTGGCCCGCCCGATGGTGCTGACGTTGATCGTCTTGCGGCCGAGGAAGGCCCCCAGGATCGTAGCGCCGACCGAGATCGCGGTCTGGATGCCCTGCTGCGTGGCCTGCTCGCTCTCGCGCTCCACCGCCTGCTCGGCGCGCCGGCGGCGCTCCTGCAGCGCCGCCTGCCTGGGCGCGTACTTCTGGCGGAGGGCCTCGGCGGCCTTGTCCCGCTCCTGGCGGGTCGAATCCTGCAGCCGTACGCGGAAGTCGCGCTCCGACTCGTCGGGCTTCGAGATCGCCTTCAGTGCCGGGCTCCGCAGCAGCTCGATCTTCTGCGACTGCAGCAGCCAGCCCGCGAAGTCCTTACTCCAGCCCTCGTAGCTCTTCTTCTTGCCCGCGGCGTCGGGTAGCTCCGCGAAGTCTGCGTCGCCCTCCGGGGCCGGCGCGAGGTCGGAGGAGGTGAAGCCGACCGTGGCCGCCTGATCCCAGGCGACCGGCACGGCCTCGGCCGTGATCGGGGTGAGCACGGCGACGTCTCGGCTCACGTCGATGTTGCTCCTGGTGTCGGTCACCCGCACCTGGGCGGATCCGAAGAGCATCGGCTGGTAGAGCAGGGTGGACCCGGCGGGAGCGGCGCCGCGGGCCGGCACGAAGTGCTGCGGGATGTCGGGCGGCAGCAGGGGGCGCTGGCCGGCCCCGGTCGCGCGGGCCGCCGCGGGCGCCGGTGCGGCCGCGCGCGAGGTCCTGGCCGCGGCCGGCTGAGATGCCGCCGGGGTGACCCTGGCCGTCGACGCCGTCGCGGTGGCGGGCGTGGCCCGGCGCGCGTCCATCAGGGACTTGATCTGCGCGCGCGTCAGCGGCCCACGAAGGTACGACATCACCCAGCGGCTCTCGAACACCACCGGGTGGTCCTCGTGCACGTTGTTCATCAGGAAGATGCGGCTCGACAGCCCGGAGAGGATGCGCTCGAGCCCGGCGCGATCGAAGCCCTGGCCCGCGCTGCCCGCCGCACCCTCGAGGCCGTCGAGCACGCGCGCCTTGTCGCGCTCGGTCTGCAGCCGCCCGATGAACCAGGTGCCGGTGTTGGAGAGGCCCTTGTAGTCGAGGTCGACCGGGTTCTGGGTGGCGAGCACCACGCCGACGCCGAAGGCCCGCGCCTGCTTGAGCAGCGTGAGCAGCGGCGTCTTCGACGGCGGGTTGGCCACCGGCGGGAAGAAGCCGAAGATCTCGTCCATGTAGAGCAGCGCGCGCAGGCTCGTGGTGCCGGACTGCGTGCGCATCCAACCCACCACCTGGTTGAGCAGCAGCGAGACGAAGAACATCCGCTCCGCGTCGCTGAGATGGGCGATCGAGATGATGGCCACCCGCGGCTTACCCTCGGGTGTGTGCAGCAGGCCGTCGACCTCCAGCGCCTCGCCCTCCATCCAGGCGCCGAAGCCGGGCGCGGCAAGCAGGTTGTTGAGCGACATGGCCAGCGCGAAGCGGTCCTTCGACGGGAAGAACGCCTCGAGATCGAGCACGCCCACGCGCCTCACCGGCGGCGTCTGGATCTGCTGGATCAGGCCGGCCAGATCGAGCGCCTGCCCCTGGCGCCACGCGGTGTCGAGGATGGTGGCGATCAGGATGTGCTCGCGGCTCTTGATCGGATCGGCGTCGATGCCGAGCAGGCCGAGGAGGCTGGTGGCGGTGGTGCCGATGCGCTCGCGCAGCAGCTCCTCGTCCTCCCGGATGGCGGGTGGCGGCGCCGCGAACGACTTGAGGATCGACAGCGGGATCCCCGCGTTGCTGCCGGGCGTGTAGACCGCGAAGTCGGCCGCGTTCCGGAGCCGCTGGATGCGCGCGCCGTCCTCGCCCCAGGCGGCCAGCCCCTTCTGCCACAGCTCGGCCTGCTGGCGCGCGTAGTCGTCCACCGAGAGGTTCTTCCGGCGGGCGTCGTCCTCGTTGACCCACGGCCGGAAGTCCTCCGGCTTGAGCGCCGGGAAGGTGAGCAGCAGATTGGCCAGATCGCCCTTGGGATCGATGAGGATGGCCGGGATGCCGTCGATGGCGGCTTCCTCGATGAGGGCCAGGCAGAGGCCCGTCTTGCCACTGCCGGTCATGCCCACGCAGACCGCGTGGGTGACCAGGTCCTTCGAGTCGTAGAGGAGGAGGCCGTCCTGGGCCTTCTTCTGCTGCCAGTCGTAGGGCCGGCCCAGGTAGAAGACGCCCAGCTTCTCGAAGTCGGCCGCGCTCGGCATGGTGGCCCTTTCTCCTCTCGTGGCTAGAGACGCTTGCTTGACGAAGGCCCCGCCCTTGACGATCCCGCCCAGGATAGCAGAGCGTGCGCGGCTCCAGGAGCCAGCAGGTCCCGTCCGTCAGAGTGACAGCTGCTCAAGGCGACTGCCCAGCAGCCTGGATCAGGGCGGCGTCGATATCCGCGACCCGCTGGACGATCGCGTAGGCCCACGAGCCGTAGCTTCCGTCTGGAGCGCGATCTGCCGGCGCTCGGCGTCCCCCTGGCCCCGAGGCGCTGCTGCGCTTCTTCACGATGATCGCCCATTATCACGGCGGGGTGTGGAGCGCCGCCGATCCCGAGCGCTCGCCGGCCCTGACCAAGCCGACCGTACGGCGTTACCTCGATCTCTTCACCGGGCTGTTTCTCGTCAGCCAGCTCCCCGCGTGGTACGAGAATCTCGGCAAGCGGCAGGTGAAAGCGCCGAAGGTGTACGTCCGAGACAGCGGCTTGCTCCACGCCCTGCTCGGTCCGAGCCCGCCGCGCGAGCTGTCCCATCCCAAGGCCGGCGCTTCGTGGGGAGGGTACGTGCTCGAGGAAGTGCTGCAGGTGGTCAGACCCGACCGCGCCTATTTCTGGGCGACGCACACGGGCGCCGAGCTCGAAGCCCTCGGCCAGACGCCAGATCCTGCGTTCGGTGAAGATCGCTCGCGCTGTCGTCTCGCTCCACATTCTCAGTAGCTCGGCGTTCGTGAACACGCCGGTGCCGTGGAGATTCAGCGCTTCGGCCAGCGGCGTGTCAGCGTGATCGGACCCGATGAGCACGGTCACGCCGTGGCGCCGGAGCGCCCGCAGGTTGGCGATCATCACCCCGCGCTCGGTGCGCTCCGCCTCCACCTGAGCCGGCGGAACCTGCAGCCCGCGCGAAGCATGCCTCGCACCGCCGGGCATCGCGTGGCCCGGCGCTTCGCCGGATCCGTGAGCGCTCCTCCCCTGGGCCTCCGCCCACGGGCCGGTTCGGAATTGCCCCATGTGTCGGCTCGCCACGGTCGTGGTCGTGACTCGCGTCCCCATTCGCGCGGCGAGTCTGGCGTCCTCGTCGCTGAGGCGTGCCCGCTCGGTCATGGCCGGGCCCAGGAGGAGCCATCCGGGTAGATGCGCTATGTCCATGACGCCCGCGGCCACGGCGACTCGGAAATCGGCTGCGGTGAGCACGTGAGCGGTAACAGTGAGGCCGGCCCGGCGCGCCAAACTCACGACATGCGGCAGCAACCCGGGATCGAGCCCAGAGCGGCCCCCACAGGTCGACTCGGCAGCGGGGAAGCTCTCGGAGCACTCGCGGTAGACTTTGACGAAGTCCGGCCGCGAGGCGACCAGCTTGGCTCCGAAGACCGTCCTGTTGCTCCACGGTCCGCGGTACGGGTAGATGTCGCATCGTCCGTTGGGCAAACTCTTGTCATCGAGTGGAGCGAGACGTATCCTCGGCCAGAGGCATGGTGCCACGAGCGATGGGCCGGCGATGACCAGGCTACTCAAGGCGATGCGGGACGCCGTCGCGGTCGCCGGGCTGATGGTATTGCTTGCCGGGACCGCCGCATGGGCCCACGACGCGACGAAGGTCCCCGTTGCCGGTCCGGCAACTGTCAGCGCGCCCGACGCTGCGATGCCAACGACAGGCGCCAGCGGACTCCTGCTCGCCATTCTCGTCGCCGGAATCGTGCTCCCCATCGCTCGGCCCAGGCGGCTGCCCGCCGCCCTCGTGATCATCCTGGTGATCCTGGGGTTCGAGACGGGGTTTCATTCGACCCATCACCTGAATGATCCCGCCCGAGCCGCCGACTGTACCATCGCCGGCCTCGCGGTTCACCTGGTGGGCAGCCCCGTTGACAACGTGAACGGCGATCTGATCGGCTCACCCGCCCACCGTTCCATCTCGCCGGAGTCCGAGATGCAAGTCCCTCATTCACGCCCCGTGCCTCGGGAAGGCCGCGCTCCCCCCGCCACGCACGCCTGACCTGCTGTTGCCGACGTGCCGCCGTCAAGCCGGCGGACGATGGTCGTCTCGTCAACGGCCAAATCCACGTGTGCGAGGTTGTGGTCAGGGCAGTAGCCACCAGTAGCCACATGACAAGAGATTAATGATGCGTCAGAGACAGCGACTCGTTGCGATGGGCACCGCCCTCGCCTTCCTATTGGCCGCACCCCTCCTTGGCGGCGCCGCTAGAGCGCAAACATCGGCGGTCAAGGCATCAAATGCCTGGGCGCGCCGTGCCCCGGCGATGGGCTCGATGGACAAGACGGGCAGCATGGACAAGATGGGAAGCGACAAGGGCAGCATGAGCCCGATGGGCGGGGGCGGCAATGGGGCGGTCTACGTGACCCTGACCAATTCGGGCTCTCAGGCCGACGCGCTCGTCTCCGCGTCCAGCGACGCAGCGCAGACCGTCGAGCTACACGAGGTCAAGAACGACGGCGGGGTCATGAAGATGCGGCCGGTCGAGGCGGCGGTGCGGTAACCCGGCGATGCGCCGGCCATCCCTCTACCAGACCGCGATCGTCTTCCTGGGCGTCTTGGCCCTGCTGGCCCTGGCGGTCGGGGGATGGGCGGCACTCGCGCCGCTGCCCGCACTGCCGAAGGAGCGAGTCGTCGCTATCCCCAAGGGCGCGAGCGCCCTGGGGCCTCAGCCGTTCCCGTCGAACATTCACCTCACCCTTGGACTACAAGACGTGCTGGTGCTGCGGAATGAGGACGATCGTCCCCAGCTCATCGGCGGCATCGAGGTGGGGGCTGGCCAAACTCTCAGGATCCCCTTCCACCGGGTTCAGGATTTTCAGCTCGCTTGCTCGGCCCACCCGAGCGGCCAGCTCAGAATCTCGGTCTCGGCCAAGCCAGGCCCCGGCCTTGGCCGTCTCTGGTGGAGGGTCGATCGCCTGCGCGGATACATCACCGCGTGAGCTTCAAGACCTCGCAGGGCACGGCGGAGCGCATTGAGATGTACGAAGAGGCACGGCATCCGGTTGCTTCTCGCATTCGGTTGTCCGATCCGGCCGATATCGAACTCGACCCCGACGCTGCCCCGCGACTCACTTTGCCCTGGCTCCTTCGCCTCCGCTGGCTCGCGTTCCTGACCCAGACTGCCCTCATCGCCGCTGCGGTCTACGGTGGGTGGCCGCCCACCACGCATGTCGTGTGGGCCCTGGTCGGCCTGGGCGTCCTGTCGAACCTCGCGCTCACGATCTTGAACCATCGACAAATCCTGCTCGGCTCGCGGTCGCTGGTCGGGGGCATCATGCTCGCCGACGTCCTGCTCCTCACCGCGATGCTCACCGTGACCGGGGGTCCTTCCAACCCCTTCGCGGTCGTCTTTCTCGTCAACGTGACGCTCGCGGCCGTCACGCTCGGGTCGGGCTGGACCTGGGCCATCGTTCTCTCGTCGATCGGTGGATACGCCAGCCTCTTCGCGTGGCCGACGGTGCCCCATCACCACGCGGCCGGCTCGCCGGCGTGGCCGGCCCATCTCGCCGGAATGTGGCTGGCCTTCGCGACCAGCGCGGGCCTGATCGCCCTGTTCGTCACGGGGGTGACGCGAACCCTGGCTCGCCGCGAGCGGGAGCTGACCGAGCTGCGCGCCGGCACGGCTCGGAGTGAGCGACTGGCTTCGCTCACCGCGCTCGCCGCCGGCGCGGCCCACGAGCTGGCCACGCCGCTCGCCACGATCGCGGTCGCCGCGCGCGAGATGGAGCGCGTGGCGGACCAGCACGATCTGGCGAGCCTGGCGGAGGACGTGAGCCTGATCCGGTCGCAGGTCGATCGATGCCGCGACATCCTCGACCGCATGAGCGGCCGCGCCAGCGGGAAGTGGATCGATACGCCCCGCTCCGTCCCCCTCGACGAGATCGTCGGACTGCTGCGCGTCGAGCTCGGCGCGGAGCAGCGCGCGCACCTCCGGACCGAGGTCGAGCCCGGGCTCGTGGTCCTCGCACCGTGTGCCGGGCTCGTGCAGGCGCTCGGCAATCTGGTCGCGAATGCTCTCGACGCTTCCGGACCCGATGGCGTGGTATCGCTCGCGGTGACCGCCCGCGACTCCCGGATCGCCTTTGTGGTCCGTGACCGTGGACACGGCATGTCGGCCGAGACGTTGAATCGGGCCAGCGAGCCGTTCTTCACCACGAAGCCGCCCGGGTCCGGCTACGGGCTCGGACTGTTCCTGGTGCGGCTCTTCGCCGAGCGCCACGGCGGGACGCTCGCGATCGACAGCGTGCCAAGGCAGGGCACGACGGTCGTGCTCGAGCTCCCTCGAGAGGCGCGCTGATGCCCGGAATCCTGATCGTGGATGACGACGAGGTGTTTTGCTCTCGTGTCGTGCGGGCGCTTTCGAGCCGGGGCTTCGACGCGCGGGGGGTGCGCGACTACGATGCGGCCATCGCGATGGCTCGGTCGTGGGCGCTGGATATGGCGGTGGTCGACCTGCGCCTGCCGGGGCGATCCGGCCTGGACGTGGTGCGCGACCTCAAGGCCCTGAGTCCGAAGATGGCGATCGTCGTCCTGACCGGCTACGGAAGCATCGCGACCGCCATCGAGAGCCTGCGGCTCGGCGCGGTGGACTACCTGAGCAAGCCGGTCGACGTGGACCAGATCGTGGCCGCGTTCGGGATCTCACCGCTCACGCACGAGGCCGCCCGAGAAACGGACGTGCCGTCGCTGGCGCGCGTGGAGTGGGAGCACATCCAGCGGGTCCTGACGGACTGTGGTGGCAACATCTCGGCGGCCGCTCGCCTACTCGGGCTTCACCGGCGGTCCCTCCAGCGCAAACTCGCCAAGTTTCCCGCCCCCCGCTGACGGCCGCGACCGCGGCCGCTCAGCTCGCCACACCTCGTTCGCGGAGGCGGGCGGTCCGGATCGCGGTCGACTGCCGCTTGCGCCGCCAGTGTCGCACGCCGGTGATGAGCAGGAGCAGCCGTGCCGCTCCTGCCAGGCAGACCGCGACGCGCCAGGGTGCCCCGAGCGCTTCACCGTAGTGTAACGGCCGCAGCCAGGCGAGGAACCGATCACCGCGAGATTGGGTGGCCCCGTCGACGCCGAATCGCCAGGGCCGCCCACCAGCCGCTCCCCAGCGAGACGAGCAGCGCCAGCGCCCCGATGCCCACGATCCGGTGCCCGACGTGTCCCGCCAGCAGACTGTAGTGGAGGTCGTAGGTCCAGGTTCCAGTCGTCGCCCCAGAAACCGCTCCTGATCACGGTCGCGCTGATCGGGTCGACCCAGACCAAGAGGGGTGCGTAGCCGGCTCCCTGGTTCTCCTCCGGCTCGTGGTACACGCGAGGAGGAGGCGGCCGTGGGCGGCTGGCCTGGCGCTCCCTGCGGCTCCTGAGCGTAGGCGGCGATCGCGGGGCAGGCGAGTGCAGCCAGTATGAGAAGTCGTGCAAGCACGTGGCATCTCCTTGCCCGCTTGGTGCGGCACCGAGGCGGTCCTTAGGTCGGGCAGGAGTCTATGCCTCGAAAAGCGGGTAGCCGGCTGCGGTAAGATGTCGCACCCGGGCGGCCGGGCCAGCCCTCGGCCGTGACCGCTAAGGCTGGGCCACGAACCAGCGGTCGGCGAACTTGTGCCCCTTCGCATCGCCGGGTGTCTTGTCGTTCTTCCAGAAGTAGAGGGGCTTCCCCTTGTAGGCGTATTGCGTGCCGCCGTCGTCGCGCGTGATGATGGTAAGTGGCGGCTTCGGCACGGGATCGCCGGCGGACGGCCGGAAGGGCGGCCAGTTCGAGGCGCATGAGCCGACGCAGGCGCTCTTGCCGGGCTCGGTGTCGTTGGTGAAGACGTAGAGGGTCATGCCACGCGCGTCGGTCAGGACCTCGCCCAGCTGGCCGGCCTTGGCATGCCTGAGTGGCGCGGGGATTTCGTCCGCCGCCACGAATGTGCTCCCGAGCACCAGGGCGAAAACGATCGTCAAGATCCGAGTGGTCGCGGTCATCTGTGCGTCTCCATTCCCGCTCGTGGTGGATGCGGCTTCGGTGCTCCGGGCCCAGTGGAAGAACACCACGCTGATCGCGGCGAAGGTCATCAGGTGTGCCACCACCCACATCGTCATGCCCGCGACCTGCTGATCGATCCGGGCCGGAATCGATTCCACTCGTGGCGCCAGCTCGTAGAGGCCGAACAGGGGGAAGTCGGTGAGCGTCAGGACGATTCCGACGCCGACGCACGGCAGACCGGTGAGGAACAGATACAGGATCTTCACCGGAGCCGGGAACCATGGACGCTCGGGCACCGCGACGATCACCGGCCACCAGAGCAGGAGTCCGGCCAGCAGCCACGCGATGTCGAGGGCGAAAGACCCGAGCTGGGTCGGGCGTAGCGTGTCCAGCACGGAGGGAATGTGACTCACGACCAGGACCGCCGCGCACACCGCCCCGGCAACCACCGGGTGGGTCGTGAACCGGAGTACGCCGACGATCGCCGGCCGACGCCCGACGGCGCCGACCCACACGGACGGCAGGCCGCACAGGAGGAGGGGGGCGGCGACGTAGACGATCAGGAGGAACTGCAGGGCGTGGGCGCTCAGGAGATACCCGGCCCCCAGGGTCCCGAGCGGCCAATCGAGCGCGGCCCATAGCGTCGAGCAGCCCAGGAGCCACCATACGCGCCGCTGTCCGGTCATCCCAGTCGGCCGTCTCACCAGCGCCGGGAGAGTGAGGAGGAGAATCACGATCCACACCCCGGGGTAAGCCCGCCAGCTCCAGCTCCACGCGAAGCCGGTCGCCGAGCACCACCACTGAAGCGGCATGGCTAGCTCGGACCGGCCCCGATTCGCGGGCTTGCCTGGCCGAGGAGGCGATCGAGATCCGCGTAGGCCACGACCGGTATCTGGAGCGGCACGGTCCCGGCGCGCCGGAAGACCAGCTGCACACCGACCGTCGCCCCGCGGCGAAGCCGACGCGACGACGTCTGCAGCATGACGTGGTGCCCGCCCGGAACGAAGCGAACGGAGCCGCCGGCCGGGATCGCAACCTCGGACGCGGGCTCCATCCACGCGATGCCCCCGCGCGCGACAGTTCGATGGATGTCGGCCCGATCCACGCCATCGGCGATCACGCCCACGAGCGCGTCGTCGTCGGGACCCCGGTTCGTCACCGCGAAGTACAGCGCGGCGGGATTCGCCTCGATCTGCTCCGCGATGCAGCCGCTCGAGACGATCAGCGGGCCCGCCGAGCCTCGGGAGCTTCCCGGCTCGACCGGGGCGGGTGTCTGTCCGCAGCCCGCGAAGGTCACGGCCACGCCGACGAGAAGCCCCAGCGCCAGCGCGGGACGGCCGCGGACGTCTCGTCGACGGGCACCGATCACGGGCCGGTCCGGGCCACGCCGGCCAGCAGGGGCAGATCGTGGGCCCAGTCGGCCTGCCTCGTGCCGAACGGATAGTCAACACGGGTTCGACCATCCGGCGTGAACGCGATCACCTGGGCGGCATGCCCGACCACGTAGTCCCCGGAGGCCCGTTCCTCGCGGACGACCGGCGGTATCCCCAGCAACGCCTGGGCCGCGTTGACCTGAGCGACGGGGCCGGACAGCCCGACGAAGGTCGGATCGAAGGCGTCCAGCCACTGGCGCAGCACCGCGCTGGTGTCGCGATCGGGATCCGTCGTCACGAAGACCACCTTGATCCGTTGGCGCAGCTCCCAGGGCAGATCCTTGAGGACCACGGCCAGGTTGGCCATGTGCACGGGGCAGATATCCGGGCAGCGCGTGTAGCCGAAATAGAGCAACGTCAGGGACCGATCGGCTTCCTTCCGGAACCGGAATGGATGCCCGGCGGTGTCGGTGAGCGTGAAATCCGGCACGGGGTCGGGGACCTGTCGGACCTCGCCATGAAGCTGCCCGAGCTCGCGCGCTGACGGCCCCTCCGCGGCTGGGCGGCATCCCGCGCCGGCGAGCGCCACCGCTCCGGCGAAGAGGGCGGCGGCGGCCAGCCGGCTGACGCGATCCGCGGGTCTCACGGCCGGCGCCCGGAGGGGCCCGCCCCTTCGGCGTGCGGGCGCGACCGTATGAGTCGGAGCCCGCGCAGCGTCAGACGGGCGAGCGCGGGCACCAGGCGCGGGCGGAGCAAGCCCGGCTCGAAGGTGGCGAGGCGGCGGGCGTTCTCGCGGAGACACGTCTGCAAGAATCCCTCGGGCGTCAGGTCGATGGCGACATCCGTCGCGCCGCTGGCCGTGAAGCCCGACCCACCCTTCACGCCCTTGAAGGCGCCGAGGCGCCGCCGGACGGCCCGCACGTAGTAGCGCAGCGCGCGCCCGGCCCGCAAGGCCTTGGGGCCGCGGCCGCCCTCGATCTGCGTGTAGGCCTCCCAGTTGGCGAAGAAGACGATATGGCGTGCCTCCTCCTCCAGGATGGGCTCGACCACGGTCAGCAGCGGCTCGGGGAAGAAGCCGGACCGTCGGGCGAGGGCGAACAGCCCGAACGCGAAGAACGAGTCGATGCACTCGCCGTAGCCGGCGTCGACGAACGCCTGGTGGAGGTTCTCGGACAAGGGCATCACGCGGCGTGGGACCACCGGAATCTCGTAGCGCGTCGTCAGCGTCTCGAGCAACGCCGCGTGGCGGAGCTCTTCCCGACCCTGCAGGGCCAGGGCGGCCTGCAAGACCGGGTCGTCCACCGTGTCGGCGTAGGCGGTGATCTTGGCCCCGGTCTCGCGCTCGGTCGCGAGGGCCTCGCCCCAGAACGGCAGGGACCGCAGGCGCGCGACCGCGTCGGCGCCCAGGACGGGCCACGGCAACTGCGCGGGCTCGTACGTGCGATGGGTGGCCACGAAGGCTCCACAGAAGAGATCGCGGTGCTCCCGGGAGCCGAGGCGAAGGGTGCTCATCGACGTGCTCGGCACAGCATACGCACCGGGCCGAGGCCGCCACCTGCGGCGAAATGTCGCACCCGCTGATCTTTCAGTAGTGCCGGCGCACAATTGGCCTAGAGTGAGCTCACGGACTGCGATTTCGCGCAGACCTACATGGCACCCAACGAAAGGACGGCCACGGTGAGAGTCGGCTCCGAGGCTCACAAGGATTTGTTCTGCCACAGTTTCATCCGGAGCCACCGGCGCTTCGAGCCCGAGCAGCTTCCCTGGCCCGATCTTGACGGCGAGTCGCTCGATCGGGTGCGGGGGGTGCCCTTCTGGCAGGAGGTCCTGCACACCGAGATGCGCGCGATTGAGGTCATCGACGCCTTCGCCCGCACGGTACCGGATCCGCTCGTGCGGGAGGCGATCGACCTGATGGGCTACGAGGAGAAGCGTCACGGGCAGCTCGTCCAGTTCCTGATCGGCCACTACGGCATCGAGACCCAGGCCGAAGCCATGCATCCGCTACCGCCCGACGTCGAGCAGACGTTCATCGCCTTCGGATACGGCGAGTGCGTGGACGCCTTCCTCGGCTTCGGCCTGTTCAACCTCGCGCGCCAGTCGAAGTTCCTGCCCGACGCGATGTTCGACATCCTCGACGTCCTGATGTACGAGGAGACGCGCCACATCATCCTGTTCACCAACTGGATGGCCTATCGCGAGGCACAGCACGGTCGGCGCCTCGCTGCGCTGCGCGCGATGACCGCGGCCTGGCACTACGGGCGCTCGATCGGCTCCAAGGTGCGCGTGATCGTTCGCAATGCACGAGACAAGAGCGACGGTCGGCGGTTCTCGGCCACCCAGGCCAGCGCGTTCCTGGAGGGCTTCAGCGTGCGACGGCTCGTGGATGAGTGCCTGGCCGAGAACGCGCGGCGGCTCGGCGAGTTCGAGGCCGAGCTCGTCCGGCCGCTCTTGCTGCCCGGCATCGCCCGGGGAATCCGCGCGGTGACCGGGGTGGGCACGCTCGCCCGGCGGGCTCGGCCAACCGCCGCGCTCTTCCGCCGTTCCTGAGCGCGCGCTCTGGGTGAGGCGGCTCGGCCCGAGCGAAGCCCAAGCGGCCGTCCGGTGAGATCGACCCGCGCTGGACTATCGATCGGCGCCCTGACCGCCTTGATGGTGTTCGGTCCCGCCGTGCCCGCACGAGCCGAGCTCGCGGTGGTCCTGAACTCGGGCGAGGACACCGTGAGCCTGATCGATACGGATACGTATCGGGAGCTCGAGCGGCGGCCGATCGGCAAGGAGCCCCACCATCTCATGGCCACGCCGGACGACAGGTCGTTGATCGTGGCCAATGCCATGGGCAACGAGCTCGTGTTCCTCGACCCAGGAACCGGGAAGATCACGCGGCGGGTGCCGCAGATGAGTGACCCGTATCAGATCGGGTTCAGCCCGGATCAGGCGTGGTTCGTTTCGAACTCGCTGCGGCTGAACCGCGTCGACATCTATCAGCACCGCGATGGGAGCTTCCAGCTGACCGCGCGGCTCCCGCTCGGCCGGGCGCCGAGCCATCTGGCCTTCTCGCCGGACAGCCGGCTCGTCTTCGTCACGCTCCAGGACAGCGATCTAGTCACGGCGGTGAACCTGGCCGATCAGACCGTCCGCTGGAGCCGGCCGACGGGCAAGCAGCCCGCCGGGGTCTGGGTGACCCCCGACGCCCGCCACCTGCTTGTCGGAGTCACGGGCGAGGACTACGTGGCGGCGCACGACGTCGTCACCGGTGCGCTGATGAGGAAGCTACCCACCGGCAAGGGCGCGCACAACTTCCTGCCGATGGGGGACGGCCGGCGGGTGCTCGTATCCAACCGCGTCGCCGACACCGTCTCGGTCATCGACCAGGGGGCGCTCGAGGTCCTCGAGACATTTGCCGTGCCGGGCGGCCCGGACTGCATGGAGCTCAGCCGGGATGGCGGCCGGCTCTGGGTGACGTCGCGCTGGATCAACCGGGTCACGGTGATCGACATGCGGACGAAGGAGCTCCTGCGATCCATCCGGGTGGGCCGGTCTCCCCACGGCATCTACTTCCCGACTCATGCGGCTCGCCGCTAGCCTCGCCGGCCTGCTCGTCCTGCTCGTCCCCTCGGCGACGGCGGCCACGGATTGCGCGGGTACGGTCTTCCTCACGCTCGACACCGGTAGCATGGCCCAGGCCGAGGACATCGCCCGGGTGCTCCGGGCCGAGGAGATCCGCGCCACGTTCTTCGTGGCCAACGAGAAGACCGTTCACGGGGATCGCGCCCTCGACGGCTCCTGGGCCAGCTACTGGAAGGCCCGCGTCGCGGAGGGGCATACCTTCGGGAACCATACGTGGTCCCATCACTACGCGCGCGCCGACGAAGGCGGCCGGATCGTCGCCACGTCGGTGGAGGGTCGGGCCGTCAGCATGGACCGCACCGCTTTCTGTTCCGAGCTGCAGCGGGTCGACGAGGCCTGGCAACGTCTCACCGGCCGGCGGCTCGAGCCCATGTGGCGGGCGCCCGGCGGCCGGACGACCCAGCAGAGCATCCGCTGGGCGGGTGAATGCGGGTTCCCCATCCACGTCGGCTGGAGCGAGGGGGGCTATGTCGGCGACGACCTGCCGAGCGAGACGAATCCGAATCCGGTGCTGCTCAAGCGCGCCCTGGACCGGGTCAAGCCGGACGAGATCCTCCTCATGCATCTCGGCGTCTGGCAACGACGGGAACCGGCCGCGACGATCCTCGAGCCCCTGATCAGAGGGCTCAAGGCCCGAGGCTACTGCTTCGCGACCCTGTCGCCGAGGCGCTGAGGCGCTCCGTGCTCACCGTGATCGAGAGCCTTCAGAGCGCGCTCTTCGAGCGGGGCGTCCTGCCGGTCCTCTACGGGCTCGGCCTGATGCGCCTCGCCGAGGATGCCTACGCGGCGACGGGCTGGGTCCTGATCGGCATCCTGGAGGTTGCCCTCGTCTGGCTCATCCTGCGACCGCTCGAGGCCTGGCGACCGGTCGAGACGTGGCCGGACCGGCGCGCGGTGCGCGTCGACGTGCTCTATACGCTCCTCGAGCGGGCCGGGGTCATTCCTCTCGTGTTTTTCTTCACGCTGCGGCCGGCCGTCGACTGGCTGGACGGCAGGCTGCGTTTCGTCGGATACATTCCGCCTCAGATCGAGGACTTCCTGCCGAGGCTCCACGAGCACCCGCTCGCGGCCTTTCTCCTGTATCTCGTGATGCTCGATGCCTCGGAGTACGCGCGGCACCGGCTGCAGCATCGGCTCGCGTGGTGGTGGGCGCTGCACGCGGTGCACCACAGCCAGCGGCAGCTCTCCTTGTGGAGTGACGACCGGAATCACGTGGTCGACTCCCTGATCGCCGATCTCTGGCGCTCCCTCGTCACGCTGCTGATCGGCGTGCCGGGCGGCTCGTTCATCCTGATCGTCATGCTGACGCGCGGGATCGAGAGCCTGGCCCACGCCAACGTGCGGCTGGGCTTCGGCGTCCTCGGCGACCGCCTGCTCGTCGGCCCACGGTACCATCGCCTCCATCACGGCATCGGGGTGGGCCACGAGGGCCCGGCCCAGGGCCGGAACTTCGCGGCGATCCTCCCGATCTGGGACGTCGTGTTCCGGACGGCCGACTTCAGTCGGGTGGCCGTCCCGACCGGCATCCGAGACCAGCTCCAGGGGGTCGACTACGGCCAGGGCTTCTGGAGCCAGCAGGGGAAGGCGCTCGCTCGCACGGTCCAGACCCTCGTTCCGACGCCGCGTAGCCCAGCATGATCTCGGACCCGCTTGTCCTCTCCGTTGCCGAGTAGACACGGTGACCTTGCGCAATCGGAGGCCACACTTGTCGCTGGCGCTGCTCCGGCGACCTTCTTCGTCCGAGGCTTCCAGCTGGGCGTGACGGAACGTTCTGACCTCGTTGCCCTTCTCGAAGGGCTCACCGACGAGACGTTCGTGCTCAATCGCCGGTTCGCGGGACGTCGATGCGATCGTGCCGTGGTGCTGGATGTCGATCAGCTTGTCGGCGAGCGTCGCTCCGGTTGGTGTAGCCGCGCGCCGTGACGGCGGCCATGGGCGGCGAACGAGGCCCGAATAGTTTCCCTTGACAACCCCGAGGCTGTTTGAGTATTACGATCCGCACCATGATCATACGCGGACTGGTGCGTCCGCTCTCGATCGGATTGGCGCTGTGCGTGACCATGACGGCTCCGGCCGCCGCCCAGCAGCGGCCGGTGCCACCGAGCCTCGATCTGCAGCCCCCCGCCGCCCCTCCGGCCGAGGAAGCCGTTCTGGCGCCGGTGGTGGTCACGGCGCCCCCGCCCGTGTCGGCATCGTCCGAGCTGATCATCCCGGGGAAGGATTTCGAGCTCCGCCCCCAGGGCCGGCCCGCCGATGTGCTGCGCTACGTCCCCGGGCTCATCTTGAGCCAGCACCAGGGAGGGGGGAAGGCCGAGCAGTACCTCCTGCGGGGCTTCGACGCCGACCATGGCTCCGACGTCGCGATCTTCGTCGATGGCATGCCCGTCAACTTTCGCTCCCACGCCCACGGCCAGGGCTACGCCGATCTGCACTTCCTGATCCCGGAGACGGTCAAGCAGGTCGACGCCTTCAAGGGCCCGTACTTCGTGGAGTTCGGGGACTTCGCCACGGCGGGCGCCTTCAACTTCGTCACCCTGGACGCCGTGCCCGAGAACGTCGTCTCCGCGGCGGGGGGAAGCTGGGGCACCCAGCGTTACCTCACCCTCCTGTCACCGACGCGCGACCGGGTCAAGACGCTGTTCGCCGGGGAGGTGTACACAAGCAACGGGCCCTTCGACCGGCCGCAGGACTACATCCGGCTCAACGTCTTCGGCAAAGCGACGGCCTCGCTCAGCGAGAATGTCGACGCGTCGATCTGGATGTCGTACCTGAACAGCAACTGGTTCGCCTCCGGCGAGATCCCGGAGCGCGCCGTCCGCGAAGGGCTCATCGACCGCTTCGGGGCGATCGACAACAGCCAGGGCGCGAACACGCAGCGCTTCAACGCGAACGCCGACCTCCGTTGGCAGCTCTCTGACAACCAGACGGTGCGGGTGCACGCCTACGGCCAGTACTACCAGCTCGACCTCTTCTCGAACTTCACCCTCTTCCTGAACGACCCGGTCAACGGCGACCAGATCGAGCAGTCCGACCGCAACCGGATCGTCGGCGGCCTCGACACGTCGTACGAGCGCCGCGACACCGTCTTCGGGATACCCGTCAAGAGCACCGCCGGATTCCAGTTCCGTCTCGACCGGCCCCACGTGGTCCTCGCCAACACCGTGGACCGACACCTCCTCCAGACCAGCCAGAATGTGAACATCCTCGAGACGTCGTACTCGCCGTTCGTCAAGTTCGACCTCATCCCGGTCCCGTGGCTCCGCTTCGTCACTGGCGCCCGTGGCGACATCTTCAACTTCAACGTCACCAACAACCTCACGGACGTGCCCGACCAGCCGAACGGCAGTGCCACCAAGGCGCTGCCGAGCGCGAAGGCCAACCTCATCCTCGGGCCCTGGTACGAGACCGAGCTCTTCGCCAACTTCGGGACGGGTTTTCACAGCAACGACGCCCGCGCGGTCGTTCAGGACCAGACCTTGCCCGCCCTCGCCCAGGCGACGGGTTGGGAGTTCGGGGTGCGGACCAAGATCCTGCCCCGTGTCGAAGCGTCCTTCACCTACTGGTGGCTCAACCTCACGAGCGAGCTGGTCTTCAACGCCGACGAGGGCACCACGGAGCCGAGCGGGGCGACCAAGCGCCAGGGTCTCGAGTTCATCCTGAAGGTCCGCCCGCTGGACTGGCTGACCTTCACGGGCAACGTGACCTACACGGCCGTCGCCGAGTTCTTCAGCGGCGGCGGCGCCATCCCGCTGGCGCCTCGCGTGACCGCCTTCTGGGACCTCACCGCCCGGCTGCCCTGGGGCCTGTCCACGAGCACGACCTTCCGCTACGTCGGCAACCGGTGGGCCGACGAGGAGCGCACGCAGACGGCGCGCGGCTACACGCTGCTCGACCTCGGGCTGCGCTACCGGTACCAGGTGGGCGACAAGATGGCGCTCGACGCCTTCGTCAACATCGAGAACGTGGCCAACACCCAGTGGCGCGAGGCGCAGTACTACAATACGACGCGGCTGCGCGGCGAGCCGCCGGAAGGCGTTCCCGACATCGTCTACACACCCGGCAACCCGCGCACCGTCCTCGGAGGCATCGCCCTCCGCTTCTAGAAGGCCCGGCCTCCCAGGACATGCCTTCGCGAGGACCCTCGCTCTTGCTCGGCTCCGCTAGGCCGCGGTCCTCCTTGGGATCGACGCAGGCGCCTCTCGATGGAGATCAGCCCGCGAAGAACGGCGTCGACCACTTCACTGGGTTGAGACCCTAGGCGCCCGACGACGAAGCGTCCAGCTCATCGAGCCCCCGACCCACCCCGGGAGCGCCGGCCACACCCAGCGATTACCAGGGATCCTGTCGACGTACTGCTGGTAGACCTTGCGGACTGGATCGCCGAAGAACACGGTGGACGTGCTGGCCGGCGGGCCCGGAGGTGCCGGACCCATCACCGGGCGGCCCGGGGCCGGCGGGGCCGGGCGGCGGGGTGGCTGGTGCCGAGAAAGTCCCGCCGAGCGCATCAGCGATCCCCCAGCCGGGGCAGTTATCAAGACCAGGTTGACCGCGGGTCGGGGGATGATCACTGCGAGTTTCTCCATGAGCTCGATCGACTCGAAGAGCAGATGCGAGGTGCCATCGCGCCAGACCGTCTGCGCCTGCAGAGCCCGCCCAAGCCGGCGTGACACTCGGCGACGAGCGGTCGCATGCCGAGCCGGTGGGGCCGCCCGTCGCCGCGACGGCGTCGACGCCTCGATGGCTTCTCTCCCCGGCGCTGATGCCGGCGCCTTCTCCGATCGGAATTCCGCGTGGTATTCTTCGCGCCGCGGAAGGCCGGGCGCGGCCATCGGACGCCGTCACGTTCCCCATGGCAACGGGCCCACATGGGCGAAGGCAGGGCTTCGGCGCCGCCGCGGTGATATCGGAGGAGTCATGGCACAGGTCTCGTCCCTCGTGCTGGCTCGCTTCATGCGGCTGCCGCGACGCTCCGCGGATGCCTGGCAGGGCGGCATTCTCCGGATGCCCATGTGGGTGGATGGCCCTGATGGCACGCCCTATCGGCCCTGGGGCGGGGTGTGGGTCAGCCTCGAGACGGGCCTCGCCAGCGTGAAGCTCGCGGAGGCGGACGCGGGCGACGCGACGCTCGCCGTCGACGCGCTCCTCGAGCTGGCCTTCAAGTTCGCCCAGACGCGCCCGGCGGCGATCCAGGTCGGAAACCAGGCGCTGGGCGAGCAGATTGGCAGGACGCTCGGTGACCCGGAGCTGTCGGTGACCCTCGATCCGCGCCTCGCCGAGGCGAAGGCGATGCTGGAGCGCATGGCAGCGGACACGGAGGGCCCGCTCCATCCCGCGGCGCTCGAGGGCCGGGGCGTGACCGTCGAGCGGATGCGGGCCTTCGCTGTGGCGGCGCGCGACTTCTACGCTGCGGCACCCTGGCGCCACCTGAGCGACGAGGACCTGATCCACGTGGAGGCGCCGAGGGTGGATAGGGCGTTCCGTCACCTGACGGTCCTCGGACGCGCCGGCCAGACGTTCGGGCTGGGGTTCTTCGCCTCCCCGAAGGACCTCGACCGGCTCCACGCCTCCCCCGACCCCGAGCCCCTCCTGGAACACGAGGGGCGGTGGAGCGTGCTCTTCGGCGCGCCCTGGGAGACGCCGTTCTCCGATCTCGACCTGTGGGAGGAGCAGGGCTTCCCCGTGGCGGCACCCGAGGCCTACCCGGTGGCGATGTGGTTCGGCGGATCGGGCCGGATGCGCCGTCCCGATGCGCGCGAGCTGGGCGACCTCGAGCGGATTCTGCTGGCGCTGTCCCGCACCACCGAGGCCGAGATCGACCAGGGCCGCTGGAGCCACGAGGTCAGCGCGGACGGCGGCCCCCACCGTGTCACCCTGGCCATCCCGGAGCTGCTCCTGCCGCTGGACGCGCCGCCCGAGCCCGCCCGGCACGGCATGCCCGACCGGCGCGTCATGGAGCGCCTCCTGCTCGAGGTCCAGCGCTTCACGGCCACGCAGGAATTTGCCAGCGAGGCCGAGCTGAATGCCGCCGTCCAGGCGAAGTTCACGGGACCGATGGATGCCGTCCCGTCGACGGCAGAGACGCCGCTCGAACGCGCGCAGGACCTCGTGTACCGCGCCATGGACGCGCGCGGCCGGCGCCGCATCCAGTTCGCGCGCACGGCCCTCGCACTGTCCGCGGACTGTGCCGACGCCTACGTCCTGCTCGCCGAGGAGTGCGCGGACGTCGACCGGGCCTGCGACCTCTATGCGCAGGGTGTGGCGGCCGGTGAGCGGGCCATCGGGCCTGCCGCCTTCGCGGAGCTGACCGGGGCTTTCTGGGGCGACGTGGGCACGCGGCCCTACATGCGGGCGCGCTTCGGGCTGGCGCGGTGCCTCGACGATCTGGGCCAGCGGGACGACGCCCTCACGCACTACCGCGAGCTGCTCCGCCTCAACCCGGGCGACAACCAGGGAGTCCGCTACGCCTTGCTCAACGCGCTCCTGCTCGCGGGGCGGGACGACGAGGCAGGGACGCTGCTCCTTCAGTTCGAGGACAAGCCGACGGCGCTCTGGCAATACGGCGCGGCCCTCTGGGCGTTTCGCCGCGACGGCGATGGCCCGGCCTCGCGCCGGCGGCTGCGCGCGGCGATTCGCGCGAACCGCCACGTGCCGGGCTACCTGGCGGGCGCCGACGAGTGGACGGGCCCCTCGCCCATGTCGTATGCCATGGGCAGCCGGGAGGAGGCCGTGAACTGCGTGGACGAGCTGGCGGACGCCTGGACGGCGACGCCTGGCGCGCTCGACTGGCTCGCAGCCCACGCGCCGGCGAGAAAGCGCCGGAAACACCACCGGCGCTGATCCCGGTGATCCGCGCGGCTAGAGCGCACGCTTGACGAAGACGCCGCCCTTCACGATGGCGTGGAGGTGGGCGGTGTTCTGGAAGACGCGCAGGTTCTTGAGCGGGTCGCCGTCCACCACCAGCAGGTCGGCGTACTTGCCGGGCTCGACCGACCCGATCCGATCGGTCATCCGGAAGATCTCGGCGTTGACCATCGTGGCGGAGAGCAGGACCTCCATCGGCTTCATCACCTGGCCCTTCAGCTCGAACTCCATCGCGCGCTGGGCCTGCATGTCGCCCAGGAGATCGGAGCCCGAGCCGATCTTGCAGCCGGCGCGATAGGCGTGGGTGAGGCCCTCCAGGCTCTTCTCGAGCGCCAGGTTGATCTTCTGGATCTGGTGGTCGCCGATCCCGTAGTTCTTGCCCTCCCGCGAGATGGCCTCGTAGGTGACCATGGTCGGCACCAGGTAGGCGCCCGCCGCCTTGATCGCCTGGGCCCCAGCCTCGTCGAGAAGGTTGCCGTGCTCGATGCAGCGCACGCCGGCCTGGATCGCGTTGCGGATGGCCGAGCCGGAGTAGGCGTGGGCCAGCACGTACTTGCCGACCGCGCGCGCCTCCTCCACCGCCGCCCGCATCTCGTCCACCGTGTACTGGGTGGTGTCGAGCTCGTCGCCGGGGGACATCGCCCCACCCGAGGCCATGATCTTGATCTGGTCGACGTCGTGGCGCAGGTTCTCGCGCGCGGCCTTGCGGACCTCGTCGGCCCCGTCCGCGATCACGCCCGCCATCCCGACACAGCAGTCCACCGGCTCGATCCACTCCGAGCGGCGCCGCTTGTCGGCGTGGCCGCCGGTCTGCGAGAGCGGGCGCCCGGAGACGAGCATGCGGGGTCCCGGATAGAGCCCCAACTCCGCCGCCTCGCGGAAGCCGTAGTCGGCGCCGCCCGCGTCCCGCACGGTGGTGAAGCCCTGCATCAGCGCCTGCTCCATGCGCCGGAGCGCCTTGGCCGCGATCAGGCTCGGCGGGTTGTAGCGATGCTGCTCGGGGATGTTGCCCTCGACCGCGCAGATGTGCACGTGGGCGTCGGTGAGGCCCGGCATCAGGGTGCGGCCCTTGAGATCGATCGTGTCGATCTTGCCGGGGAGTGGCCCGACCTTGCCCGAGGCGATGACGTCCTTGATGCGCTCGCCTTCCACCACGACCGCGGCGCCCTCCACGGGATCCTTGCCGGTGCAGTCGATCAGGAACGCGTTGATGAACACCGTGATCGCCATGGGGCGGCCCTCCGAGATCTCGAGATGGTCAGCGCGGGGATTCTAGCAGGAATATGGGCGCCGGGGGCTTCCGGCCCCGTAAGTTGCCAAGGGAGGCCGACATGCCGTATGGTTGCTTGAGTCGCATGTTGACCTCCAGTCCAGGACCGCGCTCCGGATTCCACCGCCCAAGCATGCGGGCCACATGCCTCGTGCTGATGCTGGCTCTGCTGGCGCTGGGCCTGACGCTCGCCGGCCCGCGCCACACCCACGTCCAGGCATCTCTCGGGTGGTACAACGCCGAGTGTCCGCTTGCCGAGCTGAACGCCAGGGCGGAGCTCGTCCCGGTTCTGTCGTCGCCACCCTCCGTAGAGGCGGGACTGATCGCTGGCGAGACTCTCCAAGTCACCGGCCCGACCATCCCGGCATCCGTTGTCGTCGTCGCCGCATCCCGCGCTCCTCCCCTTGCCTGAGCTGACCCGGTCGCACCGGTAGTCCGTTCCATCACGGGCGCTCCGCGCCCTCAGGCGACCCTTCATCGATCGGGAGGAGAACTGTCATGCACGCATCCATCCAGCGAGGGTGCTCGTGGGCGCTCATCGCCATCGGCCTGCTCGTCTGTGCGCTCGTCGCCGACGTGCTGCCCGTCGCCGCGCAGACCGGACAGGTTGCCGGCACGGTCAAGGACGCGCTCGGGCGGCCGCTGAGCGGTGCCCAGGTCCGGCTCGAGGCCAGCGACGGCAAGGTCGTCGGCCAGGCCGTCGCGGACGAGCAGGGGGCGTTCAGCTTCTCGAACGTCGGCCCGGGCTCGTACGTCGTGGTCGGCGAGAAGGAAGGATTCGAGACCGCGACCGCCGTCGTCACGGTTTCCGAAACCGGCAGCGCGAGCGCCGATCTCGCGCTCACCTCGAAGCAGGCGCTCGACCTGGCGGTCGCGGCCAAGCGCCTGGAGGAGGCGCGCATCAGCATCCAGCCCCGCATCGGGGCCTCGACCTACGAGTTCAACCGGCAAGGGATCGAGAACCTGCCCCAGGGCGACAACGCCTCGCTGAGCCAGGTCCTCCTGCAGGCGCCGGGGGTGGCGAAGGACTCCACCGAGGGTGGCTTCCTGCACGTCCGGAACGAGCACGCGAACGTGCAATACCGCATCAACGGCATCGCCTTGCCGGACGGCGTCAGCTTCTTCGGGCAGGGTGGCGGCCTGAGCCCGCGCCTGGCCAGCTCGGTCGAGCTGATCACCGGGGCGCTGCCGGCCGAGTTCGGGCTCCGCACCGCCGGCATCGTGGACGTGCAGACCAAGAGCGGCAGCTTCGATCCGGGCGGATACGTCGGCATGTACGGTGGCAGCCACTCCTGGATCGAGCCGAGCGCGGAGTATCGAGGCTCGCTCGGCCGCCTGAACTACTACCTCTCCGGCGACTTCACCTACAACAACATCGGCATCACCCAGGCGACGCCGGACAGCCCGATCCACGACTCGACGAAGCAGGGGCACGGCTTCGCTTACCTCGAGTACCTGCTCAGTCCGACCAGCAAGGTCAGCGCGATCCTGGGCACCTTCGTCGGGCACTTCGAGATCCCGAACAGCAAGGACCAGACCCCGAGCTTCACGGTCAACGGCATCGACAGCTTCGACTCCGCCAAGGTCAATGAGACCCAGCTCGAGCAGAACTACTACGCGGTCCTGTCCTACCTGAAGGCCGAGAAGGAGCTCACCTATCAGGTCTCGGCCTTCACCCGGTACAGCGTGCTCACCTTCAACCCCGACCCGCTGCCCGATCTGCTCTTCAACGGGATCTCGCAGGACTATCAGCGGAGCAGCGTGGCGACCGGGCTCCAGGCCGAGGGCAGCTACGTGCTCACCCCGACGCACACGTTGCGGGCCGGGATCTACTTCGCGGCGGAGCGGAGCAGCGTGCAGACGACCTCCGCCGTGCTCTCCACGGACCCGGCCGTGCCCGATACGCCGTTCAAGATCTTCGACAGCACCGGCATCACCGGCTACACGTACAGCATCTACGGCCAGGACGCCTGGCGAATCCTGCCCACCGTCACCATCAACGGCGGGGGCCGCTTCGACTACTACGACGGCTTCCGGAACGAATGGCAGTTCAGCCCACGGCTCAACGTGGTCTGGATGGCGACCCCGACCACGACGGTGCACGCCGGGTATGCGCGGTACTTCACCCCTCCGCCGCTCGTGTTCACGCCGGCCAGCACCTTCAACCGATTCATCGGCACCACCGCAGAGCCGGAGGTCACGAAGAACACGACCATCAGGTCGGAGCGGGCCAACTATTTCGACGCCGGTGTCATCCAGCAGATCATTCCCGGCCTGAAGGTGGGCCTCGACGTCTACTACAAGCAGGCGCAGCACCTTCTGGACGACGGGCAGTTCGGGGCCCCCGTCTTCCTGACGCCGTTCAACTACAAGTGGGGCTACAACTACGGGGTCGAGCTGACCGCTACCTACGCGGCGGGAGGGTTCTCGGCCTACGGCAACCTGGCCGCGGCCCAGCAGTGGGCCAAGCGCATCGAGACCGCGCAGTCGCTCTTCAGCGCAGACGACCTCGCCTACTCCTACCAGCACTACATTCACACCGATCACTATCAGCTCATCACGGCCTCGGTCGGGGCCTCGTACCTGCTGGCGCCGACGAACACGCGCTTCAGCCTGGACTTCATCGCGGGCAGCGGCCTCCGGCGCAGCGTCGTGCACCCGAACGACGCGTCGGTGAGCCCCTACCAGACGGCCAACATCGGGATCCAGCAGAAGTTCACGCTCCCCGCGATCGGGAAGATGACCGCGCGATTCGACGTCGTCAACCTGTGGGACGAGCAGTACAAGATCCGGGACGGGAGCGGGCTCGGAGTGTTCGCCCCCCAGTACGGGGCCCGGCGCGCCTTCTACGGCGGGCTCCAGAAAGAGTTCTAGCATGCACGATCTCCAGGGTTTCGTCGCGGCCCTCCGCGTGGGCGGCGTCATGATCTATCCGTTGCTGCTGCTCGCGGTCGTGGCCGTGGTCGTGATCCTGGAGAAGGCGTACGTCTTCGCCGCGCGGACCCGCCTACCCGGCTCGCTGCTCGCGGTGCTCGAGACCTACGGCTTCGCCTGGGACGACCTCGAGCAGCGGGTGGGCCGGCTCGACCCGCGCAACTACTTCGGCCGCTTCTTCCGGGTCATCCTCGAGAACCGGACCCGGCCCGCGTGGTGGGTCGAGTCCCGGGCCGCCGAGGAGGCGACCCTCATCGAGCAGGCGCTGGGCCGCTGGCTGTGGATCCTCGAGACGATCGTGACCGCGGCACCCCTGCTGGGCCTGCTCGGCACGATCACCGGCATGATCCGCGCGTTCCATCTCTTCGGCTCCGAGGGCCTCGTCGACCCGCGGGGGGTGACCGGAGGTGTCGCGGAGGCCCTGATCGCCACCGCGGTCGGGCTGTTCATCGCGCTGATCGCGCTGTTCGCGTTCAACTACTTCTCCCACCGCCGGGCCGAGGTCATGGACGAGATGGAGCAGCTCGGCACGCGCGTGGTGGACTCCATTCGTCTCGAGGCGAAGGAAGGCGTGTCGTGAAGCTGCGGACGCTGCGGCAGCGCCGTCGAGGTCGCATCGAGATCATCCCGATGATCGACGTGATGTTCTTCCTGCTCGCGACGTTCATGCTGGCCTCGCTCTCGCTCCAGAACCTCCACTCGCTGGCCGTGAATCTCCCGCGCGGCCAGGCGCCCCCGCTGCCGACGGCGCACTCGGTCACCCTGACCGTGACGCGCGACGGAGAGATCCTGCTCGACCAGACCCCGGTGACGCTCGACACGCTCGCGGCGGCGCTCACGCCCCGGCTCGGCGGGGGCGGCACCAGTGTCGTGGTGGCGGTGGACAGCGCGGCCCCCAGCGGGATCGTCGTCCAGGCGATGCTCAAGGCCCGCGCGGCCGGCGTCGAGCACTTCCTCTTCGCGGTGGCCCCACCGAGGTAGTCGGGCGATGCACGAGATCGCGACCCGGCTCCGGGACGATCCGCGGGAGCGACTACCGTGGCTGGTCCCTCTGGCGCTCGTCCTGACGATGCTGTCGCAGTTCGGCTTCCTCTCGCTGCTCCGGCAGCCGGCGACCCCTGCCGCGGCACCGGCTCCGGTGGATGTCCAGGTCGTAGAGCTGCCGATGACAGTGAGCCCGCCCGCGGCCCGACCGCCGGCGCCCGCGCGATCGACCCCGAGGGCTCCGGCTCCGCCCAAGCCGAGGGAAGAGGCGCGGACCCGAGCGCCGGCGCCCGCGCCGGTGGCGACGCAGATCGAGGCGCCGCGGGATCCTGTGCCCGCCGCCGAGGCCTCGGCGGCGGCGCCCGGCACGACCCTGCCGGCCACGGTCGCGGCGCCGGCGCCGAGCGCGGCCACGGGCCCGCCGGCGCAGACTCCGGTCGCCGCGCTGGCGCCCGGGAGAGGACCTCAGGGCCCGCCGGGGGGAACGGACACCATGAGCGCGCGGGCGATCTACAAGCCGATGCCCGAGATACCCGAGTCGCTCCGCCACCGCACGGTGGAGGTGATCGCGGTCGCGCGTTTCCGGGTGGCCGCCGATGGCCGCGCCCAGGTCGAGCTGACCGAGCCCACGAACGATCCCGGTCTCAATCGGGCGCTGCTCGAGACCCTCGGACGGTGGCGGTTCTTCCCGGCTATGCAGGCCGGCAAGCCGGTGGCCTCGACCATCGACATCCGGATCCCGATCTCGGTGCAGTGAGCGCATCGATGCGGCCCGCTGGCGCACCCCGCGTGGCGAGGATTCTCGGGGTCGCGGTCCTGGTCTCGCTCCTGATCGGGCTGTCCGCGGCGGCTTTCGCGCAGATCGACGAGGACGATCGGGCCTCGGCGGGGGAGTGGATCTTCTTCGTCACGTTGACCGCGATCGTGACCGCGGGTCTGGTGCTCCTTCGCGTCGTCTGGTACCGGAGGACGAATCCCCACACGCACCTGCCATCGAGAATCAAGCGGAGACGTGCGCGGGGACCCATTGGCAGAGGGCCACTGCTCTAGGCCCGGGCTCCACGGGGCTAACGCGGCGCGGCGGGTCCGGTGCCCGGCGTCGGGCGAAATACCTGCCGGGACATGGCCCGGGTCACGGCGGAAGTCCTTGATCCAGTGGTGATTCCAGCCTGGCATGACCGATGCCTCCGCTTTACGGAAAACCGCGCGCGGTCGATGTGCGCCTCAGGGGAGGATGCTATGCACGACGTATGGTACGACCTGGCGGTCCTGGAGCTGTCGGAGCTGAGCGACCCCGGCAGGGAGAAGCTCATCGAGGCGGAGCGGGCGCAAGCCACTCCCGAGCCCGCCGCGGAGGAATCGCTCGAGGTGGCGTCTGCCTAGTTGACGAGAAGTTCACGCGGACGTGACACTCCGTCCGCGCACGCGCCTACTCTGGCCACACCCGATTCAATCCGGTGACAGGGAGGACGTGCATGCGGCGATGGCTGATGGTGACCGCGATGGCGGTGTTGGCGGCGGTGCCCGCGACCGGGTTTGCCCAGACCCCGAGCGGCGACAAGATGAAGGACGACAAGATGAAGATGGAGCAGGGCGCTAAGATGAAGGACGACAAGATGAAGGGGCAGATGAAGGACGACAAGATGATGAAGGACAAGATGATGGACAAGAAGGACGACAAGATGGAGAAGATGGACAAGAAGTAGCCACCGCGCGAGCGCCGGGCGGACCCCGGCGCTCGCGCGGCCCGGCGGCTAGCGGGCGACCTTGGCCTCGTACATCCACACCTTCTCGTCGGCGCGCGGCGTCCACTCGACCCAGTTCGCCACGCCGTAGAGATCGTGCTGCTGCCAGAGGAAAACCCACGGGGCTTCCTCGTGCACGACCCGCTGGAGATCCGCCCACGCCTCCAGCCGCTTCTTCGGGTCGACGATCGTGACGGCCTGGGCGATCTTGGCGTCGATGACCTTGTTGTTGCCGTAAGAGGAGTACGTCTGGCTAGCCTGGAAGAGCTGCTCGATCGTGTTCTGGGCGCTCAGGGCCGGGCCCCATCCGAGGTAGAACATGTCCCCGGTGGTACGGTTCTTGATCTTGTCGAGGTGGGTGCCCCACTCGTTGACCACCACGTTCACCTTGACGCCGATGCGCTGGAGCTGGGCCGCGATGGCGAGCGAGATGTCCTTGTCCAGCGGGTAGCGGCCCGACGGTGTGTCGAGCGTGAGCTGGAGCTTCGCCGGATCGACGCCCGCCTCCTTGAAGAGGGCCTGGGCCCGCGCCGGGTCGTACTTGACGCACTCGATACCCGGCGTGTAGTCGACGTTGAGGGGCGACAGGGGCCCGCACATCTTGGTGGCCCGGCCCTTGAGCACCTGCTGGATCAGCTCGTCCACGTTCACCGCGTGGCTGATCGCCTTGCGCACCCGGAGGTCCTGCATCGGGCCCGGCTTCAGGTTGACGAGGGCCAGGTAGTTGATGCGCGACGACACGGTCGAGCGCACCTTGCCCTTGCCGCTCTTGTCCACCATCTCCACCGCGTGGGGCGGCACGTCCTTCATGATGTCGATCTCGCCGGCCAGCAGGGCGGAGAGGCGTGCGCTGAACTCCGGGATGTACCGGAACGTCACCCGGTTGAGCTCGGGCGCTCCCTGCCAGTAGTCGGGGTTGCGCTCGAGCACGAGGCGCTCGTCGCGCACCCACTGCACGAACTTGAAGGGCCCGGTCCCGATCGGCTTGGCGAGGAGGCCCTGCGGCCCCTGCTCCTTGAGGGCCTTGGGCGGCATCGGGAGGAAGTCGGTCGACTCCGAGATGCGGTCGATGAGGCCCGGCCACGGCTTATCGGTGATGAAGCGCACCGTGTAGTCGTTGACGATCTGGATCTCCTTGACCTGGGACCAGCGGGGGAGATAGTGCGTCTTGTTGGCCGGGTCCTTGATGTAGTCCATGGTGGCCTTCACGCTCTGGGCGTTGAAGGGCTCGCCGTTGTGGAACTTGACGTTCTGGCGGAGCGTGAACTCCCACGTGGTGTCGTTGACCACCTTCCAGCCGGTGGCCAGCATGGGCATCGGCTTGTAGGTCTTGGGATCGCGGTCCACGAGCCGGTCGTAGATGTGCTCGATCTGGACGTTCGTCGTCCAGTCCACGATGGTGTTGGGCAGGAGCGTGCGCGGCTCGGCCGCGAGGGCCACCACGATCTCCTTGGCGCGCGCCCGGTCCTGGGCGTCCACCGCGGGAGCGAAGGGCAGGGCTACCGTCGCGGTCATCAGCACCGCGAGCGCGGCCAGCATGCGGGTGAATCGAGTCATGAGGGTCTCCTTGTCGGCTCGACTTTCTTGACGTAGCGGATCATGCGGGGGTCGGGCTCGTAGAGCGAGTCCCAGAAGCCCACCGCCCACGGGTGATCGTGCTCCACGAGCGCCGAGATGCGCCGCGCCCCGCGCTCGGCCAGTCGCTCCTCCACCGCGGCCACCAGGGCACGCCCGACGCCCCGGCGCCGGTACGACGGCAGCACGGCGAGCCGGTAGATGTTGCCGCGCCAGCCATCCCAACCCCCGATGATCGAGCCCACCAGGAGATCGCGGTCGACCGCCACCAGCACGGTGGCCGCCGCGTCGCGGATCACCTCGACGACCTGCTCGGGCGTGTCGGTGGGGCTCGGCGTCGCGTCGGCGTGGTGCCAGAGATCCAGCAGGACGTCACCTTCGTCGGGACGGCACGGCCGGATGACGACGCCCATCAGACGCGGAACCGGGGGTCGAGCACGTCGCGCAGCCAGTCACCCACCAGGTTGATGCCCAGCGCGGTGAGGGCGAGCGCGGCGCCCGGGAACGCGGCCAGCCACCAGGCCACGTAGAGATAGTCGCGGCTCTCCGAGAGCATGCTGCCCCAGGCGGGGGTCGGCGGCTGCACCCCGAAGCCGAGGAACGAGATGGCGGCCTCGGCCACGATGAACTGGGCGAACTGGAGACTGGCCACGATGACGATGGACGGGGCCACGTTGGGCAGCACGTGCCGGAAGAGCAGGCGCGCGCGCCCGAGGCCGAGCGCCTGGGCAGCGTGCACGAAATCGCGCTCCTTCACCGACAGCACCTCCCCACGGACCACGCGAGCATACACGACCCAGCCGGCGACTGACAAACTGACGATGATGTTGCGCAGCCCGAGGCCCACGATCGCGTTGATGGTGAGCGCGAGCAGGATGAACGGGAACGACAGCTGCACGTCGGCCAGCCGCATCAGCACCGCGCCCGGCCAGCCCTCGAAGTAGCCGGCGAGCAGCCCGAGGAGCCCGCCCACCACCGCGGTGAGCAGCACGCAGCAGACGCCGATGAACAGGGCCACCCGCGCCCCGTAGAGCACGCGGGCCAGGAGATCCCGGCCGAGCTGATCGGTGCCCAGCGGGTGCCCCGGGGTCCCAGGCGGCTTGAGACCGACCGCGAAGTCGCTCTGCACCGGGTCGTGGCCGACCAGGAGCGGCGCGGCCACCGCGGCCAGGACCACCAGGGTGGCGATCGTGATGCCGACGACGCCGCGGCCGTGACGGGCGAGGAAGCGCTTCACGCCCGGGCGCTCGCGCGTGTGCGAGGGTCGAGCCAGCCGTAGAGCACGTCGACCAGGAAGTTGATCAAGGTATAGGTGACGGAGAACACGAACACCGCGGCCAGCACCACCGGGAAGTCGCGGTTGAGGAGCGCCTGCACGGTCAGCCGGCCGAGCCCGGGCCACGCGAAGATGGTCTCGGTGATCACCGCCCCGCCCAGCAGCTGGCCGGTGTCGAGGCCGGCGAGGGTCACGATCGGGATCGCCGCGTTCTTCAGAGTGTGCTTGCCGATGACGACGGGCTCGGCGAGGCCCTTGGCCCGCGCGGTCAGCACGAACTCCTCGTTGAGCGTGTCGAGCACCGAGGAGCGGGTGATCCGGGCCATGCGCGCGGCGTAGAACGAGGCGAGCACCACGCACGGCATCACGAAGTGGAGCGGGCCGCCCATGCCGCCGGTGGGGAGCCAGCCGAGCCGGACCGAGAAGAGATAGATCATCATGAGGCCGAGCCAGAAGCCGGGCACCGCCTGCCCGAGCACCGCGCCGCCCATGCCGAGGAAGTCGACCAGCGAGCCGCGCCGCACCGCCGAGAGCACCCCCACCGGCACCGCCACGGAGAAAGTGAGCAGCAGGGCGCATCCGGAGAGCGACAGGGTGGCGGGCAGCCGCTCCAGGACCAGCCCGAGCGCGTCGCGCCGGTAGCGCAGCGACTCGCCGAAGTCGCCGTGGGCCGCGCGCGTGATGAAGCGGCCGTACTGCACGGCGAGCGGGTCGTTGAAGCCCAGGCGCTCGCGGAACTCGTTGAGGTCCTTGGCCTGGATGTCCATGGGCAGGAACAGCAGCACCGGGTCGCCGCCGAGGCGCACCAGGAAGAACACGGCGGTGAGGGAGAGGAACACGACCAGCACGGTCTGCCCGAGCCGCGACAGGAGGTAGGCGCGCATATCGGGCGAGTGTACCCGAACACCGGGCCGGCCCGGCGGGGCCAGTTGCTATAGTGGGCGAGGCCCGTCCATGTCCGCCCCCGTTCAGATGATCCGCGATCTGTCCGTCTCCGCGGTGGCCGCCGGCTTCGTCACCGTGCTGGTCGGCTTCGCGAGCTCCGCGGTCATCGTCTTCCAGGCCGCCGGCGCGGTGGGGGCCTCCGCGGACCAGGTGGGCTCGTGGATGCTGGCCCTCGGCCTCGGCATGGGCCTCACGTCGGTGGGGCTATCGCTCCGCTACCGGGTGCCGGTGGTCACCGCGTGGTCCACGCCTGGCGCGGCCCTGCTCGTCACGAGCGCGGCCGGCCTCTCGATCGAGGAGGCCACCGGCGCGTTCCTGGTCTCGGCCCTCCTCATCACGGTCTGTGGCTTCTCGGGCTGGTTCGAGCGGGCGATGGACCGCATCCCGATCGCGCTGGCCTCCGGCATGCTGGCAGGTGTCCTGCTGCGCTTCGGTCTGGCGCTGTTCACCGCCATGACCACCCGGCTCGCGCTCGCTCTCGGCATGTTCGCCGCCTACCTGGTCACGCGGCGGCTCGCACCCCGCTACGCGGTGATCGCGGCGCTCGCGGTCGGAGTGGCGGTCGCGCTCGGCCAGGGGCTCTTGCACACGGACACGGTGCGGCTCGCGCTGGCCCGCCCGATCTGGGTCACGCCGCGCTTCTCGCCCGTGGCCGTGGTTGGCGTGGCGATCCCGCTGTTCGTGGTGACCATGGCCTCCCAGAACGTCCCCGGCGTCGCGGTGATCCGCGCCTCGGGCTACGCCGTGCCGATCTCGCCGCTCATCGGTTGGACCGGGCTCGCGAACGTGGTCCTGGCGCCGATCGGCGGCTTCTCGCTCAACCTGGCCGCCATCACCGCGGCCATCTGCATGGGGCGTGAGGCGCACGAGGATCCGCGACGCCGCTACGTGGCGGCCATGGCCGCGGGGGTCTTCTACGCGGTGATCGGCCTCTTCGGGGCCACCGTGGTGGCGTTTTTCGCGGCGTTCCCGACCGAGCTGGTCGCGGCGGTCGCCGGGCTGGCGCTGCTGGCCACCATCGGCAACGGGCTGGCCGCGGCGCTCGGGCAGGAGAATCAACGCGAGGCGGCGCTCGTCACGTTTCTGGTGACCGCGTCCGGCGTGACGCTGGCCGGCATCGGATCGGCGTTCTGGGGCCTGGTGGCGGGAGTCATCGCCTTGATGATCGTGGAGGGGCCGATATTTCGGGCGGCGGGCCGTCGTGGCTAGCGCCGACCCTGGAGGATTGCACATGGCGTCAGCGAGCGAAGGGCGCGTCTTGCCCGCGGTGATCGTGGGCCTCTGTCTGCTGGTCGGGCTCTCGACGGCCGGCTACTTCGTGGGCCGGGGCGCCACGCGCTTCCGGTCGGAGAGCCGCGTCGTCACCGTGAAGGGGCTGGTGGAGCGCGAGGTGAAGGCGGACCAGGCGGTGTGGAGCCTGGGCCTGCGGCGGGCCAGCGAGACGCTCCAGGATGCGCACGTGCGGATCAGCGCGGATCGTGACGCGGTGGCGGCCTTTCTCCGGAAGCGGGGCTTCGCCGAGGCCGAGATCGAGCGCCAGCCCACCCGCACGGTGGACAAGCTCGCCCGCGAGTACGGCCAGCCCCAGCCGAGCGATCGATTCCGCTACGTGGTCACGACGGCGGTGGTGGTGAGGACGCCCAACGTGGAGCTGCTGCGGACGGCGCTCGGGGCCACCGAGGAGCTGCTCCAGGCGGGCGTGGTCCTGGACGGCGAGCGCGAGGGCGGCAGGGCCAACCCACGCTACGTGGTCTCCAAGTTCAACGATCTGCGCCCGCAGCTCCTGGCCGACGCGACGAAGAACGCGCGGGCCACCGCCCAGCAATTCGCGGCGGACTCGGGCGCCCAGGTCGGCAGCATCCGGTCGGCCAACCAGGGCTCGATCCAGATCTTCGGCCTCGACGGGGGCGACGAGTCGGCCCCGTTCAGCCCGACGAGCACGCCGGTCAAGCGCATCCGGGTGGTCAGCACTTTCGAGTTCGAGCTCCGCTAGGGCGCGGTCGAGCTCCGCTATCCCGGTCCGGGAGAAAGGACGTCGCGTGAAGTACTGGGAAGACTTCGAGGTCGGGGAGACGACCGAGCTTGGATCGTGCTCGATCACCGAGGCCGAGATCCTGGCCTTCGCCCGCAAGTACGATCCGCAGCCGTTCCACATCGATCCCGAGGCGGCCCGCCGTAGCATCTTCGGCGGGCTCATCGCGAGCGGCTGGCACACTTGCGCGCTCATGATGCGCCTGTCGGTGGACGCGGCGCGGCGCGAGGAGGCCGCCGCCACCGGCTCGCCCGGCCTCGACTCCTGCCGCTGGCTCAAGCCGGTGCGACCGGGCGACACACTGACCGGCCGCACCGAGGTGCTCGAGACCTGGCCGTCCCGGAGCAAGCCCATCGGCTTCGTGCGGCGCCGACTCGAGCTGGTGAACCAGCTCGGGGAGGCGGTGTTGGCGGTGGTGGGAGTGACGATGTACCGGCGGCGGCCGGCGGCGGCATGAAGCACTTCGAGGACGTGCAGGTCGGCGACGTGATGCGCTTCGGGCGCTACGAGGTCACCCGGGAGGAGATCGTCGAGTACGCCCGGCAGTTCGACCCGCAGCCCTTCCATCTCGACGAAGAGGCGGCGAAGGCCAGCATGTTCGGCGGGCTCATCGCGAGCGGCTGGCACACCGGGGCGATGTTCATACGGATGGTGGTCGAGCACATGACGCCCGAGCACGCCACCTCCGGGGCCATGGGCTTCGACGACCTCAAGTGGCTCCGCCCGGTGCGGCCGGGCGACGTGCTCTCGGTGGAGTCCGAGATCCGGGAGAAGATCGAGTCCCGGAGCCGGCCCGACCGCGGCACCGTGAAGATCGAGAGCCGGATCATCAACCAGCGCGGGGAGGTGGTCATGAGCCTCGTCTCGCTGGTGATCTACCTGCGGAGGTGATCGCGTGCGCGGCCCCGTCGCCTTCGTGCTAGTCTGCCGAGGTGCCGGAGCGTGCCGCGACCGAGCGCCCCAACCTGCTGGTCATCCTGATCGACGATCTGCGCTTCGACGAGTTCGGGGCGGGCGGGCACCCGTACATGCGGACGCCTCACGTGGACCGGCTCGCCCGCGAGGGTGCGATGTGTCTCAACGCGTTTCACACCACGCCGCTCTGCTCGCCCAACCGGGCGTCCATCGTGACCGGCCAGTACGCGAGCCGCCACGGCATCATCGACAACGTGGCGCGTGACGCGGCCAGCCACCGGCTGCCGAACTATCACCGGGAGCTGCAGCGGCTGGGCTACGAGACCGCGCACCTGGGCAAGTGGCACATGGGCAACGACGGCTCGCCGCGCCCCGGCTACGACCGCTGGGTGAGCTTCGACGGCCACGGCAAGCTGTTCGAGCCGGAGCTGAACATCGACGGCCAGCGCCAGGTGGTCCCGGGCTACGTGACCGACGTGCTGAACGCGGAGGCGGTGGCGTTCGTCGAGCGGCCGCGCGCGAAGCCTTGGAGCCTCTTCTTCGCCCACAAGGCGGTCCATCCGGACGCCCACCAGGCCGCCGACGGCACGCTCGATCTGAGCCGCGGCGGCTACAGGCCCGCCGAGCGCCACCGGGATCTCTACCGGGGCTGCGTGTTCCCGCCGCGACCCAACGTGCGGCCGCCCGAGGAGGTTGTGCGGGCGAAGCCGGCGTGGACGGAGGCCTTCCGCCTCAAGGCGACGGAGCGCGCGCAGGCGGTGCTGGCCGCGATCCACGCCGGGACGCAGGAAGAGATCCGGCTGCGCGCGGCCATGATGGCGTCGGTGGACGAGGGAGTGGGGATGCTGCTCGAGGCGCTCGAGCGCACCGGGCAGCTCGACCGCACGTGCATCGTCTTCCTCGGGGACAACGGCTACTTCTTCGGCGAGCACGCGCTGGGGCCGGAGCGGCGCTTCGCCTATGAAGAGGGGATCCGCTCGCCGTTCCTCGTGCGCTACCCGCCGCGGGTGCCCGCGGGGAGCCGACCCGACGCGCTGGTGCTCGCGCTCGACATCGCGCCCACCATGATCGAGCTGGCGGGCGGCACGCCGGGCGCGCACGTCCAGGGCCGCTCGCTGGTGCCGCTGCTCGGCGGCCACCGTCCGCCGGACTGGCGCACCTCGTTCCTCGTCGAGTACTGGAGCGAGAACGCGATGCCCTGGCTGGTGGGGATGACCTACAAGGCGGTGCGCACCGAGCGGGCCAAGCTGATCCACTGGGTCAATCGCGACGGGGTGGACGAGCTCTACGATCTCGCGACGGATCCCTACGAGCTCGCGAACCTCCACTCCGACCCGGCCCGGGCGCGCGAGCGCGACGACCTGCGGCGGGAGCTCGCCCGGCTCGTGGTCGAGGCGCTCGGGCTCTGAGCCGTCAGCGGCCGCCGGCGCCGGCCGTCGGGCTCGGGTAGCTCACCGCGAGCCCGGCCGCCGCGTCGGACTGGATGCCGAAGGGCGGGATCGGGTAGCGGAGGCCGTTCTTGCTCAGCGCGGCGAGTCCGTCGATCACCTTGGGCAGGAAGCGCGGGGGGATCGCCATCAGCATCTCGTCGTCGGCCACGCCGCCGTAGCGACGCTCCGCGTAGCAGGGGATGGTGAGCGCGGGCTCGCCCGTCTTGAGCGCCTTGCCCCAGGAGTCCGCGCACGCCGACTCGCCCACCGAGGTGAACGACATCTTCTTGTAGCCGATCCACTGCAGCCCGTTGATGAAGAAGATCATCTGACCGGGCGTGCCGTAGATCAGGCAGATGTCCGGCGGGTCGAGCCGCCCCGAGGTCAGCGGGGCCACCGCCATCGCGCGGTAGCGTCCGTACGGCACGCAGTCCATCGCGTGCTGGTGCAGGCTCGCGTCGTCCTGGGTCTTGAACCACACTCCGGCCATGCGCTTGCCGGAGAGCCACTCGTCGTCCTGGGGCGAGAGCCCGATGACCGCGCCGCACTGGGCGCCCACCAGGTCCGCCATCGTGATGCCCACCGTCCAGCCGAGCTGGCGGGCCTGGGCCACGATCTGATCCGTGGTGTGCTTGGCCTTCGGCCGGCGGATCTTCGGGATCGCCTCCATCTCCTCGACCGTTTCGAAGAGCTTCATGCCGATCGGGATCGAGCGCAGGCGCAGATACTGGTTGAGGCCGTTCACGATCGCGTCCCAGTCGTACTTGTCGGTGGTCATGGCGTCCTCATTGGTCGAGCAGCAGGTAGTAGAGCGCGGTGGCGTGCATCTCGCCGTTGGCGCTCCGCGCGTAGCGCGGGATCGCGCCCACGAAGGTCCAGCCGAGCGAGCGGTAGAGGTCCTCCGACGGATCGCCCTGCCGCGTGTCGAGCACGAGGGTGCGGCGTCCCCGGCGGCGCGCCTCGTCCTGGGCCGCGAGCATCAGCGCGCGCCCGACTCCGCGCCGGCGCCCGGCCGGGTGTACCATCAGCTTGATCAGCTCGGCGCGATGATCGCCGTTGGCCCGCTTCTCGAGGTCGAGCTGGACCGTGCCGACGATGGCCCCGCCGTGGCGCGCCACCCACAGGAGCCGCCCGCCCCCCTTGACCGCGACGGCCACGCCCTCCCAGTACTCGCGGGCCTCGTCCGCCGCGAGCGGGGGCAGGAAGCCCACCGAGGCCCCGTCGTCCACGACCACACACAGGAGCGCGATCAAGGAGGCCTGCTCCCGGCGGGCCGCGTCGGCATCGAGACCTTCGATCACCGGCATCGCGGCGGTTACGGCTTGAACTCCTGGTCGAGGATCTCGGTGATGAAGCGGTCGAGCGAGACCGGGTAGAAGCGCACGTTGGGGGCGAGGATCACCCCGGTGTTGATGACCTCGCGCTGGGCGAGCTCGTCCAGCGCGCGCTCCACCTGGGCCTGCGGGTTGCGGTCCAAGCGCTGGATCTTGAGGTCCTCGCTCTCGAGCGTCACCTGGTGGCGATTGGTGTAGGCGAAGGAGAAGACCCGCGCCACCAGGGCCTCGTCCATCAGCTCGGTCTCCTTGAAGAGATCGCCGTAGGTCTGGCCCGCGCGGCCGGGCGCCAGCACCAGGCGCGGCGAGACCTTGATCTTGCCCCGGATCTCCACCGACGAGGCCGGATGCGCCTCCTGTGGGCCCACCAGGATGTAGGGAAGCACGTGGTAGCCCGCGATGATGCCGGCGACCGGCTTGCGCAGGATCTCGGTGGTCTCGAAGAGATGCTTGAGGAACTCGGGGTCGTGCTTCTCGCCGAACATGAGAGGGCCTACCCGCGGAAGACCGAGACTTCCATGCAGTCGAAGCCGAAATCGTACTCGCGGCTCTGGTAGCGCGGGTCGGTGCGCACGTGGTCGAGATAGGGCTTCACATCGCGGCGATACATGCCGGTGTTGTCGGCCACGATGAGGGCACCCTTGACCAGCCGCGGCTCCACCGCGCGCAGGTAGTCGAGGTAGTCCTCCTTCTTGGCGTCGATCAGGAGGAAGTCCACCGGACCGCGCAGGAGCGGCAGCACCCGCAGCGCGTCGCCCACCACCACCTTCACCCGCTTGCCGAGGCCCGCCGCCTCCACGTTGCTGGCCACGAACTTGGCGAGGTAGGCGTTCTGCTCCACGCAGGTGAGCCGCCCGCCGCGCGGCATGTCTCCGCCGACCAGGATCGCGGAGTAGCCGAAGAGCGAGCCGACCTCGATGCCGCGCCGCGGCTGGTGCTCGAGGAGGAGTCGCCGCAGCACCCGGCCCTTCTCCCGGCCGATCACCGGGATGCGCCAGAGGGTGACTGCACGGTCCATCAATCGCAGCATGCGCGAGGCGGTCTTGGTCATGAGGGTGGGAGAGTGCGGTTCCGGTCCATCAATCGCCGCATGCGCGAGGCGGTCTTGGTCATCAGCGCGCGGGGATCCTCTCGCGCACCCCGTCGGGGAGCGGGTAGCGGCGGTCCCACTTGCCGGCCTTCACGAGCTGGCCCGGTAGCGAGCGGCCCACGATCTCCTGGACGCGCTTGGAGGTCTCGATGAGCGCGTCCAGATCGACCCCTGTCTCGACCCCCATCGCGTGCAGGCAGTGGATCAGGTCCTCCGTACACACGTTGCCGGAGGCACCCGGTGCGAAGGGACAGCCGCCGAGGCCGCCGATCGAGGCGTCGAAGTTGGCCACCCCCAGCTCCATCGCGGCGAGGATGTTGGGGATGGCCATCGCGCGGGTGTCGTGAGTGTGCAGCGTCCACTCGATGCCGGGAAAGCGGGGCAGGAGACGCTCGAGCACGCGGGCAACCTGGGCCGGGTTGGCCATCCCGGTGGTGTCGGCGAGCCCGATGCCGCGGGCCCCCATGTCCACGAGGCGCACCACCACCGACTCGAGATGGTCCACCGGCACGTCGCCCTCGAACGGGCAGCCGAACGAGCACGAGATGCCGGAGACCACCGGTACCTCGGCGCGCCGGGCGACCTCGGCCACCGCGGCCAGCTTGGTGAGCGACTCTCCGATCGTCATGTTCACGTTGGCGAGGTTGTGACTCTCGCTCGCCGAGACCACGGTGTGGATCTCGTCCACCCCCGCATCCACCGCGCGCACCGCGCCCTTGTCGTTGGGCACCAGCGCCGAGTAGATGGTGCCGGGCCGGCGCGCGATCGCGGCCATGACCTCCGCCGCGTCCCGGAGCTGCGGGATCGCCTTGGGCGACACGAAGGAGGTCACCTCGATGCGCGGCATCCCGGCCGCGGCCAGCCGGTCCACGACCTCGATCTTCTGCTCGGTCGGGATGAACTCGGGCTCGATCTGGAATCCGTCGCGTGTTCCCACCTCGCAGATCGTCACGTGCCTGGGCAGCTTCATCGCGTCGCCTCCGGGGTCGCTTCCCACTCGTCTCTCAGGATCTCGCCGATCCACGCGTCGTGCCAGCGGCCGTCGACGAAGTAGTGGTGGCGAAGCACCCCCGCCTGGTGGTAGCCCGCCCGCGCGAGGCCGCGGCGGCTCGCCTCGTTGGCCAGCGCCACCCGCGTGGTGACGGTCTCGAGGCCCAGCTCACGGAAGGCGTAGCGGGTGCGCAGGCGCATCGCCTCGCCTGCGTAGCCCTTGCCCCACTCCTCCTTCTCGCCAACCACCGTCCCGCTCTCCGCACGCCGGTTCCGCCAGTCGATATGCTCGAGCGCGGCGTTGCCGATGAGCCGGCCGTTGTGCTTGAGCACGATCGCCCACATGACCTGGCTCGGATCCTTGCCCACCTGCTCGAGCCACTCCTCCTCGGCCTTCGTGGTGAAGGGGAAGCGGTAGAGCAGGTAACGCGTCACCTCCATGTCGGAGAACCATCGCTGGTAGGCCGCGAGGTACTCCGGCCGGGGCGGCTCGAGTCGGACACGCTCCCCTTCGAGGATCGGACCCAACATGCGCTAGTAGGACCTCGGCATGCCCAGGACGTGCTCTCCGACGAAGGCCAGGACGAGGTTGTTGTTGATCGGGGCGGCGCGGTAGAGCCGTGACTCGCGGAACTTGCGCTCGATGTCGTACTCCTCTGCGAAGCCGTAGCCGCCGTGGGCGTCCATGCAGGCGTTGCCCGCCTCGATGGCCGCCTCGGAGGCCAGGTACTTGGCCATGTTCGCCTCGCCGCCGCAGGGGATGCCGGCGTCGAACATCCGGGCCGCCTTGGTGCGCATGAGGTCGGCGGCCTCGATGTTGACGTGGGCCTTGGCGATCGGGAACTGCACACCCTGGTTGGACCCGATCGGCTTGCCGAAGATGACCCGCTGCCCCACGTAGGCGACGGCCTTCTCGATGAACCAGCGCGCGTCGCCCAGGGAGTCGGAGGCGACCAGGATGCGCTCCGCGTTCATGCCGTCGAGGATGTAGGAGAACCCCCGGCCCTCGTGGCCGATGAGGCTCCCGGCGGGGATCTCCATGTTGTCGAAGAAGAGGGCGTTGGTCGAGTGGTTCATCATCATCTTCAGCGGGCGGACGTCGAGACCCTTGCCCTTGAGCTCGCGGATGTCGATGAGGAAGACGCTGAGCCCGTCCGTCTTCTTCTTGACCTGGTCCACCGGAGTGGTGCGCGCCAGCAGCAGCATGAGGTCCGACTGCAGCACCCGCGAGATGAACATCTTCTGGCCGTTGACCACGTAGCGGTCGCCCTTGCGAACCGCGGTGGTCTGGAGCTTCGTGGTGTCCGATCCCGCGTTGGGCTCGGTCACCCCGAAGGCCTGCAGGCGCAACTCGCCGGTGGCGATCTTGGGCAGGTACTGCTTCTTCTGCTCCGCGGAGCCGTGCCGGAGCACCGTGCCCATGATGTACATCTGGGCGTGGCACGCGGCGGGGTTGCCGCCCGCCCGCGCGATCTCCTCGAGGATCAGCGCGGCCTCCATGATCCCGAGCCCGCCGCCGCCGTACTCCTCGGGGATGAGGACCGCCAGGTAACCGGCCTTGGTCAGCTCGTCGACGAACGCCTCGGGGTACTCGCGACGGGAATCGAGGTCGCGCCAGTACTCCGCGGTGTACTGCTTGCAGAGGTCGTGGACCGCCGCCTTCAGAGCCTTCTGCTCTTCGGTGAGTACGAACGTCATGTCGGCCATGATCATCTCCCGGTGAAGCGGGGCTTGCGCTTCTCGTTGAAGGCGCGGACGCCTTCGAGGCGGTCGTCGGTGGTCACCGTGTTGTTGTAGGCCTCGATGGCCAGCGCCATCCCGGTCTCCAGGTCGGTCTCACCGCCCCAGTTCACCGCCTTCTTGGCCTGGCGCACCGCAATGGGGCCATTGTCCGCGATGGTGGCGGCGATCTCCAGCGCCTTCACCCGCGCCTGGCCGGCCGGCACCACGTGGTTGACGAGCCCGATCGCCTTGGCCTCGCGGGCATCCACCCGCCGGCCGGTGAAGATCATCTCCTTGGCCATGGGCGCACCCAGGATACGCGGCAGGAGCTGGGTGCCCCCGACGCCCGGGAAGATTCCGCGGGTGACCTCGGGCACCGCGAAGACCGCGGTCTCCCCGCAGACCACGAAGTCGGAGAGCACGGCCAGCTCGCAGCCCCCGCCCATCGCGAAGCCCTCCACCGCCGCGATCACCGGCACCGGACAGTGGAGCACGCCCGCGGCGGCCGCCTCGAAGATCACGTGCTGGGCACGCCAGGTCTCGTCGGTCATGCCCTCGCGCTCCTTGAGGTCGCCGCCCACGCAGAAAGCCTTCGTCCCCGCGCCGGTGAACACCACCGCTCGCACGGTGCGATCCCAGCGCAGGCCGTCGAAGCAGCGCAGCAGGTCCTCCCCCATCGCGGTGTTCATCGCGTTGAGGGCCTCGGGGCGGTTGAGCTCCACCGTGACCACGAAGCCGTCCGGCGAGGCGGTGACGTTGATCGTTCTATAGCTGGATGACATGGCGCTCCGCGAGGTCTCGAATGGTGGCGGCGTCGTAGCCGAGCTCGGCCAGCACTTCCGCCGAGTGCTCGCCGAGTAGCGGAGGCACCCGGGTGGGGGCGGGGCGCTCGCCGTCCCATCTGATCGGCAGCGCCACCGCGCGGTAGTCCGGCACCCGCGGGTGCTTGACCGCGGGCAGCATGCCGCTGGCCTCGGTCTGGGGCTCGGCCGCGACCTGGTCCATGGTGGACACGCGAGCCGACGGCACGCCGGCGCTCTGCAGTCGATCGAGCAGGTCGGCGGCGGTGAGGGCCCGTGTCACCGCGGAGAGGGCCTCCTGCAGCGCGGCCCGGTGTTGCACGCGGCGCGGGTTGTCCGCGAAGCGCGGATCACGCGCCAGCTCGGGCACGCCGAGCGCGCCCGTCGCCTTGACGAAGAGCGCGTCGGACCCGGCCGCGATCATCACCCAGCCGTCGGTGGTCGGGAAGGCCTCGTAGGGAACGATCATCGCGGTGCCCGAGCCCTGCGGGCGAGGCACCTCGCCGGTGGCGAAGTAGTGGCTCATCTGGAAGACCGACCAGGCGAGCGCGGTGTCGAAGAGCGCCGTCGTGACCTCGGCCCCGCGGCCGGTGCGCTCGCGCTCGCGCAGCGCAGCCAGGATGCCCATGACCGCCCACATGCCGGTGCCCATGTCCACCACCGAGACCGGCACGCGCGCGGGGGGCTGGTTCGGATGACCGTTGATAGACATGATGCCGCCGTAGGCCTGCATCAGCGGGTCGTAGCCCGGCCGGTCCTTCAGCGGTCCCTCGGTGCCGAAGGCGGTGATCGAGCAGTAGACGAGCCGGGGATTGTGCGCGGCGACGCGCGACCAGCCGAGGCCGAGCTCCTCCACTGCGCCCGCCCGCAGCGACTGGACGAAGACGTCGGCGCGGCCGAGGAGGCGCTCGACCACCGCGATGCCCTCCGCCGACTTGAGGTCCACCGCGAGGCTCCGCTTGTTGCGGTTGACGCTCAGGAAGGTCGCGCTCTCCTGGCCCCAGAAGGGCGGCCCCCACGCCCGCGCGTCGTCGCCGCGGCCGACGCGCTCCACCTTCACGACCTCCGCGCCCAGGTCTCCCAGGATCTGGGTGCAGTAGGGGCCGGCGACGTTCTGGGTGAGATCGGCGACGAGGAGTCCGGCCAGGGGAGCGTTCATGGGGGACTGATTATAGCCCGACCACCGACCCCGCTAGAGGCTCGCGCGCCGCCCCTGGTGATACGCTTCCAGCTCGCGATTGGCGTGCAGCACCGACTCCAGCCGCTCGACGACGTCCCCGACTCGCGGGCCCGGGATCGTGAAGTACAGCTCGTCGTCGCCGAGGCCGGTGTAGACGCGGTTGCCGATGCAGCCGAGGCTCGTGACGCCGCCCGGCCCGCCGAGGACCGCAGGGATCATCGCGCAGGCGGGCCGGCCCATGGCCCTGCCGTCGCCCGCGAGGCCGGCGGCCAGCGCGGCCTCGGCCACCAACATGATCTGGCGTGCGCGGCCCCGGACCAGGACCACGTCGGGCGGCACCGGCGCCTGGGCAAGCGGTGCGTAGACCGCGACGACGAGCGGCTCGGTGCGGCGGGGCAGGGCGGCGACCTCGTCCATGCGGATATACTGCAGGCCCACCATCGTGCCGACCACGCCTTCCAGCTCCGGGGCGCGCTCGGGCGGCAGCGCGACGCCGTGGGTGTAGGAGCCGACCGGACAGTTGTAGTGATCGGCGGCCTCCGTGTAGAAGACGGCCCCCTCGGCGGCCTGCTTCCAGTAGGAGCAGCCGGCGGGGCCGGGCTTCGCCACCCGCGGGACGCCGGCCGGCGCGGTCGCGGTGAAGGACACCGCGACCGGAGGGGTGCGCAGGCCCAGCAGCTCGATCATCCGTCGTCCCGCGGCGCGTGCGTCCATGTCCGGCTCCTCAGGGAACCCGGGCGCGGAAGGTGAACGCCACCCGCACCTCGTTGCCGATCGGGTTCAGGAACGAGTTGTAGTTCATCGCGTACTCGCCCCGGTTGACGATGAACTCGCCCGAGGCGACCAGCGCCGCATTGCTGATCTGCACGTCGACCGGAACCGCGATATCCCGCGTGACCCCGTGCAGCGTGAGCCGCCCCACCACGGTGGCGCGGCGTCCCCCGTCGACCCGGACGCTCTCGAACGCGATGGTGGGGAAGCGCTCCACGTCGAAGAAGTCGCCGCTGCGCAGGTGCTTGTCGCGCATCTCGATGCCGGTGTCGAGCGACGACGCCTCGATCGTCAGGCTGATGCGGGCGGTCGTGGGCACCGCCGGGTCCAGCACCACGTCGCCGCTGAAGCGCGAGAAGTGGCCGTCCGCGTTCATCAGCCGCGAGGTTGCGCGGAACGTGATCTCGCTCGCTTCGGGCTGGATGCGGAAGCGCAGCGGCTCGCTCGCCGCGGGACTCGTCCCGGTGAGCATCCCGAGCGCGAGCGCGGCCACCGCGAGCCAGCGGGCGGGGGATGGTCGAGACACGGCCCCTAGTATCGCTCATCCATCGACGGGTCGCCCGCTTTCCGCTCCCGCCTGAGACAAATCAGGCAGGAGGCTCGCGCCCGTAGGTGTAGGCTCGCCGCAGAGAGGCGCTCACCACCGTGCTCGCCGCGGCATTCACGCTCGGCCTCGTCCTGTCGATGGCGGCGCTCGTCCTCTCGTTGATCGCGGTGCTGGCCGCGCGCGCCCGCCGCTGGCCCGAGAACGCGGAGGCGCGCCTGGCCGCGCTCGAGGAGCAGGTGCGCGGGCTCTCGGCCCGCGCCGCCGCCCCGCCGCCGAGCGTCGACGCCGTGCCCGCCGTCGCTCCCGCGCCACCCGAGCCTGCTCCCCCGCCGGCCGTCGCGGCGGCGGTGCTCCACCCGCCCCCGCTCGGCGCGCCGTCGTCCCGGCCACCCGCGCTCGATCTCGAGCAGCGCATCGGGGCGCGCTGGGCCACCTGGGTCGGCATCGTGGTGATCCTGGTGGCGGTGGCCCTCTTCCTCAAGTGGGCCTTCGACAACAACTATCTCGGCCCGGTCACACGGGTCAGCGTCGGGATCGTGGGCGGGCTCCTCATGCTGCTGGGCGGCCTCGCGCTCCACTCCCGGCGCGACGTGCCCTATCTGGGCGAGGGACTCGCGGGCGGTGGCCTCGGGGTGCTCTACCTCTCGCTGTTCGCGGCCCACGCGCTGTATGGCCTGCTCGGTTCCGCCGCCGCATTCGCAGGCATGTTCGCGGTGACCGGGCTGGGCACGGCGGTGGCGGTGCTCAGCGGCCGGCTGAGCACGGCGGTGCTCGCCGTGATCGGGGGGCTCCTGACGCCGGTCCTGCTGCAGGTGGAGCGGCCAGACGAGCGCAACCTCCTCGCATATCTCCTCGTCCTCGACGTGCTCGCCCTGCTGGTGGCGCGCTTCCGCACGTGGCCGGCCCTCAACCGGCTGGCATGGGGCGGCTCCGCACTGCTCATCCTGCCCACGCTCCTGCGCGATCCCGACGCCCCGAACCCCTTGACCCGGCTGGTGCTGCTCTCCGCGATCTTCCTCGTCTTCGTGGCGGTGCCCCTCTTCCGCGAACGGGCACTGCGAGAGCGTACCGAGCCGATCGACCTCATCCTGGTGGTGGCCAACGCGGCCGGGTACTTCTGGGCGGTCTACGTCACGCTCGAAGCGTGGCGGCCGGGCGGGGAGGGTCCCTACGCGCTGTCTCTTGCCGTCCTCTACCGCCTGGTGGCGGTCGATTACAACGCGCGTGTTCCAGACGACGCCATTACCGTGACCCTGCACGAGGGGGTGTCCTGGACCTTCCTCACCCTGGCCATCCCGCTGGCCCTCGATGGGCAGTGGGTCACGCTCGCCTGGGCCGTCCAGGGGGTCATGCTGCTGTGGCTGGCGGCGCGCTCGCCGATGCCGGTGGCGGCGTGGGGTGGGGTCGCGGCGCTGCTGCTGGCTGCCGTCCGGGTCGTGGCGTTCGACCGGTATGCACTCCCCGGGATCCCGACGGTCTGGAACCTGACGTTCCTGATCCACCTCTTCGTTGTCCTGGCCCTGGTCATCGGGGGCCGCCTGGCCGGGCGGGTCCGCGAGGTCGGTGTGGGCCGTGTCCGACCCGAGGCCATGAAGTCCGTCCTCTGGGTCGCCGGGGCACTGACGCTCGCGGTGCTGTGCTGGCGGGAGCCGACCGGGCTCTGGCCGGCGGCCTGGCTAACCCTGGAGCTCCTGGCGATCGGCGGCCTGGCCCGGCTCTCCCGTTCGCCCTCGTTAGCGGTGGCCATCCCCGTCGTGGCTCTGATCCTCGCCCTCCGGGTCCTCGTGGCCGACGATGCCGTGGCCCGGAGTACGGCCGACTCGCTGGTGAGTCTGCCACTCTTCTCCCGGATCGGGGCCTGCCTCGCCATCGGGCTGGCCGGGGGTGGGCTGGCCCGCGCCACGGACCCCACCGTCCGCCAGGTTGGCCGGGTGGTCGCCGGCTCGGCCGGGCTGATCCTGCTGTACGTGCTGAGCGTCGGGTGGACCCGCTATCAGGATGCCCTCCGGTCGGCGGCACAGGGCACCGGTCTTGGCCGGGAGGCCGGCGACTTCCGGTGGCGAACCCAGGTCGGGTTGTCGGTCCTCTGGACGATCTACGCCGGCGCAGCGCTGGCCTGGGGCTTCGTCCGGGCCAACACTCCCGTGCGGTACGCGGCCCTAGCCCTGCTTGGTTTAACCGTCTTCAAGGTCTTCGCCGTGGACTTTGCCGAGGTCAAGACCTCGTATCGTATCCTCTCCTTCCTGGTGCTCGGGGTCGTTCTCCTGCTCGTCAGCCTGGCCTATCAGAAGCTTCGGTCGGGGTCGGTCCCACCGGAGTCTTAGGACTTTCAAAGAATTGATAGCCAGTTATATAGTCAAATTCGAATGGACGGTTCGGTGGGGCTCTTCGAGTTCAACTCCGGACGCCTCTGCCTAGATTTTGCCAACACGGTCCGGGCGCGCCCTCTCAGCGATCGGATCGAATATATCAGCAAATACGAAGACTTAGTATCATGGGCCCGCCAGGCGACGATCCTCACGCCCGGCGAGGCGGCACTGCTCGACGAGGACGCCGTGCGTCGACCCCGACCTGCCAGCGAGGCGCTGGCTCAGGCGCTGGCGGTCCGCGAGGCGATCTACGGCCTGTTCTCCGCCCGGGCGGCCGGGCTGCCGGCGCCGTCGAACGACCTGCGTACCCTCAATCGGGCGATTGGCCGCGCGATGAGCCGCGCGGGGCTCGTCACTACCGGGGGGCGGTTCGAGTGGGCGTGGCCCGACGTCAAGCCCGACCTGGACCGGGTGCTGTGGTGGGTGTCACGCTCGGCCGCCGAGCTGTTGACGTCCGAGGATCTACCGTTCGTCCGTGAGTGTGCCGGTTACGATTGCGGCTGGCTCTTCATGGACACCACCAAGAACCGGAGCCGCCGGTGGTGCGATATGAGCACGTGTGGCAATCGCGCCAAGGGACGACGTCACTACGAGCGCAAGCGGGCGGCGGTTCAGGATCAGCGACTGGCAGGCTAGGCCTAGGGCTAGCGCGAACCCGCGAGCTGGGCCCGGGCGAGGGCCGCGCCGGCGGCCAGCGCGCGCACCTTCTGGTTGCACATGTAGCGCGGTGACCACCCGAAGCCGCAGTCGGGATTGACGGCAAGCTTCTCGGGCCGACAGACCGTCAGCACCCGGCGGATGCGGCCGGCCACTTCTTCCGGGCTCTCGGGATAGAAGCCCTTCACGTCCACGACGCCGGCACCCAGCTCCCGGTCCTGACCGTACTCCTTCCAGATGTCGAGCTCGGAGAACTCACGACCCGCGAACTCGAGCACGAGCTGGTCAGCGCGGGCCTTGAGGATGCCCGGGAAATAGGGCCGGTACGACCGGTCGAAGCGCGAGCGGCCGAAGCGGTTGCCGAAGCAGATGTGGAAGGCCAGCTTGGCCTTCACCCCGTCGGTGGCCAGGTTGTAGAGCCGCGCCATCTCCTCCCCGCTCACGTTCCCACGGGCCGGCTCGTCCAGTTGAATGAAGTCGGCCCCGGCGGCCACCAGGCCGCGCAGCTCGGCGTTGATCACCTCCGCGAAGCGCTCTGCCACGTCGACTACCCCCTTGTACATCTTGCCGGGATGAATGCGGGAGCCGAAGGTGAGCGGCCCCGCGCAGGTGGCCTTGGTGGCCCGCGTGGTATGGGCCTTGAGATACTCGAACTCCTTGATGATGCCGAGCCCGCCCGGCGGCGTCTCGATGCGCCCGGTGGCCTCGTACCGGGTCTGCTGGTCGTAGCCCCAGGGGCCGGCTTTCCGGCGCACCGGCAGTGGCTCGATGCCCTTGATGATCGCGTAGTAGGAGTCCACGTAGCCGTCCAGCCGGCGCACCTCGCCGTCCGTGATGATGTCGAGCCCGGCCCGCTCCATGTCGCGGATGGCGGTGTCCGCCGCGTCGTCGAACATCTCCTCGAGATCGGCGGGGCCCATGTCCCCGGCCTCGTGGGCCTTCACGGCGGTGAACCACCAGCCGGCCTTGCCGTGGGAGCCGACGACGGTGGACGGGATCAGCGGAAGAGCGGCCATCTGCGTTTCCTCCTGTGCGCGGGGCGCATATAATCGCGAGCTGTGAGCTCAGCGGAGACCCATGCGAGCATGCTATCTCTGCCGGATCTGGTCAATGGCGATGCGGCGCTGGTGCGCCGAGGCCGCTATCTGACCGCGACCTTCCTGGTCGGGGCCGGCGACACCGAATTCCTGGTACGCGTGGTGGAAGGCCGCGTCGCGGCGGTGGAGGTCGGCCCGTTCCTGATGCGCTCGTGGACCTTCGCGCTGCGCGCGTCGGACGAAGCCTGGCGCCGCTTCTGGGAGCCGATGCCCGCCCCCGGCTATCACGACCTGTTCGCCATGAAGAAGCTCGGGGTGGCGCGGATCGAGGGCGACCTGGTGCCGCTCATGGCGAACCTGCGCTACGTCAAGGACGTCGTCGCGGCGCCGCGCCGGACCCGGAGGCCCTGAATGGCCGAGCCGATCTTCGAGTCGATCCGGGGCACCTACGTGCATCTGGCTCTCGGCGGTCGGCCGCATCGCCTCTACTTCGAGGACGCCGGCGAGGGCATCCCGCTGGTGTGCCTGCATACCGCGGGCGCCGACGGCCGCCAGTTTCGCCACCTGCTGAACGACGAAGCGATCACCCGGCACTTCCGGGTGCTCGCCTTCGACATGCCGTGGCACGGCAAGTCGCTTCCACCGGCGGGCTGGCAGGACGAGGAGTATCGTCTCACCACCCGCGGCTACGTCGACATGATCCTCGCGTTCTGCGACGCGCTCCGGCTCGAGCGGCCCGTCGTCCTCGGCTGCTCGATCGGCGGCAAGATCGTGCTCGAGCTGGCCCGCGAGCATCCCGAGCGATTCCGCGCGCTGATCGGGCTCGAGTCCGCCGCCTACCAGCCGCCGTGGTACGACGACACCGGCTGGCTCCATCGCCCCGACGTGCACGGCGGTGAGCTGTGCGGGGCGCTGATGTCCGGTCTCATCGCGCCGCAGAGCCCGGACGAGACGCGCTGGGAGACCTTGTGGGGCTACATGCAGGGCGGCCCTGGTGTCTTCAGGGGCGACCTGTACTTCTACCGGGTGGACGGCGACTTCCGGGACCGAGTGGGCCAGATCGACACGGCGCGCTGCCCGCTCTACCTGCTCACCGGCGAGTACGACTTCTCTTGCACGCCGGAGGACACGCGGCTCACCGCCGAGAAGATCCCGGGGGCCCGCTTCACCCTCATGACCGAGATCGGCCACTTCCCGATGGCCGAGAACCCCGCCCAGTTCCGGCGCTATCTCCTGCCGGTGCTCGACGAGATCCGCGCCCGGCGACGCTGAACGCGCGGGTCACGCCGCACCGCCGATCACCCGCATCACCGCCGCGTCCCCGCGCACCGCCTCCGGCGGCCCGCCGAAGATGATCTCCCCGCGCTCGATCACGTACAGGCGCGTGGCGAACTCGGGGACGTGGTGGATGTTGGACTCGGCGAGCAGGATCGAATGGCCCCGCCGGGTGATCTCGGCGAGGCCGTCGCTCACCGTCGGGATGATGGCGGGCGAGAGCCCCTCGAACGGCTCGTCGAGCAGCAGCACGCGCGGGTCCAGCGCGAGCGCCCGCGCCACCGAGAGCATCTTGCGCTCGCCGCCGCTCATCTCGGGCCCCTTGCGGCGCCGGTACTTGCGGAGGACCGGGAAGACGTCGTAGGCGCGCTCGATGCGCTCGGCGGCGGGGCGGCCTCCGGGCAGCGTCCAGGTGGCGATCTCGATGTTCTCCGCCACCGTGAGGTCCGGGAAGATGCCGCTATCCTCGGGCGCGAATCCGAGCCCGCGCCGGGCGATCTCGTGGGTGGGGCGCCCCTGGATCTCCTCGTTCCCGAAGACGATGCGGCCGGCCTGCGGGCGCAGGTAGCCCATGATGGTCCGCAGCGCCGTGGTCTTGCCGGCGCCGTTGCGGCCCACCAGGCACACGACCTCCTGCTCCCCGACCTCCAGCGAGACCCGGCGCAGGATGTGGCTGTACTGGATGAACACGTCGAGGGCGGTCACCGTGAGCACGGCGCTAGCGCTTCCGGCCGATGACGGTATCCACCACGTGGGCGTCGGCCCGGATCCCGGCCGGGGTGGCGTCGGCCAGGACCTTGCCCTGGTGCAGCGCGACGATCCGGTCCGAGTAGCCGAAGACGATATCCATGTCGTGCTCGACCTGGATGATGGAGCGGAGCCCGATCTGCTTGGCCGCGCCGACCATGATCTCCATGACCGTGTGCTTGTCGGCGGTGCTCACGCCGCTGGTGGGCTCGTCGAGGAGGATGATCTCGGGGCGGAGGGTGAAGGCGGAGGCCACGTCGAGGAGCTTCTTGTCTCCCTGAGGCAGCTCGCGGGCGCGCCGGTGCGCCTTGTCGGCGAGGCCGAAGAGGGCGGCGACCTCGAGCGCCTCGGCGTGCAGCCGGTGGTCGGCGCGGAGGGAGGCGAAGAGCCGCGATCCGTGCTGCCGGCGCGACACCACCGCGGCCTGGAGCGTCTCGAGCACCGTCAGCTCCGGAAAGATCTGGACGAGCTGGAAGCTCCGCGCCATGCCGAGGCGGGTGAGGGCCACCGGGCCGATGCCGCCGATGTCGCGGCCCTTGAAGCGCACGTGGCCGCCGCTCGGCGCGAGGACCCCGGTGAGCACGTTGATCAGGGTGGACTTGCCGGCGCCATTCGGGCCGATGATCGAGACGAACTCGCCCTCGCGGACGGAGAGGCTGACCCCGTCGAGCGCCACGTAGTCGCCGTAGAGCTTGCGCAGGTCGTGCGCCTCGAGGATCACGCGCCGGAGACCTCGACCGGGGGGCGGCGGGCAAAGAGGCCCATGAGCCCGCCCGGCGCGAAGATCACGATGAAGGCCAGCACCGCGCCGAAGATCAGGCGCCAGTAGGGGAAGACCGACATCACGGTGTCCTGCAGGAAGATGAAAGCGAACGCGCCCAGCAGCGGGCCGAAGAAGGACGAGAAGCCTCCCAGCAGGACCATGAACACGATGTTGCCGGAATGGGTCCAGTAGGCGAGCGTCGGGTCGACGTTGCCGGTGGGCGGGGCGAGCAGCGCGCCGCCCACGCCGGCATAGACCGCCGAGATCATGAAGGCGTACCAGCGATGGCGTGCCACGCTCACCCCGAGGCTCTCGGCCTTGAGCGGATTGTCGCGGATGGTCTTCAGACAGAGGCCGAACGGCGAGCCGACGATGCGCCACATGACGAGCGTGGCCAGCACGAGCACCGCGAGCGAGAAGTAGTAGTACGGCCCCACCAGGTAGTCGACCTTGGAGAATCCCGTCCACTCGCGGCCGAGCAGGTAGGGGCGGAGCATGCGCATGCCCTCGTCGCCGCCGGTGAGCCGGTAGAACTTGAGCAGGAACGTGTAGAAGACCATGCCGAAGGCCAGGGTGAGCATGCCGAAGTAGATCTTGACGTACCGCACGCAGAGGGCGCCCACCGGGGCGGCCACCACCGCGGCGGCCAGCGCGGCGGCGGGCAGGATCAGTTCCATGTGCCGCACCCCGAGCTTGGTGGTCAGCACCGCGCCGGTGTAGGCCCCGATCCCGATGAAGAGCGCGTGCCCGAAGGAGACGAGCCCGGTGTAGCCGAAGAGGAGGTTGAGGCCGAGCAGGATCACCCCGTAGGCCATGAACGGCAGCATCAAGGTGACGTAGTAGGGCGGCGCCACGAGTGGGAGCACGAGCACCGCGAGCCCGAGGACGGCCAGCGCCACCGGCGTCCTCACGCGACGGCCGCTCCGAAGAGCCCCCGCGGGCGCCAGATGAGCACCGCGATGACGATGAGGTAGATCAGGAGCATCTCGAGCTCGGGGTAGGCGGAGATGGCCACCGAGCGCAGCACGCCCACCACGAGCGCGCCCACGAAGGCCCCCCGCATGCTCCCGAGACCCCCGATCACCACGACCGCGAAGGCCTCGACGATCAGCTCGATCCCCATCTCGCTCATCGCGGCGGTGGCGGGGATGACGAGCGCGCCTCCGAGCGTGCCCAGCATGGTGCCGAGCGTGAAGACGCGCACGTACACCCAGCGCATGTCCACCCCGAGCGCCTCGGCCATCTCGCGGTTGTCGGCGGCGGCGCGGATGATCCGCCCGAACGCGGTGCGCGTGAGCAGCCACCCGATGCCCAGCGCGATGGCGAGGCTGGCCCCGATCACGATCAGGTTGTAGACGGGTACGGTGGCGCCCAGCACGCGGGCCTGCCCGTAGATGAGGTAGAGCCCGCCGGTCGAGACGGGGGCGGTGCCCCAGGTCATCCGGACCAGGTCCTCGAGCATGAGCACGAGCGCGAAGGTCAGCAGGAGCTGGAAGGTCTCGTCGCGATCGTAGACGAAGCGCAGGAGGCCGCGCTCGACCAGGATGCCGACCAGCCCGACCGCGAGGCCGCCCGCGACGAGCGGCACGATGAACAGCGCGGGGGGCCCGCCGTGGCCGGTGAAGTACCCCACCGCGGAGACGCCGGTGTAGGCGCCCAGCGCGTAGAAGGATCCGCAGGCGAGGTTGAAGATCTTCTGGACCCCGAAGACGACCTGCAGCCCGGCCGCGACCAGGAAGAGGATGGCGGCATGGAACACCCCACCCATGAGGATGTTGACGAGGTTCGCGGTCACGGCGAGGAGGGCAGGATGAGAGCCCCCTCCCCTCTCCCCATCGGGGAGAGGGGAGAGCGGAGGGACGGCCCTTCAGAGCTCAGATCTTCCAGCCGTTGATCCATTCGATGAGCTTGGAGCCGGCCGGCTTCATCGCGACCTTGGTGGAGACGACCTCGATCGGATTGATGGTGACGAAGTCGTAGCCGTTCTTGTGGGTCGTGATGCCCTGGTAGAAGTTGCACATCTGGACGTGATCCGGGCGCCACGAGCGTCGGCCGGAGAGCGACTCCACCTCGATGCCCTCCAGCGCCTTGACGACCTCCGCCTTGGACGGCCACTTCCCGGCGGCGGGGTAGGCCTTCTCGACCGCGGCCTTGTACGATTCGATGTTGAAGTACGCGTGGTCGCACTCGTAGGGCGGGTACTCGTTGTACCTGGCCTTGTACTCGCGCGCGAACTGCTTGAGCAGCGGGCTGCCCTTGGGATCGTCGAAGTACATGGTGTTGTAGCCGAGCAGGAGCCCCTCGGGCGTGAACTCCTTCTTGAGCGAGTCGTGGACGCCGCCCGCGGTGGTGAAGACGCCCTTCATGTTCTTGAAGAGGCCGACCGCGGCGGCCTGTTTCATGATGATGGTCGCGTCCCCCGACCAGAACGAGCACATCAGCAGATCCGGCTTCGCCTGCTGGATGGCCGCGATGTGGGAGGTGAAGTCGGTCACCCCGAGCTTGGGGAACAGCTCGAGCACGAACTTCACGTCGGGGATGTAGCGCTTGAGCACCGCCTGGTAGGTCTCCCAGCAGTCGTGGCCGTAGGAGTAGTCGTTGCCGATGCCGGCCACCGTCTTGATGCCCTTGAAGTACTTCGGAGTCAGCTGCCCGGCCACGATGGCCTCGACCTCGTTGTCCACGCTCCGGAAAGCCCACTTGGGGTTGGGCATGGTCTCCTCCACGCCCTTCTGGGTGGTGCCGTCCCATGAGAGCCACGGCACCTCCATCTCCTCCGCGACGGGCCCGAGCGCCAGCGTCACGCCGGTGGAGATGCCGCCGATCACCACCTCGACCTTGTCCTGGAGGATGAGCTTGCGGTAGCGCTCGACGGTGTCCTTCGGGTTGGATTCCTCCTCGACCACCAGCTGCACCGGGCGGCCCAGGATGCCGCCCGACTTGTTGACCCGCTCGGTCCACCATTCGGTTCCGCGCAGCCCGGCGGCGCCGACCGGCGCCGCGATGCCGGCCCGGATGGCCAGGACGCCGATCTTGACCGGGTCCGACGGCACTCCGGGGCGCGCCTGCGCCCGCGCCACCGCCGGGAAGCCGATCGCGCCCGCGGCCGCCGCGCCGCCCGCCACCTTGAGGAATTCCCGTCTCGTCGTCACCATCTGGTCCCCCTCGTCGTTGAGATGTGGTTGGGAGATGTGGTTGGGAGATGCAGTTGGGAGCGTCAGCCCTGCAGCTGCCGGCGCGCCAGCGCCGCGCCCGCGGCGAGGCGCTTGAGCTTCTCGAACGCGACCCAGCGCGGCACCGGGAAGAAGCCGCAGTCCGGGATCAGCGAGAGCCGCTCGGCCGGGATGTTGTCGAGGCAGCGGCGCACCCGCTCCGCCACGTCCTCGGGAGTCTCCATGTAGAAGCTCTTCACGTCAACCACGCCGCACGCGATGTCGCGATCGACCCCGATCTCCTTCCACATCTCGATCTCCGCCATCTCCCGGTTCGCGTACTCGAAGACGAACTGGTCGCAGCGGGTCTCCAGCAGCCCCGGGAACATCCACCGATAGGACCGCTTGCCGCGCGGGCGCGACAGGAGATTGCCGAAGCAAACGTGGTAGCCGATCTTGGCGCGGACGCCCTCCACGCAGGCGTTGAACATCTTCACGTACTCGGCGGCCTGGCCGGGCACGATCGCGGCCGACGGCTCGTCGACCTGGATCCAGGTGGCGCCGGCCGCGGCCAGCGCCTTCAGTTCCGCGTTCACCGCGGGCACCAGATCCCAGCAGAGCGCGAGCCGGTCGCCGTCGTAGGCGTCGCCGGGCCGCGTCTGGATGTGGATCGACAGCGTCACCGGCCCCGGGCAGGTGGCCTTCACCGGCCGGTCGGTCTGGCTCACCAGGTACTTGAACTCGTCCACGGCGCCCAGGCCCTTGGGCACCGTGACCTTGCGGATGGCGCGATAGCGCGGCACGCTGTCGTAGGCGTAGAGGCCGGTCTTGCGCAGCGGCTCCAGCGTCTCGAGTCCCTCCATGTGGCCGTAGAAGGTCTGCACGAAGAAATAGCGTCGCATCTCCCCGTCGCAGATCACGTCGATGCCCGCCCGCTCCTGGTCGCGGATCGCGAGCTGGGTGGCGTCGTCGAAGGTCTCGCGCACGTCGGTCTGCCCGTACTCGCCCGCCTTGATCCTGTCGAGCGCGGTCCAGAACCAGGACGGGAAGCCGTGGCTGCCCATGACGTGGGTGTAGAGGAGGGGAAGGGTGGCGGCCATGCACGTGTCCTTTCTACGATCCGCGGCGGCGGTTCAGGAAGGCGGCGATGCGGTTCTGGGCCTCTGGCGCCGCCCGCAGGGCGCCGTAGGCCCGCGGCTCCGCGCCCGGCTGCCCGGCGCGCAGGGCGGCGGTGATGGCCTTGCTGGCGGCGAGGCCGCCGCGCGGCGACCGAGCCACCTCCCGGGCCAGCGCGTCCGCGGCGGCGTCCAGGGTGCCGTCGGGCACCACGCGGGTCACCAGGCCCATGCGGAAGGCTTCCTCGGCGTCGACGGTGCGGGCGGTGAGCATCAGGTCGCGCGCGTGGGCGCCGCCCGCGATGTCGAGCAGGCGGGCGATGCCGTAGCCCGGGTTGAAGCCGAGGGTCACCTCGGGCAGCCCGAACCGCGCGGAGGCCTCGGCCACGCGGAGATCCTGCGCGATCGCGAGCATGAGCCCGCCGCCGAGCGCGTGACCCTGCACCGCCGCGATCGTCACCTGGGGCAGGGCCGCGAAGCCGTCCATGATGCGCTGCCAGCGACCGGCCAGCGCCTCGGCCTCGGCGGGCGAGAGGGTCGGCATCTCGGAGATGTCCGCGCCCGCGCAGAAGGAGCGGCCGCGGCCGGCCACCACCACCGCGCGCACCTCGTCGGCCCGGGCGAGGCGCGCGAGCGCGCTCTCGAGCGCGTCGGCGGTGGCCCGGCTGAGCGCGTTGCGGGCCTGCGGGCGCTCCAGGGTCAGGCGGGCCACTGCGTCGTCCTGGGTGAGGGTGGCCGCGGGCGCGCCCGTCACGAGAGGATCCGCTTGGCGATGATCTCGCGCATGATCTCGGAGGTGCCCGAGGCGATCGTCCAGAGGCGCACGTCGCGGAAGAAGCGCTCCACCGGGAACTCGCGCATGTAGCCGTAGCCGCCGTGGAGCTGCACGGCCTGGTAGGCGACCCGATTGGCGACCTCGGTGGCGAAGAGCTTCGCCATCGACACGGCCGTCACGCAGTCCTCGCCCGCGGTGTAGAGCGCGGCCGCGTGGTAGACGAGGTGGCGGGCCGCCTCGATCTCGGTGGCCATGTCGGCCACCCGGTGCCGCAGCACCTGCTTGCCGCTGAGCGGGCCGTCGAAGGCGTGGCGCTCGCGCAGATAGGCGGTGGTGTCCTCGAGGGCCTGGCCCGCGCCCGCGAGCGCGAGCACCGCGGCCATGATGCGCTCCCGCTGGAGGCCGGCCGCGAGCTGGTGGAAGCCGCGTCCTTCCTCGCCGAGCAGGTTCGCGGCGGGCACCGGGCACTCCTGCAGCGACAGCTCGGCGGTGTCGGAGGCGCGCATGCCCATCTTCTCGAGCCGCCGGCTCACCGTGAACCCGGGCCGGTCGCGCTCCACCAGGAACATCGAGATCCCATGATGGCGCTTGCGCTCGCTCATACCCCCTTTACCATTCGAATTGCTCGGCTCGCCTTCGGCTTCACCTCGCCCTGCCACCCGGGCGGCCACGAAGTAGAGGTCGCCGTGCACCCCGTTGGTGATGAAGATCTTGCTCCCGGTGAGCAGGTAACGATCGCCGTCGCGCACCGCACGGGTGGTGATGGCCGCCATGTCGGAGCCCACGCCGGGCTCGGTGATGCCGAGGGCGCACACCGTCTCGCCGCTCACGATGCCGGGCAGGTAGGCGCGCTTCTGCGCCTCGGTGCCGAAGCGGGTGAGCCAGGGCGAGGACATGTCGGTGTGCACGAGCACGCTGAACGCCACGCCGCCCGAGCGGCAGCGGGCCATCTCCTCACCCAGTACCACGCTCGAGAGGAAGTCGCCGCCGCCTCCGCCGTACTCGGTGGGGAACTCGAGGCCGAGGAGGCCGAGCTCGCCGAGCCGGCGCCAGAACGCGCGGGGGATCCGGCCGGCCTCCTCCCACGCGTCGACGTGGGGGACGACCTCCTTCTCCACGAACGCGCGGACGGTCCGGCGCAGCATCTCGTGCTCGTCGGTGAGCGTCGGGAGCGGCATCGTCAGCGCGACGTCTCCCGATCACGCTCCATCGCCCGTCGCGCGATGCGGCGGATCGTGCGGAGGATCACGGAACCCTGACGTAGCCTTCCATCAGGCGGCGCGCGGTGCGGTAGACGGTCACGCGCTCGGCCCACGCCGCTCCGTCGCGCCGACCCACCGCGGCCGCGATCGGGAGCACGCCCGAGGGATGCCCGAGGCGGAGATCGCCCACGCGGCCGCCCGCGCACTCGCTGACGACGGTGCCGTCGATCTGCGCGGCCACCGCCAGGCACATCGCGGCGGTCAGCGCGAAGGCCCGGTGCGCGTTACCCATCGAGATGCAGCGGGCCACGACGTCGGTCTGCTCGGCCTCGTACCGGGCGCCGTCCAGCGCGGCGAAGCCGGTCGGGGGCGCCACCACCGCGACCTTGGGGGTGGCCGCGCTGCCCGGGATGCTCATCGCCTCCGCCGCGCCCACCCGGATGGCCTCGAGCCGGGCCACCAGCGCGCGGTCGGCGTCCATCGCCGCCGGGGTCTCGGTGCCGGAGAGGTTCAGGTCCTTGGCGCGAACGAAGACCATCGGGTTGGTGGCGTCGACCAGTGAGACCTCGACGCCGGCGATCATGTCGCGGGCCCGGCCGGAGGGCAGCAGGCGCCCGGTGCGGGAGCCGCCCGGATCGAGGAAGTCGAGCGCGATGCGGGCCCCGAGCCCGGCCACCCCGGGCAGCTCGAAGTCGCCGAGGACCGCGGCCTCGCCGTCCACCACCGGCACGCGCGCCACGATGATCTTCTTCGTGTTCGTGTTGTGGATGCGCACCGCGGTCTCGCCGTCGATGTAGGGCACGATGCGCTCATCGATGGCGAAGGGCCCGACCGCCGAGGAGCAGTTGCCGCAGTTGCCGGTGTAGTCGACCACCGCCCGGTTCACCTCGACCTGGGCGAATGTGTAGTCGACCTGCGCGTCGGGATGCGTGGGCGGGCCGATGATGAATGCCTTGGACAGCGAGGAGATGCCGCCGCCGAGCCCGTCGAGCTGGCGGCCGTACGGATCGGGGCTGCCCAGCGCGGCGAGCAGGATGTGATCGCGCTCGGCGCCGGTGGGCGGGAGGTCGCGCTCGTGAAAGGCGAGGCAGCGGCTGGTGCCGCCGCGCATGTACACCGCTCGGACTCGTGCCTGGGCCATCTCAGCCTACCTCCCTCCGGCGGTCTGGGCGAGCAGACCGCCCGCCAGCAGCATATCGCGTTCGCGCGGGCTCAGGATGCAGCGCAGCCGGAAGCGCGCGCCGGTGCGCCGGTTCGCCGCCGCCACCGATCCGCCCGTCTCGAGGCTCTCGCGGAGCCCCTCGAAGTCGAGCACGTCGTCGCGCTCGATGCCGTCGTAGTCGGCCGGATCCTCGAACTCGAGCGGCACGATCCCCCAGTTGATGAGGTTCGCGCGGTGGATGCGCGCGAAGCTCTTGGCGAGCACCGCCCGCACGCCGAGGTGCAGCGGCGAGAGCACCGCGGCCTCGCGCGAGGAGCCCTGTCCGTAGATCTCGCCGCCCACGATGACCCCCTGGCCGGCCGCGCGCGCCCGCGCGACGAACTCGGCATCGACGTTGCGGAAGCAGAACTCGGAGATCGCGGGCACGTTGGAGCGGAACATCAGCACCGCGGTGCCGGACGGCGAGATGGCGTCGGTGGAGACCTTGTCGCCGAGCTTGATCAGCACCGGCGCGGTCAGGCGCGCCTCCACTGGGCGCCCGCGCGGCACCGGCTTGATGTTGGCGCCCTTGAGCACCTCCACCCCCGCCGCCTCGGCCTCGGCCACCGGCGGGATCAGCCCGGCCTCCGACGCGCGCAGCGACGCGGGCCAGCGCCGCTCCGGGGCGGCGCCCACCTTGCGCGGGTCGGTGATGCGGCCGGTCAGGGCGGAGGCGGCGGCGGTCAGCGGCGAGCAGAGGTAGACCGCGTCGTCCTTGGTCCCGCTCCGCCCCGGGAAGTTGCGGTTGAACGCGCGCAGGCTCTTCCCGCCCGAGGCCGGGACGTGGCCGATGCCGGCGCACGCCCCGCAGGTGGGCTCCGAGATGGTGCCCCCGGCGGCCAGGAGGGTCGCGAGTAGTCCCTCCCGGGCCATGACCTCCAGGATGCGGTGGCTGCCCGGGAAGACGACGAAGGAGACCGACGGCGCCACGTGCCGGCCCTCGATCACGCGGGTCACGGCCTGCATGTCCTCCCACGAGGAGTTGGTGCAGGAGCCGACCATGACCTGCTCGACGGTCTCGCCCTCGACCTCGGAGACCGGCACCACCCGATCCGGCGAGCCGGGGAGGGCCACGAGCGGCTCGAGCGAGGAGAGGTCCAGCTCGATACGGTCGTCGTACTCGGCGTCGCCGTCCGGGCTCATCGGGCGCCATTCGGCCGACCGGCCGAGCAGGCGGAAGTACTCGCGCGTGACCTCGTCCGACGGGAACAAGCTGGTAGTGAGCGTGAGCTCGGCCCCCATGTTGCAGATGGTGGCCCGTTGCGGGAGCGAGAGCGTCGCCGCTCCGGGACCGCCGTATTCGAAGATGCGGCCGTTGCCCCCGCGCACCGAGTAGCGCCGCAGGAGCTCCAGGATCACGTCCTTGGCCGAGACCCACGGCTGCAGGCGGCCGGTGAGCCACACCGAGGTGACCCGGGGCATCACGACGTGATAGGGCCCGCCCCCCATGGCCACCGCCACGTCGAGGCCGCCCGCGCCGATGGCGAGCATCCCGGTGGAGCCGCAGAGGGGCGTGTGGCTGTCGGTGCCGAGGAGCGTCTGGCCGGGCACGCTGAAGGACTCGAAGTGCACCTGGTGGCAGATGCCGTTGCCCGGCTTGGAGAACCAGGCTCCGTAGCGACGCGCGGCGGTCTGCAGGTAGCGGTGGTCGTCGGAGTTTCGCGAGTCCACCTGGTAGACGTTGTGGTCGATGTAGGCGACCACGCGCGGCGGGCGGACGCGCGGAAAGCCCATGGCCTCGAACTGCAGGAACGCCATGGTGCCGTTGGTGTCGGTGAGCAGGACCTGGTCCACCCGCAGGCCGATCTCCTCGCCGGCCACCGCCTTGCCGGCGACCAGGTGCGAGTCGATGAGCTTGCGGGCGAGGTTCTGTCTCAAGCTTAGAAGCTCTTCAGCTGCGGGGGCCCAGAAATGGCCCTCGCACTCCCCCCGTCCGCGGACATTCGTTCGCGCATTACCGCTTGTCCACGGCGACGAAGGGGCGGCGGGGGTGGCCCTTGTAGTCGGCGCGGGGGCGGATCAGTCGGTTGTCGTCGTACTGCTCGAGCAGGTTCGCGGTCCACCCCGCGATACGCCCGGTGGCGATGACCGGGGTGAAGAGATCCACCGGGATGCCGATCGAGTAGAACAGCGGCGCCGAGTAGAAGTCGACGTTCGGGATGAGCCGCTTGGTGGCCTGGACCTTGGCGTGCAGCGCCACCGCCAGGTCGTACCAGACGGCCTGGCCCGACTGGCGGCAGGCCTCCTCGGCCATGCCCTTCAGGATGGCCGCACGCGGATCGCCGGCGGTGTAGACGCGGTGGCCCATCCCCATGAGCCGCCGCTTCTCGGCCATCGCGCGGTCGACGAAGGCGTCCACGTTCTCGAGCCGGCCGACCTCGAGCAGCGTGCGCATCACCGCCTCCCCGGCTCCCCCGTGGAGCGTGCCCTTGAGCGCGCCGACCCCGCCCGCCACCGCCGAGTGCATGTCGGACAGAGTGGCCGCGATGACGCGGGTCGTGAAGGTGGAGGCGTTCAGCTCGTGCTCGGCGTAGAGCGTGAGGCTCGCGTCGAAGGCTCGGGTGGTGACCGCGCTGGGCTTGCTACCAGTGAGCATGTAGAGGAAGTTGCCGGCGAGCGACAGCTCGGGCGCGGGCGCCACCGTCGGCTTCCCGCTCCGCACCCGGTGATGGGCGCAGATCGCCGTCGCGAACTGGCTGGTGAGCCGGAGCGCCTTGCGCAGGTTCGCGGGGCGCGAGTTGTCGGTGGCGTCCGGGTCGTGCATGCCGAGCACCGCCACCGACGCCTGCAGCACCCGCATCGGATCGGTGTCGCGGGGCATCAGGGCGAACATACGGACCAGGTCGTCGGGGATCGGCCGGGCCGCGGCCAGCTCGACCTGGAACCGGTCGAGCTCCGCCCGGGTCGGGAGGGCGTCGTGCCAGAGCAGGTAGGCCACCTCCTCGAAGGTGGCCTTGCGCGCCAGCTCGTCGATGTCGTAGCCGCCGTAGGCCAGGCGGCCGTTCCGCCCGTCGAGATCGCACAGGCGGGTCTCGGCGGCGACCACGCCCTCCAGGCCCCGGATGAGCTGGCTGCTCTCGGTCATCGTTGACTCCTCTTGGAACGGCGAGTGCTCCGCGGACGGCGCCACGCGGGAGCCGACACGACGCAGTCGACGGTATACCGCGGCCTGGCACAGCGCAAGAGCGTTGGAGCCCGACGCGCGACCGAGTACAATCGGAAAGGGCTGCCGCTGGCCCCGATGCGAGTGGCACACAGGGGAGCCATGACTCGAGTCGGATCCAGCCGCTCCGGAGCCCCGGCGGGCGCCTCCAGCCCGCTCCCGCCCTCCCGACTCGACTCGCTCCGACGGGCCTGGCCCGCCTACGTGGTGCTCGCCTGCACGCTGCTCCTGACGCTCGGGGCCTGGCGCTACGCCCAGCAGACCGTGCGCGCCGACGAGCAGGAGCGCTTCGATCGCATCGTGGCGATGAGCCGCGAGGCCATCGATCGGCGGCTCGATTCGTACGTCCAGATCTTGCTGGGCGTCCGAGCCCTCTTCGCGGCCGGCCCGACCGTGGATCGCGCCGAGTTCCGGTCCTACGTCGCGGTGCTGGATCTCGAGGGCCGGTATCCCGGCATTCGCGGCATCGCGTGGAGCCCGCGTATAGCGGCCGCGGCCCGCGCCCAGCACGAGGCGGCCATGCGCCGGAGCGGGCTTCCCCGGTACGAGATCCACCCGACCTCCGACCGGCGCGAGCACCACCCGGTCGCGTTCGCGGAGCCGGCGGCCGGCTTCGACGAGAGCATCCTCGGCCTGGACGTCGGGTCGCGGGCCGAGAACCAAGCTGCGATGGATCGCGCTCGGGACAGCGGCCAGCCCGCGATGAGCGATCGGTTCGCGCTGTTCCGCTCCGATCGGAGGATCGGCTTCGTCGTCTTCATGCCGGTCTACCGGGATGGCCGGACCCCGGCCGGCGTCGACGAGCGGCGGCAGGCGCTCGCCGGGTTCGCGTCCATGTCGTTCCAGCCCGATCTGATGATGAGCGCCCTGCTCGGATCCGCGGTCTCCGAGCGGGTGAGCGTGCAGATCTACGACACGGGCGGGGTGGCGCCCGCGAACTTGCTCTACGGCCGCGACCCCGACCCCGCGACGGGCCGGGAGATGAGCGGCACGGTGCCGCTCGAGTTCGGTGGGCAGACGTGGACGGTCCGGTTCGCCACGCGGGCAGCCTTTCACGCGGGCCCCGAGCGACTCGTGCCGTACTGGGTGCTCGGGAGTGGGCTCCTGATCAGCGTCCTCGCCTTCGTGATCACGCTGCTCCAGACCCGCGCGCTGCTCAGGGCTCGCCGCCTCGGCGCGGAGGTGCAGCTGGCCGAGCGTCGGATGCGCCACGCCAACGAGCGCTTCGAGCTGGCCGCCTCCGCGGTGAGCTCCGCGATCTACGATCGGAACCTGCGACAGGGCACCGTGGCGTGGACGCCGGGCCTGAGCGAGATGTGCGGCTACCGGCTGGACGAGGTCGCGACCACCTCCGACTGGTGGCTCGAGCGCGTGCATCCCGAGGACCAGCTGCGGGTCCACGGCGCGCTCACCATGGCCTCGGCGGGAGACCGGGACTTCGTGGCCGAGTACCGCTTCCGGGCCCGCGACGGCCGCTATCTCGACGTGCTGGATCGGGGCCGCTTCGTCCGCGAGCCCACCGGCCGGGCGGTACGCATGGTCGGGAGCATGATCGACGTCTCCGAGCGGAACCGGGCCGAGGCCGTGCTGCGCGCGAGCGAGGCCCGTCACCGCGCGGTCCTCGAGTCGGCGATGGACGCCTTCGTGGCGATGGATGCCGAGGGCCGGATCACCGAGTTCAATCCGGCGGCCGAGCGCATGTTCGGCCGCACCCGCGACGAGGTGCTCGGGCAGGAGCTCGCCTCGGTCATCATCCCACCCGCGTTCCGGGAGGCCCATCGCCGCGGGCTGGCGCGTCACCTCGCCACCGGACAGACCCTGGTCATCGGCGGACGGATCGAGGTGACCGCCCTGCGCGGGGACCGCAGCGAGTTCCCGGCGGAGCTCACGGTGACCCGGGCGGGCACGAAGGAGCGGCCCGTGTTCAACGCCTACGTCCGCGACCTGACCACGCAGAAGCAGGCCGAGGCGGCGCGGGCCAGCCTGGAGATGCAGCTGCAGCAGGCGCAGAAGATGGAGGCGATCGGCCGCCTCGCCGGCGGGGTGGCCCACGACTTCAACAACCTGCTCACCGTGATCAGCGGGCGCGCGCACATCCTGCTGAGCCGCCTGAAGCCGGGCGAGCCGATGCACCGCGATGTGGAGCTGATCCAGAAGACGTCCCAGCGTGCGGTGGCGCTCACGAGCCAGCTCCTCGCCTTTTCCCGCAAGCAGGTCGTCCAGCCCCGGGTCCTCGAGCTGGGTCCCCTGATGGCCGAGCTGGCCCCGATGCTGCAGCGGATGATCGGGGAGGACCTGGAGTTCTCCGTCTTGCCGGTGGAGGGCTCGGGCCGGGTCATGGTCGACCCGAGCCAGATGCAGCAGGTGGTGATGAATCTGATCGTCAACGCGCGGGACGCGATGCCCAACGGGGGGCGGGTGACCGTCGCGGTCCGCGACGTGCAGGTGGGCTCCGCCACTGCGCTGGGCCAGGCCAGCCTGCCCCCGGGGCCGTACGTCACGCTCACGGTCAGCGATACCGGTACCGGGATGAGCGCGGACACGGTCGCCCACATCTTCGAGCCGTTCTTCACGACCAAGGAGCAGGGGAAGGGGACGGGCCTCGGGCTCTCCACGGTCTACGGCATCGTGGAGCAGAGTCGCGGGCACATCGAGGTGCAGAGCGAGCCCGGGCGCGGCACGACCTTCGTCATCTACCTGCCCCGCGTGGAGGAGCCGGTGGCGGCGGGGCCGCCCGCGGACGCGGGCCGGCGGCTGCGCACCACCGCGCGCACGGTGCTGGTGGTGGACGACGAACCGGAGGTGCTCGAGCTGGCCACCGAGATCCTGCGCCGCGTCGGCTACCGCGTGGTCGAAGCCGCCGACGGGGCCTCCGCGATCGAGGCGGCGGCGCGCCACGAGGGCGAGATCCACCTGCTGGTGACCGACATGGTGATGCCGGGAATGTCCGGCCGCGATCTCGCCGAGCGTCTGCGGGCGCTGCGGACGACGCTCCCTGTGCTCTACATCTCGGGCTACGTGCAGGACGCCTCCGCGCGCGCCGCGCTCGCCACCGAGCACTCCGCGTTCGTGGCCAAGCCGTTCACGCCCGAGCTCCTCACCGATCGCGTCCGGGAGCTGCTCGCAACCGCCGACGCCGAGGCGGGCTGATCGCCCCGTGGATCGGCGGACCTTCGTTGCCACTCTGGCGACCGGCCTCCTCGCCTCGCCGCTCGTCGCGGAGGCCCAGCCGATCGCCGGGATCCCTCGGGTCGGCCTGCTCCGTCCCGGCACGCCCAGCGATCCCGCCGACCGCTCCTCGGTCGGCGCGTTCCTCGCCGGCCTGCAGGAAGCCGGCTACACCCGCGGCAAGAACGTCCGCATCGAGGTCCGATACGCGCACGGCAAGTTCGACGGCTTGCAGGCCCTGGCCCGCGAGCTGGCCGCGCTCCCGGTCGACGCCCTCGTCACGTCGAATCCGTACGCGACCCAGGCGGTCCGCGAGGCGAGCCAGACCGTGCCCATCGTGGTCGCCCTCGACTACGAAACCGATCCGGTGGCCAGTGGCTGGATCGCGACCATCGCCCGGCCCGGCGGCAACCTGACCGGCTTCTTCCTCGATCAGCCCGAGATGACCGGCAAGCTGCTCCAGCTCCTGAAGGAGGGTGTGCCGGGTCTCGTCCGGGTCGGCGTCCTGTGGGACGAGACGATCGGGCGGACGCAGTTCGACGCCACGCAGGAGGCGGTGCGCGTGAAGGGGCTCGTGCTCAAGCCGATCGGGGTGAAGCGCTCGGAGGACCTCGCCGACGCGTTTTCCGCGGCCAGCCGCGAGCGCGCCGACTGCCTGATCGTCCTGACCTCGCCGCTCCTCTCGCTCCACCGCGCGCGGATCTGCGAGCTGGCGCTCAAGCACCGGCTACCGGGAATCACCCTGTTCACCAACTTCCCGGCCTTCGGGCTCCTGATGGCGTACGGCCCGAACCAGCCCGACGCCTTCCGCCGCTCCGCGAGCCACTACGTGGCGCAGATCCTGAAAGGGGCCCGGCCCGCCGACCTGCCGGTCCAGCGCCCGGAGAAGTTCGAGTTCGTCGTCAACCTCAAGACGGCCAAGGCGCTCGGCCTGACGATCCCCCCATCCTTACTCGTGCGCGCGGATCAGGTGATCCAGTAGCGCCGATCAGCCCCGGAGCGCTCCGTCGATGCGGACGTCGATCAGGTACGGTCCGCCGGAGGCCATTCCGCGCTTGATCGCGTCGGCCACTCCGGACGCCTTCTCGACCATCTCGCCCGGTACGCCCTGCGCCTTGGCGAGGCCCACGTAGTCGAGACCGGGCTTCACCAGGTCCATCGCCACGTAGGTGTTGTCCTCGGCCGAGAAGCCCTTGAGGGCCTGGGTGCGCTGCTTGAGGATGCGGTAGGACTGGTTGTTGAAGATCACGAACACCACCGCGATCGAGTCGTGCGCGGCCGACCAGAGCGACTGGATCGTGTACATGGCGCTGCCGTCGCCGATGAGCGCGATCACCGGACGGCTGGGCTGCGCGAGCTTGACCCCGAGCGAAGCGGGCAGGCCCCAGCCGATACCGCCGCCGCGCAGGCCGTAGAAGCCGCGATGGTCGCGGGCCCGGAGCAGCTCGCGCACGCCGTGGCTCGACGAGATGGTCTCGTCCACGATGATGGCCTCGTCGGGCACCGCGCCCGCGACCGCGCCCACCAGCGCGAGCGGGCTGATCGGCACGCGGCTCGCCTGGGCGGCCGCCTCCTGGCGCAGCGCCTCGCGGCGTGCCTCCTGCGCCACCCGCAGCTTCTCCACCCGTGCGCTCACGTCCTTGGCCTGCGACGGGGAGAGCCTCCGCTTGAGCGCCTCCACCAGCTCGGGCAGCGTGGCCTTCGGGTCGCCCTGGATGGCCACCTGCGCCGGGTAGTTCTTGCCGATCTCCCAGGGATCGAGGTCGAGGTGGATGAGCGGCAGGCCTTCCGGCATCGGCTCCACGTCCGACGGCAGCGAGAGCGTGAAGAGGTCCCCGCCCACCGAGAAGAGGAGGTCGTGCTGCATGAGGAGCTGGCGGATGGGCTGACCGAGACGCGGGAACGGACCGTGATAAAGCGGGTGGGTGAAGGGGAACGAGCAGGTGGACGGCACGCATTCGGTGTAGACCGGCGCGCCCAGCACCTCGGCGAGCTGCGCCATCTCGGCGAGCGCGTCGCCGTGGGCGACCGCGTCACCGGACACGAGGATCGGGCGCGACGCCTTCGCCAGGAGATCGGCGGCCGCCTCGATCGCGGCGCGGTCACCGCGGATGCGCGGAGCCACCCGGGTGGAATGGAGCAGATCCAGCTCGCGCTCCGCGTTCAGCACGTCCACCGGCAGCGAGATGAACACGGGGCCGGTGGGATGCGCCATCGCAGTCTTGACCGCGCGGCGGACCGCCCGGGGCAGGTCCTCGAGGCGCGTGATCTCGTACGACCACTTCACGTACGGGCGCGCCACCGGCGGCAGATCCGACCAGAGAATGGGCTCGGTCAGGTTCATGGCCTGATCGTGCTGGCCCGCCGTGACGAGGAGCGGGGTACCCGCCTCATAGGCGTCGTAGAGCATGCCCATCGCGTTGCCCAGCCCGGGGGAGGTGTGGACGTTGACGACGCCGAGCTTGCCGCTGGCCTGCGCGTAGCCGTCGGCCATGCTGATGGCGACCGCCTCCTGGAGCGCCAGGACGTAGCGGATCCCCGGCTCGCGCACGAGCCCGTCCATCAGGGGCAGCTCGGTGGTGCCGGGATTGCCGAACATGGTGTCGACGCCTTCGTCTTTCAGGATCTGAAGGAACGCCTGCTTGCCGGAGAGAAAGGACATGGGCGGTGGGCCTCCTCGCGCGGGATGATAGCCCCGCTTCCTTGACTGCGCCAGACCCCGCCTGTAGGCTCGGGGCAGCATGCCGCCGGTCGTGCCCTCTGCCTTTCTCCAAGCGTGCTCCCGCCGCCCGACGCCGTTCACACCGATCTGGCTCATGCGGCAGGCGGGACGCTACATGGCGGAGTACCGTGCGGTGCGCGCACGACTCGGCTTCCTCGAGCTCTGCAAGCATCCCGAGGCGGCCGCCGAGGTCACGCTCCAGCCGGTGGAGCGCCTCGGGGTGGACGCGGCGATCCTCTTCGCCGACATCCTGCTGGTGCTGGAGCCGCTCGGGGTGGGGCTCGAGTTCACCGCCGGCGACGGCCCGCGCATCGGCCGGCCGGTGCGGAGCGCGGCGGCCGCTCGTGCGCTGCCGGGCGTCGACGTGGACGACGCCCTCGGCTTCGTCTTCGACACGGTGACCCGCGTGCGCAAGGCTCTCGCCGATCGGGTCCCCCTGATCGGCTTCGCGGGAGCGCCCTTCACGCTCGCCTCCTACCTGATCGAGGGCGGCCCGTCGCGCGACTTTCTCCTCACCAAGGTCTTCATGCGCGAGGAGCCGGAGGCGTGGGGCGCCATGATGACCCGGCTCGCCGACATCACCGGCGCGTACCTCAACGGGCAGATCGAGGCCGGCGCCCAGGCGGTCCAGCTGTTCGACTCGTGGGTGGGCGCGCTGTCGCCGTCCGACTACCGGCAGTTCGTGGAGCCGCACTCGCGGCGCGCCATCCGGGCCCTGCGGCCGGGCGTCCCGGTCATTCACTTCGGCGTCGGCACCGGTGGGCTGCTGCCGCTGATGAAGGCGGCCGGTGGCGACGTGATCGGGCTCGACTGGCGGGTGGAGCTCGGTCCCGCCTGGGACCGGCTCGGCCACGACGTGGCGGTGCAGGGCAACCTGGATCCGGCGGTGCTGCTGGCCGGGGTGGACGCGATCCGGCGCGCCGCGCGCGAGATCCTCCAGGCCGCGGCCGGCCGGCCCGGGCACATCTTCAACCTGGGCCACGGCATCCACAAGGAGACGCCGGTGGAGCACGTGAAGGCGCTCGTGGACATCGTCCACGACCTGTCGGCGCGGTGAGCGCGTTCGACGCGGTGCTCCTCGTCGCCTTCGGGGGGCCGGAGCGCCCGGAGGACATCCGTCCGTTCCTCCAGATCGTGACGACCGGTCGCCGCATTCCGCCCGAGCGGCTCGAGGAGGTCGCCCATCACTACGAGCTGATCGGCGGCCGCTCGCCGCTCAACGCGCTCACCCGCGGCCAGGCCCGGGCGCTCCAGGCCACGCTTGCGGCGGCGGGCCGTCCGCTGCCGGTCTGGGTCGGCATGCGGAACTGGCATCCGTTCCTCCACGAGACGCTGGCCGAGATGAAGGACCGGGGCGTCCGCCGGGCCCTCGGCATCATCCTGTCGTCGCTCCAGACCGAAGCCTCGTGGGGGCGCTACGTGGAGGACGTGGCCGCCGCCCGCGAGAAGGTGGGGCCAGACGCGCCGGAGGTGGTCTACGCTGGCACGTGGGCCGCCCATCCGCGCTTCATCGAGACGATGGCGGATCGGGCGCGCGCCGCCCTCGACTCGATCGAGCCGGCGCAGCGCGACGACGCGCGGCTCGTCTTCACCGCCCACAGCGTGCCGCTGGCCATGGCCGCGGGCTCGCCCTATACCGCCGAGCTGGCGCGGGTGGCCGCCCTCGTCGCGGAGCGTCTGGGGCGGGCCCGCTGGTCGATCGCGTACCAGAGCCGGAGCGGCTCGCCCCGCGATCCGTGGCTCGAGCCCGACGTGAGCGACGTCATCCGCGCCCTCGCCCGCGAGGGCGCGCGCGACGTGGTGGTGGTCCCGATCGGCTTCGTCTGCGATCACGTCGAGGTGCTCTACGACCTCGACGTGGAAGCCCGCGCGGTGGCGGAGTCGTGCGGGCTCGCGTTCCACCGGGCGGCCGCCGCCAACGACCACCCGGCCTTCGTGGCCATGCTCGCCGATCTGGTCCTGCGAGGGCCCGTGTCGTGAGGCTCGTCGTCGTCGGGGGCGGCATCTCCGGTCTCGCCGCCGCGCACCGGGCGGTGGAGGTCGCGCGGGAGCGCGGCCACCCGCTCGAGCTGACGCTGCTCGAAGCGGCGGAGCGGCTCGGGGGCACGATCCAGACCGAGCATCGCGACGGGTTCCTCGTGGAGTGCGGCCCCGATTCGTTTCTCTCCGAGAAGCCGTGGGCCCTCGCGCTCTGCCGCCGGCTCGGGCTCGAGAGCCGCCTGCTCCGGACCGACGATCGCTTCCGCCGCACCTACGTGGTCTTCCGGGGCCGTCTCCACCCGCTGCCGGACGGTTTCCAGCTCCTGGCGCCCACGCGCTTCGGCCCGTTCCTCGCCTCCTCGCTCTTCTCGTGGCCCGGCAAGCTCCGGATGGCCCTCGACCTGGTGCTGCCGCGCGGCTCGGACCCGGACGAGAGCCTCGGCTCGTTCGTTCGACGACGGCTCGGCCGCGAGGCGCTCCAGCGCGTGGCCCAGCCCCTGGTCGCCGGCATCTACACCGCGGATCCCGACGAGCTGTCGTTGGCCGCGACGATGCCGCGCTTCCTCGAGATGGAGCGCCGCCACCGCAGCGTGATCCTGGCGCTCTGGCGGGCCGGGCGGAAGGGGCCCGCGCTGCAGGCCGGCACCAGCGGTGCGCGGTGGTCGCTGTTCGTCACCATGGCCGGTGGCATGGAGGAGCTGACGCGGGAGCTGGCCACCCGCCTGCCTCCCGGAGCGGTCCGGCTCAAGGAGCCGGTCACCGGGGTCACTCGCGCAGGCGCGGGCTGGCGACTCGCCGCCGGGAGCGGCGCCAGCCTCGATGCGGACGCCCTCATCCTGGCGCCGGAATCGCACCAGGCCGCGCGCCTGCTGCGTTACGTCGATCCAGGTCTCGCCCACCTGCTCGACGGCATCCCGTACGCCTCGTCGGCCACCGTGACCCTGGCGTACCGGCGCGACGACATCGGGCACCCGCTGGACGGCTTCGGCTTCGTGGTCCCGCAGATCGAGCGCCGCCCGATCATCGCCTGCACGTTCTCGAGCGTGAAGTACCCGGGCCGCGCGCCCGCTGGGCACGCCCTGTTGCGGGTGTTCATGGGTGGGGCGCTGAACGAGGCGGTCCTCGACGCCGAGGACGGTTCCCTGGTCGCCACGGCCCGTCGCGAGCTCGCTGAGCTGCTCGCGGTCACCGCCGAGCCGCTCTTCGTCCGCGTCGAGCGCTACCCCCGGGCGATGCCCCAGTACCACGTGGGCCACGGCGTGCGGGCGGAGGCCATCGAGCAGGCGGTGGCGCGGCTACCCGGGCTCCGGCTGGTCGGAGGCGCCTACCGAGGGGTCGGCATCGCAGACTGTGTGCGGTCGGGCGAGGAGGCGGCGGACGCGCTGCTGAGCGAGGGGAGCGGGCGCTAGGCCGACTTCGGGTCGATGTGGTCCATCAGCATGTGGACCTCGAGCACCGAGTCGAGATACTGGAAGCTGAACGGCTTGGTGACGTAGTCGGAGGCCCCGACCGCGAGAGCGCCACGCGCAGCGTCGATCTCCTCCACCGCGGTCACCATGATCACGCAGGTCTCGGCTGACGTGGCCTTGATGCGACGCAGGGCCTCGAGGCCGCCCATACCCGTCATCATCACGTCCATCAGGACGATGTGCGGCCGGAAGTCCGGGACCCGGTCGAGCGCCTCCTCGCCGGATTGAGCCTCGGTCACGTCGAAGCCGCGTTCCTCCAGGTACTCCACCAGCACCTTTCGGAACTCGAGCTCGTCGTCGACGACGAGCACCCGGGCGCGGACCGGCCGCCTGGATCGGGAGGCTTCGCCGGCGACGAGGGCTGCGGGAGCGACCACGCCGGCCCGAGCGAGGGTGTCCGAGACCTTCACCAGGTCGAGCGGCTTGGTGAAGGCGCCCGCCACGCTCAGGCCCGCCTCCGTGACCAGCTCGAGCGCGTTGCCCATCCCGCTGACCAGGATCACCACGACCTCGGGATTGAGCGCCTTGATCCGACCGAGCGCGCCGATGCCGCCCAGACGGGGCATGAAGAGATCGAGGATCACCGCCTTGGGCCGCCAGCGCTTGACCTGGAGGAACGCCTCCACGCCGTTGGTGGCCGTGAGCACGACGAACCCCTGCTCCGTGAAGTACTCCTTGAGCAGCTCGAGGATGTCGACATCGTCGTCGACGCACAGGATGCTCGGCAGGGTCTCGTCCATGTCGGCTGTGTCAGAGCAAGAACAGTGCCGGGGAGCACCCAGGCTGCACGCTCGCTGCGGTGACCACAGCTGCTGGAAATACAAGCGGGGTTCCTGTCGATCGAGCGCCTGATCGTGCAGCGGTGATCACAGATCCTGACACGCAGTTGACAGTCGCGGTCATACGGCCTGAGCGATGACTAGAAGTTGACCGTGATCACGAGGCGCGGTGCGCCCTGCTCTGCCCTTACTGGGTCGCTCTCGGCCAACGGATACGGCGCCGTGCTCGGCGAGAGCGCCGGCGCGAGGACGACGTCCCGGCTGATGCGCGGCCCGACGGCTCCGGCGCTAGGTGTCGCGGAGCCCGAGGGCAGCGTGCCCTTGGTGCAGCGCATCGCGACCGGTGTACCCGACGCCTCGCCGGTCCCGAGCGATCCCGGCGTGCTGACCACGCACTGTGCAGGGACGATCGCTCCGACGCTGAGGGGAGCCTGCGCGGAGCCGGCCCAGGCGGCGGCCGAAGGGGCGAGCAGCAGCGTCGCAACCAGCAACGCGCTCCGACCGGCCCGATCTCGCATCCGCCAGCTCCCCTCTCGCGTGCGCCGCGTGGCTCAGCATTGTGCGACACCTGCCCAGAGTAGGGCAAGGGGGATACCATCACGGTGCCGGGCGGCGGTGACAGCTCCGGAGAATTTTCGCACCGCGAATCAACAGCTTCCGGACACGAGCCGCTCGCGCGACTGGCTTGCGGCCGGTTCGGTGGCGTCCGTCCTATGGGCCCGGTTCAACAGGTATGGCGCCACCGCCATAGCATGGGCTCTAGAAGAAGATCGTCGCGGTCACCGTGTTCGAGTAGGTGCCCGCGCTGACGTCCTGACCGGGCGGAATGCGCCCGTAGACGGTCACGTTGATGTTGGAGCCGTTGGGCGGGTTGGCCCGGACGTAGACCTGACTGCCTCCGGTCCCATCCCCCCAGATCGTCGTGCGGGTGGAGTCCAGGTAGAGGTTGTAGTTGAGGATCTCGCTGCCCATCCGGAGCTGTCGCGGCGTGAAGCTTGGCGCCCCGCCCTTGTCGAGCTGAATCGTCACGGAGGGCGTGGGGGAGCCGGTGCAGCGGAAGCGCACCTGTCCGGTGGCATCGTCCGCCGAGGCGCTGAACACGTTGTAGCTGCCGAAGTTCACCGCGGTGGTGGTGATGGTGCAGGCGGCCTCGACGGCGCCGGCCCAGATCAGCGTGCCGACCGCGACGACCAAGTTCGTGACGAGCCTCGTGCCTGTCATCGACCGTCCTTTCTCGCACTCATCTCGGCTCATCGCACGATACACCGCAGGGCCCCGAGATCCACCAGTGTAGTGAGTGATGGCGGTGCCTCGAGCGTGAAGTGGCAGACCCCCTCCTTGTGGTCGACGACCGCGGGGTGTCGACCGCGTGGGAGGTTCTCCAGGTAGAACTCACCGTCGCGGCCGATCGGCGACTCGAACGTCTGTCCGTCTGCGGTGACCCTGAGCTGGCCGTAGGCCGGCGTCACGCTGCGACCCTCGGTCTCCACCACGAGCGTGCCCATGAAGGCCTGCACGCGGCGCGCCGGGAAGGTAACCACCGAGCCGCCCTTGACCGGCGGGCCGACCAGCCGCTCGGTCGTCGCGATGCTGTAGTCGATCGGGATGTCCTGGTCCGCGATGCTCAGGCGGTTGCCGTAGTAGGGCAGCAAGTTCGGAACCAGGAGCTTGCCGTTCCGGTCGGTTCGCCCGACCTCCTGGTTGTTGAGCGAGCCGCGCACGCCCGGCACGCCCGGGACGTTGATCAGGGCGTACCCGTCCTGCACCGGCCGGCTCAGATGGACACCGCCGCCGATGGCGATGAGGCCGACGGCGGCGGTCAGCGCCGAGGAGTCGCGGCTGCCTTGGCGCTCGTAGGCGGCCTCGTAGAAGCCGAAGGGGCCCTGATACTGTGCGTCGACCAGGCCCTGGTACTCCACCGTGCTCCCGCCGCTCCGTCCGTCCACCTGTGGATTGTCCTGCTCGACCCGCTGCCCCCGGGCCCGATAGCCGAAGCCCTCGCCCAGCGGCAGGGAGCGCTGCACGTCGACGGCCGAGACGTTCTGATGGCGGCTGACCTGATTCGAGGCGCTCGCGGTGGTGCTGTCGCCCAGATAGAACGTGAGTCCGGTGAAGACGGCCGTGTCGGGCTTCGAACCCGGCTGCTCCGTGTAGCTGGTCGTGACGAACAGGTTGGCCCGGTTCGTCAGGCGCACGCTCACCGCGCCGGATACGAGCTGCGTGGGCTTGGTGTCGCGGAAGTTGCTGTGAGTGTACTGCAGCGTCACCGTACTGCGGCTCGTGATCGGGAAGCCCACGAGCGCGGTGGCCTCGAGGGTCGCCCGGTTCTCCGCGGGGGTGAGGCTCGTGGTCGAGTAGTGGTCGCTGAAGCCGCGGAGCGCCCAGCCGACGCTGAACAGGCTCGAGGCGAAGTTGTAGGCGATGCCGGCGGCCCAGCCATCCTGGCCGTCGCGCTGGCTGCCCGCCGCGGTCAGCTCCACCTCGCCGATCACCGGCAGGCGCACCGTCAGGATGGGACCTCCCGAGACCATGTCGCTCATCAGCTCGAGCCGGCCGCCCGCCGTGACATCGTCGGTGATGCCCACGCGGTGGCGACCGAGGAAGGCCGACCGGCCGTACTCGCCGAGTCCGGTGGCCTGCGCGTCCCGAACGAAGCCGAGGTCGTAGCTGAACTCCTGGAGTCCCTTCAGCAGGAGGTTGGAGGTGAAGTAGAACGGCGAGGCGATCACCTGCTGCCGGCCGAAGGCGTCGCGCAGGATCACCTCCGCGTTGCCCGCGCCGACGGGGGCCGGCAGGTTACGCAGCTCGAAGGGCCCCGGGGGCAGCACCTCCCGACGAAGGAGCTGACCGTTGACGTACACCTCGGCGGTCGACCGGGTGAGTACCGCACCCGACAGGCCGACGGTGGGGAAGCGGACGAAGTACGGGTCCAGCGAGAACTCCCGCGAGATGCTGAGGCCGCCGAGCAGCGCGCTGCCGCCGAGCGGGCCGGTGGTGTCGACACGGTCCCCGACCAGGTAGCGGATCAGCCGCTCCCGGTCGTCCACCGTGAAGTTGCTCAGGCCCCGCGAGAAGACACCGTCTTCGTTGCGGAAGGCGGTGCTGTAGAGGAGGGCGTTGCGGATGCTGAGCCCGGCCTCTCCCGTCCACGTGTACCGGTCGAAGTCGATGCCGGTGATCGAAGAGTTGAGGAACGCCGAGGTGTCCTTCGTATAGGTCAGCCCTTCCGGGCGGCCCTGCAGGAAGTCCTGCACGTTGGTGGCCAGGAGCGACGGCCCGGCGCTCACCCGGAGCACGAGCGCGCGCTCGTCCACCTCGTAGGTCACGGCCGGAGCCAGGGAGGCCAGCCAGACGTAGACCTCTCCCCCGAACGTCTCGCGGCGGCCGGCGAAGCCGCGCACCCCGGCCCGCTCGAGATCGACCACGCGCAGCAGCACGTCGGGCCCGCGGAGGAAGACGACGACCTCCCCTCGCTCGACCTGGTTGACGCTCCACTGCAGGATGGCCCGCTCCGTCTCGGAAGGCTGGGCGCTCGCCGTCCCGGTCAGCGCGAGCAGCACCAGGAGCAGGATCCCGAGCCGACGGCGGGGCGGGCTCGGCGACGAGGCTGGCACTCCATGCGACGACGCGTCATGGCCCACAGGCGGCGGCCGCGACGTCGAGGCGCTCGGCCAGGGCCTGCTCCCCGGCTTTCGCCTCGATGGCGATGGTCCTCGTCCGGGCGCAGTCCTCCCGGGGGACCGTCACCTCGTAGACCCGGCGGTCGCCGGCCAGGATGTACCAGCCGTCCTGCTCGCGCTCCCAGATCGGCTCACCCGCCGGCCCGAGGCCGCGGACCCGGATCTGCTGCGGAATCGCGTGCCGGGTCCCGGCGTTGCGCAGCTCGAAGGTGATGCGGCCGGCCACGAGCGTCGGCGGGGCCAGGCGCAGCTCGGCACGGCCGGCGCGCGCCTCCACGAAGATGGGGATCCCCATGCGCGCGAGCACGCGCACCTGACCGGGCGGCGCGGACTGGGCTGTCGAGGGAGGGAGCTCCTCGACGAAGATGCGGAAGGTTCGCTCCACCGGCCCGGGCGTCACCGACGTGCCGACGCGTACGATGCGCTGCTCGTTGGGTGCGAGCGTGAGCAGGCGCGGGAAGAAGATGACCTCGGGGGTCGGCGTGAGCAGCATCTGACCGGCCGGGTCCTGCGCCCATGCGAAGGCGTTGAGCTGGAAGCGTAGCGGCTCCGTGCTCGTGTTCTGCACCGTGAGGATGGCGCTCTGGGCCTGGGCCGAGAGGAAGATCTGGATCGGATTGACCGTGAAGTCGGCCGCCCGCGCCACCGACGCGCCCGCCGTCGCGAGCAGCCACGGCACGACCGCGGCGAGGAGCACGCCCCCCGCCGCCCTGCCCCAGATCCCCGATCGTCCGAGTCGCGCTCGGGTGGGGGTCATCAGAAGTTGATGGTCGCCAGGACGGTGTCGTTGTACGAGCCGGCGGCCACATCCTGGCCCGCGGCCACCCGCCCGTACACCGTGAAGGTCCGGGCCGCCTTGCTGGGAGCGACCGAGATGGCCTGGCCGGCCGCCGCTCCCGTCCCCCACGTGATGGTTCGGCCCGCGTTCTGGTAGAGCTCGTAGGTCAGGAAGTCGCCACCGCCCCCCATGCGCCGGGTACCGCCGGCGGCATTGGTGCCCAGCCCCAGGTCGATACGCGTGCCCGCACCCTTCGTGCAGGTGACGACCAGCGTGCCGCTGGCATCCAGGGGCGCCGCCAGGTTGGCCACGACCGGGTCGTATGAGCCGAAGGCCACCGGTGTCGTCGTGATGCTGCAGTTCTTGGCGACGGTGGCGCTGGCGCTGAAGGTGCTCGTGGCGGACTGGGCGAGCGCGGGGCTGGCCGTTCCGAGGGCCAGCCCGCCGAATATCAGGACCATGCGAGCGCTGCGGTTCATGTGGGTTCCTCGTCGGGGCCGGAATCCAACATATCAGGACTGTTGCCGAATCCCGGCATTGTCCGGGGGGTGGAACGGCGAGAGCGCCGGGCCTCTCGGCCGCCGGCGCTCTTGCGGTGCTTCGAGAGCCTGCGCTCCGGAGCGCAGGCCAGAAGTTCAGCCTAGAAGTTGATGGTCGCGACTACGGTATCCGCGTACGAGGCTGCGGTCACGTCCTGGCCCCCGGCGACCCGGCCGTAGACCGTGTAGGTCCGGGCCGCCTTGCTCGGTGCCGCGGGGATGGTTAGACCAGCCCCCGCCCCCGAGCCCCACACCGTGGTCCGGGCCGTCGTGGTGTAGAGCTCGTAGGTCAGGAAGTCGCCACCGCCCGTCATGCGCCGGGTCGTGCCGGTAGCGTTGGAGCCGAGGCCGAGATCGATGCGTGTGCCCGCGCCCTTCGTGCAGGTGACGACCACCGTGCCGGTGCCGTCCAGCGGGTTCGTCGCGTTCGTCACGATCGGATCGTAGGCGCCGAAGGCCACCGGCGTCGTGCTGATGCTGCAGTTCTTTGCCACCGTGGCGCTGACGCCGAGGTTGGCCGTCGCGGTCTGAGCGAAAGC
>DATIWG010000005.1:0-18045 GCA_035519555.1 Nitrosotalea sp. | reverse complement strand
TTCTGGGTGACCGAGCACATCACGGTGCTCCCGCACATCGGCGGGCTCCACCCGGGGCGGGATCACATCGTGGCCGGCCTCTTCACCGACAACCTGGAGCGCTTCCTCGCGGGCCGGCCGCTCCGCGAGGCCGTCGACCGCGCCCGCGGCTACTAGGCCCGCCGCGACCACGCGATGAGCCGGTCGCTCGGGGCCGCGCTGCCGCCCGGCCTGCTGCGCCTCTTCTCGCAGGCCGACCTGGCCCCCCTGCTCGGCCGCGGGCTGCCGTTCGTGACGCTCGGCCCCGACGGGTCGCTGCACCCCATGCTGTGCAGCTATCTGGAGTGGCTCGCGGTGGATGCCCACATGCTCCGCCTCGTCCTCGGCGGCGGCAGCCGCAGCGCGCGCAACCTGGAGGAGCGCGGCGTCGGCACGCTGCTGCTGGTCGAGCCCGAGCGGACGATCTACATCAAGTGCCGCGCGGTCGGCTCCCCGCGGCGGGTGGGTGCGCTGACGCGCTTCAGCCTGGCGGTCGAGGACGTGCTGGAGGACTCGCCGGAGGAAGCGGAAGGCGACGCGCGGATCACCAGCGGGATCCAGTACCGGCCGGCCCCCTCGCTCCGCGAGCCGTGGGCGCGCGCGGTGCTGGCCGCCCTGCGCGACGAGGAGACCGCGTAGGCGGCGCGCTACACCTCGAGGAGATCCGTCCCCACCACGAGCGGGCCGGCGTAGTGCTTCCGCGCGGCCGCTTCCAGCTCGCTCGGCTCCGATCCCGGCATCAGGTGCGTCACCGCCAGCTTCTTCGCCCGGGCGCCCGCGGCCACGCGGCCCAGATCGTCGGGCTGCGTGTGATACGACGCCAGGTCGCGGATCTTCTCCTCGAGCGTGGGCCACCCGCAGTCCGGGTACCAGGACGTCTTGGCCATCTCGCAGCACTCGTGGATCAGACAGTCCACGCCCTGGCTCCAGCGCATCAGGTTCTCGCACGGCCGCGTGTCCCCCGAGATCACCACGCTCCGGCCGCCGCCCTCGAAGCGATAGCCGAAGGCCGGCTTCACCGGGTCGTGATCGACGAGGAAGGCGCTCACGGTGACGCCGCCGGCCTCCATGACCCGCCCCTCCTCGATCTCGGTCACCGCCACCGTGGGCGGCCGGCGTCCGACCATGTGCGACCGGCGCACCTCGATGTCCCAGTGCAGGTAGTCGAGCAGCTTGTCCATCTGCCGGCGCGTGCCGGCCGGACCCCAGACCTCGAGCGGCGCGTTCTGCCCCACGATCCAGCGCGTGATCAGCAGGTGGCCGAGATCGATGACGTGGTCCGAGTGGTGATGCGTGATGAAGACGCGCGGCCAGTCGTATGGCCGCACGCCGGCCTGCACGAGCTGGACGCCCACGCCCGAGCCGGCATCCACGAGGAACCGCTCGGTGCCGAGGGAGAGCAGCGTCGACGGCCCGCGTCGCTTCGGGTTGGGCGGCGGCGAACCGGTTCCGAGGAGGACGGCCTTCACGTCAGCGCCCCGGCGCGGGCAGCCGGCCCGCGGTCTCGAGCTGCGGCAGCGTCTGCTCGATCTGGCGGCCGCCGGAGAGGAGGAAGCGCGCCGCCTGCTCCTGGGCCGCGCGGCCGATCGCCTCCACCTCGGGAAAGAACGTCCAGGCCAGGAAGCCGTGCGGATCCTCGAAGCGCTCGGGCAGCCCGGCGGCGAGCGCGTCGTGCCGGTAGAGCACCGACACCGCCTGGAGCTGTCCGGCGTTGATCAGCGCGACCGTGGTGGGATTCGGGACGGTCTGATCCCCCGCCGCCCACTGGAGGAGCACCGACCGCGGGGCCATGCCGATCAGCGGCGCCAGCTGCAGGTACGGGGCGGCGGCCACCGGGTTGGCGCCCTGCCCGAGCCACTCCGCGCGATCGAAGTAGGCCTGGATATCGAGCGCGCCCGGCGCCGGCTTCTCCTCCGGCGCCTCGCCGGGCAGCGGGATCGACTCGTCGAAGTCGCGCTCGCCGGCCAGCAGCGCGGGCTGCCGCCGCCGCATCTGCTCCGCGACGAGCCCGCGGAACCGCGGGGCCTGGCGCGCGATCTCCACGATCGGGCCGCCCGGCGCGTTCAGCACGGCCGCCCGCACCAGCGGGTCGACCGCCATCAGCAGCGTGCCGTAGATGCCGCCCAGCGACTGCCCGATGTAGTAGATACGCTCGCGATCGAGATCCACGCGGCCGTCGCCGTTGACGTCCACCCCACGCCGGATCGCCCGGACCAGCTGCATCAGGTCCGCGGCGGTCTGGCGCAGCCCGTCGCGGTTGCTGATCAGCGCCACCGGCGAGGTCACGCGCGTGGCCAGGCCCTCGGTCGATCCGATCCGGCCGTCGCCGTCCAGATCGACGCCGCGGCCGCCCGCAGCCAGCGTGATCGGGGCCCGGCTCGTGCGGTGCACGGTCAGCGTGCCCTCCGGTCCGCCGCCGTGCCCGACCACGTTGATCGCCACCGTCGCGAAGCCGTTGCGCGCCAGCGTGCCCGCCACCGCCATCGGCGCCACGTGGCGGTCGTCGCCGTAGCCGTGGCCGAAGATGGCCACCGGCCAGCCCTCGCGCGGCATCACGCCGACCGGGAGGAAGACGGTGGCATCGATCTCCTCGACGCCCTGCGCCTGGGGCGCCTCGGTCCGGGTGGGGACCGCCGGGATCTGGCGGTCGGCGGTCAGGAACGAGCGCGCGGTGAAGCGCCCGACCGCGATCGCGCGCACCTCGGTGGGCGGGACCAGCCCCAGAGGCAGCGACAGCGCGTCGGCGAAGCGCGCCGCGGGATCGGTCGACACCTGACGTTGCAGCTCGAGGCCGTCCAGCTCGGCGCGCGGATAGACCGAGCGGCTGCCGCCCGGGCCCAGCGCGAACCGCAGCTCGGGCGCCGGCCCCCCGTCGAGGATCGCGCGGATCTGCTCGAGCACCGCGGTCACGCTCTGCGTGGTGAAGACCGAGACCGCGGCGAGGTCCCGCCGCTGCAGCCCCAGGATCTTCGCGCGCTGGAGCACGAGCCCGTGGGCCGAGATACCGTGGGCCGCCTCGGTCACCAGCGGCACGCCCGCGGCGGGGGCGAGCGGCTGCCCGGCATCGTCGAGGATCCTGGTGGTGAGCACCAGGGCGTAGCGCCGCGCCTGGAGCAGTGAGCGCTCGGGCCGCGCGTAGAGGGTGTAGCTGTCGGCGTCCCAGACGAGCTGGCCGAGGCCGACCGGCCGGGGCCGCGGCTCGGCGGACAGCGGCAGGATGAAGACGGTCGACCGCGTGAGCGTCGCGAGGCCGACCGGGCCGGAGAAGCGGATGGCGAAGCGCGGGTTGACGCTGAAGCCGTCCAGCTCGTTGAGCAGCCGCGTCTCGTCGCAGCCCGCCGCGTCGGCGGCGCAGTCGGGAAGCGGCAGCGCGACGCGCCGGCCGGTGGCCTGCTGGGGATCGGGCGTCGTGAGCAGGTCCGACGGGAAGAGCGACTCCACCTGGGTGGCCCACGCCGCCCGGGGCGCGAGACCGCCCGGCGCCGCCACGAGCGAGACGCCGAGCGCCAGGGAGGCCGCCAGGCGTTCGGCGCAGCGGCGCACTGGCCTCAGCGAGGCGGCTGGGGCGCGGGCGGGCGCGAGCTCGGCGGCACCACCCGGCGCGGCGCCCGCGTCGGCGCGGCCTGGTAGGCGCCCACCGTCACCGCGACCTCGGTCTCCTTGCCCTCACGCATCAGCGAGATCTTGACGATCTTGCCCACGGGGGTGCTCGAGATGATCCGCTGCAGGTCCCGCGGGCTCTCGATGGCGGCGCCGTCGACCGACACCACCACGTCGTTGGCCTTGATCCCGCCCTGGTCGGCGGGCTGGCCCACCACGACCTGGCGGATCAGCACGCCCTTCGGCTCCTTGAGGCCGAACTTGGCCGCGTCCTCGTCGCCGACCTCGGCGATCGTCACCCCGAGCCAGCCCCACTCGACCTTCCCCTTCTCGGCGAGCTGGGGCAGCAAGGCCTTCACCAGATTCACCGGAATCGCGAAGCCGATGGAGCCGTTGACCGCGGCCATGCTGTTGACCCCCACCACCTCGCCCGCCATGTTCACGAGCGGCCCACCGGAATTGCCGGGGTTCACCGCCGCGTCGGTCTGGATGAACTCGAAGCCGGGCGAGGCCACCTGGATGGGCGCGCCCTTGCGGCTGACGATGCCGAAGGAGACGGTCTGCTCGAGGCCGAAGGGATGCCCGAGGGCCAGCACGAACTCGCCGACGCGGGTCCGGTTCGAATCGCCCAGCTGCGCCACCGGCAGCCCGGTGGCCTCGATCTTCAGCAGTGCCAGGTCCACCCGCTCGTCCAGCCCCACCAGCTTGGCGTCGAACCGACGGCCGTCGGAGAGGCGCACCTGGATCCGCTCGGCATCACCCACCACGTGGGCGTTGGTCACCAGGTAGCCGTCCTCGCGGATGAGGAAGCCCGAGCCCGAGCTGCGCCGCTCGTCCGGCGGGTTCGGCACGCTGGGCTGCTGCTCCTGGCCTTCGGCCTTGGGCTCGGCCACCCGCCGCACGCGCACCTGCACCAGCGGCGGCTTGAGCCGCTCGGAGAGGTCGTGCATGAAGTCGTTCAGCCGCTGGATGTCCGCCGGAGGCGGGGCGCCCTGGCTCTCCTTCCAGAGCGGGTCGGCCGCGTGCAGCGGCGCCACCGCCGTCTGGGTCATGACGAGCGACAGCGCCAGCGCGAGAGGGAGAGCCGGAAGACGCATCAGCAAGCCTCCTGGGATGAGTGGTGCTCGGGCCGCTCCGAGTATACCGCGAGTGTCGCCTCGCTCCGGACCCGCCGCGCAGGACCAGACGACGGGCGGGCGAGATCTATTCGGCCCCGCGCTCGGCGGCGGCCTATCGCCGGACCTCGCGCAGCACGTGACCCAGCTCGGGCAGGATCAGTTTCTCCAGCGCGAGCCGGCAGGCGTTGGGCGAGCCGGGCAGCGAGAACAGCGCGCGGCCCTGCACCACTCCGCCCTGGGCGCGGGACATCATGGCGGCGGCGCCGATCTCCTCGTACGAGAGCATGCGGAAGAGCTCGCCGAAGCCGGTCAGCCGCTTGTCGAGCAGCGCCTCCACCGCCTCGAAGGTGGAGTCGCGGGAGGTGACGCCGGTGCCGCCGGTCAGGATGAAGGCCTCGACGGCCGGGTCGGCGCAGCCGGTCCGGATCACTGCGGTCACCTGGGTCGGCTCGTCCCGGACGATGGCGTGGCCGACCACCGTGTGCCCGGCCGCGGCGATCCGCTCCCGGATCAGCATGCCGCTCGTGTCGGTCGCCTCGGTCTTCGAGTCGGAGATGGTCAGCACGAAGCAGCCGATGGACCGAGGCGCGGTGGCCTTGTGCTCCTGCGGGACGCTGTCCGGACGGGTCACGGCTCGGCCTCCTCCAGGTAGATCGTGCCGTCCTCCACGGTCGCGGTGTAGCGCGGCACGCCCTCCCCGGGCACCGTCATGCACGCGCCCGAGCGCACGTCGAACTCCCAGCCGTGGAGCGGGCAGACCACGATGTCGCCCTCCAGCCAGCCGTCGCAGAGGCTACCGCCCTGGTGCGGGCAGTCGTTGCCGATGGCCAGGATCTCGTGGCCCCGCCGGAAGACCGCGACGTCCCGCCCGTCCACGCTCACCAGCACGCCCTTGCCGCGCGGCAGGTCGGCCGCCGCCAGCACCTTCACCCGCACGCTATCGCCCTCCGTAGGCCTGGTCGAGGAGCTCCACGATGTGGAGCACCTGGACCGGCGAGCCCTTGGCCGCGAGACCCTGGGCGATCTGGATGATGCAGCCCGGGTTGGCGGTGACCACCGCCTCGGCCCCGGTAGCCTGCACGTGGGCGATCTTCCGTTCCTGCAGCCGCGTGGCCATCTCCGGCTGCGTGAGGTTGTAGGTGCCGGCCGAGCCGCAGCACCAGTCGGACTCCTTCAGCTCGACCACTCGCAGGCCGGGCACCTGGGCGAGCAGCACGCGCGGCTGCGTGCGGATCTTCTGCCCGTGCACGACGTGACATGGATCGTGATACGTCACGGTGCGCGTCACCGCGGCGAGCGGCCCGCGCAGCGGCTCCTCGGCGAGGAACTCGGAGACGTCCTGCACGCGCGTGGCGAAGCGAGCGGCGCGATCGCGCCAGACGGGATCGCCGGCCAGCAGCAGACCGTAGGACTTCAGGTGGGCGCCACAGCCCGACGTGTTGACGATCACGTGCTCGACGCCGGCTTGCTCGAACACCTCGATCGTTCGCCGGGCCAGGTCGAGCGCGGTGGCGTGCTCGCCGGCGTGCGCGTGGAGCGCCCCGCAGCACCCCTGCGCGCGTGGCGCCACCACCTCGGCGCCGTTGCGAGCCAGCACGCGCGCGGTGGCCCGGTTCTGCGGGCCGAAGGCCACCTGCTGGATGCAGCCCGTGAGTAGCCCCACGCGGGCTCGGCGGGCACCGCGAGCCGGGGTCACCTCGGGCAGCGGCGCGCGCTCGGCGGCCGACGGCAGCTCGGGCAGCAGCGGCTCCCAGTGGCGAACCGGGCCCGGCAGCAGCCGGAGCAGGCCGGAGGCGCGCACCAGCGCGCGCAGCCCGCTCACCTGATAGAAGCGCAGGCCCCCGGCGGCCAGCCGCAGCAGACGCGGATGGGCCAGCAGCAGCGAGAAGTTGACCCAGCGGAAGAACCGGCGGAGCGGGCCGCCCGGGCGCTGGCGCTCGATCTCCGCGCGGGCCGCCTCGATCAGCTGCCCGTACGGAACGCCCGAGGGGCACACCGTCTCGCAGGCGCGACAGCCGAGGCAGAGATCAAGGTGCGCCACCGTCGAGTCGGTGAGGCCGATGCGCCCCTCCGCGAGCGACTTCACGAGCAGGATGCGGCCGCGGGGGGAGTCCATCTCCGTGCCCAGCTCGGAGAAGGTAGGGCAGTAGGCGAGGCAGAGCCCGCAGTGCACGCAGCGGTCGACGCCCTCGACGCTCAGGCCATGCAGGGTGAGCGGCGCCGCCGGCTTCGTCTCGGTGGTGGATGCAAGCGCCATCGTTCTAGATCGCTCCGACGAAGCGGCCCGGGTTCAGGATGCCGCGCGGATCGAGCCGCTCCTTGATGCCCCGCATCAGCCGCAGTGTCGGCCCGGCGGCGTCCCACACCGCCACGCGCTCCTTGACGGCCAGGGGCGCCCTCTCCACCATCGCGTGCCCGCCCACGCCGTTGGCGAGCGCCCGCCACTCGGTCAGCGTGGCCACCGCCGCGTTGGTGTCGGTATCCCCCGAGAGGATCGCGGTCACGATGCCGACGCCCGCGTGCGCAGTGAGCGCGGCGGTCAGTCCGTTGCGCTGCGCGACGCCCGCGCCGGTCTCCATCAGCTCGGCGGCCCGGGTGGGCAGCACCGCCAATTTCATCACCGCCGCCACGTGATCGGGCCCGGGCCGGGCCAGCCGGGCGAGCGCGCGCCAGGCCTCGTCCCGCGCGGTGCCGTCCAGGACCGTGGTCCCGCCGAGCCCGAGCGGGCCGAGCAGCCGGGCGAGCTCGGCAACCTCCCACTCCACCTGCTCGGCGATGCCGTCGAGGCCGACGAGGAGCCCGGCGCCGCCGCCGTGGCCCAGCCGGCGCAATGCCTCGCCGTCGGCCAGCTCCAGCGCCGACGGAATGACGTCGGAGGCGAGCACCGCGCGCGCGGCCGTGCCCGCGTCCTTCAACCGGTCGAACCGCGCGACCACGATCCGATCCACGTCGGCCCGCGGCCGCAGCTTGAAGGTCGCCTCCACCAGGACGCCCAGCGTGCCGAAGGAGCCGATGTAGAGCTTGGGCAGATCGTAGCCCGCCACGTTCTTCACGACCTTGCCGCCGCCGCGCACCACGCTGCCGTCCGCCGCGACGACGGTGAGGCCGATCACCAGATCGCGCGCGGTGCCATACAGGTGGCGGCGCGGCCCCGACGCGTTGCTGGCGAGGACGCCGCCGACGGTGGCGCCGTCGGCCGAGGCGGGATCGAGCGAGAGCCACTGCCCGCGCTTGCCAAGCTCGGCCTGGAGCGCGTCGAGCGCGAGCCCGGCCTCGACCGTCACGGTCAGATCCCCCGGCTCGTGCTCGAGGATGCGATTGAGCCGACGGAGGCCGAGCACGAGGCCGATGCGGTTCGGCGGGGAGCCGACCGCCATCTTGGTGCCCCCGCCCCACGGCGTGACCGGCAGACCCGCCTCGCTCGCCACCCCCAGCGCGGCCGCGACCTCTTCCTTCGTGCCCGGGAAGATCACCGCCTCCGGCGCGCGGCCCTCTACGAGATACGGCGAGCAGTCCACGCCGGTGAGCACGTGCGGCGCGCCGACGATACCGCGGAGCTTGTCCGACAGGGCAGACGGCACGGGGGGGCGCCTCCGGGATCCCGCGCTAGAAGCGCTGGGCGAGGCCCTTCTCTTCGATCGGATGCGGGCGGTAGGCCGGGCCGACCTCGACGCAAGCCTTGTTGCTCGGGAAGATCTTGCCAGGATTGCAGAGGCCGGTGGGGTTGAAGGCCTCCTTCACCCGCTGCATGCACGCCAGATCGGCCTCGGAGAAGATGAACGGCATGTAGTCGGCCTTCTCGAGTCCGATGCCGTGCTCACCCGAGATGGAGCCGCCCACCTCGGCGCACACCTTCAGGATCTCGGCGCCCGCTGCCACCACCCGCGCCTCCTCGCCCGGCTTGCGCGGATCGTAGAGGATGTTCGGGTGGAGGTTGCCGTCGCCGGCGTGGAACACGTTGCCCACGCGCAGGCCGTGCGCCGCCACGATCTCGCTCACCCGGCCCAGCACGTAGGGCAGCCTGGTGCGCGGGATCACACCGTCCATCACCATGTAGGCGGGCGACACCCGGCCAAAGGCGCCGAACGCCGACTTGCGGCCCTTCCACAGCAGCTGCCGCTCGGCCTCGTCGCGCGCGGCGCGCACCTCGCGGGCGCCGGAATCACGGCAGGCCGCCACCACGCGCTCGGCCTGCGCCTCCATCCCCGCCTGCAGGCCGTCCAGCTCGATCAGCAGCGCGGCCGCCGCGTCGCGGGGGTAGCCGCAGCCGAACGCGTCCTCCACCGCCTCGATCGTGAGCTGATCGATCATCTCCATCGCGGCGGGCACGAGGCCGCGGGCGATGATGGCGGACACCGCCTCGGAGGCCTGGTCCACCCGGTCGAAAACTGCCAACACTGTTTTTACTGCCTGGGGCTTCTTCAGGATGCGGACGACGATCTTGGTCGCGATGCCGAAGGTGCCCTCGGATCCCACGAAAAGCCCGAGCAGGTCGTAGCCCTGCGGATCGCGGGTCTTGCCGCCGAGCCACATCAGCTCGCCGTCGGGGAGCACGACTTCCAGGCCGAGCACGTGGTTGGTCGTCACGCCGTACTTCAGCGTGTGCGGGCCGCCCGAGTTGTTGGCGATGTTGCCGCCGATGGTGCACGCCTGCTGGCTCGAGGGATCCGGCGCGTAGTAGAAACCCTGCGGGCCCACCGCCCAGGACAGGTGCAGGTTCACCAGGCCCGGCTCCACCACCGCCACCTGGTTGTCGTAGTCGACCTCGAGCACGCGGTTCATCCGCATCAGCGAGATGACCAGGCCGCCCTCGGAGGGCAGGCACCCGCCGGAGAGGCCGGTGCCGGCGCCGCGGGCGACGAACGGCATGCCCTCGCGATTGGCGATCTTCACCATCGCGGCGACCTGCTCGGCGCTGCGCGGGAACACCACGAAGTCGGCCAGGGCCCGGAAGAGTGTGAGGCCGTCGGACTCGTAGACCATCAGCTCCTCGGGGTCCGAGAGCACGCTGCCCGGGCCCAGGAGCGTCTCCATCTCGCGGCGGAGGGACTTCTTGCGGGCGGCGGTCAGGGGGGTCACGGGGGCGATTATAGCACCGGGGCGGGGGGCGGCCGGCTCAGCGCCGGGGCCCGTACTTCTCGTAGAAATGGCTCGTGAAGCGGCGGTCCGGATCGAGCTCGAGCTTGGCCGCGAAGAACTCGTCGACCTCCGGGTAGGCGCGGCGGAGCTGATCGGCGGAGTAGTGCAGCTGGTAGGGCAGGAAGAATCGCCCGCCCTGCTCGGCGCTCAGATCGATGAGGGCCCGGGTCAGTCGCTCCATCCGCGCCGAGCCCTCCGCGTCCGTGCGCTGGTTGACGTAGAGGACCACCGCGAACATGTCGGTGGGCGCGTACGTGAGCACGTTGTCCTGAGCGTGGACCACGCGCACCGAAGCGTTCAACAGGGTGGCCCGCTCCCTGCGGACGATGCGGCGCACCCCGTCGATGAACGGCACCAGCCGGTCGCGCGGCACGAAGTACTCCTGCAGGATGTCGGTCTCGTCCGGCAGCGCGTTCTTCAGATAGGGTACCGAGTCGTGCATCGGCTGGTTGCGGGGAACGAGGCAGGCCTCGCCCTCGCCCAGGGCCTGATTGCGGCTCACCGGGCAGGACTCGAGTCGCGGCTCGAGATGCTTCTCGGCGAACCACTTCAGCCGCATCGCCAGCGCGCCGTGCTTGGACAGGTTGAACAAGAGCCGGCGCAGCTTCACGCCGCGCACCTCGCCGAGGGGCGGAAGCTCCGCGACGGGGGCGTCCACCTGCGCGTACGTGTAGAGCAGCATCTCGCGGAGGAAGCGCGGCTCCGCGGTGGAGAGGTGTCCGTACATCAGGCCGAAGCGCTTCTCGGGCTCGATCTCGTCGCGGAAGAGCCGCGGGAACTCCCGGTAGTCGACGACGCGCCGCTCGGAGCGGTAGATCACGTTGTCCGTGACGTCGAGCTCCGCATCGAGGATGACACCGAACAGGCCGTAGCCGCCGATCACGAGCCGGAACAGACGCGGGTCCTCGTCGCGGCTCACGGTGCGGATGGAGCCGTCGGCCAGCATGACGCGCATGGCCCGCACCGTGCTGCCCACCGCGCCCGCCCGGTGGTCCATGCCGTGCGCGTTGACGCTGATCGAGCCGCCGACCGTGAAGATGTCGGTGGACTGCATCGCCTTCACCGCGAACCGCGGATGCAGCGCGTTCTGGATCTCGTGCCAGGTGGCGCCGCTCTGGGCGGTGAGGATCCGGCGCTCCGCATCCAGGCCGATCTGGTCGAAGCGGGTCATGTCGAGCACCACCGCGCCGGGCGCGAAGGCCTGTCCGCCCATGCTGTGCCGCACGCCCGCGATCGAGACCGGGAGCCCCTGCTCGCGGGCGTAGAGGAGAGCGTTGCGGATGTCCTCGACGCTTCGCACCGCGACCACGCCGTAGACCGCCGTGCGGTTCAGGCAGCTCGCGTCGTTGACGGTGCCGGGCCCCGGGGCCCACGCCACCGGCGGGCTCGGGGTCACGACCATCCGGCCGCCGGGAGCGACCGGCCCGCCGCCGCCGGGGGGCGGGCAGTCCTTCTCGCCGATCGGATCCGCGGCGTACTGCCAGAGCCGGCGGCCCACGAACACGGCGACGACCAGCACGAGCAGCGTCACGACCGCGAGCCACCGCCCGACCCATCGCCGCCGCCCGGCCATCTCAGTAGTCGTAGAGGTGCTCGAGCGCGGCGCCGCTGCGCTCGAGCCCGAGCAGGACCGTGTGGAGCGCGGCCACCGGCGTCACGATCCCCACACGCTGGGCGCCGCGATCGGTCAGGATGGGCTCCGCCAGGACCACCCGGCCCGGCCCGAGACCGAACGCCCAGTCGCGCCGGGCGCGGACCGTGAGGAAGATCTCGTCGTTACCCGCGATCTCCCGGAAGCGGACGCCCTGGCGAGTCAGCGCGGGCACGGTCTCGGTGAAGGCTTCGTAGCGCGGCAGCCACAGGACGTAGGCGCGCGGCCCCGCCTCCTTGACCTTCTTGATCCGCGCGTCCGCGAACGCGCGCTCCGGCACGTTCTCGGCCAGCGCGGAGACCTGGAGATCCTCGGCGTCGTACACACCCCTGGAGGCCAGGCGGATGAGGCCGCCATAGAGGGCCTTCACCCCGTACTCGGCGCTCAGCACTATCCGCCGCTCCCACTTCCGGATCATGTGCGGGCCCCAGAGCGGCGTGTCCTTCCACAGCGCCTCGAGGTGGGCCGCGAACGGGAACTCGTACCAGGGCACCGTGTGCATGAAGCGACCGTACTCGCGCGCGGTGCGGGCCGCGAAGGCGTCCTCGGGGGTGTCGTGTCCCGCGATCCACTCGGTGACGCGACCCAGCGTCTTCTCGTACACGCCCTTCACCGCGTTCTCGGCCGAGAAGCTCATGCCGATGACTCCCAGCATGAGGTGCACGCCGGTGTCGAACGGATACTGGTTCCGGGTGACCGCGCACACGCGGCGGTAGTAGCGCCAGAACTGGCGAATCGCGCCGACGTACGGAAACTGGCTCGGGGCGCCGCCCTCGATGGCGGCCGCGTACTCCTCGGTGCTGTAGACGATGTACCACTCGGGCAGTGTCAGGAAGGTGGAGGCGCCGGGCCGCGCATAGCCCTCCACCCCGGCCGCGGCGGCGGGAATCTCGCGGGCGCGGGCGGGCCCGCCCGTTCCCACGCACTGGCTGCCGATGAAGAGGAGCGGAGCCAGGATCAACAGCAGGCCGAGGAGCCCGCCGAGCGCCGCCGTCCGACGGAAGACGCGTCCGGCGCGCACGCGGCGGGCCGGCTCAGGCGGGCTGGGGTCGGGAGGCGGCGCGGCCGCGGAACCCGACGACCAGCGCGATGCCCGCGATGACGACGTGCGGCAGGTTGATCGCCCAGTTGGTGAGGCTCAGATCGGGCGCGCCGGGGCCCTGCGTGAACACGCTCAGGTCGAGAACGCCGCGGCTCATCGTGAGCCCCACGAGCGCGTCGAGACCGTAGAAGATACCGATGCCCTTGAAGTAGGCCGGAACCGCGCCGGGCGCCCGCCAGGCCACGATCGCGCCGGCCAGGCCCGAGAGCAGGTGCACGATGTCGTCGATCGGATCGATCTTGAAGAGGCCGAAGAGATTGCCGTCGGCGTCGGTGCACCCGGGCGCGTGCGTGATCAGGAACACGCCGAGGAACCCGGCGGCGTACACCCAGGCGAGGCGTCTCAGCATCTCCGGCCTCCGCTCGCTCGTCGCCGAGGGGTGGCTCCCCGAGCAGGACTCGAACCTGCAACCCTCCGGTTAACAGCCGGATGCTCTACCATTGAGCTATCGGGGAATCCAGGAGGGGAACCGTCCGGCTCTTGTTCTACCACACGGCCGGACGCCCGCCAAGCATCGCTACCCCATCTCCCGGCGGCCCTCCATGGCCTTGGACAGCGTCACCTCGTCGGCGTACTCGAGGTCGCCGCCCACCGGCAACCCGCGCGCGATCCGGGTGATGCGCATGCCGAGGGGCTTCAGCAGCCGGGCCAGGTAGATCGCGGTGGCCTCTCCCTCCACGCTCGGGTTGGTGGCCAGGATCACTTCCTCGACCTGATCGTTCTCGAGCCGCGCCAGCAGCTCGCGCACCCGCAGGTCCTCCGGCCCGATCCCGTCGAGCGGGGAGAGCGCGCCGAGCAGGACGTGATAGCGGCCGCGGAACTCTCCGGTGCGCTCGAGCGCGAGCAGGTCGTTGGGCTCTTCCACCACGCAGAGGGTTCGCTGCTCCCGCTGGGAATCGCTGCAGATGCGACAGGGATCCAGCTCGGTCACGTTGAAGCAGATCGAGCAATGGACGATGAGCTGCTTGAGCTGGGTCAACGCCTCCCCGAGCGCCTCGACCTCGGGGGCCGGCCGCTTGAGGAGAAAGAACGTCAGCCGCTGGGCCGTCTTGGGTCCGATGCCGGGCAGTCGCTGGAGCGCGTCGATCAGCCGCGCGACCGGCTCCGGGTAGTAGGCCATCGCTTCCTATCCGGGGCCGAGGCCGGGGATCTTGAGCCCGGCCGTGATCTTGCCCATCTCGGCCTGCACCATCTCCCGCGACTTCCGCAGCGCCTCGTTGCAGGCGGCCAGGACCAGATCCTCGAGCATCTGAGCGTCCTCGGGGTTGATGACCTCGCGGTCGATCTTGATCGACACGATCTCCTGCTTGCCGTTGGCGACCACCGTGACCATGCCGCCGCCCGCGGTGGCCTCCACCAGCTTCTTGGCCGCCTCCGCCTGCATCTGCTCCATCTGGGCCTGGAGCTTCTGCGCCTCCTTCATGATGTTGCCGAAGCCTTTCACCGTGACTCTCCTTCCTCAGGGCTCCGCGGCCGCACCGCGACCACCTCGCCCTGGAATGTGCTCAGCGCGGCCTGCACGGCCGGGTGGTTCCGGGCTCCGCCGGCCCCGGCCGGCGCGGTGGCGCGGGCGTCGAGCTCGAAGCGCCGCGCCGACGCCACGTGACGCTGCACCGCCTCGTTGATCATCTCCTTGTTGCCCCGATCGTTCAGCATCTCCCGGTGGAAGCCGCTCGCCTGGAGCGCCAGCGTGAGCACGCCCTGCTCCACCCGAAGCGGCGAGGCGTGCTGCAAGACCGAGCCGAGGAGGGCCTTGCGCTTCAGCACGTCACTCACCACGCGCTCCCACGCCATCTCGAGGTCCCCGGCCGGGACCGGCGCGATCTCGGCGGCCTCGATGTCGGCCGCCGCGGTCTCGATGAGGGGCTCGGCCTCGGGCGGGCGGGCCCGGCCGGTCGATCCCGCGGGCGGCCCCATCGACGAGCTCGGGGCGCGTGGAGCGGCTGGCGCGGCCGGGCCCGGGGGTGGGGGCGCGGATCCGGCCGGACTCGCCGCGCGGGGCGCCGGGGCCGGCGCCGCCGGTCGCGCGTCGAGCAGCGTCTCCTGCACCATCACCGCGCGCGCCGCCCCACCCGCGGCGGCCGGCATCTGACGCAGCCGGGCCTCGGCCTCCTCGAGCTTGCCGATCAGCGTCTCGATCGCCTGCGGCTCGGGCCGGCGCGTCGCGCGCACCGCCGCGATCTCCAGCTCCACCCGCGGATGAGGAGAGCGGCGCATCTCGACGTCGGCGTCGAGGAATGCCCGGAGCACATAGACCAGCTCGTCGGCGCTCACCGGCTCCGCGGCCGACCGGAGCTCGGCGCCCTCGGCCGGGGTGAGATCCGCGAAGGGCGCGCCCGGGGCGACCTTGACCACCAGCAGGCGCCGCGTCATCTCGATCGCCTCGCGGCAGAGCGTGCCCAGGTCCTCGCCCGCGCTCGCAGCGCGGTCCACCGCCTCGAGCGCGGCGGCGCCGTCTCGGGCGATCAGCGCTCCCACGAAGCCCCGGACGTGCACCGGCGAGGACGAGCCGAGCAGGCGCGCCACGCTCGCCTCGTCGAGCGTGCCCTCGCCGTACGCGATGGCGGTGTCGAGCAGCGAGAGGGCGTCCCGGAGGCTCCCCTCGGCGGCGCGGATGAGGACCGGGAGCGCGCCGGGCTCGAAGGACACGCCCTCCTGCTCGAGGATCTGCGTCAGGCTCGCGGTCAGGAGCTCGGGCGGGATCGGGCGGAAGTCGAAGCGCTGGCAGCGCGAGAGCACGGTGGCCGGAATCTTCTTGGGATCCGTGGTGGCGAGGATGAATACCACGTGGCCGGGCGGCTCCTCGAGCGTCTTCAGGAACGCATTGAACGCCGCGCCCGAGAGCATGTGGACCTCGTCCACGATGTAGACCTTGAAGCGGCCCCGCGCCGGAGAATACTTGACGTTCTCCCGGAGAGTCCGGATGTCGTCCACGCTCGTGTTGGAGGCCGCATCGATCTCCATCACGTCGACCGGCGCACCGGAGGCGAAGTCCCGGCAAGACGGGCAGGCCCCGCACGCCTCGGTGCCCGTGCGCGCGGTGCAGGCCAGCGCCTTGGCGAGAAGGCGCGCGGTGGTGGTCTTGCCGACGCCTCGCGGACCGGTGAAGAGGTAGGCGTGAGCCACCCGGCCGGAGGCGAGCGCGTTGCGCAGCGTGCGCGTGACCGGATCCTGCCCGACGACCGCGTCGAACGCCTGCGGCCGCCACTTCCGCGCCAGGACCTGATAAGTCAAAGACCGTGCACCCTCAATCGAACCGACCATACCGCGATCGCCGCACGAAACCTGCTCCGGTCAGGTACTCCCACGGCACACGGGAGGAGCGCCTTACCGTTGCTCCCTTCCGGGCCTGGCGGGGTTCGACGCATCCCGTTGCGTGGGGCCCAACCCTCAACGCCGTCCCGTACGGCTCATTCGACACGACCGGCCCTCAAGAGGGAATTCAACCCCGCTGTAGCGGATTGCGGGTTACAGGGCACCGCTACCTCCCCGTCTAGCACGGCCACCTGGCGCAGGCTGCCGAGAAGGGGCCATCTGCTTCGTTGGCGCGCTCGCTCCTCACTCAACGTACAGAGAGTACGTCTCGCTCGTCGCTTCGCGCGCCGCCTCGCAGCTGACCCCTTCTCGACACCCTGCAAGCTTCGAAACTCCGGAACTGCAGGAATGGCGGAGGGGGTGGGATTCGAACCCACGGTACAGTTGCCCGTACACGGCATTTCCAGTGCCGCACCTTCGGCCACTCGGCCACCCCTCCGCGCCTCTCCGGCGCACTCCAAGGTGCGATCAAAATGGCGGAGGGGAGAGGATTTGAACCCCCGAGGGACTTGCGCCCCTATCCGATTTCGAGTCGGACGCCTTCAACCGGGCTCGGCCACCCCTCCGCGACTGATGTTTCGCTATGTTACCCGATCCTGTGCTCCTCACGTCCGAGAGCCAGTGCGAACAAGTGGTGACTCCTGGACAGGGAGCAAGTCTACCCCAGCGGCCACATGACGGGAGGCGAAAGTGTGCCGGAGGGCGTGCCACGTCACCCCGTCGAGGCGGGCGGCCTGGTCGACCGCCGAGCCGGGCAACCGCAGCGCTGGGCACACGAAAGGGGTTAGCGATTGCTGATCCGCTAACCCCTCGTCATGCGGGTCGACTGCTGGGCCCGGCTATTTCGTCTTGCTGAAGTCGAAATTGAACGGCCCCGCCACGGAAGAATAGCCAGAGCCCGTGAGCCCCCAGCTCGTGCCCCGATCCATCAGTGTGGCGGTTCCGGTTCGCTCGCCAACCATCATCCCGCTTCCAGAAGTGCTGGAGAAGTGCACGTAGCCATCCTTGATCTCGGCCTTGCCGGTGGTGGAGTAGGCGCCGGCATTGGTCGAGTAGGTGCCGTCAGGCTTGACGATAAGTGACCCGGGAACCATTCCTGTTGTCCCGGGGGGATTCACCGTGCCGCCCCACGTGCCGGTGAGCAACGATGCATCAGCGGGTGTCAGCTTCTTAACGGTGCCTTCGGACGCGCAACCAGCGACCAGCATTACGACCAGGCCAACGAGCAGCAGTCCGTACGTCTTCTGCGTTACCATTTCGCTCATCCCTCCTGATGTTGACGGGCCGGGTTCACCATGGGCGGCATGCACAAGCCGCCTCTTTGTAGCCGACGGGCGATCCCGTGTCAAGAATCAGGGTGGGCCCTGGCGAAGCCGGCGGCAGCCCGGGCGTCACGCCCGGCGGGTGCGGAAGAACTCGCGGAGCAGCGCCCCGCTCTCGTCCGCGCGCACCCCCGCGGTCACCGTCACGCGGTGATTGAGCCGCCGATCCCCGAGGAGCTGGTGGAGGCTCCGGACCGCGCCGGCCTTGGGATCGTCGGCGCCGTATACCAGGCGGGCGATCCGGGCCTGGAGCGCCGCCCCGCAGCACATCGCGCAGGGCTCGATGGTGACGTAGAGCGTGGCCCCGACCAGACGGTAGTTGCCGGTGTGCTCGCCCGCCGCCCGGAGCGCGAGGATCTCGGCGTGGGCGGTCGGGTCGTGGCGGGCGATGGGCTCGTTGTGACCCCGCGCGAGCACCCGGCCGTCGAGCACCACCACGGCCCCGACCGCGACCTCACCGGCGACCGCGGCCTCCCGCGCCTCCTCCAGCGCGAGGGCCATGAACCGGTCGTCGTCGGCCTGCGACGCGCCCGCCTCGAGCGCACGGCTCATCGGTTTGTCAGACCAGGTCCCCTGACGGCGCGGGAGTAGCCGTGGTCACGTTGTGGACACCGCTCCACGGCCCTCCCGCCCGCTAAGGTGGTGCGCCCTAGAGGAATCGAACCTCTGGCCTTCGGATTCGTAGTCCGACGCTCTATCCATCTGAGCTAAGGGCGCTCTTGGCGGAGAGGCCGGGATTCGAACCCGGGACAGAGGTTTTGCCCCTGTAACCGCTTAGCA
>DATIWG010000004.1:0-142061 GCA_035519555.1 Nitrosotalea sp. | reverse complement strand
CCCGCGCCGAGCGTCAGGCAGTCGTCCTCGCTCCACTTGATCGCGGCGCGCTTGACCAGCGTCCAGACCCCTCGCTCCCAGACCACGCGCATGATCCAGGACACGGCAAGACGCGTGCCGTCAGATCGGACAGACGAGGTGACCGAGTCGCTCGGTCAGCTTCGGGTTCTCCCGGTAGTCCACCGGCACGTCCACGATCGAGGGGCCCGGATGCGCGAGAGCCTCGCCCAGCGCCGGCGCCAGACCACGCGCCGACTCCACCCGCAGTCCCTTGGCCCCGAAGGCCTGGGCGAGCATCACGAAGTCCGGATTCGTGAACTCCACCCCGGATTCCCGGCCGAGACGGGTCTGCTGCTTCCACTGGATGAGGTTGTAGCCGCCGTCGCGGAAGATCACGTTGACGATCGAGAGGCCGAGGCGCTTCGCGGTCTCCAGCTCCTGGAGATTCATGAGGAACCCGCCGTCGCCGCTCACCGCCACCACCTTGCGCTCCGGGTGCACGAGCTTGGCCGCCACCGCCGCGGGCAGCGCGAACCCCATCGCGGCGAGGCCGTTGGAGATCAGCACGCTGTTGGGCTCGTAGGCCGGGAAGGTGCGCGCGATCCACAGCTTGTGGCTGCCCACGTCCGAGATCAGGATGTCCTCGCGGCCCATCGCGCGCCGCAGGTCCCGCAGGATGCGCTGCGGCTTGATCGGGAAGGTGTCGTCGTCCGCGCCCTCCGCGAGCTGCTCGAGGATGAAGCGCCGTAGCTCCCGGTAGGGAGCGGGGTCCTTCTGCCCCTTCACGAGCCCGTTCAGCAGCTCGAGAGCCTCGCGCACGTCGGCCACCACCTCGACCGTCGGCTGATAGTGGCTGTCGACCTCGGCGGGCGTGAAGTCGATGTGGACGACGGGCTTCTTGCGCTCCGGGTTCCAGAACTTGGGCGCGTACTCGACCAGGTCATAGCCCACCGCGATGATCAGGTCGGCCTTCTCGAAGCCGAACGAGACGGAGTCGCGCGCCTGCAGCCCGGCGGTGAGCAGCGCGAGGGGATCGTCGTACGGCATGCAGCCCTTGGCCATGAACGTGTTGACCACCGGGATGCCGTGGGCGCGGGCCAGGTCGCGCAGCTCCTGGGAGGCGCCGCCGCGGATCACCCCGTTGCCCGCGAAGATGAGCGGGAACGCCGCGGCCTCGATCAGCCGCGCCGCCGCCTGCAGGGCCGGCCGATCCGGGGAGGGGCGCCGCGGGCGCTCGGTGGAGAGCGGCTCGCCCTCCGCCCGCTCCTCCGCCACGTCCTCGGGCACCTCGACGTGGCAGGCGCCCGGCTTCTCGGCCTCGGCCACCTTGAAGGCCTTGCGGATGACCTCCGGGATCACCACCGGCATCTCGGCGCGCGCGTTCCACTTCGTCAGCGGACGGAGATGCTCGACGATGTCGATGTACTGGTGCGACTCCTTGTGGATGCGGTCGCGCCCGGCCTGCCCGGTGATCGCGACGAGCGGGGCGTGGTCGAGATTGGCGTCGGCCACGCCGGTGGCCAGGTTGGTGGCGCCGGGCCCGAGGGTGGAGAGGCAGACCCCGGCGCGGCCGGTGAGGCGGCCGTAGGCGTCGGCCATGAACGCGGCGCCCTGCTCGTGCCGGGTCGTGATGAACCGCACGCGCGAGTCGGCCAGCGAGTCGATGATGTCGAGGATCTCCTCGCCCGGCAGCCCGAAGACGTAGCGGACGCCCTCGTTCTCGAGGCAGCGCACGATCAGATCCGAGGCTTTCATGGCCGTCCTCCGGGCCCAGTCTACGCCCGAGACCGTGACGCGGCCAGTCGAGGGCCGATTGCGGTGCATCCAAGCGAGGCTCACGCTGATCTCAAGTCATGAGAGCCCACCGAAGGAGCACGCCATGAATATCCAGTCTGTGAATCCAGCGACCGGCGAGGTCCTCGAGACGATCGAGGCCACGTCGGCGCCGCAGGTCGAGCACATCCTGGCCGGCGCGCAGGCCGCCTTCACCGAGTGGCGCACCCGCTCGTTCCCCCAGCGGGCCGCGCTGATGCGGGCGGCGGCCCAGGAGCTGCGCGCGCGCCAATCCGAGTACGCCTCCCTCATGACCCGCGAGATGGGCAAGCCCATCGTGCAGGCGGAGGCCGAGGTGGAGAAGTGCGCGGGCACCTGTGACTACTACGCCGAGCACGCGGCGGCGTTCCTGGCCGAGCAGGAGCGCCAGACCGACGCCGCTCGCAGCTACGTCCGCTTCGACCCGCTGGGGGTCGTGCTCGCGGTGATGCCGTGGAACTTCCCCTTCTGGCAGGTCTTCCGCTTCGCGGCGCCGGCCCTCATGGCCGGTAACGCGGGCATCCTCAAGCACGCCTCGAACGTTCCCCGCTGCGCGCTAGCCATCGAGGAGGTGTTCCGGCGCGCCGGCTTCCCCGACGGCCTCTTCCGCACGGTGCTGGCCGACGCCGGCGTGGTGGCTGGCCTCATCGCCGATCCGCGGATCGCGGCGGTCACCCTCACCGGCAGCGAGCGGGCGGGCCGCGCGGTGGCCGAGCAGGCGGGCCGCGAGATCAAGAAGACGGTGCTGGAGCTGGGCGGCAGCGATCCGTTCATCGTGCTGGCCGACGCCGACGTGGACGCCGCCGCGAGCGCGGCCGCGGAGGGCCGCCTGATCAACAGCGGGCAGAGCTGCATCGCGGCCAAGCGCTTCGTCGTGGTGGAGCCGGTGGCCGATCGCTTCCTCGAGCGCTTCCGGATCGCGTTGGCCTCGCGGCGGATGGGCGATCCGACCTCACGCGAGACGCAGGTGGGTCCGCAGGCGCGGGCGGACCTTCGCGACCAGCTGCACCGTCAGGTCGAGGAATCGGTCAAGCGTGGCGCCCGCGCGCTGCTCGGCGGCCAGGTCCCCGCCGGCAAGGGCGCGTTCTACCCGCCCACCCTGCTCGCCGCGGTGGACCGCGGGATGCCCGCGTTCGACGAGGAGACGTTCGGGCCGGTGGCCGCGGTCATCCGCGCCAAGGACGAGGCCGACGCGATCCGGCTCGCCAACGACTCGCCGTTCGGCCTGGGCGCCGCCCTGTGGACCCGGGACCGGGCGCGCGCGGAGCGCCTCGCCGCCCAGATCGAGGCCGGCGCCGTCTTCGTCAACGGCGTGGTGAAGTCCGATCCACGGCTGCCCTTCGGCGGGATCAAGCGGTCCGGGTACGGCCGCGAGCTCTCCGAGTACGGCATCCGTGAGTTCGTGAACATCAAGTCGGTCTGGATCGCCTGACGCCGTCGCCCAAACGGGGTCAGGTCTTGCATTACGACATTTCCTCCCCGCTCGACCCACCTCGGCGGATGCAAATGTCGTAATGCAAGACCTGACCCCAATCCGCTGCCGCGACCCCGCGAATCCTCCGGAAGAAACTACGCGGGTCTCTTTTCCGTGAAAGCGCAAGGCCGATTCGTGGAATAGCGTGATCGCCATTGTTCTTCGGCTACTTCCCGGCATGGCACATCGATTGCTCCCTGTCCCTGCAGTGTCGCGGTGGTCGCGCGACCGACACGGGAGGAACGTCATGAGAGAAAAACCGAGAGGAAAGCCAGCGCCGCGGATCGGGCGCAAGGATCAGCAGGATCCCGACCGCGACTCCCGCGATCCGCGCGAGGGGCGCCCGGATCGCGAGCCGGAGCGAAGCGATCGCGATGCCGGGGCGGGCCGGCCGGTTCGGCTGGACGAAGAAGGCCGTTCGCGCCGTCCCGACTCGGATTCGCCGCGGTCCAGCGATGACACACCGCCCGCCAGGTAACGGAGCATCGCCATGAACCGAACGACGTCCCGAATCCCCCTGCTGGTGGCCACGATGGCCCTAGTGGCCACCAGCGCGGGCGGCTGCATCTACAGCAGCGAGAAGGAGCGCGTGGTCGAGGCTCCGCCGGCTCCGCCGGCGGTCGTGGCGCAGGTACCCGCCGACCGCGTGGTCACGTATCCCGAGGGCCGCTGGATGCTCTACGGCGACGGCACGAGCGCGGCGCCTCACTACTGGGTGTGGGTGCCGGCGGGCACCACTCCCCCTCCGCCTCCGCCGCTTCCGCGACGGTAGCGGTCACACAACCGACAGCTCACTCGACATCAAGGAGGAACTTCCATGCGGTACGGCAAGGTGATCACGATCACGGCCCTGGGAGCCTTCGTGGCGACGGCGCCCTTCGCGGCACAGGCCCAGACCACGAAGGACAAGATCGAGAACTCGATGGAGGAGACGAAGGAGAAGGCCAAGAGCACGACTCAGGAAGCTAAGACCGCGGTCAGCGACAGCTGGGTCACCTCGAAGACCAAGATCGCGCTCTTCAGCGACGAGCGCGTGAAGGGCACCCAGGTCAGCGTCGACACCGCGAACGGCGTGGTCCATCTGCGCGGCAAGGTCGACTCCGACGAGGCCAAGCAGGCGGCGGCCGAGGTCGCCAAGAGCATCGAGGGCGTGAAGTCGGTGAAGAACGACCTGCAGGTGGTGGCCCCGACGGCCCGCAAGGCGGTCGACGCCAACGACAAGGACATCGCCAAGACGGCAGAGTCACGCATTCACCGTGACGCCAGCCTGAAGAAGGTCGACGTCCGCGCCGACGACGGCGTCGTCACCTTGACCGGCGAGGTGCCGAGCATCACCGCGGCCGCCAAGGCCTCCGAGATGGCCCGCGGCATCCCCGGCGTCAAGGCGGTCAAGAACGAGCTGACGGTCCGTCAGGCGAACAAGTAGGCCACGCAGGAACCGAACGGCGGAGCGCACATCACATGGCCGGTGAGTTCGTGAGCGACATCATGGAGATCCGCCGCCGCGTCCGCGCGCACATGCAGGAGGGTCCGATCACCGCCGGCGACAAGGCCGACCGGCAGACCGTGGCCCGCCTGCTCAACGAGTCTCTGGCCACCGAGCTCGAGTGCGTGCTGCGGTACAAGCGGCACTACTACATGGCCTCCGGGATCCACGCCCAGGCGGTGACCGCCGAGTTCGCGGAGCACGCCGCCGAGGAGCAGGCGCACGCGGATCAGATCGCGGAGCGCATCACGCAGCTCGGCGGCGCGCCCGACTTCAACCCGGACCTGGTCACCCGGAGTCACTCGGAGTACATCGAGAGCGACGAGCTGCTCGAGATGATCAAGGAAGACCTGGTGGCGGAGCGAATCGCGATCGGGGCCTACGCCGACATCGTGCGGCACCTGGGCAACCACGACTGCACCACCCGGCGAATGATGGAAGCGATTCTCGCGAAGGAAGAGGAGCGCGCCGACGATCTGCGCCACCTGATCGAGCGGCTGGGCGGCGACGCGAAGGGCGGGGACCGCTGATGGCCAGGGCGCACAAGGGCCGGGGCCGTCTCAAGGTCAAGAAGGTGATGGGAGAGTACAAGCGGGGCTCGCTCCGCTCGTCGTCCGGTCGAAAGGTCCGGAAGCGCAAGCAGGCCGTCGCCATCGCGTTGAGCGAGGCCCGGAGATCCGGCGCTCGTATCCCGCGCAAGGGGCGGCCGAGATCCCGGACTCGCTGACGCGGCCGGGAAGAAAGGAGCAACGACCATGGGCACCACGGAGAAGGAGCGGGAGGGTCAGGGACAGCCGGGGCAGGGTCAGCCCGGACAGCGCCAGCCCGGCCAGGATCAGCCCGGCCACGACCGGGACCGGGATCGCCAGGGCCAGCCGCAGCCGGGCCAGGGCGGTCAGAACCGCTAGGAATCGCGGGACGGCTGGACTTAGGCGCAGACCATGATCACAAGCCACACCGGAGACGCGAAGGGGGGGACACACCGTGTCGCTGATCCTGATCGTCATACTCGTTTTGATCCTGGTCGGATCCTTGCCCGCCTGGCCCTACAGCTCGGGTTGGGGTCCCTATCCCAGCGGCGTCGTGGGACTCGTCCTGCTGGTGCTCATCATCCTGGCGCTGACCGGACGGCTGTGACGTCGACGTACTCGCGGATCGGACGAGTCGTGACGGCCGCGGTGATCGCCGCCGCGGGCGCCGCCCTGGCGCTCGGCTGGCGCCGCCGCCACCCCACCTCCGTTCCGGTCGTGCGCTGTCCGATCCACGGCGTCGCCTACGACGCCGAGCTCGAGATCTGTCCCGATTGCGCCAAGACCCAGGCAGTACAACCCTTCGTGACCACGGGAGGCGCGCGATGAAAGGAACGCCGACACTTTACTGCCGAACATGCGGTGCGTTTCGGGCGATCGAGGACTGGCACGAGCGCGGCGCCGCGCTCGTGATCGAGCTCGAGCCCTGCGGCCACGTGCTCCGTCGGAGCGCGGGGGTCGAGTGGCCAATTCGGAGAGCCGCGTAGCCAGCGCGGGGAGAAGGAGAGCGCAATGCTGAGTCGATTCGTGCTTGGCGCGATCGTGGGAGGCATCGCCGAATACGTATGGGGCGAGGAGATTCGTCAGTTCATGAGCACGAAGGGCCGCACCGCGCGGCTGGCCGCGGCCGATACGCTGCAGGCCGTGCAATCCACCGCCGAGCAGATCATCGACTCGGCCCGGGACCAGGTGACGTCGACCCTGGAGGCGGGACAGGAGGTCATCCGGCCCTCCCGGAATCGCCGATGAGCACGCGGGCGCTCGTGACAGGCGCGCTCGTAGCGGCGACCCTGCTGGGCGGGTGCGCGGTCGAGACCGCCACCTCCGGCCGGACCTCGGAGCCAGCCCGGCCCCCCTCCACCGCGAAGCCGCCGGCCGCCTCGCAGAAGACGGTCGACGCCACCCAGGTCGAAAGGCTCAAGAAGGCGATGATCCCGCTCCTGCAGGTCATGAACAAGCCGAAGCCGCCGAGCCAGGTCAAGGTGGGCATCATCGAGGATCCTTCCATCAACGCGGCGAATGCCGGCAACGGGGAGTTCTACGTCACGACCGGCCTCCTCGAGAAGGCCAGCGACGATCATCTACTGGCCGTCATGGCGCACGAGGTCGCCCACGAGGACCTCGGCCACGTGGCGAAGACCCAGGCGCTCGGCACCGGCCTCGGCATCGGCGCGGTCATTCTCGATCAGCTCATCCCCGGAGCGGGCCGAGTGGCCCCGATCGCGGGCGCGCTGATCCAGAGCAAGTACAGCCGTAGCGAGGAGTACGCGGCCGATCGTCACGGGGTCGAGCTGCTCCAGCGGGTGGGCCGCAACAAGGACGTCATGATCGGCACGCTCACCTGGCTGATGAACACCGAAGGTGACGGCGGCGGCGGTTTCCTCAGCACGCATCCCGCGACGGGAGACCGCATCGAAGTGCTGCGCAGGCTGTGAGCCCGATGAGACGGCGGAGGGGCGGGCGGGTCATCTCCGCCGCCTGCCTGGTCGTCTTCCTGGCCGGCTGCACCCACGTCCAGCCTCACCTCGATCTGCCCGGTCTGCGGATCTCGGAGGCCTCGTTCCGGTCCACCCTCGTCGGATTCACCGGCGGCTCGGTGGTCGGAGGGAACCGCGTCGAGGTGCTGCTGAATGGCGAGGAGGTCTTCCCGGCCAAGCTCGAGATGATCCGGTCCGCCCGCAAGACCATCACCTACGCGCAGTACGTCTTCGAGGAGGGGGCGCCCGCCGCCGACACCGCGCAGGCGCTCGCGGAGCGCTGCCGGGCCGGCGTCAAGGTGCACGTGCTGGTCGATGCGGTCGGCTCGCTCCTGATGCCGCCGCAGTATCGGGACTGGATGACCGGGGCCGGCTGCCAGGTGGTCTCCTATCGCCCGCTCACTCCGTGGACGATCGATCGCGTGAACTACCGCAATCACCGGCGCATCCTGGTCGTGGACGGGCGGGTCGACATCACCGGCGGCTCGGGCACCAGCGGCAAGTGGAGCGGCAACGGCCGGGAGGAAGGCCAGTGGCGCGACACCGACATGCGGGTGGAGGGCCCGGTGGTGAGCCAGCTCCAGGGCGCCTTCGCGGAGAACTGGCTCGAGGCGACCGGCGCCGCCCTCGGTGGCCCCGACTACTTCCCGTGGCCGATCGAGAGCAAGGGCACGGTGCAGTCGCAGGTGGTGCGCAGCTCGCGCGGGCTGTCCGCTTCGTCGGGGTCCATTGGCGCACGTTCGCGCTCGCGCGCGAGCCCTACGACGAGCCGCCCACGCGGCTCGTCGCCGAGATCGAGCGACGACACCTCGATCCGGCGGCGGCGTGGGTACTCAAGCCGGGTGAGACGAGACGCTGGTAGGGCCGACGGGGAAGGATCTACCGCGTCGTATCGATCACCTGGCGCACGCCGGCCACGTCGCTCGTCTCTCGATGCCGGCCGCCCCCGTACTCGCCGATCACGCGACGCCAGAATCGGATGGCCCGCTCGTTCCGCGGCAGCTCCGAGATCTCCCACGTCCCCCGGAACCGGTCGAAGAGCGCGAAGACCGCGCGCCGCCCGATTCCGCGCCCGCGATGCGCGCGGAGCACGAAGAATTCCGCCATCCGGAAATCCACCCCCGGGCCGAGGTGGCGCGATGGGGCCTGGTTGACGAGGGCCAGGCCGACCCGGCGGCCGGCGTCGACGAGGATCAGGGGGTGATCGGCCGGGTCATCGAGCCAGCTCGGCAGGTGATCCGGCGTCCACCGGCCGCGAGCGTCGAGGGTGTAGTAGCCGTCGTCGAACTCGGAGAGGTCGTGCAGGTAGAACGGGTAGACGTTGGTCAGCCACTCCCGATCGTCGGGCGACCTTCGCGCGTCGCGCAGCTCGAGACCCATGACCCGGCGGCCAGCGGACCGGTAGTCCTGGTCGCGCGCTCGAACCGCGCTAGCGCGGGCTCGACTCGTCCACGTCGCGCGCCCCCACGGTGCGATTCCGGTACTCGGCGGGGACGGCCCGGCCCGCGTCCGTGAATGCCCGGCGCACCGCCTCGACGTTGGGGCTGAAGATCGTCTTGCGGTTGCTGCGGGCCCAATCATTGGAGTCGCGGATGCTGGCGAGCGAGCCCTGGAAGCGGGGCATGACGTAGCGGGCGAACAGCTCGTAGCTCTTGAGAGTCTGCTCGCGGTTGGCCCACTCGTGCGCGCGGAAGAGGAGCCCGCCGAAGCCGCCCGCGCTCAGCTCCTGCAGCCGCTCGACGCCGCGAATGACGGTATCCGGCGTGCCGACCAGGGTAGTGCCCATCTTGACGCCCTCGCGTAGCGGATCGTCGGCGCGACCGGGTGGACGCCCGAGCGTATCCTCGAAGTAGGTCATGGTCTCGTGACGCTCTCCGCGGTTCACCTCCCGGAGGGCCTGCTCGTCGTCGTCGGAGACGTGCACGTTGACCACGAGCCGCCAGTTCTTCCGGTCCATGGTCTTGCCGTGCTGGGCCGCGGTCTCTTCGGCAATCTTCCACTGGTTGGAGAGTGCCTCCGGGCCTCCGGGCAGCCCCGCCCCGATCGAGAGCACGCCGACGCCGTGCTTGCCCGCCGTGATCACTCCGGCCGGGGTGATCGTGCTCGCCACCGCGATCGGGAAGTGTGGCTCGGTGTAGGGCGCGAGATGCAGCCGGGCCTCGCGCAGCTCGAACCAGTCGGTCTTGAGCGTCACCGGCTCCTCGCACCGAAGGAGCTGCATGATCGCGTCGAGGGACTCGTCCATCCGTGAACGCTGGGTCACCGGCTCGATGCCCATCATGTAGGCGTCGGAGACCAGCGCGCCCGGACCGCAGCCGAGCATCGCGCGGCCGCGCGTCATGTGATCGAGCTGGACGAAGCGGTTGGCGACCATCAGTGGGTGGTGGTAGGGCAGGCTCGTGACGCCGGAGCCGAGCATGATGTGGCGGGTGCGCTCGGCGGCGGCCGCGATGAAGATCTCGGGGGAGGCGATGGTCTCCCAGCCCGCGGAGTGGTGCTCGCCGATCCACACCTCGTCGTAGCCGAGGTAGTCCATCCACTCGATCAGCTCCATGTCGCGGTTCATGGCCAGCGTGGGGTTTTCGCCGACCTTGTGGAACGGCGCCAGGAAGATGCCGAACTTCATGCCTTTGTGAGCCAATGCCGCCTCCGTGGCCAGGGGATGCTGCGTCGAGACACCGCTGAATGTAGCATGCCTTGAGTCGGACGCGCACCGGTGCTAGAAGAGGCCCATGGATTTCACCTACACACCCGAGCAGGAACAGTTCCGTGCCGACATCCGCCGGTGGCTGGCCGCGAACCTCACCGACGACCTCCGCATCGAGGACCCGACCGACGAGCGCGTGGCCCCGGACCGCGAGACCTTCGAGCGACGACGCGACTGGCAGCGGCGCATGTACGCGGCGGGCTGGGTCGGCATCTCGTGGCCGAAGGCGTACGGCGGGCGCGGGGCCACCCTGATGGAGCAGGTCATCTACGACGAGGAGTGCTTCCGGGCCCGCGCCCCCGTGCTACCCGGCTACTCCGGCATCGGCATGGCGGGCCCAACCATCATCGAGTGGGGCACCGAGGCGCAGAAGCAGCGCTACCTGCCGCGCATCCTGGGCGGCGACGACATCTGGTGCCAGGGCTACTCGGAGCCGGGGGCCGGCTCCGACCTCGCGAGCCTCAGCACCCGCGCCGAGGATCGAGGCGATCATTTCGTGGTGAACGGGCAGAAGGTGTGGACGTCGGGCGCCCAGTTCGCGGACTGGATCTACCTGCTCGTGCGGACCGATCCGGCCGCGCCCAAGCATCGCGGCATCAGCTACCTGCTGGTGGACATGAAGACGCCCGGCATCACGGTGCGCCCGCTCGTGCTGCTGAACGGCCACCGGCACTTCAACGAAGTGTTCTTCGTCGACGTGGCGGTGCCGAAGGCCAACCTCATCGGGCGGCAGAACGAGGGCTGGAAGCCCGCGATGACCACGCTCATGTACGAGCGCAAGGGCGGCGGCGGGCGCGGTCACGAGGAGCAGCTCGCGCGCCTGCGCGCCTTGGCCATGACGGTGCCGCTCGACGGCCGCCCCGCCTGGGAGCATCCGGTGATCCGTCAGCGCTTCGCCCAGCTCGTGATCGAGGCGCAGTGCCAGCGCTACACCCGCATGCGCAACCTGACGCGGCAGCTCCGCGGCGAGCCCCCGGGACCCGAGGGCTCGATCCTCAAGCTCTTCGGCTCGGAGCTCGGCGTGCGTATCGCCGACTTCGCGGGCGAGCTGCTCGGGCCCCACGCACTCGTCAACCGGCCGAGTGAGCAGGTGCCGGACGGTCCGCGCTGGTACAACCGCGTGCTGAGCGCGCGACAGTACACGATCGCGGGAGGCACCAGCGAGATCCAGCGCAACATCATCGGCGAGCGGGTCTTGGGCCTGCCAAAGGACTAGTCATGACCGCAGACAATCGGGAGCAGCAGGCGGAGGCGCTGATCGCCAAGATGAAGGGGGCCCGGGGCTACATGTACCCGGAGTGGGAGTTCGCGGCGCGGCAGGATCCCGAGTTCGTCGCCGCCTACAACCGGCTCTACGAGCTCGGCCTGGGCGAGGGCCGCCACGTCTCGGCCAAGGTGCGCGAGTTCGTGGCCATCGCGCTGCTCTGCTTCCGCGGCTCGGAGCGACCGGGGCTGGTCGCGCACATGCGGCGCGCGATCGAGTTCGGGGCGACCCCGGGCGAGCTGCTCGAGGTGCTCGAGGCGTGCGTGGTTCCGGGGGGCGCGCCGACCTTCCACCGTGGGCTGGGTGCCCTCATGGAGGTGGTGAGCCCCCCGTCCCGTCCCCCCGCCGGGTAGGCGAGCTCAGCCCGTCGTCTGCCCGCGCGGCGTGAGGGCGGCGAGGGCGATGGCGACCACCAGGAGGGCCGGCACGTCCCCCAGCAGGTGCCCCCGCTCCGCGGAATCACGGAAGGCCTGCACCGCCATGATGCCGGCGTGGACGATGCTCGACCACACCGTGAACCAGATCAGGCTGCGGTGGGCCAGAGGGTCGCGGGCGGCTATCAGGAGGAACACGCCGAGCGTCGCGTAGAGGCCCAGGATCATCTTCAGGTAGTGCGAAGGCTCGGTGCCCCACGTCCACCCCGAGGGCCAGACCTTGCCCAGCGGGTAGATACCGAGGACGAAGATGAGGCCGACCACGACCAGCGCGATGCGAAGGTAGGCAACTCGGCTCTGATCCGGCATCCCAGTCCTCCTCGTGGAAGCGGAAGGCGTCCGGGCCATGCGCCGACGCGCCCTCGGGCGGGCCGGGCGCCTGACCCTAGCGCCGACTGGGCCCGGGGTCAACCCCGGAAACCGCGCCGGGTCCCTTGACAGGATTTACGACCGGGCCTAGAGTGCCGCACACGCCAGACCGGCAAGCGTCTCGGAGGCGTGGATGTGGCTAGTGCCTGATCTTGATCGGTCCTGTCCGTGCGCAGCGGGCCGCGCGCGTCCCCCCCTTCTTGCCCCACGAGCAGCACACCGTTCCTCATCCCATCCGCAACCCCCGGAGGAGGTCTCATGAGCACGCGACGAGAGTTCCTTACCACCATGGTCGGCGGCGCGGCCGCCGCGCTGACTTCCCGGCGCGCGAGCGCCGCGGTCAAGTCGATGACCGTCGTCCACGAGAGCTCGTTCATCAAGGGCTTCGACGACTTCTTCGTCAAGACCCTCTCCCCCGAGTACGAGAAGCTGACCGGCATCAAGGTCAACTACGAGCCGGTGAGCGTGGGGAGCATGCTGACCCGCCTCACCACCATCGTGGAGACCAAGTCCGGCCCCGAGATCGTCGCCACCGGCCTCAACTGGCCGCACCTGTTCGATCAGGGTCTGCTGGACGTCACCGACGTGGCAACCGAGATCGGCAAGAAGAGCGGACCCTGGCATGACAACATCCTCGACGCGGTGGTCGTGAACAAGAAGTGGAAGGCGATTCCGTGGGGCAACATCGGCCAGCTCGAGGTCTACCGGACCGACTGGTTCAAGGAGGTGGGCGTCACCAAGTTCCCCGACACCTGGGAGGACCTCCTGAGCGCCGGTCGGCTCCTCAAGAAGAAGGGGCATCCCTTCGGCTTCGAGATCGGGCACGGCTTCGGGGACAACCATGGCTGGATGTACCCGCTGCTCTGGTCGTACGGCGGGCGCGAGGTGGACAAGGACGGCAAGACCGTCCTCATCGACTCGTCCGAGACCGCGAAGGCGGTGGACTTCTGCCGGAAGTTCTACCAGGAGACGATGATCGAGGACGTGCTGGGCTGGACCGACGTCAACAACAACAAGGCGTTCCTTGCCGAGCAGATCTCCTGCACCAACAACGCCATGTCCATCCTGATCGTGGCGAAGCGAGACTTCCCGGACATCGCCAAGGTCACCGACCACGCGCTCAACCCCCAGGGGCCCAAGGGGCGGTTCCATCTCTACAACCCGCAGTCACACGCGATCGCGTCGCATGCGGCCGACCCCGCCGCGGCCAAGGCCTTCCTGAGCTGGCTCTACGACCAGAAGCAGCTCTCGCGCTGGCTCGTGGCGGGTGACGCCTACTACGCGCCGTACCTGCACGGCTACGACAACGACCCGATGTGGAACGTGGACCCGCGCTACATGCCCTTCAAGGAGTCGCTGAAGACCTCGCGGCTTCACGGGTGGCCCGGTCCCTCCGGCCACGCGCTGTCGGAGAGCAACGCGAAGTACGTCCTGGTCGACATGTTCGCCAAGGCCTGCCGGGGCGACTCCACCAAGGACGTCATCGCCACCGCGGCGGCGCAGCTCAAGCAGATCTACAAGGCGAAGTGAGGCCGTGGCGGTAAGGCCGGAGCCGCTGGCCCGATCGGCCCCGGTCGCCGCACGCTCGCTCACGTTCCGCGGCGTGCTCGAGCGGGAAGGGGCGTTCAGCTGGCTGATGCTGACGCCGGGCGTTCTCTTCCTGCTCGCGTTCGTCGCGTACCCGTTCTTCTACGGCATCTGGCTGAGTCTTCAAGACAGACCGGTGGCCAAGCCGGGCGTGTTCGTCGGGCTCGCCAACTTCATGACGCTCGCCCACGACGGGGTCTTCTGGCAGGTCACCCGCAACACTTTCATCTACACCGCGGTCACCACCGTCCTGAAGCTCCTGGGGGGCCTCGCGATGGCCCTGGTGATCAACCAGAGCTTCCGCGGAAGGAACCTCGTCCGGGCCTTCCTCCTCCTGCCGTTCATCGTCCCCACCATCCTCAGCGTGGTGGCCTGGATGTGGATCTTCGATCCCACCTTCAGCGTCATCAACTGGGTGCTCGTCCACACCGGCCTGATCGCGAGCGGATTCTCGTGGCTCGGCAACGCGAGCCTCTCCATGGTGTCGATCATCATCGTGAACACCTGGCGCGGCATCCCGTTCTACGGCATCACGATCCTGGCCGGGCTCCAGACCATCTCGCCCGACCTCTACGAGGCCGCGGCCATCGACGGCGCCACCATCCGGCAGCGGTTCCTGCACGTGACCCTGCCGATCATCAAGCCGATCCTGATCATCGTGACCATGTTCTCGGTGATCTTCACCTTCTCCGACTTCCAGATCATCTACGCCCTCACCCACGGGGGGCCCGCCAACGCGACCCAGGTCTTCGTCACCTACGCCTTCGACCTCGGGATGTCGGGCGGGCAGCTCGGCATGGGGGCGGCGGCCGCGCTCTGCATGCTGCCCGCCCTCGCGGTCATGATCGTGGCCCTCACGCTCTACATGAGACGCGAGGCATGATCGAGGCGAGGGGGCTCGGCTCCCGGATACTCCGGCTCTACCTGCCGCTCGCGGTCTGCCTGGTCGCGATGCTGTTCCCGTTCTACTGGATGCTGATCACCTCGATCAAGCCGAACTCGGAGCTGTACAACGCACGGATCATGCCGCTGGTCGTCTACCACCCGACCCTCAAGCACTACGTCGACCTTCTCACGCAGACGAACTTTCTCACGTGGACCTACAACACGATGCTGGTCGCGGTCGTGACCACCGCGGCCTCGCTGGTGCTCGGAACCATGATCGCGTACCCGCTGGCCCGGATGAACTTCCCCGGGGCCGCCGTCGTCGCGATCGGGGTCGCCGCCACGTATCTGGTGCCCCAGCCGCTCCTCTTCATCCCGATGGCCGACATCATCAACAAGCTCGAGCTGGGGGACACCCTGCGCGCGGTGATGCTCACCTACCCCACGCTCCTGATCCCGTTCTGCGCGTGGCTCCTGATGGGCTACTTCAAGAGCGTGCCGCGGGAGCTGGAGGAGGCGGCCCGCATCGACGGAGCCAGCCGCTTCCAGGCGATGTGGCGCGTCGTGCTGCCCCTGACCACGCCGGGGCTCCTCTCCGCCGGGATCTTCGCCTTCACCCTGGCCCAGAACGAGTTCCTCTACGCGTTGATCTTCCTGTCCAAGAGCGACGTGCGCACGGTGCCGGTGGGGGCCATCACCGAGCTGATCCGGGGCGACGTCTTCTACTGGGGACAGCTGATGGCGGCGGCGCTGCTCGGCTCCATCCCGGTCGCGGTCATCTACTCCTTCTTCGTCGACTACTACGTGGCGGGGCTGACCGCCGGCTCCGTAAAGAGCTAGCGTGGTCCTCCTCCCGCCGCTGGCCGGCCGGACCCGGGCGGGGCGGCGGGGGGTGGGGCTCTGACCACGACCCGCTTTCTCGTTCTCTCGCGTGAGGAGTTCCCAATCTGGAAGCATCAGGCTCCGGGTAGCCGTCGGCGGGAAACGGGTCAGCCGCCCCACCCCCCGCCGCCCCGCCCGGGTCCGACCTCCCGCGAGTCGAACACACCCCGTCCTACTTCACGCTGCCGGCGGTCAGGCCGCCGACCAGGTAAGGTTCGATCAGCGCGAAGAGGATCACTACCGGGATGATTGCGATTGTTGAGGCGGCGAAGAGGAGGTCCCAGTGCTGCACATATGCGGTCACGTAGGACGTTATTCCCACGGTCAGGGGGCGCATGTCGGCGTCGGTCATCAGGGTGAGGGCCACGATGTACTCGTTCCAGGCCGCGATGAACGCAAAGATGGTCGCGGTCACGATGCCGGGCAACGCGACCGGCAGGATGATGCGGAAGAGGGCGCCGGCGGAGCCGCAGCCGTCGACCGCGGCCGCCTCCTCGATCTCGCGCGGGATCGAGGCAAAGAAGGCGCGGAGAATCCAGACCGCGAAAGCCAGGTTGAACGCGGCGTTGACCAGGATCAGGGCGGCGTAGGTGTTGATCAGGCCGAGCTCGAAGAACTCGCGGTAGAGCCCCACCACCAGCGCGGTCGGCGCGAACATCTGGCTCACCAGGACCAGGAACAGGAAGGCGCCTCGCCCGGGAAACCGCTGGCGCGCGGTGTAGTAGGCCGCGGGCACCGCGGCCGCGATCACGAGCGCGGTCGAGCTGACCGCCACCACGACCGAGACCCGCAGCCAGGACTGGAAATCCGGATCCCGGACGACCGTCCAGAAGTTCTGCGGCCGCCAGTCGACGGGTAGCAGTCGCGGCGGAGTGACGCGCAGCTCGAGCTCCGGCTTCAGCGCGGTGAGCAGCATCACCACGTATGGGGCCAGCATCGCCGCCCCCGCGAGCAGCCCCGCGGTGGCCAGCGCGGCGCGCCGGATCAGACCGGCTCCTCGCGCCAGCGGGCCACGCGCAGGTACGCGACGACCGCGAGCAGGATCAGCCCCACGTTGACGACGCCCAGGGCGGCGGCCAGTCCCACGTCGCGCAGCGCGCTCTTGAAGGCGATCTTGTACATGTAGGTGATCATGGTGTCGTGGGCGAAGCCGGGGTTCCGGTCGTTGAGCGTCCACACGATCGGGAAGGAGTTGAAGACGTAGATGAGGTTGAGCACCGCGGCCACCAGCAGCGCGGGCCGGAGCAGCGGCAGGGTGATCGTCCGGTAGGCGCGCGCGCCGGAGGCCCCGTCGACGCGCGCCGCCTCGTAGACCTCGCCCGGGATGGTCTGGAGCCCCGCGAGCAGCACGTAGGTGGTGAACGGCAGCGAGACGAACACCCCCACCGCGACCATCGCCCCCATCACGGTGCCGTCGTCGCCGAGCCAGTCCACCGGCCGGGCCAGCACGCCCACCGCGATCAGCAGGCGATTGAGGAGCCCGAAGTAGTAGTCGTAGAGCCACACGAAGAGCTTCGCGGTCATGATGAGCGAGGCGGCCCACGGCACGATGAGCGCCAACCGCACCAGCCGACGGCCCGGGAAGGCCGCGTCGAGCAGCTGGGCCAGGGCGAGGGAGATCACGATCGTGATCCCCACCACCCCCATGACCCAGATCACGGTGTTGCCGATCACGGTCGGCAGCGCCTCCTGCTCGAGGAGCCGGCCGTAGTTGCGCAGGCCCACCGAGCCCAGGTGCAGCCCGGTGATCGAGTAGCGACCGAGAGAGGCGCGGGCGAGCTCGAGGGCCGGATAGACCACGACCGCGCCGATGAGGAGGAGGCTCGGTCCGAGCCAGAGCAGCGCCCGCCATGCGCCGCGGCTCGGCGCAGCGGTCAGCGAGCGCTCTCCGCCGCGTTCTTCTGGATGCGGTCGAGGACCTGCTTCGGATCGCCGCCCGGCTGGACGGCCGCGCCGATGTTCTGCTGCACGTCGAGCTTCACCTTGTCCCACACGGGGTCGGTGGTGGGGGCCAGCCGCGCGCTCGGCAGCGCATCGAGGTACGGCCTGAGCTTCTCGTTGCCACTCATCTTCTGGAGGCCCGACTTCGTCACCGGCAGGAAGCCTTCCGCGGTGATCCAGCGGGTGATCTGGTCGGGCTGGTAGTACAGGTCGAGGAACTGGCGCACCGTCTCCTGGTTGCCCTTCTTCTTGAAGGCCATGAGGTAGTCCTCGACCCCCAGCGTCACCGGCGTCCCGACGTTGGTCGGCATCTGGGTCACGCCGTAGCTGATCTTCCGCTCCGCGTCCAATTGAGCCGCGAGCGGGCTGAAGCCCATGACCATGCCGACCTTGCCGTCCTTGAAGAGCTGGAAGGCGCCGTCGGTCCGGTTGGTCTTGCCCGGATTGACCTGGGTCACCTTGTCGGAATTGGCGAGCCCGGCCAGGAACTGGAGCGTCTGCACGTTCTTCTCGCTGTTGATAGCCCAGGCCTCGCCGGACTTCCAGTCGCCCCCGTTGTTCCACATCCAGATCGACCACTCGGCCTGCGCCTCTTCCGGTCCGAGGGGGAGCGCGTAGCCGATCGTGCCGCCGCCCAGGGCCTGCACCTTGCGGGCGGCCTGCACGAACGCCTCCCAGGTGCGCGGCGGCTCGGCCACGCCGGCCTTGGCGAGCAGGTCCCGGTTGTAGAAGAAGGCGCGCGCGCTGGCCAGGATCGGGAATCCGTAGAGCTTGTCGCGATAGGTGCCGCCCCTCGCGAAGGCCTCGAGAAAGTCCTCGCGCGTCTTCGGCGACAGCGCCTCGTCGGCCGAGTAGAGCAACCCGTCCTTGGCGTAGCTCGAGAACGAGTTCAGGTTCAGGATGTCGGGCGGCTGGTTGTTCTGGATCATGGTGCTGACCTGCTGATCGATGGAGTTCCAGTCGATCACCTGCAGGTCCACCCGGATGCCGGTCCGCTCGGTGTACTGCGCGGCGAGATCCTGCCAGAACGGCCGGGTGTGATCCTTGCTGTACTCGGCGATCACGACCTTGATGGACTTCGGCTTGTCGCCGTCCCCGCACCCGTCGAGGACGAGCGTGCCCGTGGCGAGTAACGCCAGGATCAGGAAACGACGACGTCTCATCATCGAGCCCATACTACAAAAGTTCCCGCCGGCGGTGTAAGTCTTACTCATCCGGTGGACGGTCATCGGTAGCCGACGACGAGGCCCACGATTACAATGTCTGTCGTCACCGCTCCTCCGGGGGGCGGCACACTACTTGCTCCCACAACAGGAGGGCCACTTCATGCCGCGTGTCCTCGTCCTTTGCCTGCTCGTGCTGGCCTTGACCTCGTGCTCGTCCGCGCCGCGAGCGCCGCGTAGCGAGTTCGAGGACGTCCCGGTCCCAGTGGGGCTCACCCTCGACCACAGCCGGACGACCATCATCGAGTCGCCCAACGTGAAGGCGGCCCGCCTCTTCTACAAGAGCCGCCTGACGCCCGAGAGCCTCGGGGTGGCCTTCCGCACCTCGCTGGAGGCCAACGGCTGGCGACACGTCTCGACCACGTCGGCGAGCAAGGGAACGACGCAGGTCTACGAGAAGCAGGACAGCTCCCTGCAGATCCTGATCTACGAAGGCTGGTACTACACGTGGACCGAGGTCTCCATCACCCGATTGATCGGGCAGCCGACCGCTCCGAGCCGCTAGCGCTCGCGGGCCCCGGAAGAGGCCGGCCGGAGAAGGCGGCCGGCTCAGGCATCCGGACCATCTCCAGCAGCGCCGGCTCGAGGCCGCTGCTTTTCACGAAGCCTGCCATGTTCTCCGTGGATGGGTCAGCGTGGCCGCACCGCACTCACCTCACGGGAGCAGGACCTTTCCGTCCGCGGGCAGCGCCAGGTTGAGCCGGCGAGCGAGCGTGGTCGCGATGTCGCGCATGTCGATCAGCCCGAAGGAGCGGCCGGCCGGAACGTCGGGCCCGACCACGAAGAACGACGCGCGCAGATCGGGCAGTTCGGGCAGGTGCCCGTGCATCCCGGCCACGGAGGCCTTCGCCACGAGGGGTCCAGTCAGGCTCGAGCCCGCGGTCCAGTCCGTCTTGAGCCCGACCACGAAGGCGGCGGTGGGAAAGCCGCCGCGGGCGCGCGCGGTGGCGCCGTCGAGCACCCGGTCGATGCCGTGCGCGGGATCGGCGGCGAGCCGGTCGAGCAGAGCCCGCACCTGGTCCCGGGTGGCCGAGTCCGTCTCGTCCTTCAGCATCACCGCGATGGAGCCGCCCGCGGTCCACGGCATCGCCTTCCAGTCGGTGACCTTGCCCTGCGCGCCGGTCGTGAAGAGACCGGCCGCGCGGAACTCGGCGTACAGGTTGAGCTGCATCGCGCTCGCGCCGAAGCCGTGGTCGGACACGATCGCCACGTAGGCGCGGCCCGGCGCCGCGGTCTCGGCCGCGGTGCGCAGGGTGCCCACCAGAGCGTCGAGCCGCTCGAGCACGGCCAGGCTCTCGGCACTGAACGGACCAGCCTGGTGCTCGACGTGATCGAGAGCGATGAGATGCAGCGTCATCAGGTTGGGCCGCTTCTTCTCGAGGATGCGCACCGCGTAGCGCGCGCGCTGCTCGTCGGACTCGACGGTGAGCGCGCGGGGATAGGGCCCGATCTCCGGCTCGAGCTCGGCGAGCAACCCCGGAGTCGAGAGCGCGCGCAGCAGCTTGGCGTCGTCCGGGGTGCCCGCGCGCCAGAACTCCGGGATGTTCCAGGTCACCCGGGCCCCCACGCTCGCCGGCCACTGCACGCTCGCGGTGCTGAGCCCGGCCCGGGCCGCCGCGTCCCACAGGGTGGGCACCCGGATGTCCTCCGCGTACCAGTACCAGCCGCCCTGGTTCTCGCGCAGCGGGTCGAAGACGGTGTTGGCGAGGATGCCGTGCCGCGCCGGCCACACCCCGGTGATCAACGTGGTGTGGCTCGGGTAGGTCACGGTCGGAATCACGCCCTGCACACCGTCGGCGTAGGCGCCATCGGCGAGAAATCGTCGCAGATTCGGAATCTTCAGCCCGTGCGTGTCGGCGGCCGTCACGTGATCCGGCCGCAGGCCGTCGATGGAGATCATCAGCAGCAGCGGGCTCTGCACCGGCTGCTGGCCGACGGCGACGCCCGCCCAAAGGAGCACCGCCGCCACCGCGAGCCAGACGGGACGGAGGCGGTCCGGTATCATGGCGCACACAGGATATAGCAGCTTCCGGGGGAGGGCCATGACGGGACGGGCGGTGCGCGTGGCGGGGCTGCTGCTGGCGGCGATCGCGCCGGGGACGGTCGTCCCGGACGCGGGCGCGCAGCTCGACGAGAAGATGGCCATGGCGCGGGTCCGGCTCACTACCGAGGCCGGCCTCGCCGATGGCTGCACGCGGCTCGGCGTGGTGCGCGACGACTCCATCGCGGATCTGCGCCGCAAGGTCGTCAAGCTCGGCGGCAACACCGCGGTGCTCTCGTTCGGCGGATCGGAGAACCTGGCGGTGATCTTCGGCGAGGTCTTCCGGTGCGGCGATCCGCCGGGGGCGGCCTCGCCGGGAACGCCCTCGCCCGGAACGGCACCGGCCCGGCTGCCGCTCCCCCCGCCGCCCCCGGCGCCCGGACCGCCGCGCTGACGCCCGGACCGGCGCCTCAGCCGTCGTCGAACAGGCTCTTGCGGACGATGGCGGGGACGCGCGGGTTGCCGTCCACGACCTGGGTACCTCCCGGACTAGTCCTGCACGAGCTTCAGGAACTGCTGGGTCCTGGGCTCGCGCGGCCGCTCCAGGACCTGTTCGGGCGTGCCCTCCTCCACGATGCGGCCGTCGGCCATGAACACGATGCGGTCGGCCACCTCGCGCGCGAAGCGCAGCTCGTGCGTGACCACGATCATGGTCATGCCCGCTTCGGCGAGGCGCCGGATCACCGACAGCACCTCCGAGACCAGCTCGGGATCGAGCGCCGAGGTGGGCTCGTCGAACAGCATGACCCGCGGAGAGATCGCGAGCGCGCGCGCGATGGCCACGCGCTGCTGCTGGCCGCCGGAGAGCCGCGACGGCAGGTGATCGGCGTGGTAGGCGAGGCCCACGCTCGAGAGCAGCGTGGTGGCCCGGGCCCGCGCGACCTCGGGGCGCTCGCCGTGCACGCGCACCGGCGCCTCGCAGATGTTCTCGAGCGCGGTGAGGTGCTCGAAGAGGTTGAACTGCTGGAAGACCATCCCGATGCGGGCCCGGGCCCGCTCGCGGGCCACGTGCCGTGACGGGCGCAGCACGCCGTCGACCTCCTCGTAGCCGACATACTCTCCGCCCACCGTGATCCGGCCGCGGTCCACCGGCTCGAGGTGCGCGATCAACCGGAGCAGCGTGCTCTTGCCGGAGCCGCTCGGGCCCATCAGCGTGACCACGTCGCCGCGGTGCACCGTCAAGTCGACGCCCTGGAGGATGGCGCGATGGCCGTACGATTTCCAGACGTCGACGCAGCGGATGAACGGGCCGTCACGGTCGCCCGGTCCCCGCGCGGCCTGGGCACCGACCAGCTCCACGAGGTCGACGCGCGCGCCGGGGGCCGCGGCCGCGTCAAGGCGGGCCGCGCCGGCGGTCGGGGCTGCCGCGGACGGAGCTTCCGGCGCGGGTGGGCGGAGGCGGAACCCGAAGAACCGGCCGAGCGCCGTCTCGCCCCGCGGCCGCCGGCTCCGGTCGAAGTCGGGGCTCACGCGCCGCTCGAGCAAGAACTGGACGCCCGCGATCAGGGTGGTGACGGTGAGGTACATCACGCCCGCCGCCGCGAACACCGGAAAGAACTTGAAGTTCTGCGCCACGATCTGCTGGCTCCGCAGGGTCAGCTCGTTTACCGCGATGACCGAGGCCAGCGAGGTCCCCTTCAGCACGCTGATCGCGTCGTTGCCGACCGCGGGGAGGATCGCGCGCATCGCCTGAGGCAGGACGATGCGCCGCAGCGTCAGGAGCGACCCCATGCCGAGCGAGGCCGCGGCCAGGGTCTGGTTGCGACTCACCGAGAGGATGCCGCCGCGGATGATCTCGCCCGCGAAGGCGGCCTCGTTCAGCGAGAACCCGATGATCGCGGTGGTCACCGGTGGCATCACGATGCCGATGAACGGCAGCGCGTCGAACAAAAACACCAGCTGCAGCAGCACCGGAGTGCCGCGGATCAGCCACACGTAGGTCCAGGCCAGGCCGGAGAGCAGCCGGTACGGAGACAGGCGCATCAGCGCGATCAGCAGGCCGAGCGTGAGCCCGCCCACCATCGAGGCGGCGAAGATCCGGAGCGTCAGCCACATCCCCTCCAGCAGGAAGGGGAAGGTCAGGTACTGGAGGAAGGCCTCCATCGCTCCGGGGCTGGCGCTCGACCCGCCGGTCGCGCCGGCGCCCTAGCGGCCGACCTCGACCGGAATGGCCAGCGAGGGATCGATCCCGTTCTTCTGCATCAGTGCCTTCTGGGTGCCGTTGGCCTGCAGCTCGGTGATCGCGTCCTTGACCGCGGTCACCAGCTCCTCGTTGCCCTTCTTCACCGCCACCCCGATCTTGATGCCGCTGCGGAAGTAGTAGGCGCGCTCGAACTTGTCCGGGTTGGTCCTCACGACCTGGTCGACCAGGACCACGTCGTACATCGAGATGTCGGCTCGGTCGTTCTCGATGGCCCGCGAGGTGGCGGGCGCGTTCGGATACGGGGTGATCTCGATCGCCGGCTTGCCCGCGGCCACGCACTTGGCGCTCGCGTCCTGGAAGCCCTTGTCCTCGACGGTGCCCAGGATCGGGGCAGCGCGCTTGCCGCACACGTCCTCGATGGTCTTGATGCCCTTCGGGTTGCCCTTCTTCACGATGCCCGCGGTGCCGGTGGTGGCGTAGTTGACGAAGTCGGCGGCCTGGGCCCGCGCGGGCGTGTAGTAGATGTTCGACCAGATGAGCTGGATCTGCCCGGCCTGCAGCGTCGGCACCAGGGTGCCGAAGTCGAGGCCCACCAGCTCGTACTTGAGCCCGAGGCACTTCATGGCCGCCTCGACCATGTCCGGATCCTGGCCGATGATCTTGCTCGGATTGTTGGGATCGCGGTACATGATCGGCGGCAGCGTCGGATCGAGCCCGACCTTCAGGGTCTTGCCCGCGAGCCCCGGATACTTGGTCGCCACCTTCTCGGGCTCGCACGCCGCCTGCGCCGGCTGCGCCGCACCCAGCCCGAGCATCGCCACCACCAGCCCCGCCATCACCGCCCCGCCGATGTGCCTCATCCTCGACTCTCCATTCCTCACGATGACCGGTGCACTGCAGTTCCGGGCCCTAGACGCCCGCCTTGCTCCGCTGGCGCAACAGATGGCGGCCGCGGCCCGCCTCGCTCAGGAGCTGCCCGTCCCGGGCGATCACCTCGCCGCGCGACAGCGTCAGCACCGGCAGCCCGCGCAGCGTGAAACCGTTGAACGGATCGTAGCCGGCGCGCGAGTGGAGCCGCCGCTCATCCACCACGCTCTCGCGCGACGGATCGAACAGGACCATGTCCGCGTCGCTTCCCTGAGCGATGGTGCCCTTGCGCGGGTACAATCCGAAGATGCGCGCCGGGTTGGTCGAGAACGCGGCCACGAACGTCTGGAGCGGGATCCGCCCCCGGCTCACGCCCTCGGAGTAGATCACCGGCATCTCGGTCTCGAGCCCGGGCACGCCGTAGGGGATCCGCGTGAAGTCCTCCGCTCCCGCCGCCTTCTGCTCCACCGTCCACGAGGTGTTGTCGCTGCCGATGGCCTGGATGTCGCCCGACCGCAGGCCGTCCCACAGCGCGCCCTGATCGCGGGCGGTGCGCAGCGGGGGGGCGCCCACGAGCTTCGCGGCCTCCGTCCCGCCCACCGCGTAGCGGTCCTCGGTGAGGGCCAGGTAGATCGGGCGCGTCTCCGCCCACACCCGCACCCCGCGCCGGCGCGCCGCGCTCACCGCCTCCAGCGCGTCGGCGCAGGAGAGGTGCACGATGTAGATCTCGGCGTCCACCAGCGCCGCGTAGTCGATGGCGCGCCGGGTCGCTTCCGCCTCCGCGGCCGCCGGCCGGCTCTGAGCGTAGTAGCGCGGGTCGCGCCGCCCGGCGGCCAGCAGCGTACGTGTGCAGTGATCGAGCATGTCGCCGTTCTCGGCGTGGACGTTCACGATCACGCCCACCTTCCGCGCCGCCTCGAACACCCGGAGCAGCGCCTCGTCACCGATCCGGAACTCGTTGATCATGAAAACCTTGAGGCTCGGATAGCCGATGTCGACGAGCCGGGGGATCTCGGCGAGGGTCGCGTCGCTCGCATCCCCGACGATGACGTGAAAGCCGTAGTCGACGTGCGAGCGCCCCACCGCCTTCGTCTTCCAGGCCTCGATCGCCCCGGTGAGGGTCTGGCCGCGGGCCTGCCACGCATAGTCGCAGATGGTAGTCACGCCGCCGCAGGCCGCCGCCGCGGTGCCGGACTCGAAGTCGTCGACGGCCCGGACGCCCCCGACCTCGGCATCGAGGTGAGTGTGCACGTCCACGCCGCCCGGCAGGACGAGGAGCCCGGTGGCGTCGATCTCGCGCCGGCCCGCCGGCAGGGAGGGCGCCAGCGCGGTGATGGTGCCGCCGTCGACGCCCACGTCGGTGCGGAAGGACTCGGTGGCGGTCACCACCGTTCCCCCGCGCACGACCAGCTCGTGGCTCATCGCGAGTCCACGTCGGGACCCGAGTCCACCGGCAGCAGCGGGGCGATCTCGCCGTAGAAGCGGAGGAGGTGGCTCCGCAGGCCCTGCTCGACCGCGGCCAGGTCGCGCCGCCTCAGGGCTCCCACGATGTCGGCGTGCTCCTCGAGCGCGCGCAGGTCGCGGCCCACGCGCGTGAACGCGAAGTGCTGGTACCGCCGCTGGTGGCGCTTGAGGCTCTCGTGGATCTGCACGACCTTGCGGTTGCCGCTGGCCGCGACCAGCATGTCGTGGAAGCCGAGCCCCAGCTCGAAGTTCGCCTCGAGGTCGACCTGCACTCCCGCCGCGCGCGCCCGACTCACCTGCTCCTCCATCGCCTGGAGCGCCGCGTCGTCGAGCCGCTCGATGGCCAGCCGTGCTGCGAAGCTCTCCAGCATGATCCGCACGTCCAGCATGTCGCGCAGATCCGCCGCGCTCAGGTCGCTGACCCGCGCGCCGCGATACGCCACCGAGGTGATCAGCCCCTCGGTCTCGAGGATGCGGATGGCCTCCCGTAGCGGGGAGCGGCTCACCCCGAGCAGTCCCACCAGCTCCCGCTCCCGGATCCGCTCGCCCGGCTTGAGCCGACCGGCGATGATTGCGTCCCGGAGCGCGTCGACCACCCGCTCCCGGATCAGTCCCGGGTCGGTGAACCGGATCCTCGAATCTGCACCTTTGCTCACTGTCAGCCGCTCAAAGCCGGTCGATTGTATACCAACCGTCGGAGACACCGTCAAGAGGCAGGTCCAGCCGCTTTGGAGGTATTCTTCCCGCGTGGCCTGGGATCCCGCGCAGTACCTCAAGTTCGCCGACCACCGGCTGCGGCCGGCGATCGATCTCCTGAACCGCGTGGCCCTCGAGCGTCCGGGCGAGATCTACGACCTCGGCGCCGGCGCGGGCAACGTCACCCGGCTGATCCGGGAGCGCTGGCCGGAGGCGCGAGTCACCGGGGTCGACGACTCGCCGGCAATGCTGGCCAAGGCCGCCGCCACCGCCCCGACCATCACCTGGCAGCAGGCGGACCTGGCCACCTGGGCGCCACCGCGCCCGGCCGACCTGATCTACTCCAACGCCGCGCTCCACTGGCTGACCGGCCACGAGCGCCTGTTCCCCGCGCTGGTCCAGGGCCTCGGGCCGGGCGGCGTGCTCGCGGTGCAGATGCCCCGCAACTTCGGGGCGCGATCCCACACCGCCATCGCGGAGGCCGCCCTCGCCGGGCCGTGGCGCGCGCGCCTCGAGCCGCTGCTGCGGCCGGCGCCGGTGGCCGATCCGGATTTCTACTACGACGTCCTCGCCCCGAAGGTGTCGGCACTCGACATCTGGGAGACCGAGTACCTCCAGGTGCTCGAGGGCACCGATCCCGTCAAGGAGTGGACGAAGGGCACCTGGCTCAAGCCACTGCTCGACGCGCTCGAGGAGCCCGAGCGCGGCCGGTTCGAGGCCGCCTACGCCGCGCTGGTGGCGCGCGCGTACCCGCCGCGCGCGGACGGGCGCACGCTGTTCCCGTTCCGACGCCTCTTCATCGTCGCGCGGGCTCGCTGAGAGCCTCGTGAAGATCGACGCGATCGACGTCTACTGGCTGAAGCTACCGCTGGCCTTCGTGTGGCGCACCTCCTACGCCGACCAGACCGTGACCGATACGATCCTGGTCCGCATGGAGGGCGGCGGCCATTCCGCCTGGGGCGAGAGCTGCCCGGTCTACCTCCCGGGCTACTCCGCCGAGCACACCCTGGCCACGTTCCACACGCTGCGCGAGCACATGGCCCCGCGCATCGTGGGCCAGGACATCGAGACCGCCCGGGACCTGCTCGACCGGCTGGCCTTCATCAAGGGCAACCAGTTCGCGCGGGCCGCGCTCGACATCACGTGGTGGGTGCTCGACGCCAAGCGCCGCGGGCTGCCGCTGCACCGGGCCCTCGGCGGCGCCGCGGACCGGGTGGCGGTCGGAGCCGACTTCGGCGTCCAGGACTCGCTCGATATCCTGATGCAGAAGATCCAGGGAGCCGTCGACGCGGGCTTCCCCCGCATCAAGCTCAAGTTCAGGCCCGGCTGGGACCTCTTCATGGTGGAGGCGGTGCGGGCGACCTTTCCGCGCTTCACCTTCCACATCGACTGCAACGCGGCCTACACGCCGGCCGACACCGATCTCTTCCGTGCGCTGGACCGCTTCGGGCTGGCCATGATCGAGCAGCCCCTCGCCGACGACGGCATGAGCCTGGTGAACCACGCCGATCTGCAGCAGCGGATCGGCACACCGGTCTGCCTCGACGAGAGCGCGCACAGCCTCGCCCACGTGCAGGCCGCGATCCGGCTCAAGAGCTGCCGGGTGGTGAACATCAAGATGGGCCGGGTGGGCGGGTTGACCGAGTCCCGCGACATCCAGGCCCTGTGCGCCGACCACGGCATCCCGTGCTGGGTGGGCGGCATGCTGGAGAGCGCGGTGGGCGGCGCGATCTGCGCGGAGCTGGCGACGCTCTCCAACTTCACCTATCCGGCCGACATCTTCCCGTCCTCGTACTTCTACAACGACGATCTCGGAAAGCCCGAGATCGTCCTGAGCGGCCGCGGCGAGGTGGCGACGTCGACCGTGCCCGGCATCGCCCAGCAGCCGGATCCCGCGCTGCTCCAGCGCTGGACCGCGGCGCACGCCGCGTTCCGGGCGGTTTGACCGGACCATAGCCCGGCTCGCCCGAGCGCGCGCGGCGCTCCGTCGGCTCGTCGTCTTCGCTCCTTTCGCCTTTTCGCAAGCTTCCTCGGAACCCCGGTCGTGGCACTCCGGTTGCTTGCGTGACAGTGGTGTCATGCACTCTTCACTGGGCTGCCATCCGGACGTCGCAGGCCGGGGCTAGTCTTCCCGGCAATGGAGGAGGCGAGCATGAATCATCGCGAGCAGGCGGCGGCGATCGCCACGCAGTTCGAGGGTCGGTGCACCTGCGCCACCATGGACGGCGGGGTTGACTGTCCCTGGTGCCGGGTGTTCTACGACGTCCTCCAGGGTCACCCGGTGGTCCCGCCTCCACCGCCCCGCCGGACGACGCCGAGCCTGTCGGCCTCCGCCTGAGACTCGGCGCAGGCTAGGCCAGCCGCTGGCGCGGCTGGCGACTCGCGTGCAGGTGCCGCTGCAGGAACGGGATCAGCTTGTCCCAGGCGTCCCGCGCCGGCCCCTCGCGGTAGCGCTCCTCGTTGGTGAAGTTGAGAAACGCGTGCCCCGCCCCGTCGTAGCGATGAAACTCGTGGGCTTTCTTGTACTTGTCGAGCTGGGCCGAGATCTTGTTGACGTCCTCAGGCGAGGGGTTCGTGTCCTCGTTGCCGAAAAACCCGACGATCGGGCAGTGGACATAGGGCGTGAGGTCGAACGGGGTCGGGCCGTTGCCCCAGGCCTTCATGATGTTGCCGCCGTAGAAGACGCCCGCCGCCTTGAAGACCGGCTTGGACGCCGCCATCAGGTAGGCGACGCGCCCGCCCATGCAGAAGCCGATGATGCCGACGTCGCCGAGCTGGGTGTCCTTCAGGCGCCGTGCGTAGTTGACCGCGGCGTTGACGTCGGTGATGACCTCCGGATCACGCAGCCGGCCGATGCGGGTCATCATGTCGCCGTCTTCGGTCTGCCGGTGGTAGAGATCCGGCGCGATCGCGAGATAGCCCTGCTGGCTGAGGTTCTCGACCCGCTCCTCGATGAACCGGTCGACGCCCGGCCCGTGCTGGATCACGATCACGGCCGGGAAAGCACGTCCGAGGCTCGGCATGCCCACGTACAGACGCATCGGTGAGCCATCGACCTCGATGCGGTCCCACTGCGCCAAGCCGCGCCTCCCCTAGAAACGCCCGTGAGAAAAACGGCCCGGAGGCGGAACCGGTGTGCCGCCTGCCGGGCCTCGGTTTCTCGCGCGCGGGATCATCGTCCCGCGGCATGTCCCGACCATGTGCCGGGATGTCGTCGTGCGCCTAGCGTGATGCGCGCGCCATCAGGCCGGACCCACGCCCGATGACGCGCCGTGCTGGTCGGGTGGCGTGTTCTCCATCCTGATCTCCTCCTGGGGGTTCACCGCGCGACGGGAGGCGGCGCCGCCCCTCATCGCCCTCAGGAAACCGCCGGCCGCGCTCGTTGTCAAGCGCCAACCACGCGAGGTGGCACTGCGGCCCGGGGCCGAGTACACTCCGGCCATGCGCCGTCTCGTCGCGCTCGGTCTCCTGCTGGCCGGGGTCCTGGCGCCCTTAAGCGCATGGGCGCAGGGAGCGCGCCTCGGCATGTCGCCGGCCGGCATGCCGGCGGGCGGCGGGTTCGTGTTCTCCGGCGCTGCGCATCCTGGCTTCCGGCCGCCGGCACACCGGCCGCCGGCACACCGGCCGCCTCTCAACTCGCGTCCGCCGTTCGCCCAGGCACCGTTCACGTCCTTCGGCTGCTGCGCGGACTTCTCGTACTTCCCGCCGGATCCGACACCGCCGATGATGGTGCCGGCGCCGCCCATCGTCTACATTGTGCCGGCGCCGCCGACCCTCGTCTACGTGCCGCCGGCGCGCGTGGAGCCGGCGCCGGAGATCATCCTGCCCACCGGCGTGTGGGCACGGCACGGCAACGGCAAGGAGTACCCGTACACCTGGGTGTGGCAGCCGTCGTACTCCGCCCGCTAGGCGGAGTCTCCGAGGCTCAGCTCCGGACGACGAAGCCGTAGCGCCGGTTGCTGCCACCCGGCCCGCGCCGCTCGTACTCCTCCCTCAGCTGCGCCAGCCGGTCGGGCCCCGCGAGCTCGGCAAGCCGATTCGTAGCGATACAGGCGCGCCACGTTCTCGCCGAAGACCGCGGTCTTGACCGCTCGCGGATCAGGGCGCGGGCAGGTGACCGAAGAGAGACTCCACCGCGAGCCCGACCCCGAGCAGGCGGCGATCGCTCCCCGCGGGGCCGTCGAGCTCGAGACCGATCGGCAGGCCGGCCGGGGTACGGCCGATCGGCACGCTGAGGCCGGGAATGCCCGCGTTGCTGCCCGGATCGGTGTTCTGGATGAACGTGGAGAAGGTCGGCACGTCCGCGCCGTTGAGCCGGGTCTTCTCGTCGTCGCCGACGGGCGCGGCGGGCAGCGGGGTGGTGGGAAACGCCAGAGCGACGATACTGTGCTTACGAAAAGTCTCCGCGTAGAGCCGCTGCAGCGCGGGCCGGGCCGCGAGCGCATCGAGGTACGCCTTCTGGGGAATCGCGTCCTTGGCGCCCGGCACGATCGCGGAGGCGAACAGGCCCTTCACGTCGGGGCTGGCGATGCGGGCGGCGAGCCCGGCCACGTCGAGCGGGATCCGGTAGCGCTTCAGGTAGGCGGCCAGGTCCACGTTCGCCTCGTAGAGCGCGACCGGGAAGCTCACCGTACTGTTGAGGTCGACGAGCCCGGCCATGTCGACCTCGACGATCTCGGCGCCCGCCTGGTGGAGCCGCTCGAGCGCCGCCTCGGTCACCTGCTCGGTGTCGGCGTCGAGGTTCCGGAAGAATAGGGCGCGGCACACCCCGATGCGGAGCCCGGCCAGCGACGGCGCGGTGACCGTGTCGCGGGCGCCGGTGATGATGGTGTCGAGCAGCACCAGGTCGGCCACCTCCCGGGCCATCGGTCCCGCGGTGTCGCGGGTGTGGGCAATCGGGGTGATGCCGGCCTGGGAGTACCGCCCGAGCGTCGGCCGCAGCCCCGCGATGCCGTTCAGCGCGGCCGGGATGCGGACCGAGCCGCCGGTGTCCGAGCCGAGCCCGGCCGCGACCATGCGCGCGGCGATCGCGTTGGCGGTGCCGCCCGAGGAGCCGCCCGCGATCCGCGTGGGGTCGTAGGGGTTGCGCGCCGGCCCGAACGCCGCGTTGTTGCTCGTGATGCCGAAGGCCAGCTCGTGCATGTTGGTCTTGCCGAGCACGATCGCGCCAGCCCGGATCAGCTTCTCGGCCACCGGAGCGTTGCGGGCGGGCACGAAGTCCTTGAGCCCCGGGGTGCCCGCCGAATTCGGCAGGCCGGCCACGTGGATGTTGTCCTTCACCACGATGGGCACGCCGTGCAGCGGGCCCGCGAAGCTCTTGCGGGCGGCCAGGGAGTCGGCCTTGCGCGCGGCGGCCAGCACCCGCTCGCGATCGAAGGTGATGAAGGCGTTGAGGTCGCGCTTGCGCTCGACGACCTCCACGAGCGCGCGCACCAGGTCCTCGCTCTTCAGCGTGCCCGCCCGGATGCGCGCGGCCGCGTCCGTCGCGGACAGCTCGGTCAGCGCCTGCGCCCCCACGCTCGCCGGCCCGATCGTCAACGCGATCCCCATCGCCGACAGCGCCGCACGGGCCCAGGTGCGTAGCATGGGGGAATTCTGGCATACTCCCCGCCATGACGCGAGCGAGCCTCAACGGCATCGAGATCGACTACGAGGTGAGCGGGAGCGGGCCCGCCGTCCTGCTGAGCCACGGCTACTCGGCCACCCGCCGGATGTGGGACGGCCAGCACGGCGCCCTCGGCGAGCGCTACCGCGTCATCAGCTGGAGCATGCGCGGGCACGGCGAGACCGAGAGCCCGGCCGATCCGGCGCGCTACTCGGCGGACGAGACCGTGGCCGACATGCGGGCGCTGCTCGCGCACCTGGCTGTGCAGCGCGCGGTGATCGGCGGCCTCTCGCTGGGCGGCTACGTCTCGCTCGGCTTCTACCTCGCGCATCCCGAGATGGTCCGCGCGCTCGTGATCTGCGACTCCGGCCCCGGCTATCGCAACGCGGACGCCCGTCAGGCGTGGAACCAGCGCGCGCTCGAGCGCGCGACCGCGCTGGAGACGCGCGGGCTGGAGGCGCTCGGGCGGAGCCGGGAGGTGCGCGAGGCCGCGGCCCTGCACCGCTCCGCGCAGGGTCTCGCCCACGCCGCGCGGGGCATGCTGGCCCAGGAGGGCTCGCGGGTGATCGACGGGCTCGGGACGATCCGGGTGCCCACCCTGATCATCGTGGGCGATCAGGACCAGCCGTTCCTCGCCCCCTGCGAGTACATGGCGAAGAAGATCCCCGGGGCGAGGCTCGAGGTGATCCGGGGGGCCGGACACTCCTCGAACCTCGACCAGCCGGAGGCCTTCAACCGCGTGCTGCTCGACTTCCTCGACGGGTTACCACCCGCCTGATCCGCTCGGCCCGCTACTGCACGGGGGAGAAGGCGGACGGGAGCATGATCTTGTTGGCCATGGTGAGCAGCGTGTCGCTGCCACCCGGGGGCGGCCACACTCCCATCTCGCGCGCCTTGTTCCGGACCGCGGTCCGCTCGTCCAGGCTCTTGTAGGCCCAGATGTGGATGAAACGGTTGGCCTCGCCGTGCTCGACGTGGCCGGCCAGCGCGACCGGCGACATCTTCATGCGCTCCTCGATCTTCGACTCCCAGCGCTTGATCAGATCCGGCAGCGTGCCCGCCTTCATCGTGTAGTAGCGCATCTCGAAGTACGGCCCCATCTTCCCGGGCTTGAGGTCGGGCAGGAACGGGAACGGCACCACGATCTCCGACTGCATGGTCTCGATGAACTCGGCGATCTTGGGCGGCCAGTTACCCGCCTTCACCGCCTCGGCGCGGAGGCGATTTCGCTCGCCCAGGTCCGCGTACGGCCACACGTGGATGATCTCGTTGAGCGGGCCGATCTCGGTGTGCCAGAAGGCGGCCAGGGGCGAGATCTTCTTGCGGTGCTCGTAGCCCTCGCCGAACCGCTTCTCGACCTCGGCCAGGCTGCCGACCTTCACGCGATACGTCCGGATCTCGTAGATCATGCGGCGCTCCTTTCGCTGGGGGAAGACTACCGGGCTACTGGGCGGTCCATCCTCCGTCGATCACCAGCTCGCTGCCCGTCACGAACGATGATTCGTCCGACGCGAGATACAGCACTCCGTACGCGACCTCGTCCGGCTCGCCGTAGCGCCCGAGCGGGATGCGCGACACCATGTACTCGTAGTGGCCGGGATCGCGGCGGCGCGCCTCGGTCATCGGCGTCGCCACCGGGCCCGGGTGCACCGAGTTGCAGCGGATCCGCTCGCGCGCGTACTGGACCGCGGTGAGCTTGGTCAGGGTCCGCACCGCGCCCTTCGACGCCTGGTACTGCGGACTGCTTCGCTCCATGCCCACCAGGCCGAGCTGGGAGGAGATGTTGACGATGGACCCGCCGCCCGCGCGGCGCAGCGCGGGGATCGCGGCCTTGGTGCCGAGGAACACGCCCTTGGCGTTGACGTCCATGCCGTGGTCCCACGCCGCCTCCGAAGTGTCCTCGAGCCGGCTGCCGCCGCCTACCCCCGCGTTGTTCACGAGCACGTCGAGGCGGCCGAAGCGCGACACCGCCGTCTCCACCGCGCGCCCCCAGTCCGCCTCACTCGTCACGTCGAGGTGCACGTAGACCGCCTGGCCGCCCTGGCCGGTGATCTCGGCCTCCACCCGTTTGCCCTCGGCGTGGAGGATGTCGCCGAGCACCACCCGCGCGCCCTCGCGCGCGAAGAGGCGCCCCTCCGCGGCGCCCATGCCGCGGGCCCCCCCGCTGATCAGGGCCACCTTGCCCGCGAGCCTCATTTCGTGCCGAAGAGGCGGTCGCCCGCGTCGCCGAGGCCCGGCACGATGTAGCCGTGCTCGTTCAGGTGGCTGTCGATGGACGCGGTGTACACCGGGACGTCGGGATGCGCGGCGTGGAAGCGCTCGAGCCCTTCCGGGCAGGTGAGCAGGCAGACGAAGCGGATCGAGCGCGGCCGCGTCGCCTTCACCCGGCTCACCGCGGCCACCGCCGAGTTGCCGGTAGCGAGCATGGGGTCCAGCACGACCACGTCCCGCTCGGCCATCTCGTGCGGCACCTTGAAGTAGTACTCGACCGCCTCGAGCGTGGCGGGATCGCGATAGAGCCCCACGTGGCCGACCCGCGCGCTCGGCAGGATGCGCAGCATGCCGTCGAGCAGGCCGTTGCCCGCGCGCAGGATCGACACCAGCACGATCTTCTTGCCGTCGAGGAGCCGGATCGTGGTCGGCGCCACCGGGGTCTCCGCGGCCACCTCGTGGGTGGGCAGCTCGCGGGTCACCTCGTAGGCCAGGAGCATGCTGATCTCGGCGAGCAGGCTGCGGAACTCGGAGGCGCTCGTCTCCCGCTTCCGCATCAGCCCGAGCTTGTGCTGCACGAGCGGATGGTGGATGACGACGACGTCGTCCAGGGCTAGACCATCTCGAGCTGCGAGCGGCCCCAGACCATGTCCTCCTCGCGCGTCGGGCTCACCGGGGCGGGCCCCTCGTCGGGCGCGGTCGGCCCCTCCCCCGCCACCGTGGTGCGGTGCATGACCCGGCGGTACTTCGACTCGTCCCACGGCCGGCCCCGGTGGAGCATGCAGCGGTTGTCCCACATCACGAGGTCGCCCACCCGCCAGTGGTGGGTGTAGACGAGCTCGGGCTGAGTGGCCGCCTCGCGCAGCTCGCGGAGCAGCGCGCGCGCCTCCGCGGTCGGCATGCCCACGATCTCGCAGGCGTGCGAGCCCACGTAGAACGCCTTGCGGCCGCTGACCGGATTCGCCCGCACGAGGGCCTGGCGCACCGGGGACACCTGGGCCGCGTGATCGGGCGGCATCAGCCCGTCGTCCACCAGCCCGCGCGAGTACACGAAGCTGTGAATCGCCTCCTTGCCGTCCAGGAAGCGCCGCAAGTCCTCGGGCAGGCGAGAGTAGCCCACCCGCATGCTTGCGAACTGCGTCTCGCCGCCGACCGGCGGGATCTCGCGCGCGGAGAGGAGCGAGGCGTGCGCGGGCACCTTCTTGAACGAGCTGTCGCTGTGCCACATCTGGTTGCCCGCGTTGTAGACGTTGCGCTTGTCGCCGGCCGGGATCAGGCGTCCGTCCGCGTCGACGTTGGAGAGGTTGGCGATGTGGTTGGGGGTGCTCTCCTGCGTGGCGATGCTCCGGATGGTCGTCTCCAGCGGCCCGAAGCGGCGGCTGAACGCGATCTGCTCGTCGTCGCCGAGGGATTGCCCGCGGAAGAGCAGGACCGAGTACTCCTCGAACGCGGCCACGATCTCGGCGAAGGTGGCGTCGTCCACGCGCTTGACGTCGATGCCCACGATCTCGGCGCCGAACAGGCGGTGGAGCGGTTTCGTCGTCAGTGACATGGCTCGCCCTCCTCTCCCAGGGGACCCGATCATAAGCGAGCGGGTCGGGAGCCCGCAACCGCTTGCGCCCGCGCGGGCCCCGGGTATGCTCTCGGGCGGGAGGCACCGTCCATGGCCACCGTCGAGTCCCCGGTCACCATTCTGATCAACCGTCTCGCCGCGGGCCCGACCGCGCCCGGCGCCGGGGCGACCCCGCTGCTCACGCGGGTCGCGGACGTCGTCGCGCGGATGGGCCCCGCCCCGTGGGCGCGCCGCATCATCGCCGACGAGCGCAACCTGGTCACCCTGATCGCATCGGCACCGGGAGGCGGCAACCGGCCCCACTGGCACGCCGAGTTCGACGAGTGGTGGGTGGTCCTGGCCGGGCGGCTGCAGTGGGAGCTGACCGGCGGGGTGGTGGTGGACGCGGCCAAGGACGACATCGTGTGGGTCCCGCGCGGCGCGGTGCACCACATCCGAAACGTCGGCGAGGATCTCTCGCTGCGACTGGCGGTGGCGATGCCGCCGGCGTGGCACTTCTACAGCCCGTGCGAGCAGTGCGGGTTCACCGACGACGGGCCCCGGGAGTGGTGCGCCTAGCCGCCCGGCCCGATCTTGCGCAGGCCGCCGCGCCTGCTATGCTGTGCCGCACCACGCGGCACCAGGCACCGGGGTAACGGAAAGGGGAGCGTCTATGGCGACGTCAACGGGTCCCTCTCACATCTACGTCGGGGCGGCGCGGTGGACTTCCGGGAGCAAGAGCGGCGTCTTCCGCAAGGAAGCGGGCGGCTCCCGCTGGGATCTCTCGAACAAGGGCCTGCCCGACGGCGTGCACGTGCAGGCCATCACCGTGCACCCCACGAACCCGGACGTCGTTTACGTCGGCACCCAGAACGGGCCGTACCGGAGCACCGACCGCGGCGAGCGCTGGGAGCGCCTGCCCTTCCCCCAGGACGGCGGTGAGGTCTGGTCGATCCTCGTGCATCCGGGCAACTCCCGCACGCTCTTCGTCGGCACCTCACCGGTGGGCATCTACCGGAGCGACGACGAGGGCGCCTCGTGGCGGAAGCTCGCGAACGCGGTGCAGCCGGAGCGCGTGAAGATGCCGTTCGCCTGCCGCGTGATGCGCATGGCGGTGGATCCCGCGCAGCCCGAGCACATCTACGCGGCGCTGGAGGTGGGCGGCGCCATGCGCAGCCTCGACGGCGGCGAGACCTGGACGGACTGCAGCGGCGACCTCGTGAAGCTCTCAGACCTGCCGCACCTCAAGAGCCGCATCGTGAGCGACAGCGAGATGGAGGGCATGCTGGACGGCCACGCCCTCTGCGTGAGCGCGGCGGCTTCCGGCACCGTCTTCCTCGCCCTGCGCATGGGTCTCTTCCGCAGCACCGACCGCGCCGCCCACTGGCACGACATGGAGGTGGGACGCTTCTCGCCGTTGACCTACGGTCGAGACATCCGGGTGTCGCCCCAGGATCCGCGCGTGCTCTACGCCTGCCTGAGCCCGGCCGCCCGCAGCGAGGACGGCTCGCTCTACCGCAGCGACGACCTCGGCGAGACGTGGACGCGCTTCGACCGCGGGGTCAAGGCAGAGAGCACCATGATGGCGGTCGCCCTGCACCCGCGGGACGCGGGGTCCGTCTACTGCGTGAGCCGTACCGGCCAGGTCTTCGGCACCGAGGACGCCGGCCGCACGTGGCGCGAGGACCGGCTGCCCGACGGGGTCAGCGACGTCTACGCGATCGCCTGCGGGTGAGGGGTCAGGTCGCGGACGAAGCAGCGGACTACGCCGAGGTGCTCGTAGCGCTCGGTGTGTGCCGGCAATCCCGCCTGCTCCGCGTCGATCCCGAGTGAGCGCAGCACCGGCTCGGTAAGCAGGGCGTAGCCGCCCGTCCGCCCGACCCCGTTCTTCAGGAGCCGGTGCACGAGGATCACCGCGGTGCCGGTGACGCGGCTGCGGCCTCCCACCGTGTGGCGCAGGAACGGCCCGTGGTGGACGACCATCTTGAGGTCGAGCGTCCAGATCCGCTGGCACGCGCCGCATCGACAGGTCTCGGCATCCTGCATCGCCCGCTGCCGCGCCTTGAAGGCGGCGAAGGCATCCTCGAGCACGTCCAGGAGCCGCGTCCGCGGCAGCGGCGATCCCTCGCCGCCGAGGGCGAACACCGCGTCGCCCTCGATCTCCTGGATCTCGAGCGGAGGCGAGAGGTGGCCGATGACCTCGTCCAGCAGGGCCGCGATGATCTCGGAGCCGTGCTCCAGCTCGGTCGTGGTCACGAATCTGGTGAAGCCCGACACGTCCGCCAGGATCAGATAGCCGTGGTCCGTTCGGTTGTTCATGCCCTGAGGACACCGGTCGAGGGCCAGCGTGAAACGCCCGCGAGAAGAGCTAGACCCGCTCCAGGATGTGCAGGCCGCGGCCGCGGTCGATCAGGTAGAGCAGGCCCCGCCCGTCGACTTCCACGTCGTTGCTCGACACCCGCGAGTGGCCGGTGGGCGGCTCGGGCAGGAAGTGGCCGACCTCGCGCGGGGCGTGCGGATTGGCCACGTCCACGATGCGCAGGCCGTGGGCGAACCAGGCCACCGGGATCTCGGTCCCGGTGACGCGTTCGCACGGCTGGTGGCAGCCGGTGAACTCGGGCTGCGGCTCCCCGTCGATGCCGTCCAGCTGGAAGCTCGAGATCGGCACCGGGTGCTGCTCGTCGGTGATGTCCACCAGCCACATGAACGACGGCGGCCCCGGTGCGGTCTTGGCCACGTCCTCGTCGGCGGCCAGCATGATGCGCCGGCCGTGCAGGGGGAGCGGCATCGGCAACGCGGTGTGGGTCGGCGTGATGTAGGGCGGGCTCCAGTCGAGGCCGGAGACGAAGCGCGGCTTGGCCATGTCCTCGATGTCGAGGATCACGAAGCCGCCGTGCCAGTAGCTCACGTAGAGTCGGTTACCGGACCGGATCGGGTGGTGGCAGCGGTGCTGCCGCCCGGACCAGGACGGCTGCTCCCCGCCCCCCGTCCACTGCCCCGGCATCCACCAGCGCCCGACCTCTTTCGGCCGCGTGGGATCGTGCAGGTCCAGGATCATCACGATGTTGCCGACGTAGCCGTCCATCTCAGGAGAGATGTAGGCGTAGCGGCCGTCGAAGGTGAAGCGGTGGACTCCCGCCCCGCCGCACTTCCAGAAGGTGATCTCGCGCGGCCGGCTCGGCTGCGACACGTCGTAGATGACGAGGCCACCGCCCACCCCGGCCGGCGGTGGGTGCGCGGGCTGCGCCTCGCGATTGACCAGCATGAGGCCGTTGGCCGCACGCACCTTGTGCGAGTGCGTGTGCGGCGGGACCTCGATGGTGGCGAGCACCCGCGGCCGTGCCGGATCGCTCACGTCGACGACCGACGTGCCGTGCGGGGCCTTCATGTGCGCGACATAGGCGGTGGCGCCGTCGACCGACACCTGCCCGCCGCCCGGGCAGTCCAGCCAGGCGATCGGCTTCACCCCCCGCGCACTCGGAGCCGTGCTGGCAGCCATGTGCGCGGGAGCCTAGCAGACCGAGGGATTCTTGCCAAGCGGTCGCGCCGGCGCAAACCCCCGAGGGCCATTTGACAGCCCCGGGCCGCGCGTGACACAGTCTCGCCAACTCGCAAAGGAGCGTCGCCATGGCCATCTCGATCGATCGGTCGGTACGTCCCGAAGTCGGCAGCGCCTATGCGCGACTCGAGGAGAAGATCCTGGAGCGAGACCAGGGCGGCGCCAGCGACATCTTCTACGATCTCGTGCGGGCCCGCGTGCCGATCCCGGAGCTGGTCGGCCAGATCGTGCGCATCCACGCGCCCTACACCCACGTGCCGTACCACCAGCGCCTCGACGACGGCATCGTGCGCTTCGTCAACAACGACCACTGCCTGCTCAGCTCGCGCGCCGGCCTCGACCTGCTGCCCCTGATGCCGCGCGAGCTGCAGTACCTGCCGTTCGCTCAGACCATCTGGTATGTGCCGACCGGCCTCGACCCGTGGAACCAGCTCCTCGGCAAGATGCCCGGCCACTACGTGCGGCTCTACGAGATCAAGTTCGAGGGCAAGCCGCCGCTTCCCGAGGTCCACTGGGCGGATCAGAGCCCGCTCGCCATCGAGGGCACGTGGCCGGAGCGGCTCAACACGTGGCTCACCCTGGTGCAGCGCGGCGAGGTGATCAACGCCTATCGCGTCTTCCTCGGCCTGTGGGAGGAGGCGGTCGACGATCCGACCAAGCGCACGCCCCTGCTCGCCCAGCTCGTCTTCGCCGGTCTCATCGACGTGCAGGACCGCGTGCTGCACAACCGCTCCTACACCACCGGCCACAAGTCCTACCGTGCCCGTGCCACCGCGGAGCTGGCGCGCGCGGTGGGCTGGGCCAACGCGCACAGCATCCTGTACGCGGGCGTGCCCGACATCGCGGTGGGGCCGCGCTGGTACTCGACCTACGAGATGGGCTGCCTGGTGATCCAGAATCTGCTCGACAACCGCGACGGCGAGCTGCTCGAGAACGACCTGGCCCTCACCCCGGTGGAGTCGCTCGCCCTGCAGGCCGCGATCCTGAGCGGGCAGGAGCCGGCCTTCATCGATCTGATCGTGGCCCTGCTCAGGACGGGCCGGGGACACCGCCAGATCATCGACACGATCCAGCTCGCCTCCGCCCAGCTCATCATGGAGACCGGCGACCCGAACGCGTACTCGATGCCCCAGCACAGCTACGAGTACTGCAACACGGTGCGCTGGTTCTTCGACACCTTCGCGCATCCGCACCGGCTCAAGCTCCTGTTCGTGGCCGCCGCCTTCGTCACCCGGGCCGCGCACCATCAGAAGCACACCCCGGACAACAACCCGGTGAAGGTCGCCCCGCCCAAGGGCTCCGACGCGCTGACCGCCGCGCAGCTGCTCGAGCGCCTCGACTCGGCTCTCGACGGCCTGCGCGCCTTCGAGGCGATGGACTGGACGGCCGCGTACCTGCGCTCCGGCGCCGACCGCGACGCGCTGGTGCAGACCCTCGCGGTGGGGGCGGTGAAGGCGGGTAACGACCCGCACAACCAGGAGCTCGGCATCTGCCTGCTGGACGACTACCGCCATTCAACATCCGCCGACCGCGACCGCCTGCTGCTCGCCTCGGCCAAGCACACCGCCGGCCATCGGAAGTACGGCAGCCACCTCGACGCCTGGCGGCGATACGCCGACGCCTTCGGGCTCGCGCGTTCCTGACCGAGCCTGACCCCGCTGGGCGACGGGCGGTGCGGATGCCGTCATGAGAAAGCTCGGAGCGAGTTCGTTCAAGAGCATACCTGGCAAGTACTACCGCACCCCGAAGGAGCTCTGGGGCTTTCGCAGCGATCGGGGTGCCGGGTCCCCGTCGGCGATCGCGTGGGCGTTTCTCGACGCCAACCACGAGACTCTCGGCATCACCTCCGCAATCGACCGACTCGACGTGCGCGGTGTGATCCACGGCCTCGGGGCCGACCACGTCATCCTCCAGCAGCTGTGGCGCCGCCGCCGTATTCACCGCGCCTACGTCACCGTGCACATCGGCCGGGATCGCCGAGTCTACCTGGTGAAGAACCGGGCCGTGCCGGAGGAGATCCTCCGCCGGGCCGAGGAACCCCGCATCGCGAGCGCCCGGGCGGTGCGGGCGGCGCTCGGTGGCGGAGGACGCGGCAAGGGACGCGCCTGGGTGGTCGGCAAGCCGGAGCTGCTCTGGTACCCGGCCCGGCGGCTGCTGCATCCCGCCTGGCGTGTGCGTATCCACCGCACCAAGCCGCGCTCGGAGATCATCACGTACGTGAACGCGGTCACCGGGAGCGTCATCAGCCGCTACGACAACCTGGCCGAGGCGACCGGACGAGCGACCGTGTTCCTGCCGAATCCGATGGCCCGGGCGCGTGGTTTCGAGCCGCTCGATGGAGCCAACCGGGTCCGGCGGCCGCCGGCGGCCGCCTACGTCGGCGTGACACTCACCGGCCTGCGGGGCAACCGCCTCCTGGACGGTCGGCGGGCGACCACGCGGCTGACGAAGCCGCGCCTGCGGAGCGCCCGTCTCGACTTTTCGGTGCCGAATTTTCGCGTCGGCTTCGAGGAGGCCTCGGCCTACTACCATGTGAACGAGGCCATCGCGTACATCGAGCAGCTCGGCTACCGGGGTCCGCGCCGCCTGTTCGCGCGAGCCCTCGAGGTGGACGCGCGAGGCACGCACGACGACAACTCGTGGTACAGCCCGGGCGAGCGGACCCTGACCTTCGGCACCGGGGACGTGGACGACGCGGAGGACGGCGAGACCGTGCTGCACGAGTTTGGCCACGCGCTCCAGGACGCCATCTGCCCCGACTTTGGCCAATCGCCGGAGGCGGCCGCGATGGGCGAAGGCTTCGGCGACTACTTCGCGGGCAGCTTCTTCGCCGGGAAGAAGCCCCTCGGCTACCGCGACGCGGTCATGACCTGGGACGGCGCACACGGTGACGGCCACCCGCCGTGCGTCCGGCGGCTCGACTCGGATCTCACATACGAGAGCTTCGACCACGGCGCGACGGCCGACGAGCACGAGAACGGCCAGATCTGGTCGGCCACGCTGTGGGACATCTGGAAGGCGACCGGGCGGCGCGTGGCGGACCGCATCATTGTCGAGAGCCACTTCCAGCTCGACGGCTTCACCACCTTCGCACGCGGGGCGCGCGCCATTCTCGACGCGGACCGCAATCTCTATCGAAAGCGCCACGCGGTGATTCTCAGGCGGATCTTCCGCCGGCGGGGCATCGGGCCGGTGGAGTGACGGCGGCGGGTGAAGCTGAGACGATCGAATCCATCGACAGTCGCCGGGGAGTGTGCCGTATCAACTTACGTGATACGTTACGTGACCAGCAGATCCTTCATCACGCTGCGGAGGCGCGCGGCGTTCGCAGGGCCGGTGGGCGCTGCGCCATTGATGTGACCACGCGAACCCACTACGGAGAGGGCGTCATGAGCAGAGCTGCTCGATCACACTCCCTGAGGAGCGGACTGGCCTCCATTTTGTGCTGTTGGATGACCGCCATCGGGTTCCTCCTGGCGGGGGCGCGCGCGGATGCGTGCGACGTGAATGACGACCTGGATGCGGCCGCCGCGGAAAGCCTGCACGACAGCGACCCGGCCGGACTCGGCCAAGCCACCACCTCGATGTCCTGCGAGCTGCTGGTGCCGGGCCCTCACATCACGGTCACCCCGCGTCGGACGCCTACCCCGGCGGACATTGCCCGCGCCAACAACCTCCGCGCGCGTCTCCGTCAAGCGCTCGGCAAGTACGAGGACTATCGGGTGGCCGAGCGGGACGGGTTTGAGATCCGCTTCCCCAACGTCCAGCAGAAGATCTACCACTTTACCAATCCGGCCAACGCCGCGGCCAGCTATCACGAGGCCTTCGATCCCTTGCGCCCCACGTCGATCCTGTACGAGAAGACGACCGCGGGCTACAAGCTCGTCGGCGTGATGTACACGGCGCCGCAGCGGGCCCGCGCAGCGGGCCTCGACGCTCGGTTCCCGATCAGCGTGGCGCCGTGGCACCTGCACACGAATATTTGCCTCCCTCCCCCGGGCACGGGCGGGCTGTCCCGCCATCAGGCGACCCCCCAGTCCTATGGGCGGTTCGGCCCGAGGGGTTCCATTGCCACCCAGGAGGAGTGCACGACGGCGGGGGGCCAGTTCATACCCATCAAGTACGGCTGGATGACCCACGTGGATTTCTACGATTCCTCCAAGCCGTGACGCCAGGACATCATCGCGCCACATGAGGACTACGAGGCCCGTCGCCGATCCTGTGGCGATATGATTGCACACCACGGTGTGGACACGTGAAAGCAAGGATCAGGCCGTCATCCAGACAACTGCATTGAACCTCGTGAAATCCGCGTAAGAGCACCACGCCCATGTCCGAGGAGCTCGGCAATCATACGACACCCGGCCTTGAACGCAAGCTGGCGACGATCCTTTCCGCTGATGTCGCGGAGTACAGCCGGCTGATGGCCAACGACGAGGAGCAAACGCTTAGGACGTTCCGGGCCCACGCGCAGGTGTTCGAGTCCCTCGTCTTGCTGCACCGCGGGCGCATTTTCAACAGGGCCGGCGATGCGATCCTCGCGGAGTTCTCCAGCGCGGTCGAAGCGGTGCGCTGCGCGACCGAGATCCAAGCAGCACTACGCACGCGGAACGAGCACCTGCCGGCCACTCGCCAGGTCCGGTTTCGCATCGGCGTCAACCTCGGCGACGTCGTCGTGCAGGGAACCGATCTGCTCGGCGATGGGGTCAACGTAGCCGCGCGACTGCAGGCGGCGGCGGAACCCGGCGGGATTTGCGTTTCGGGCAGCGTCTACGATCAGATCCGGAACAAGCTGTCGCTGTCCTTCAAATCGCTCGGCGAGCAGTCCTTCAAGAACATTCCGCAGCCGGTGCGCACCTTTTCCATTGCCGACGCCGAAGGTCTCGGCGCGCTGCCAACACCGAAAGCGCGGCGCCGCGGAAAGGGCGCGTTGGTATGGGTCGCGGCCGTGGTGCTCGCGGTCGCGTTGGGAAGCGGCTATTGGGCCTATTCGCAGAAGCACCGGGAGCAGGCGGAACAAGCTCGCGTGATGGCCGAGGCTGCCAAGCAGGAGACCGCCCGTCGCGACGCGCAGCTGATTGCGGCGAAACAGGCGGCAGGGGAGGCGCAACGCCAAGCGGACGTGGCGCGCCAGCAGGCGGAAGCCGAGCGGAACCATGCCAAGGCCGGCGCACGCCGCGTCGCCAACGAGCAGCGGCAACGAGAAAATGCGGTTCGTCAGGCCGCCGCACAGGCTCAACAACGGGCCGGCGGGCTTCCGCCGTCAGCAGGGGCCGCCCGCATCGATGGTGTCTACGCAGGGTCCGTCTGCTACGGTCCGAGTCCCAACGATCCGGCCCGCTGCTATCGAGCCGAGGCCACCGTCCGTGAAGGTAAGATCGCCGGCGAATGGCACGGCCGCGATCCTGGGGTTACCGTGAAGCTGGCCGGCGAGATATCAGCGATCGGAGAAGTGAAGATAGAGATGCACGCCGAGCGCGAGGATGGCCAGCGGTTCGGAAGAGCAAATCTGTCGGGCACCGTCCAGAATGGTCGTTTAGATGCGAGCGGTTTCTTCTTCAACGGACGGACCGCGTCCCTTAGTTGGCGGCGCGATTGAGCGCCCCGTCCGCGACATGACCGCGTCCAGCCGGGCGACCCTGCCGCGGCTTGACCGGACGCTCGACTCGGAGCAGCTCCGCTCGTACCGCAGGTGAATCACCTCCGGTGGCGAGAAATCCCCCGTTCGCCCCGGGTGCTGACGTAGGACTGACTGGAGCCTGATGTGTAGGCTCTCCCGGCGCTTCGTGGGCTCTGGCGCCGATCGGGGGAGTCCTCCGGCTGCAGATTCCTCCGCCCGGCAGCTTGTTTGCTCTTTGGCACGTCCGCTGACAATCACCGTAGGTCCGGCGTATTGACGCCGCACAGCAACGCCAAATGTTCGCGTAGTTGCACTCTGGCGTGGGCTTTGCTCTCTCTTCGGCTCAGGGACTGCCATGAAGACACTCTTGTGTGCCGCCGTGGTCCTCGCGGCGGGGTGCGCTCCGGCGGCCGTCCATCCAGCCAACTGGGTTACGAGTGGGAGCAGCGCGCTGGAAACGGCCCCAGAATCAGCTGGCCCGGCTGCTGCGGTGGGCGGGCCGGACCTCCCGCTGACGCAACAGCTAGCTGAAGGGAATCGTGCCACTGCCCCGGAAGGCGTAGACCTCTGGGCCGAGTTCTTTGCCCAGTCGTCGGCGAGCCCCGCCTCGGCCAGGGTGGCCGCCACCCTGCCTCAGCCCGAGGCGACCGCGGTCACCGCGCCGACCGCCACGGAGCCAGCCGCTCAGGCAGCCTCGGACAGAGCCCAACCGAACGACCGCGTCCGTTTCTTCCTGGACCAGTTCCAGACGGGTTACCGGCGCGCAGTCGTGGAGCGCTGGCTCACGCGATCCGGCCGGTACTTGCCCATGATTCTGGAGGTCTTCCAGCAGAAGGGGCTGCCTGAGGAACTGGCCTTCACGGTCATGATCGAGAGCGGCTTTGACCCCGTGGCCGTCTCCCGCGCCGGAGCCAAGGGGCTCTGGCAGTTCATGGCCCCTACCGCCCGGCGGTACGGCCTGCACGTGGACCGCTGGCTCGACGAGCGGCTGGATCCCGAGAAGTCCACGGTGGCAGCGGCGAACTACCTGCGCGACCTCCACACCGTCTTCGGGTCGTGGGAGCTGGCGCAGGCGGCCTATAACGCGGGCGAGACGACGGTCCAGCGGGCGATCCGTGGTGCGGGCACGCGGGACTTCTGGACGCTCAGCCGCGGCCGGTGGCTCCGGGATGAGACGAAGGACTACGTGCCGCAAATCCACGCCGCGACGCTCATTGGGCAGGAGCCCGAGCGGTACGGCTTCGCCGTCACGCCCGAGCAGCCCCTCCACTACGAGCAGATCGCGGTGCCCAGGGCCACGCCCCTTCAGCGCATCGCGGCCCTGGCCGGAATTCCCTTGAAAGATCTGGAGCGGCTGAATTCGGCGCTCCGTCAGAAGCAGACACCCCCCGAGCGCTCGTATCAGCTGAAGGTCCCACTCGGCAGCGCGCTGGCGCTCCGGGTTGGCCTCCAGCGCCCGGCAACGGCGCACAAGGTGGCGGCGGTCCCCCGTGCCGCTGACCACGCCAAGCGGAAGAGTCAGGTCACCAAGGCGGCGGCCGCCGGGGGTGTGCTGACGTTTCTGCCTTCCAACTCCAGAATCAAAGCTCCCGTGCGAGTCCCGCGCCAGCAAGACCCAGCCCGCCTCCGCGCTGATCGGTAGGGCACTCACCGGGGAAACACGAACTGGACGGTCAGGATGAGGCTCCACGTCGACGTCCCGGCCGGTCGTTCCACGTTGGAGTACGCCTCGACCTGCGCGGTCCCCGTCTGTCGCCCGATCGTGAAGCCCTTCCCGATCCCTCCCCCCACCGGCAAGGTCCAGCGGTCACCCGAGCTGGCCTCCCAGTTGGCGGTCACCTGCGGCCCGGACGTGAGGTACCAGTCGTCGGGCAAGAAGACGTTGACCAGCGGTTGCAGGAACATCGCGTTGACCGAGGGCCGCGTCGAGTCACCGGGAAACGACCACCGGTTGTTCACCTGCGCCCCCACCTGCCACCACCCTCCGGTGAGAATGGCGGCGACCGTCGGGCCGATCTGCCACTTCCCGGTCCCGAGGCTCGTCAACGAAGACGTATTGCGTGTCTCGATCCTGGCCCACACCGAAGTTGAAATTCGCCTGCACCTGCAGGCTCGTCCGGTCCGCCAGAGGATTCCGCGCGTTCTTGACGAGCTCGCGGCCGCCCGGCTGGTCCTGCGCCAGCGCGCCGGAGTGAACGGCGGACAACAGGTGGACAACGAGTAACAGAGCCGCGCTCGCGAGGGCTCGCCTCGCCATGGCGTTCGCCCTCGATTCGGGCGCCCGTGCGTCAGCTCGTGACGCCGTCCCCGCGTTCGGCCTCCTGCCCGGAGCGGGCATAGCGATGGGCGGTCTCCACGAGAGCGTCCACCGCCTCCTCCGTTGTGTCGAAGGCGCACGCGATCCGGATGATGCCCTCGGCAGGGGCGCCGCGGCGGGAGAAGCTGTAGCCCTCGGCGACCAGTCCGTCCCACACGGGCTGGGGCAGGGTCACGAGGACGAAGTTGATCTCGGTCGGGCTTCGGAACCGGACGCCGGGGATCTTGGCTAGGCCCTCCCGCACCCGCTGGGCCATGGCGTTGGCGTGGCGGGCGTTCCGCAGCCAGAGGCCGTCCGTGATGAAGGCCTCGAGCTGGACGGAAAGAAATCGCATCTTCGAGAAAAGATGGCCGCCACGCCGCCGGCGGTAGCGCATGGTCCGGCCCAGCTCACGGTCGAAGAACACCACGGCCTCGGCGGCGAGGGCGCCATTCTTGGTGGCGCCGAAGGAGAGCACGTCGACGCCCGCCTTCCAGGTGGCCTCGGCCGGCGTGCAGCCGAGACGGGCGACGGCGTTGGCCAGCCGCGCGCCGTCCATGTGTACCCACAGGCTTCGCGCCCGGGCCACCTCGACGAGGGCGCTCACTTCGGGGACGGTGTACACGGTGCTGGCTTCGGTGCCCTGGGTGATGCTGATCGCACGCGGCGGCACCTCGGTGGCGGGGCGCGCCACGGCCTCGTCGACCATCCGTGCCAGGTCGGCGGGGGCGATCTTGCCATTCGTGCTCGGCACCGGGATCGTCCGCGCGTTTCCCCCCGACCAGAACTCGGGCCCTCCACACTCGCTGCCGTGGAGATGGGCGGCGTCGGACAGATAGATCGCCCCGTAGGGCGCAGCGATGATCGACGCGCAGAGCCCGTTGGCCGCCGTCCCGGTTCCTACCGGATAGATCTCGACGTCGGTCTCGAACAGCTCCGCGAAGCGGGCCTGGAGCCCCGCGGTGGCCGGGTCGGCCCCGTAGGGTGCGGTGTCTCCGGCGTTGGCGGCGACGAGTGCCTCCAGGATTTCCGGGGCGGCACCCGACACGTTGTCGCTGTAGAAGTTCCTCTTCACGCTCACTCTCGCCTCCTTCGCTTCGCGGGGATCGTGGACCTGGCGGCCGGGGGTCGCCGCAGCAGATCAACCATAGGCGAGCCCGCAATCGGCGGCAACCGCAGCCAGGTCGCTAGCGCGGTGTGCCCTTGATGTGAGCCCAAGGGGACGGTGCTCAGCGGGGCCTTGGGGGCGAGCATGTTACGATTCCTCCATCGAGAGACGGCGTTCTGGTTAAGGACGTAGTTCCACTTCGTCTCGTCCTTGCCCCTGGTGTCCTGCCGCGATCTTGGCGCCGCACCGCTGGCACGTCTTGTAGTTCTCCGTCATTGCCCGGCACCCTTCGGCCCACGCGGGTCCGCGCCTTCGTAAAGCAATGCTCCCTCCGGTCGTGGGTCCACGGTGCAGGGCTGGCAGCTGTAGGCGTCGTGGGCCTCGCCGCTCGTGCCTTGCATTCGGTGCATTGTCAATTCAAACGCGTTGAGGTCGTTAGCACGGCGCTGGCAATCTTCCTTCGCGGTGAACCGAGACTGCGGAACGCTCGCGACGCTCCACTGATCTGAGCTCGTTGGTGCCTCGACCCACAGGACCCACGCGCATTCGGCGGAGGCCGACGTGGCGACGGCGAGCATCCCTGACGACACAAGCAGTGCGACGAGCAACTTCGAGTTCATCTCCACACGCCTCCTGGCTCGATCCTCCAGGGTCGCCAGTCGCTTGGCACGCAGGCGAACCTGCTAACGGACCTGGTACTGATCATGCCTGAGTTCTCCTGCGCCGCCATTTCTCTTGCCCGGTGGGCGTCGGGCCTCATAGCCTGCATCTCTGCCAGCTGGCATTCAGCGTGTGTTTGAAACTCTGTCAGCCCAACCGGTCTCATCTCGGTGGCTTTCCAGTGAAAAGGCCAGCTCTTCGGGACCCACCAGCGTTCCGTGAAGACGGTCTCCTGCTGCCACAACTTCCAGGCGGATTCGGCATGACCCGAGGCGGCAACGGCAAGAAGGGAGCCGATCAGGGTAACCACCATGCAGAACCCGCGGGTGATCATAGGACCTACTTCCCCTTCGGCCCACGCGGGTCCACGGTGTCGGGAAGACACCGCATCGCTTGGGTGGTCGCACGCTGCTCTTCCGCTTCGGTAGCGAGAGCGTCAATCCGGCGGCCAGCCATCGCGTTATGGCTTGGCCCGGTCGTTCTGCGCATAGTCCTCCCAGTGCTCCAATCTCTTGTCCCACCTATTGGCCTCACGACACGACGGGCAATGGTATGGGCGAGGTTTCCCGTTCGGGCGGTCACGGCCCCCCTGACCCGAACCAGTGAGGCGCCGACGACCCGAAGTCGCTGGGTTGCGTGGAAGCCGGGGCCGCAGGTGGAGACGCGGGTCCCTCCTTCGAGAGCGCATCGTCCTTCATTGCACAGCCGCCAAGCGCAGCAGCTGACGCGAGAACGACCACCAGACGTCGGGTCAAGATTGTCACGCTAGCTCCCGCGCCCCTTAGACTAGCGGGAGCTGCTCGCCGCTTCTAGGCTCATCGGCCCCTCAATCGGCGACGTGCTCCTCGCCCACGTCGCCGAGCTGGTGATGCAGCTTGCCCACGGACTCGGCAGCCCATTCCTCCAAGCACCCTGCCCCCCAGCCACAGGAGCAGGTGACGAGCCAGTGCTTGGTGGTCACTCGATCACCTGATCCGCCCGTGCCTGCATCGACGGCGGGATCGTGAGGCCGAGGGCCTTGGCGGTAGTGCGGAAGCTCATCATTCGCTCAAGATCTTGTCAGCCCATCCGACCAGCGCCACCAGCGTCGCTGGCGTCGCAAAGGTCGCATTCTTCCTGAGAAGATCCGCGTCCAGGACCCCACGGGCCCGTGAACACGCGGTTCAGACGTGAATTGGAACCTTTAGCGAAATTGTCTGGCTCAAGATCTCGGCCAAAGGCGGCCACCCGACGGGCACCACGGCATTCGCGACCGGCTCCCGCATGACCGAGACCGCCTCACCGAGCAGGAAGATCTGCGACTCGTGCCCGGCCTCGGCAAAGGCATTCGCGTGTAAGAAGGGAAACGCGGCCTTCGTCGGATCGTCAGAACCCCAAGCGCTCTTGAATAAGATCTTCATGCACTCTCCGTCACGTTTCCCTCGGGCCGCGCCAGACTGGCGACCAGACCGTACCGAACAGGATCGCCGGTTCCGAGCATGACGATGGGAATCGTGCTGCTGGCCTTTTTAGCGGCTTGGGTCGCTGGTGTCTGGGAGGTCACCATGACGCTGACCCGCGCCTGGACCAACTCGGCTGCAAACTGCGGCAGGCGCTCGGCACGGCCCTCGGCCGCTCCCAACCCCGCTCCCGCAAGGCGTCCTCGAACTCGCGGAGGAGGGACTGGGGTGGAGTGCCGCCCCAGAGGAAGCCGATGCGCGGCGCCTGGGCGCCCGGTTGCGCCCCGGCCGCGAGCGGCGCGGCGAGGAGGCCGCCCGCCAGCGTGCCGATGAACGCCCGCCGGTCCATCATTCGATCGCCTGATCCGGCCGCGCCAGCAGTGACTGAGCGTTAGATGAGGGCAAGGAGCTTGTCGATCTCCGGCAGCGCCGTGATCCGCGCTTCGACGTTATCCCAGCGAACCAGACCGTCGCGTCCTATGAGGAAGTAGCCGACCCACTGGAGTGGGCGATGCCATTCCGCCTCGTCCTCGGCGGTCAGTTCGAAACCGTCAGCCTTCAGGAAGACCGCGTCGGCACTCTCTCCCGGGGGTACCGGGATGCCGTCCTCGCGGAGGATCTCGGCGGCCTTGTGCTCTGTCCCCCGGATAAACTCCGGCGTCCGGTCGACTTGCGGCAGGCCGTAGGCCCGGTGAACCGCGCGATCGGGCGCTGCCGCCATCGGGAAGCAGGGTGGGAAGCGAGAGAAGTATTGCCGGGCTCGCGCGGCGCTGCCGACGACGACGCCGAGGACTGTGATACCGGCATCCCGCAGCGTCTCGCACGTCGGTCGCAGCTGGCTGATGTGTCGGCGGCAGAATGGACAATAGAGGCCGCGCAGCAAGGCGAGGAGAACCGGCCCGTGGCGAAGATACTCGGCGAGGCTCAGTGTACCCTCGCCGACCGCATCGGGCAGATCGAAGGCCGGCGCCCGGTCGCCCGGGCTGAGTATACGGTTCCCCATTGGCTCACTCGTGCATAACACGATGCCCGGCGACGATCAACGCGCGAGGCAGGATAGGGGCCGCCTGGTATCCCGCTCGAGAGATAACTTACACGGCGGACCTTCTCCGCCGGGGAACTCGGCGGCGAGCAGACCGCCCGTCAGAGTGCTGAGGAACACTCGTCGGGTCACCACCGCGTCAGCTCACGGGCAGCGTGAAGGTGAACGTGGACCCGTGACCCAGGTCGCTCTCGACCCAGATCCGGCCCCCGTGCAGCTCGACGAATTTCTTCGCGAGGGTCAGCCCGAGGCCCGTGCCTTCCTGCTTGCGCGTCTCGTCGGTCCCCACCTGGCGGAACTCCTCGAAGATGGCCGCCTGATCCTCGGGCGCGATGCCGATCCCGGTGTCGGTGACCGCGATCTCGACCGCGCCGTCTGTGCGGCTGGCCTTCAGGGTGATCCGGCCCCCCTCGGGGGTGAACTTGACCGAATTGGACAGGAGGTTCAGCAGCACCTGCTTGACCTTGCGCTCGTCCCCCATGACCTCGCCGAGCCGCGGGTCGATGTCGAGCTGCAGGGCGATGCCGTGGCGGGCCGCGCGCTCCTTGACCAGGGTGACGGCATTCTCCAGGGCGCTCGGCAGGTGGAAGGGGGCCGGCGTCAGCTCCATCCGCCCGGCCTCGATCTTGGAGAGGTCCAGGATGTCGTTGATGAGGGAGAGCAGGTGCTGGCCAGAGGCGTAGATGTCCTTGAGGTACTCGTCCTGCTTGGCGTTGAGGTCGCCGAACATCCGCTGGAGCAGCACCTCGGAGAAGCCGATCACGGCGTTGAGCGGGGTACGGAGCTCGTGGGACATGTTAGCCAGGAACTCCGACTTGTGGCGACTGGCCGCCTCGAGCTGCCGGCTCTTGTCCGCGATCTCGTGAAAGAGCCGGGCATTCTGGATGGCCAAGGCCGACTGCGTCGCGAAGGTGCGCAGCAGCTCGATCGCCTCCGCCGGGAATCCGCCGGGGCGGTTGCGCGACACGACCAGGCACCCGATGAGGCGGTCCTCACGGACCATCGGGACGGCCAGGATGGCCCGGATGCCGGACTCGATCAGATTCTCGCGGTTCGCGCCGACGTAGGCGCCCGGCCCCGTGATGTCAGGCACCTGGACCGGTTCCAGCGTGATCGCGGTCCGGCCCACGACCCCTTCCCCTTTCCGGACCCGGGTGGTGCGTCGGGCCTTCGCGAGGGCCCCGCCGGTCTCGGTCGCCGCCCGGTGGACAAACTCGTCGGTGCCCTCGTCGTACTCGAACACAACGCCACCGTCGAGCCCCGACAGCTGGACGGCGCGTGAGACGATGGTGGTCAGGACCGTCTCCAGGTCGAGCGTGGAACTGACGGCGCGGCCGACCTCGCCCAGAGCCGTGAGCTGATCGACCGAGCGTGTCAGCTCCTGCGTGCGGGCTTCGAGTTCCTTGAACAGGCGGGCGTTCTCGATGGCGATGACCGCTTGGTCCGCGAAGGTCTTGAGGAGCGCGATCTCGTCGCCGGTGAACCCGCCGGGATCGCGGCGGGTCACCGATATCGCCCCGATCGCCGCATCGTGACGGAGCAGCGGCACTACTACCCAGCTTCGGTAGCCGCGGGCACGGGCGGTGGCGCGCCCACCCTCGGATACCCGAGGATCGGTCTGAGCGTCGGCAATATTGATCGGCGCGCGATCGCGAATGGCCTGGGCCTGCGTCCCCTCGGACTGGAGCGGCCGTGGAAAACGCACCCTCTCGGCAGCGTCGGCAGCGTCGTCGATGCTCGTAAGCGCGGCGAGCTCGATCTGATCGCCCACTATCCGGATCAGCATGCCGGCGTACCCTCCCAACAAGCGGACGGCGCTGGCCACGATCGCGTCGAACGCCGACTGCACGTCTGTCTGCGAGCGGCTGATAACCCGCAGGATATCGCTGGTGGCGGTCTGCGTGTCCAGCGCCGTGGTCAGCTCGCGGTTGCTCGCCTGCAATTCGGTGAAGAGGCGCACATTCTCGATGGCGATCACGGCTTGGTCGGCAAAGGTCTTCAGCAGATCAATCTGGCTCACCGAAAACGACCCAGGCTGGCCTCGATTGACGACAATGGCCCCGATGGGGTTCCCCTCGCGCATCATTGGCACCGCAAGCATGCTGCGGAAGCCGCCGGCCCGCGCGACGTCCTGCCCATACTCAGGATCCTCCAACGCATCTTCGACCTGAATGACCGTCCGGCTCAGGATCGCGCGCCCGGCCATCATCCGCCGGCCCGGCCGCATCGGGAACGCTTCCTCTAGAGCCTGCCGCACCTCCGGCGTGTAGTTGTAGCCGGCTGCGAGGTGCATCATCTCGCCATCGAATCGGACAGCGGTTCCAGTCAGCCCATCACACAACTGCACGGCGCTTCTGATGATCGTGTCGAAGACCGGCTCGACGTCTGTCGGTGAGCTGCTGATCACGCGGAGGATCTCGCTCGTGGCTGTCAGCTGCTCCAGTGCTTCGGTGAGGTCGTGATTGCGAGCTTCCAGCTCTTTGAAGAGGCGGACATTCTCAATGGCGATCACCGCCTGGTCGGCGAAGGTCTTCAGCAGATCGACCTGCGTGCTGGGAAACAGCCCCGCTTCGACCCGGTTGACGGTGATCGCCCCGATCGGGCGACCCTCATGGAGCATGGGCACCGACAACACGCTTTGAATGCCCATGGCACTTGCCCATTCCTGAGTGCGGTACTCGGAATCCTCACGCACATTCGAGATATGCACGACCGCGCGCTCAAGGATGGCCCGCGCCGTCGCGCTGTTTCGACTGGGAGGGGCCGGGAACACGTCTCGCATGACCTCGATAGCCTCCCGCCTGATGCCACTCTCGCCGACAAAGCGGATGAGCTCCCCATCGAACTGAAACACGGCACCGTTGAAGGCGTTGCACAGCCGGCGGGAACTCCCGGCGATCGCGTCGAACACTGGCTGGACGTCGGTGGGCGAAGTTGAGATTACACGCAGGATCTCGCTGGTGGCTGTCTGCCGCTCGAGCGCCTCCTTCGTCTCATTGAACAGCCGCACATTCTCGATGGCAATGACCGCCTGATCGGCGAAGGTCTGGAGGAGCTTGATCTGCTTGTCCGTGAACGGATTTACCTCGGCACGCCGTAGGGTGATGGTGCCCACTGCCATCCCCTCACGAAGCAGCGGAACGCTAAGGCTCGCCCGGAAGCCGAGTTCGCGAGCCATGCCGCTGGTCACTGGGAACTCTTCCGCCTCGGCCTGCAGATCGGCTACGTGAATCGCCCGACGCTCCGCGAAGGCGCGGCCGGAGACGGATCCTTGCACGAGCGGAATCAGGCGTCCGACTGGGGCGGGAATCGGGCCGTGATGGGCGGCCACCGCGAGGTATTCCCCGTCTAGGCGGAACAGTTCAGCGTCGTCGGCCCCGCAGAAGCGCGCGGCGCTCCGGACCACGGCGTCCAGCACGGGCTGGAGATTCGTCGGCGACTGGCTGATCACACGTAGGATCTCCGCGGTCGCCGTCTGCTGCTCCAGGGCCTCGGACTCGCGCTTTAGCGCCTCCGCCTTACCCTTCAGGGCCTCCGCCAGGCGCTTCTCAAGGTCGTGGGCCCTCGAGTCCCCGTTCCCTCGTGCTTTGCGGGCGGGGGGCTTGGCCTTGACCTTCGCCTTCGCTGGCTTGGTACCCCGACGCATTGGCCTCTCCTTGTCTCTCACGCCCGTTACCATCGGAAGAGACTAACGACACTCTAGACAAGGGCGACTTCGGACCGGGCCGACAGGTGGCGAGAGCTTAGTCTGGGAGACGGGAAGGGTCAAGCAACGGCAAGTGCGGCATGTCTTGTCAGCCCTACGTGGCGTGGGTCAAGTCATGTGTATCCATACTCGCAGACCTTGACTCTTGGCAACCCGGGGCCTTATACGAACTCAAGTCGATGACCGATCCGCCGCCGCTCATGCACGCCACCCAGGTCGCCCGGCCCTTCCACACACCGGGTTGGGTCTACGAAGAGAGATACGACGGGTGGCGCATGCTGGTGGTCAAGCAGGCGGGAGTCGTACGCCTCGTCAGCCGCAATGGGTCGATCGAGAGCTTGTCTCCCGCTTCGAGTGGCTCCGCCCTATCAACCACGGCGACCTAGCCACGCCGCCGATGTTCATGGCCTTCGACCTTCTCCAGCTGGGCGAGAAGGGCTACCGGAAGGAGCCTCTGAAGGTGCGCCGGCGGGCCCTCGAGCGGCTCCTGAAGGCTCAGGCCCTCGTCCTGCCCGCGCGCCGGCTGAGCCCGAACGGCTTCGCGGCGTGGGCGGAGCTGCTACACCGGGGGTGGGAAGGTTATGTGGCGAAGGACCCTGAGTCGCCTTACGTAGTGGGCCGAACCCTGAAGTGGCTCAAAGTGAAGCAACCAGGCTACCGCGTCGACGTGCGCGGCTTTCATCCATAGAGCTAACGAAAGATCAGCGAAAGCAAGCGGCTACCTGAATCAGTCTACTGCTTCCGGCCGGCGGTCGCATCACTGGCATCAACAGCGTCGACAGTCCTGTCATAGTCCTGCAACTCTGTCACGACTTCGCCGCCGTGCGCATCGAAGCTAATGGAGCGCACAATGGTCTTAGCCTCTGGCGCATACCACGGCGGCCAGACCGGCCTCATTCTTCGCGATGGGTAGAATACCGGTGAAGACGACAATCTTCCCGTTAGGCATCACGAAGGCATTCGGCTCCTTCGGCTTCACCACGACTGTCTGCCAATTGTGCTGGTCGCGCATGCCGCTCGCGTCCGTGACCCGACTACTGACGCGTTGGACTCTATCCAGCAGCGGCCTCGCTTTATCGGATTCGGTCGGCCGCAACTCAGCGTTTTGTTTGCTCACTGCGCCCATGCAAGCTCCACGATGTTGACCCATTCTGATCCGAGAGCCCAAGCACGGTACGACCATCTACTGCCCGATGAGGTCTATGAGGCCCGGCTCCGCCAGCAGGCGGCCCTACAGCGGTATATTGGGAAGCCGAAGGATGCCTAGCCTGTACTTTTGTCAGTCACTTTTGTCAGTGCTGTGCGGAGGCCACTGATGACCGCGAGCGAGCTCCCCGTAACCATCCGAGTTTATTACCGCCAGGGCTGAAGCTCCTGCGCCAAGACGAAAGAGTTGCTTTCGTCATGGGGAGTGGCCTTCGAGGGCTTCGACGTCGAGGCTCAGCCGGAGCGGCGCGCCGATCTGGCGGCCTTCGGCGTGCAGCGCGTGCCCGCCACCATCGTGGGCGAGCGCATCGTGCACGGCTGGAACCCGCAGGCGCTGGCCGAGCTGGTCGGGGTGCGCTACCGCGCGCCGAAGAAGCTGACCCCGGCCGAGCTGGCCGAGCGCATGGACATGGTCCTGGCCGCCACCCAGCGCGCGATCCGGCAGGTGCCGCGGGAGCATCTCGGCATGAAGTACCCGGGGCGCGACCGCACGGTGCACCAGCTCGGCTTCCACGTCTTCCGGGTCGCCGCCTCGTTCGCGGACACGCGGGAGCAGGGACATCTCGACGGGGCCTGGTTCGAGGAGAACGCGCCGCCCGAGATGGCCGACGGCGAGGCGATCGCACGCTACGGCGATGGGGTCCGCCGGCGCCTCCGCGCCTACTTCGCCCGCCCCGGCTGGTGCGACGGCGAGGTGAGCACCTACTACGGCCCGCAGTCGGCGCCCGAGTTCATGGAGCGCACGACGTGGCATACGGCCCAGCACCTGCGACAGATCTACTGGTTCCTCGACGAGATGCGGGTTGAGAAGGACGCGCCGCTCACCGACGCCGACCTCGAGGGGCTGCCGTTTCCGCGCGAGGTCTGGTCCTAGCCGCGATGTGGTCGTAGGCTTCGCGCACGACCTGCTCCACCTTCTTCCAGGTCGGGCGACCGTCCAGCCGCATGCCCACCCAGCCCCGCGGGCCCACGTAGGGCGGCACGAAGTACCGCTTCGGGTCCGCGTAGACGAGCGCTTCCTGCGCACCGAGCGGCATCGCGAGCCAGACGCCCACGTGGGAACCACCGTGATGGTGATCGTCGAACTGGGCGAACATCCGCCCGCCCACCCAGAAGGTGGGCTCCCCGTGGGAAACCTTCTCTGAGGTCCCGGGCAGGACCCGGCAGATCCGGCGCAGCCGAGCCAGCGGCGCGGCTACACCGTCACGTGACGGATGAAGCGCTCGGGTGGATCTTCGCCCCACTGGCTGACGAGGCCCTCCTCGGCGGATAGCAGGTTCGAGCCACTGCGCGCGTTGAGCCGGTCGGTATCCGCCCAGCGCTCGTGCACGCGGCCCCACGGATCGCACCAGTAGTCGTAGACCTGGCTGCCCAGGAGGTGCCGTCCGACACCCCACATGTGCTCGTACTTGCCGAGGCGGGCGAGGTACTCGTGGTCCTTGAACACCGCGTCCACGTCCGGCACCTCGAAGGAAACGTGGTTCATCCCGGCCCGCTCGTTGCGAACGCAGAAGAGCGTGTGATGGTCCACGTAGTCGTCGCCCCGATCGCAGCGATTGAACGAGCCGATCAGGTTGTCCTTCTGGCCGGCGTAGACATCGTCGGAGCCGATGAAGCCGAGCGTGTCGCGGAACCACTGCACGGTCTCGCGGACCCGGGGCGTGCCCATGACGCCGTGGCCGATCCGCTTGATCGGAGTCGGCGACTTGCGCAGGCGCATCAGCGTCCCCGCGCGGCGCAGCGGCTCGGCGCCGGTGTTCATCGGGGTGTGGTCCACCGGGATCGGCGGCAGCGCCTCGAGACCCCACACCACCTCGATCTGGTAGCCGTTGGGCTCCCGGAGCCGCACCCGCTTGCCTCCGCCCGGCTCGTCGATGGCCTCCACCGCCGAGGCGCCGGGAGCCTTGGCCACGCGGGCCAGATCGTCCTGGCTCGCCGCGTGGTAGGCAAAGCCCACGAACCGCGCGTCGTCCGCCTTCTCGACCACGTGGATGTGGTGGGCGGGATCCGTCCCCCGCATGTAGAGCGCGGTGGGCGTGCGCGCGGCGCGCGTCAGGCCGAAGTGGGTGAGGAACTCCTCCATCGCGTCCAGATCCGGCGCGTGCATGCGCGCCCACGCCAGGTCCCGTACCTTGATGACTGTCATGGTTCCCTCCGTGATCAGCCGGCGAAGGTGAAGCGCGGATCGGCGGCAGGAATCTCCACCTCCGGCAGCTTCAGCTCGCGGCGCACGATGTTGGCGCCCAGGTTGATGGCCACGCTCTTGTAGAACGCGATGCGCCGCGCGAGCCCCTCCCGGCCGAAGCCGCAGTCGGTGGAGAGCACGAGGCGCTCCGGCGGCACGTACTCGAGCGCGCGGCGGATCAGGCCGGCCACCACTTCCGGCGGCTCGACCGCCGCCGTCGAGTGGTTCACCACCCCGATCGCGATCTTCTTGTCGGTGCGGTGCTTGGCGAGCAGGGGCAGGTCCCGGCCGTTCGTGGAGGCGCACTCGAGCGTGAGCACGTCGGCATCGGTCGCGAGCAGGTACGGCAGCGACCGCTCGTAGGACGGTCGGTCCCAGTGCAGCGGCTGCTGGTTCGGATTGCCCCAGCAGGTGTGCAGCCAGATCTCGGTGTTCACGCCCGCGATCTCCCGATTCACCGCCTCGGTATAGAACTCGAGATCACGGTCCGACGCGCCGCTGGCCCCTCCAATGTGGTGCTGGGGCTCCTCCACCTGGATGACCCGGCAGCCCGCCGCTGCTACCTCCCGGAGCTCCGCGTTGAAGATATCGGCCAGCGCCAGGATCACGTCGCGATCCGAGGCATAGTGCCGGTTCACCAGCATCTTGGCCAGCGACTGGGCGGTGATCGCGCCGAACTTCACCGGCTTGGCCGAGAGGCGCTGGGCGGTCTTGAAGAGCGCCGCGTACTGGAGCGCGCCGCCGGCGAGCGGCGCGCCGACCACCGCGGGCTGGTAGGCCTCCATGACCTCGTACAGGATGTGGCCGGGGCGCAGCGATTTCCAGCCGCCCCCGGTGGAGCGGTCCTGCGCCCCGGTGATGCCGCGCAGCCGCTCGATCACGTAGTAGAACCACGACTTGCCGCCCACCGTGAGGTCGAAGCGCGAGTCGCCGTCGGTGACCACGTCGAGCCCGGCCAGCTCCTGCTCCCGCACCAGGCAGGCCACCGCGTCCAGATACTGCTCGCGGAAGCGCGAGTCGCCGAGCGCGTCCTTGAAGCCCCGGCCGCGCAGCTCCTCCGTGAACCAGTGCGGACGCGGATAGGAGCCGGTGATGGTCGTGGGCAGGACCAGATCACGGGTCGCGTTCAGCATGGGTGAGACTCTGCCGACGCCCCCGGCGCCTGTCAAGCCCGCCACGGTTGACAAATCCGAGCCGGCTCCCTACTGTAGCGCCGCAAGCACCCCGTATCGTCCTCAGCGAGGAGGCCAGTCCATGCACAGGCGACAGTTCTTGATCGGGATGAGCGGCGCCGCGGCCGCCGCAGCCGTCCGCCCGGCCCGCGCGGCCGACCCGATCCGCATCGGCTACTTCGGACCGCTCACCGGCAACTTCTCCCAGACCGGCAAGGACATGACGGACGGTTTCAACCTCTTCTGGGAAGAGGTGGGGATGAAGGTCGCCGGCCGAGAGGTCAAGGTGATCGTGGAGGACTCCGATCCCGAGCCGACGGGCGCGCTCACCAAGGTCCGCCGCCTCGTGGAGCAGGAGAAGGTGCACACGCTGGCCGGCGGCCTCCTGGCCGCCACCGGCTACGCCCTCGTTCCCTACATCGAGCAGAACAAGATCCCCACGGTCTACCCGGTGACGGCGCCCGACGACATCACGCAGCGCAAGCCGGTGCGCTGGATCGTTCGCACCTCGGCCTCGGGCAGCCAGGCCACCCATCCGCTCGGCGACTACGCCTACAAGCAGCTCAAGCTCAAGCGCGTGGCCACCATCAGCATGGACTACGCGTTCGGCTGGGAGACCAACGCGGGCTTCCAGCGCGTGTTCGAGGACCTGGGCGGCAAGGTGGTCCAGCGCATCTGGACGCCGCTGTCCATCCAGGACTACGCGCCCTACCTGGCCTCGCTCAAGAAGGACATCGACGGCGTCTACGCCTGCCACACCGGTGGGCTCTCGCCGCGGTTCATCAAGACCTGGAACGACACCGGCCTCAAGGGCAAGATCCCGCTGATCGGCATCGGCACCCTCACCGACGAGAACGTGCTGAAGGGCATGGGGGACGAGTCGATCGGGGTCATCACCTCGCTGATCTACAGCAGCGCGCTCGACACCGCGGCCAACCGCAAGTTCTCGGCCGCGTACGAGAAGCGCTACGGCCGAGGGACCTCGCTGTACTGCGCGCAGGGATACACGGGCGCCCGCTTCTACTACGAGGCGCTGAAGAGCATCAACGGCGAGGCCGAGAACAAGGAGAAGTTCGTGGCGGCCCTCCGCAAGGTCGAGATCGCCGACGACCCGCGTGGGCCCATGAAGATGGACGACCTGGGGAATCCCATCGAGAACGTCTACATCCGGAAGGTCGAGCGGGTCGGCGGCAAGCTGCAGAACACCGTGATCCAGACCTACCCGAACGTCTCGCAGTTCTGGACCTACAAGCAGGAGGAGTACCTCAAGCTGCCGGCCTACGATCGCAACTACCCGCCGTGCAAGTTCTGCGAATAGCGCCGACGCGGTAGCGGCAGGCGGCGCGGCGAGGGCGGCGAGGGCGGCGCGGCCGGCTCCCGCTCGGGGTCGGGCGGCATCAGCGCCAGTGCCGCCGCGGCTGGACGGCGGGGGCGGCCACCCCGCGGAGCGGGGCGAGGTGCCCCGTCGTCGCGCCCCGGGAAGGGACCGATCAGGGTGCGGAGCGCCACGACACCGGCTCCAGCTCCTGGACGATGCGCAGCGCCCGCTCGACCTGCTCGCGCTCCACCGCCAGCGCTCCGGCAATCTCTCCGAGGTCCTGCGCGAGGAATCCGTCCTCGTCGAGGCTGCCGATCAGCACCTCCCCGATCACCAGATCGAGCGGATCGGCGACCTCTTCTCGCAGCTGCGCGGTCAGCCGCTCGAGACGAGACCCGCCGGGCGCCGGGCGGCCGACGAGCCACGGGGGCGGGCTCCCGTCGAGCCCGACCCCCAGGATCGGGTTGCCGAGCGTCACCTGCCGCACCCTCGCGTCGAACACGAGAAGAGGGAGCGCCAGCCAGTCCTCGACACCGCGGTGCACCGCCATCGCCAGGAAGTCTAGTATGCTTCCGGCACGAACGGAACCGAGCCTTCGGCAAAGGAGCCACCCGCATGAAACGATCCCGCATCCTGCTGGCCCTCGTGTTCACCCTCCTGCCGCTCGTGGCCTCCGCGGGGCCGGCCGCCGCCGCCGAGACCATCCGCATCGGCTTCATCGGGCCGCTGACCGGGATCTTCGCGCAGGCCGGCAAGGACATGCTCGACGGCCTCAAGATGTCGCTCGAGCAGGTCAACTATCAGGTGGGTGGGCAGGTGGGTGGGCAGGCGGGCGGGCGCAAGATCGAGCTGATCGAGGAGGACGACGAGAGCAACTCGGCCACCGCGATCGCGAAGTACCGCAAGCTGGTCGGCCACGACAAGATCCACGTGCTGACCGGCGTGCTCCTGGTCAACGTGGGCAACAGCCTGGTGCCGCTCATCGAGAAGGACCAGCTCCCCACCCTGTTCCTCACCACCCCGGACGATCTCACCAAGCGCAAGATCGCCAAGTGGATCCTCCGCTCCAACTTCTCGGCGAGCCAGATCATGCACCCGCTCGGCGACTACGCGGCCAAGACCCTCAAGTACAGGCGGGTCGCGGTCATCGCGATGGACAACGGCTTCGGCCACGAGGAGGCCGGCGGTTTCCAGCGCGTGTTCGAGGACGGCGGCGGCCGCGTGGTTCAGAAGATCTGGGTCCCGCTCAACGCGCTCGACTTCGCGCCGTATCTCTCGCAGGTGTCCAAGGACGTCGACGCGGTCTGCGCCGTCTTCGTGGCCGGCCAGGCGGTGCGCTTCGTGAAGCAGTACGGCGAGTCCGCGCTCAAGGGCAAGACGCCGCTGATCGGCACCGGGGTCATGATCGACGAGAGCGCGCTTCGCGGCATGGGCGACGAGGCGGTGGGCACCATCGGCTCGCTGCTCTGGAGCCCGACCCTGCAGACGCCCGCCAACCAGGCTTTCATGAAGCTGGCCGAGGGCAAGCTCGGGCGCACCCCCGCCTATTTCCACGCGATCATGTACAGCTCGGGGCGCTGGATCACCGAGGCCGCCAACTCCCTCGGCGGTCAGGTGGAGGACCGGGAGAAGCTGGTGGTCGCCATTCGCCGGGCCATCGAGACCACCCCCGATCCGCGCGGGCCCATCAAGCTCGACGACTGGGGGAACCCGACCGAGAACGTCTACATGCTGCGCGTCGACAAGGTGGGCGGCAAGCTGGCCACCACCGTGATCCACACCTACCCGGCGGTCTCGCAGTTCTGGACCTACCAGCCGGAGGAGTTCCTGAAGACCCCGCCCTACTCGCGGGAGTATCCGCCGGTCAAGCCGTAGCGCGCGCCTCGATGCGCTTCGGCTTCTTCTTCTGGCCGTACACGCCGGAGTACACGGCGCGGATGGCACGGCTCGGCGAGGATCTCGGCTTCGATCTCGTCGGCATCGCCGACACGCCGGGCAACGCGCTGGACCCGTGGGTGGCCATGACCCTCGCGGCCGCGGCGACGTCCCACGTGCCGCTCGCCACGTGCGTCACCAACCTGGTCACGCGCCATCCCTCCATCACCGCCTCCGCGGCCGCCTCGGTGGACGTGGCCGCGGGTGGCCGGACCATCCTGGGCATCGGCGCGGGGCACAGTGGCGTCACCAACGTGGGCGGCTCCCCGACCCGGGCCGCGGAGCTGCGCGAGGGGATCGCGTTCCTGAAAGCGGCGCTCTCCGGCGCGCCCGCCACGTGGCGGGGCGCGACCACCCACCTCGGCTGGGTGAAGCGGCCGGTCCCGGTCTACGCCGCCGCCTCGGGCCCGGCCGCCCTGCGGGCGGTGGGCGCGGGCGCCGACGGGGCCTTCGTCAACTACGGCCTCGGCGCCGCGGAGGTGAGCCGGGTGCGCGGGCTGCTCACCGACGGCGCCCGGTCCGCCGGCCGGCCCGCCGACGACGTGGACGTCTGGTCCATCGCCTGCCTCGACGTGGCCGAGCAGCGCGAGGCTGCGCTCGAGAAGCTCGGCAACATCCTGGGCTTCGTGGCCGCCTACATCCTGGGGCCGGACCCGGAGGGCCGCGGCGTTCCCGTCGAATTGCTGCCGGCGGTGCGCGCGCTGCGCACGACCTACACCACCCGACAGCGCGACATGGACCCGGGGCTCACCCGGCGGCTCGGCCTCTTCGACTACCTGCGCGCGCGACTGGCCATCGCGGGCACCCCGAACGACTGCATCGCCCAGGTACGCGCGGCCGAGGCCGCGGGCGTCACCCAGCTCATGTTCACGGTGAGCCTGGCCGCCGATCCCGTGCACGCGGTGGAGCTCTTCGGCCGGACCGTGCTACCGCGCTTCGCCCGCGGATGACCGCGCGCGAGCGCCCGGGCGCCTAGCGCCCGCCGCCGAGGATCTTCACGAGCCGGTACAGGAACTCGTGGGCGTCGTAGAGCGACTGCACCGGCAAGCGCTCGTTGAGCCCGTGCAGGCGTGCGTCGTCCGGCCCCAGGAAGAGGCCGGAGACGCCGTAGGCGGCGATGCCCGCGTTGCGGAGGAAGCGCGAGTCGGTCGCCCCCGTGCCCATGGCGGGAATCACCGGGATGCCCGGCCAGAGCGTGCCGGCCGTCGCCTCGATCGCCTGCATCAGGTCGGGGCGCAGGGACGAGGGCGGGCTCGGCTCCGTCTCGCTCGTCCGGGTCACCGTGATGGCGGGATCGGCCAGGGCCTTCACGATCTCCTCCCGCACCGCGTCGATCGGCTCGCCCGGGAGCACGCGGCAGTTCACGACCGCGCGCGCGGTCTGGGGCAGCGCGTTGTTCGCGTGGCCGGCCTCCAGCCGCGTGGCCACGCAGGTCGTCCGCATGATCGAGTTGTAGAAGGCATGGACGGCGGAGAGACGGGCCGCCGCCTGCGGATCGGGTGCGCCCTCCTCCGCGACCGCGCGCATGTCGTCGGCGACGGCTCCGGGGGCGAGTGACGCGCTCCGCTGGAAGTAGCCCCGGGTGATCTCGTTGAGCTTCGGCGGGAACTCGTGACGCGAGAAGCGGGCGAGCCCCTCCGCCAGCTGATAGATCGCGTTGTCCGGCCGCGGCAGCGAGCTGTGGCCGCCCGGGTTCTTCGTCTCGAGGCGGAAGCTCACGCTCACCTTCTCCGCGGCCTGCACCCGCAGCAGGACCGGCCGGCCCTCCCGCGTCATCTCGCCCCCCGCGCCCTCGTTCAGCGCGAGCTCCGCGTCGATGAGGGCGCGGTGGTGCTTGAGCAGCCAGCGCACCCCGTTCCACGGCGAGCTCGAGCCCAGCTCCTCGTCCGCGGTGAGGGCCAGGATCAGATCGCGATCGGGCACGTAGCCGACCTGCTTGTAGCGGATCAGGTTGGCCACGAAGATCGCGGCCATGGCCTTGTCGTCCACCGTGCCGCGCGCGTAGAAGTAGCCGTCTCCCTCGACCAGCTTGAAGGGATCGCGCTCCCAGTCCTCCCGCCTGGCCTCGACCACGTCGAGGTGGGCCAGCAGGAGCAGCGGCTTCCGGGCGCCGGTTCCCTTGAGCCGGGCCACCAGGTTGCCCTTCCTCGGGGCTCCCGGGGGAACGACGATCTCCATGTCCGCTTCGGCGAAGCCGCCGCCTTTGAGGCGGGCCGCCATCGCCCGAGCCGCGACCGTGGTGTCGCCGACCGAGCTGGTGGTGTTGATCTCGACGAGCTCCTTGTAGATCTCGCGCAGCAGGGTCTGATCCGGCGTGGGCGGGCCGGGGAGCGGCAGCTGGGCGTGGGCGAGGAGCGGCCAGGCGGACAGGAGCAGGGTCAGGAGCAGCCGGGAGCCAAGCCTCATCGCGGGTGGTAGAGTACCGAAATGCGCGTCGGCCTGTCCATCGACCCCCCGCTGGCCTCGATCCCGGCGCTGCTCGCCGCGGAAGGCGTGGACGTCTACCAGACGGTCCTCCGTGATCCGGGCCGCTTCGGCAACTACGGCGTCCCCGAGCCAGCCGACCGCGCCGCGCTCGTCGAGGGTCTCCGGGGACGGCACGCGTGGGGCGTGGCCCACGGCTCGCTGCTGATCAACCTCGCGAGTCCCGAGGGGCGCATCCGCAACTCGTCGGTATCGAGTCTGCTCGCCGATCTCAAGGTGGCGGCCGAGGTCGGCATCGACGCGGTCTGCTTCCACGTCGGCTACGCCAAGGGCCATCCGAGCGCGGAGGACGCCCTCGTCCTCGCCGTCCGCAAGCTCGGCGAGCTGATCGACCGCATGCCGGCCGGCCCGCGGCTCCTGCTCGAGAACTCGTGCGAGGGCAGCGAGCTCGGGCAGACCATTCCGGAGCTGGCGCGGCTCGTGCGCGACGTGGGCGCGCCCCCCGAGCGCTTCGGCCTGTTGATCGACACCTGCCACCTGCACGCGGCCGGCTTCGACCTCGCGGGCGACGACGCCGGCCAGCGCCTGGCCGACGCCCTCGCCGCCGAGGGCGTGCTCGAGCGTGTGGTCGCGTTCCACCTCAACGATTGCCAGCTGCCCTGCGGGGCACACCGTGACCGGCACGCCACCCCGGGCACCGGCACCATCGGCATGGGCGTGGTGAGCGTGGCGCGTCATCCCGCGTTCGCGGCGCTGCCCGGCGTGCTGGAGATCTCGGTGGAGGATGCGCGGCAGGGGCTGCACTACCTCCGTCAGCACGGGGCGCTGCCCGGATAGTCCCGCCCCGGAAGGAGAACGCCATGCACTGCTGTGGTCACGCCTGGGACCGTCGGGAATGGATGTGGAGCACGCTGCTCGCCACCGCCGCCGCGATGGTCGCCGGCTGCACGGGTGCGCGCTCCGACGCGCCGGCGGCCGCGGCGGCCTCGAAGCCATACCCTGCCGCCGACCGGGTGCTCCGCGACAACGTCTCGATCGACGTGCATACGCACGCGGGCCCGAACGGAGTCACCTCCCGCACGGCCCGGCCGAGCGACGACCTCGCGCGCAGCATGCGCACCGGCCGGATCGCGGTGCTCTGCCTGGCCGACGTGCCGGACGGGCCCATCCTGGGCCGCGACGCCAGCAACGTGCTCCGCGCGGTGCGCCAGCCCGAGCCCGGGTTCCTCTACCAGTACCACCGCGAGCGCCTCGACTGGCTCGACACCCTCACCAGCAAGCACGGGATTCGCCGCATCCTGACCGTCGCCGACATCACGGCGGCCCACCGGGACGGCGCCCCCGCGATCATCCTGGACATCGAGGGGCTGGACTTCCTCGAGCGGAAGCTCGAGCGGCTCGAAGAGTCGTACCGGCGCGGGGTCCGCACCATGCAGCTTGTCCACTACACGCCGAACGACATCGGCGACTTCCAGACCGGCACCGTCACGCACGGCGGCCTCACCCCGTTCGGGGCCGACGTCATCAGCGCGTGCAACAGCCTGGGGGTGGTCGTCGACGTGGCTCACGCGACCGCGGACACCGTGAAGCAGGCCGCGAAGGTCGCGACCAGGCCGCTGCTGCTCTCGCACACCGCGCTGCGCGGCTCCCGCGCCCAGGGCGCGACCCCGCTCGTGGAGCGACAGGTCACCCCGGATCACGCCCGGGCCATCGCCGAGACCGGCGGCTCCATCGGGGTCTGGCACTTCTTTGCGACGCCCGAGCTCTACGCGGAGGGCCTGAAGGAGATGGTGGAAGTGGTCGGCGTCGACCACGTGAGCATCGGCACGGACGCCTCGTCGAGCGGCGGCCTCTTCCCGGACTACGACCGGTTCACGATCCTGGTCGACGCGATGCTCCGCGGCGGCTTCACCCCCGCCGACACCGCCAAGATCGTCGGCGGCAACTACCTGCGAATCTTCGCGGCCTCGGTCCGGTAGGTCCTAGCGCTGGATCGGCGTGAAGGCCGGCGCCTGGATGTTGTAGACGGATTCGCGCCAGAGGAGCACGGCCCTGTAGGTGGTCGGCTGCGCGCCCTGGTCCACGATCAGGTAGACATGATCGGGGAAGGTCTGGTTGTCGTTCTCGCCGACGACCGCGCCGAGACCTTCGCGCAGGTCGAGGCTGCGGGACACGTAGCGCTCCCAGATGGTGCCGCGCTCCTCGTGGAACGAGAGGAAGTTGAGCGAGTACTTCACGGCCGCGCTGAGCGAGCCCTTCGTCGGGATAAACGGCATGAATTGACGCGGTGGACCGTTGCCCTTGAGCACCACGCGCGTGAGCCGCTCGGGCCGGCCCCGTCCGCTCGCGGCGACGAACCAGACGCTGCGGTCACCCGGCTTGCCCTCCCAGCGCACCTCGTCCCAGAGGGGGTGCCCATCACCCCCCGCCTTGATCTCGGCGAGCACGCGCACGGTGCCGTAAGCGCGGGCCATGCTCTCGCTCCCCCACCGGAGCGTCCGGTCGGTGAGCACGCCCCCACTCGGAATCGTCGCCTCGTCGAGGCTGGCCACGAGCCGCTCCAAGCCGGGCCCGGTCGCGCCATCGCGCAGCTCCGGGGGCTTCGCGTAGGTGAAGAGCGCGGCCTCCCACAGGTTGACGACCTGGAGACGGTATTCCACCGCCCCGGCCGGGATGGCCGGCACGGTCGCGAGGAGGCCAGTGAGCAGGCCCGCGATCAGGAGTCGACGCCGCGTCTGCATGGGGCTCCCCTGAATGGTACCCTCTGGAGCCAATGCTGCAACGAGTCTTTCCGCGCCGCGCCGTCGCCGCGCTCTTCCTCCATCGCCAGCACCTGGCCCGCCCGCGCGCGCACGGGCTCACGCCGGGACGCCTGACCCGCTTCGTCGAGGACGTCGGCGGCATCCAGATGGATTCGATCAACGTGCTCGAGCGCGCGCACTATCTCACGGTGTGGAGCCGCTTCGGCCCCTACGACCGCGCGCGGCTCGACCGCCTCGTCTACCGTCGGCGCCTGTTGCTGGAATACTGGGCCCACGCTGCCTGCCTCGTGCCGACCTCGATGCTGCCGTGGTGGAAGCGGGCGATGCTCGACTACCGCCTGCGCCACACCGGTTGGTCGGGCTGGCTGCGTAAGAACAGCAAGCTGCTCGCCAGCGTCGCCGACGTCATCCGCGCCAACGGTCCCATGGGCCACGGGGAGCTGGAGGGGCGGCGCCCGCCGCGGGGACGCGGAGGCTGGTGGAACTGGCGGCCGGTGCAGCACGCCCTGCACTACCTCTGGATGACCGGCGCCGTGACGATCCACTCCCGGCGGCATTTCCAGAAGCGCTTCGACCTGATGGAGCGCGTTGTCCCGGCCGCCACCGCCATCGAGGCGGTCTCGGCCGAGCAGTTCCATCGCTGGCACATCGAGCGCTCGCTCCACGCGATGGGCGCCGCGCCGGAGATCGACCTCACCCACTATCTGACCTACCCGCGCGGAGCCACGTCGGCGCGACGGGCCACCCTGCGCGCGCTGCTGGCCGAGGGCCTGGTGACGGCCATCGAGGTCGAGGGCTCGAAGACGCCGTGGCTCGCGCTGACGCGGGATCTGCCCCTGCTGGCGCGCGCCGGGCGACGGCCGGTCGCATCGGAAGGCACCACCCTGCTCGCCCCGTTCGACTCGCTGCTCTGGTACCGCGAGCGCGTGGCCCGCCTCTTCGGCTTCGACTACCGGATCGAGGTCTACACCCCGGGCCCCAAGCGAGTGCACGGCTACTACGCGCTGCCGATCCTGCACCACGGGCAGCTCGTCGGGCGCCTCGACGCCAAGACGCAGCGGGCCGAGCGGCGGCTCGACGTCCGGCACGTGCACTTCGAGCCGTGGGCCGCCCGCGGCGTGGCGCGCGCCACCGGCGAGCCGCTTCTCGATCGGGATGAGATGCTGAGCGGCCTGGCCGAGACGCTCGGATCGCTCGCCCGGTTCATGGGCGCCGAGCGAGTGACGGTCGAGCGCGTGACACCGGCGCGGCTGCGGGTACCGCTGGCCCGCGCGGTCCGGGCCCGATCGGCGTGATGACCGCGCTCCGGCGCGCCGCCGGCTTGTCGTGGCTCTGCCTGCTCGTCCTCGCCGCCTCCGGCCGAGCCCAGGACGCACGGTGGCCGGCCTACCAGGACGATCGCGCGGGCTTCGCCCTCCGCTATCCGCCCGGCTTCGTGGCCGGCGCCTACCGCAGCGATCTACCCCCCGAGCTCGCCCGGACGCTCCGGGAGCGCGGCGGGCGCCGGCCCTTCGAGCGGGCGCTGGTCCTCGTCGAGCCGGCGCGCCTGGGCGCGCGTGATCGCTCCGCCTTGCCGGTCGGAGAGATCACCGCGATCACGATCGAGCCCCGGAGTGGCACGGAGGCGGCGGCCCGCCGCGACCTCGGCCGGCAGATCTACGGCGGCTCCATCGTCGAGATGACGATCGGTCCGCACCGCGTGCAGAAGTTCCCCGGCTTCCCCGGCCCGTACGGGACCGCGGCCTTCTACTACCTCGTGCCCCTCCGCGACGGAGCGGTGCTCGAGATCACCGCCCACCGCAAGTTCCTGGAGGCCCCCGCGGGCGAGACCGGCTACGATCGCGTGGTCGAGCAGGTCATCGGGACCCTGACGCTCGTGCCGCCACGACCCTGATCAGGGCCGCAGCCCGGGATCCACGTAGCCGCGCCACTGCCGTCCCTCGTTCGTGCTGCGGCACTGGCGCGTCCCGGCCCGCGGCTCGCAGTACTGGTAGGCACCGGTCTCCGTCTCGAACACGAGCTCGCGCCCCGCCTCGTCCACGCGGACGTAGAGGGTCTGCTGGTCCGGGCGGACGTACGCGCCCGGCTTCCGCCACCAGATCGACGACACCGACTTCGGCATCGCCTCGATCTCGGCGGTCGAGAAGAGGTCCGCGAGCGTGTAGGCGCGGATCGGAGTCCCGGTCGGCGAGTAGAAGGCCACCACCGTGCCGCAGCCCATGTTGTGCCAGTTGTCGAGGGTGGCCAGGTAGCCGCGGTCGGTCACGAAGAGATCGATCGGCGCCACCGGGTTCGGCGGCGTGATCGTCCAGGCCGGGTGGTACGAGCGATCGCGCGCGCGCCGGTAGAGCTCGGCGGTGGCCGCGGGCCCAGTGGCCGAGCCGCGGAAGCCGACCGTGTCCCCGACGCCTTTGCCGGGAGCCATCCGGATGAAGTAGTCTCGCGACAAGCTCCACGCCTCGCGGATCTGGGGCGCCGGCCACTCGTCGCCCCAGGACACGCCCCCGACCAGGACGAGCAGCCCCAGGAGGCAGACGGTAGCCCGGGGACGTCGGCCGAGCACGGTCAGCTGCTCACTCCCGCGAGCCGCTCGCTCGCCTCCCAGAGACGGCGGGCCGCCGCGTCGTCCTGCGCTTCGCGGGTCGGGCGCGCGAGCTCGTTCTGATAGAAATATCCGCCGCTGATCGTGGCGATCTCCGGCGAGGCAGCCAGGTACACGAGCGTCTCCGCGCCCTTCTCGGGCGAGATCGCCATGACGAGCTTGGCCGCGCGTACGACGTAGGCGAAGAAGCCACCGCTCTCGTCGCCGAACCGGGTCGCCACGAAGCCGGGATGCAGGCTATTGGCGGTGACACCGGTGCCGGCCAGGCGCCGCGCCAGCTCGCGCGTGTAGAGGATGTTGCACAGCTTCGTGCGCCCGTAGACGGGAAGGCCGCGGTAGCCGCGCGTCGACTGCAGATCGTCGAAGTCGATCGCGCCGCCCCGGCGGTGGGCCACCGAAGCGGTGTTGATCACCCGCGCCGGCGCCGCGGCGATCAGACGCTCCCGCAGGAGCGCGGTTATCAGGAAGTACGACATGTGGTTGAGGGCGAAGGTGCGCTCGAGGCCCTCCGGCGTCTCCCGCCGGTCGTTGAACATGGCGCCCGCGTTGTTGATCAGCACGTCGACCCGGGGTTCCGCCGCCACGATCTCCGCGGCCACCCGCTTCGTCTCCGCCATCGAGGACAGATCCGCGTAGTGCGCGCGGTGCTCGAGACCGGGCCCGCACTCGCGCACGCGCGACAGGGTGGCCTCGCCGCGGACGCGGTCACGCCCGACCAGGACCAGCCGGGCGCCCATGCCGGCGAGCCGCTCGGCCGCGACCTGTCCGATGCCGGAGGTCGCTCCGGTGATGACCACCACCTTGCCCCGCATGGCTCGTCTGTTTACCGTCTCGCCGCGGCCCGCGCAAGCGGTAAGATGGCGACCCGGTCATGTCCTTCCTCGATTCGCGGACCCGCGCCGCCGCTCAGGGCTTCGGCAAGCCGCTCAAGCGTCAGGAAGACCCGCGCCTGATCACGGGCCGGGGCCGCTTCAGCGACGACGTCAGTCTCCCGGGACAGGCTCACGCCCATCTCGTGCGCTCGCCGTACGCGCATGCGCGCATCCGCGGGATCGACGCGGCCGCGGCGCTCGCCGTGCCCGGCGTCCTCGCCGTCCTCACCGGCCGGGACGTCGAGGCCGATGGGCTCGCGCCGATGCCGCACCGCCCCGTGCCCACCAACCCGAACGAGTTCCCCCTCGCCGGCCGCGAGGCCTCGCCGATCTTCGTGGCCCCCTTCCCGCTCCTGCCCGCCGACCGGGCGCGATTCGCGGGGGAGGCGGTCGCCATGGTGGTCGCGGAGTCGGCGGAGGCGGCCGCCGACGCGGCCGAGCGCGTCGCCGTCCACTACGAGCCCCTGCCCGCGGTGACCGCGACGCGTGACGCCGTCCGGCCCGACGCCCCGGTGCTCTGGGACGACCTGGGCGGCAACGTCTGCGTCGACTCGCTGGCCGGCGACGCGCGCGCCGCCGACGCCGCCTTCGCCGCCGCCACGCACGTGGTCCGGCTCGACACCTGGGTGCCGCGCATCACTGGGGTGCCGATGGAGCCGCGCGCGGCGGTCGGGGCGTACGACGCGGCCACCGGGCGCTACACCCTCCACGCCGGCTCCGGCGGGTCCGTGCGCATCAAGACCGACCTCGCGGAGATCCTGCGGGTACCGGAGAGCGCGGTGCGGGTGGTGGCGCAGGACGTGGGCGGCAACTACGGGACTCGCAACAGCTCCTATCCCGAGTTCGCGCTGGTGGCCTGGGCCGCCCGACGCCTCGGCCGCCCCGTGAAGTGGACGTGCCAGCGCCGCGAGGCCTTCCTCAGCGACTACCAGGCACGCGATCTGGTCTCCACCATGGAGCTCGCCCTCGACGGCGAGGGCACCTTCCTCGCGCTGCGCGGGGTCAACGTGAGCAACGTGGGCGCGCACGCGGTGACCTTCGTGCCCCTCAACAAGGGGCGCGAGCTGTCCACCAGCGTCTACCGGCTGCCCGTCGCGGCGGTGCGCGGGCGCGCGGTGCACAGCAACACCTCGCCGCTCGCGGCCTATCGCAGCGCGGGCCGGCCCCAGGTGATGTTCGTCATCGAGCGGCTGATCGATCTGGCCGCGCGCCGGCACGGCTTCGACCGGGTCGCGCTGCGCCGGCGCAACCTGGTCCCGCCGGGCGCGATGCCGTTCACGAACCCGTTCGGCATCGTCTACGACAGCGGCGACTATCCGGCGACGCAGGACCGCGCGCTCGCGCTGGCCGACTGGGCCGGCTTCGAGTCGCGCCGCGCGGAAGCCCGTCGGCGCGGGCGCTACCGCGGCATCGGCCTCGCCAACTACATCGAGATCGCCACCGGCGCCCCGCGGGAGCGCGCCCACGTCACCGCCCGGCCCGACGGCTGGATCGACGTGGTCATCGGAACGCTCGCCGCTGGCCAGGGCCACGAGACCGCCTTCGCCCAGCTGATCGCCGAGTGGCTCGGGGTCGAGCCGGCGCGCGTCCGGCTGATCGCGGGCGACACCGACCTGGTCGCGGTGGGCGGCGGCTCGCACTCCGGCCGCTCGATGCGCCTGGGCGGCGTGGTGATGGCGAAGGCGGCGGACCGGCTCGTGGAGAAGGGCGCGCGCCTGGCCGCCTGGCGGCTCGAGTCGGCGGTGGCCGATCTGGCGTTCACGGATCGCCGCTTCGTGGTCCGCGGCACCGACCGCTCGGTGGATCTGTTCGAGGTGGCGGCGGCCGCGCTCCGGCCCGACGCGCCGGAGGCCCTGCGCGGCTCCCTCGACGGCGAGTGCGACGAGACGGTGAGCACGCCGTCCTTCCCGTACGGCTCGGCGGTGTGCGAGGTCGAGGTGGATCCGGAGACCGGCGTCGTCGAGATCGTCCGCTACACCTCCGTCGACGACGTCGGCCGCGCCATCAACCCCATGATCGTGCACGGCCAGACCCACGGCGGGATCGCGCAGGGGGTGGGGCAGGCACTCTGCGAGCTCTGCGACTACGACCCGGAGTCGGGCCAGCTCCGCTCCGCGACGTTCATGGACTACACGATGCCCCGCGCCGACATGCTGCCGTCGTTCGCCACCGAGATCAGCGAGGTCGAGTCGACCGCCAACCCGCTCGGCCTCCGCGGCGGGGGCGAGGGCGGGACGACCCCGGCCCTCGGCGCGGTCGTCAACGCGGCGGTCGACGCGCTGGCCCCCCTGGGCGTCGAGCACCTGGAGATGCCGCTGACGCCGGAGCGCGTGTGGCGCGCGATCCGGGCCGCGACCAGGGGCTGATCCGGAGCCGCGCCGGGCCCGTCAGCGCGGGCGGTCCCGGAGCCAGTCGGGCAGCGGGGGCACCCGCGCGTCGACCTGGCGCAGGTTGTAGTACGGGATCGCCGGGCGATAGGCGTCGAAGACCCGCCGCAGCTCGCCCACCGGCTCCGGGTGCACGTCGACGCGGAGGTCCACGTGGGCGAAGGGCCGGTCCTCGTGGACGAGCAGGGCGGCCGACTGCTGGCCGCCGTGCTGCCCTCCGGCGTCCCGGCCGGCCTCGATCCCCTGCATCAGCCGCTCTTCGAGATCGTCGCCCGCACACCGCGTAAAGGCCTGTTCCATGGCGTCGAGGATGTGCTCCCCGGTGAGGTAGTTGCCGAGCACGATGTAGTCGTCGCACACGCGGTGCCCGGCCCACGCCCGGTTCTTCTGGCCGGTGCGCGCCGCCGCGAAGCCGTCGGCGTCGATCACGCCGAGCTGTCGGTACTCCGCGTACGGGTCGGCGCGCACGAGCTCCTCCACCACCGCGGGCGCCTTGTAGCCCAGCTCGAGCAGGCGCATGGCCATCTGGCCGAGCCGGGCGTCGGCGATGGCCATGATCGCGACGGCGCCCAGTCCCGCCCGCACGTGCGGCACTCGCGCTCCGACCGCGAGCGAGCGCGTCGCGGTGCCGACACCCAGCCGGCCGGTGCGCCGGCAGCGGCCGATCACCGTGAAGGTGGAGAACTCGACGCCGGGCGGACGGCCGGCGGGCGGCGCGTCCATCAGATCCGCGGGCAGGCCCGCAAGGCCTGCGCCGGATCCACGTAGTCCGGCCGGGTGGCGTAGGGATACGGGCCATCCACGGTCCGGCCCTCGGCGAAGCGTCTCAGGCTGAACGCGTCGATGTCCACGGTCTTGGCGCGCCCTTCCGTGATGAGCTCGGCCATGCACGCGCCGACCGCCGGCGCGATCTTGAAGCCCGAGCCGCTGAACGCGGTGGCCACGTAGAGGCCGTCGATACCATCGACGCGGCCGAGGATCGCGTGCCGATCCGGGCTGTAGCCGTCGAAGGCCCGATAGCCGCGGGCGAGGGTCGCGCGCTCCATCGCCGGAATGCGGTGGGTGAGCAGGGCCGCCCCAAGGCCGGCCGCGTGCGGCGGCAGACCGCCGCCGAGCGTGTCCGGATCGATGTCCCACTCCTGGCACGGCACCCCGACCAGGGTCAGCCCGCCCGCCTCCGGCCGGAAGTAGTTGCCCTGCACGTTGTCGATGAAGACCATGTGCGGGTCGCGCAGGTCGGCGGGCCGGCTCACCGCCACCGTGTCGATGGCCTTGGGCCGCGCGGGAAGCGACAGTCCGATCTCCTCGCAGAGCCGCCGCGACCAGGCGCCCGCGGCCACCACCACGCTGCCCGCGTCGATGCGCCCGGCCGAGGTCTCGACCCCGAGCACGCGGCTGTCGCGTCGGTCGATGCGCGTCACCGCGGTCCATTGCAGCACGCGGGCCCCCAGCTCGACGGCGCGGCGGCGGAAGCCCTCCACGGTCTCGGCGGGATTCGCGTAGCCGCTGTCCGGCTCGTAGGCGGCGGCGCCGACGTCGTCGACGTGGGCGAAGGGCTGCAGCTCTCGCAGCTCGGCCGGCGTGATCGCGGTCGTGTTCACCCCGATGCGGCGGAGCATCAGGACGTTGCGCCGCAGGTGATCCGCGTACCGCGGGGCGACCACGTTGACGAACCCGGTGCGGGTGAATACCGCGGGCCCGCCCATCAGCTCGGCCCAGTGGCGGAAGACCGGGAAGCTCGCCCAGGCCAGGCGCGCGTCCCACTCGTTGGTGTAGTGCATCCGGACGAGCGCGCTCGACCGCCCGGAGGCCCCGCCCGCGAGCGCGCCCTTCTCCACCAGGACGACCTTGACGCCTCGCGAGGCCAGCGCGTGCCCGATGCTGGCCCCGTTGACACCGCCACCCACCACCACCACGTCGGCGGTCTGGCTCATGGCGCGGGAGGGCGCCGGCTAGCGTAGGAGCGCGCGCGCCGCGGCCAGGTTGGCCTCGGTGGGCGTCTTGAGCAGCAGCACCGCGTCGTCGAAGCCGAGGTCGCGGAGCTGCTGCAGGCGTCGGGCCGCCGCCTCGGGCGCGCAGCGCAGGTGAAAGGGGCCGTCGTCGTCGCGCGGGTCGGTCGGAGCGGTGAGATCGACCGCGAGGTTCGTCACGATGGCCCGCTTGCCGCCGGCGGCCCGGTAGCGCTTGATCCCGTCGACGAGGGTGTTCAGGCTGGTCTTGGCCCCGGAGGCGATCCAGCCATCGAACTCCTTCGCGGCCCGCGGGATCCAGCGCTCCCCCTTCCAGCTCCCGATGAGCACCGCGGGCCCGCCCTGCGCGGCCGGCCACGGGGTGAGGTCGACGGCGCCGACCTTCTCGCCGCGCCAGAGCCGGCGCATCACCGACAGCCCGTCCTCGAGCGCCTGCATGCGGCGGGTGAAGTCGAGCCCGAGCGCGTCGAAGTCGCCCCTGGTCGAGCCCGCGCCCACCCCGAGCAGCAGCCGCCCCTGGCTGATCAGGTGGACGGTGAGGATGCGATGGGCGAGCTCCACCGGATTGCGCAGCGGCACCTGCAGCACGCCGGTGCCGATCTCGATGCGCTTCGTCACCGCGGCCGCGACGGCGGCGCCGATCAGCGGGTCCGGGAGGATGAAGCCGCGGCCGATCGCGTCGAAGAACCAGGCGCTGTCGAATCCGGCCCGCTCGATCTGCTCGGCGCTGCCGACCAGCGCGTCCCCGGTGAGCGGCGACCCGTCTGGTCGGGCCGTCGGGACGCTGACGCCGAGCCTCACGGCTGTACCCGGTAGCCGCGGGCGTCGCTCGAGCCCCCGTCCTTGTAGTCCACGATGCGGGTGGGCGAGGCGTGGGTGCCCAGGAGACGCAGCACCTGATCGCCCACCACCCGGAACGAATGCGGCGTATCGGGTGGCATCGCGATGGTGTCGCCCCGGCGGAGCCGCACCGCGCGATCCTCCTGCCCGTCGACCCAGGCCTCCGCTTCCCCGTCGAGGATGTGGAGGATCTCGAGGTACGGGTGGGAGTGCACCGGGGCCACGTAGCCCGGCCGCGCGGTCTGGATCCCGGTGCGCACCGGCGTGGTGCCGGCGTCGTCGCCGATGATCGGCTGGTAGTGGGACAGCGGACCGAAGCTCACCTGCTCGGTTTCCTCGAGTCGGACCACGCGCGGCTCGCTCATGGCGGTCGCCTCCTCCGGCGGATTCTATCCCAGGCCGCGCTCGACCGCTCAGCCGAGCATCCACTGACCGCCATCGACGCTGATGGTCTGCCCGGTCACGTAGGCCGCGTCGTCGGAGACGAAGAAGAGGACGGCGCGGGCGATCTCCTCGGGCGCCCCGAGCCGGCCGAGGGCGATCGACTCGAGCAGACGCGCCTGGCCGGCCGCGCCCATCGCCTCCCACTGCTTCTCCGAGGCCGGATTCGAGCGCAGGAAGCCCGGGGCCACCGAATTCACCCGGATGCCGTGGCGGCCCAGCTCGCGCGCAGTCTGGCGGGTGAGACCGATCAGCCCGGCCTTGGCGGCCGCGTAGGCCTGAATGCCGGTGAGACTGAACGATCGCCCGGCGCCGGATGAGATGTTCACGATGGCGCCGCGCCCCGCGCGCTTCATGGCGGGGGCGACCGCTCGTGTGAAGTGGAAGGCCCCGTCGAGGTTGATCGCAAAGATCTCGCGCCACTCGGCGTCCGATACCTCATCGACCGGCCGCATGGTCTGCCCGGCCACGCCGCCCGCGCTGTTGACCAGCGCGTCGATGCGCCCGGCCGCTTCGACGACCCGGCCCACGAACGCGCTCACCGCCGACGCGTCGCGCACGTCGACCACCTCCGCCTGCCCGCCGCCGGGTCGGACCGCCTCGACCGCGGCGCGGGTGGCCGCGAGCGGCTCGGCCCGCACGTCGCAGGCCCACACCCGGGCCCCCTCGCGGGCCAGCTCGACGCAGATCGCGCGGCCGATGCCATGCGCGGCTCCGGTCACGATGGCCACTCGCCCGTCGAGGCGCATGCCTAGAGCCGGCCCGGGAGCCGCGGGTCGAGGGCGTCACGGAGGCCGTCGCACGGCAGGTCGAAGCCGAGCACCGCGAGCGTGATCGCGAGGCCGGACACGCTGGCGATGTGCGGGGCCACCACCAGGCTCGCGTTGGCCATGAACAGCGTCGAGTAGACGATCACGGTGGGCAAGTACCACAGGGCCCGGGGGGCGTCAACGCCGCCTCAGGCTCTGCGCGCGGCCACCGCCTGGCGGAACACCCGCACGTAGTTGCCGCCGAGCAGCTTGGAGGCCTCGGCCGGGCCGAAGCCCTGCTTCAGGAGCAGATCGGCCACCGCGGGCAGATCGGCGTAGTCGTCCCACACCTCGTTGACGCCGCCCTCCATGTCGGTGCCGATGCCCACGTGATCGATGCCGGCCGCGTCCACCATGCGCGCGATGCCGCCCACCCAGTCGCGAACGTCCACGAACTGATAGCCGCTCGGCCACACCCCAACCACGCCGCCGACCTGCGCCATGAGCCGTGCGTGCTGCACCGAGATCAGCCGGGAGTAGGCGGCGAGCGGGCCGCGGGCGAGCGAGGTGTGGGAGAGCACGAACGGCACCGCGCTCACCGTGGCGGCCTGCTCGACCAGCGCCTGCGTGCCGTGCGCTACGTCGATCACGATGCCGAGGCGGTTGCACTCGCGGATGACGTCGGCGCCGAGCGGGCCCAGGCCGCCCCACTTCGCGTCCTCCGTCTGCTGGTCGCCCAGGTCGCTCGGCATGTAGTGCACCAGCTGGAGGTGGCGGACCCCGCGATCGTAGACCTCCTGGACCCGATCGAGCCGCCCGTCCATGAACTGGCAGCCCTCGATGGTGCCGATCAGCGCGGGCCGCCCCGCCGCCTGCGCGGCCTCCAGATCGGCGGGGGTGAGGACGCGCGTCATCCCGTACTGGCCGACGAGCGCGTCCATGAACGCGAGCCGCCGCTCGGTGAACGTGTTTAGCTCGCCCGGCATGGGATCCCGGTACTGCCGGATGCGCCCGCCGCCCGGCGGCCGCCGGATGACCGGCCCATCGGCCGAGTGGCACAGGCAGACCGCCGAGAGATGGCCGCGCCGCATGTGATCCGCCAGATCGAAGCGCGGTGCGCGCGCGTAGCCCGCGCCCGCGGCATGGGTGTGAAAGTCCACCGACACGGTGTCGGCGAGCAGTGCGGGCACGCGGGGGTCGAGCTCATCCAGCCGGCGGCCGCGGATGCCGCATCCCGCCAGCAGGGGCGCTCCGAGCGCTGCCGCGAGCGTGCCGCCGATGAACCGCCGACGCGTCAGCTCCACCGCGTCATCCGCCGACCCGCACATCGCCCGCCCTCCCGCGCGCCCCGGCCTCAGGCCATGTAGGCGCCGCCGTTGACGTGGACCAGCTCGCCGGTCATCATACCCGCGTCGTCGCTGGCGAGGAACACCGCGATCCGCGCGATCTCCGCCGGCTGCGCCATTCGGCCGAGCGGGATCTCGCGCGCCCGCGCCGCGATCTGCTCCTCGGTGTTGCCGTAGCGTGGCTGCATGGTGTCGGTGAGCCCGGGCGCGATCGCGTTGACCCGGATCCGGTGGGGCGCCAGAGCCAGGGCCATCGCCCGCGTCATGCCGAGCACGCCCGCCTTGCTGGCCGAGTAGTGCACGCCGCGCGCGTCCCCGCGGATCGCCGACGAGGAGATGTTGACGATGGCGCCGGGACGCCCGGCCGCGATCATGGCCCGGGCCGCCGCCTGCGCGCAGAGAAAGCCACCCTTGAGGTTGACGCCGAGCACCCGGTCCCACTCCTCTTCCGCGAGCGCGAGGAACTCGGAGCGCGGGAACACTCCCGCGTTGTTGACGAGGATGTCGGGCGGTCCCAGCGCGGCCATGGCCGCGGCCACGAAGGCCTCCACGTCCGGCCGGCGCGCCACGTCGCCCTTGACCGTGGTCGCCTTGCGGCCGAGCGCGCGCACCTCGCCGGCCACCCGCTCCGCCGCATCCGCGTCGTCGAGGAAGTTGATCCCGACGTCCGCCCCTTCCCGCGCCAGCGCCACCGCGATCGCGCGCCCGATCCCCTGCTGCGCGCCCGTGACGAGCGCCACCTTCCCCACGAGTCGCATGTGCGCCTCCTCCATTCGCTCCGAGAATTTCCGGGCCGACCGTTATTATAGGAGGCCGGAGCGTCAATGAACCGCAAACCCGTCACCGCGACCGCGACCACCCGGACCTTTCGATCCGGCGAGATCATCTTCCGCGAAGGTGATCCGCCCCGGGACGAGGCCTACATGATCCACATCGGCCGGGTGGAGGTGCGCAAGCAGGTGGGCGACGAGGAGCGGGTCCTGCGCGTCCTGGTCAAGGGCGAGCTGCTGGGGGAGCTGGGCCTCTTCGGCCACTCGCCGCGCTCGGCGACCGCGGTGGCGCTGGAGCCGGTGACCCTCGTCGTGATCCCGGCCAAGCGGCTCAACTATCTCGTGCGCACGAACCCGGCCCTGGCCGTCGCGATCATCCGCGACCTCTCGGTCAAGCTGCTGGCCACCAACGAGCTGCTCGCCGCCGAGGGTCGCCGTCGAGCCGGGGGCGGGGGGGCCTAGCCGGGGGACTCGAGCAGCCGCGCGATCGTATCGGGCAGCGCGACGAAATCGAACGGCTTCGGCAGCGTGGCCACTCCCGCCTTCTCGATGAACTCCTCGTAGCCGCCCGCGTCGTAATAGCCGGAGAGGAACACCACGCGGGGGCGCGGGGCCGGCCGCGCCTGCACCGCCTCCCACACCGCGATCCCGTTGACGTTGGGCATCACGAGATCGCAGATGAGCATGTCGTAGCCGGTGGATTCGAGTCGACCGAGGGCGGCGCGGCCGCCGTGGACGATGTCCACCTGATGCCCGGCGTTGCCCAGGATGAGCGCCACCAGATCGGCGACGTCCGGCTCGTCGTCCACCACGAGGATGCGCGCCACAGCTGCAGCGTACCGCGCGTCGGGGTCGCGGCGGCACGGAAGATGTCCTTACTGGGTGCGCGTCACTTCTTCAGGCGGACGTCTTCCAGCGGGGCCGACCACGGATACGGGTCGATCAGCATCAGGGCCGGCTCGGCCACCTTCGGCCCCACGCCGCTCGGCCAGATGTAGTCCATGATCGGCGCGAAGCGCACGCGCTCGTGGAGCTGGCGCTGGATCTGGTGGAGGAGCGCCTCGCGCTTGCGCGGGTCCGTCTCCCGCCCCTGCTGCTTGTAGAGCGCGTCGATGTCGGGGTACCCGCCGTAGGCGAAGGCCCCGTCGCTCGGGACGGTCTCCGCGATCCGCGAGGCCGCGTTGCCGTAGACCGCGTTGATGCACACGCAGAGCCCCTTGAGCTTCTTGGAGGCGAGCGCCGCGTAGAACGCGGCCCGCTCCATCGTCCGCAGCCGCACCTTGATGCCGACCGCGCCCAGATATCCGCCCACCGCCTCCGCCATCGAGGTGTACGGCGGCCACGGATAGAGCTCGCCCGCGTCGAATCCGTTCGGGTAGCCCGCCTCCGCGAGCAGCTGCTTGGCGCGCGCCGGATTGTAGGGATGGGGCTCGAGGGGCAGCGCGAACTCGAACTTGGGGGGCACGACGTTGCCGGTGACCCGAGAGGCCCCGAGCGTCTCCGCGTCGCTCAGCGCCTGCCGATCGATCGCGTGACTCGCGGCCAGCCGCACGCGACGGTCGTGCCAGGGGGATTTCGGATCCCATTGATCGAAGAAGTCCAGATAGTAGGTTCCGATGCCGCCGGAGAACGCGAGCCTGAGGGAGGGATCTCGCTTCAGCTCGAGGGCCTGCGGGGCGTCGAGCAGGTAGGCCAGATCGACCTCGCCCCGCTTCAGCATCGCGGCCCGGGTGGTCGACTCCAGCACGCTCTTGTACACGAGGCGCTTGACCGAGGGCGTCTTGCGCCAGTAGCCGTCGTAGGCCTCCATCACCAGCTCGACGCCCGGGGTGTGGCTCACGAACTTGTAGGGGCCGAGCCCGACCGGGTTCTTCTTGAAGCCATCCGGCCCCACCTGCTCCATGTACTTCTTGGGGGCGATCCAGCCCGCGCTGGTCGCGTAGGTTCCGTAGAAGGTCATGAAGTCCGGCCAGGGCTCGTGCAGGTGGAAGCGGACGCGGTAGGGACCGACGATCTCCACGTCGCGCACCTTTTCCTGGAGAACCTTGGCGCCCTTCGCGCGGTAGAAGCTGAAGCGTACGTCCTCGGCGGTGAACGGGTCGCCGTTGTGGAACTTCAGACCCTCGCGCAGCTTGAACTCGTACACGCGCTGGTCCGGGCTCACTTTCCAGGACTCGGCCAGGCTCGGGCTCAGGAGGTTGCCCGGCATGGGCTTGACGAGGGCGTCGTGCATCGCGGTGAGCACCCAGAACGGGGTGAGCACGCCGACCACCTCCGCCGGGTCGAACCAGGCCGGCGCCAGGGTCACGTAGAGGGCCCAGCGCATCTCGCCTTCGGGCTTGGCCTGGGCCTCCGCCCCCGCGGGGCGACCGATCAGCAGGACGAGCAGGAGGAAGACGTGGAACGGAGCGGACGCGCGCCGGATCATGAAGGGCCTCCCGATCGCCTCGACACGTTCACCGCGACTGCGAGCTCGATGGCCGCGACGCTCCCATAGGCCTCCCAGGATGTCAAGCAGCGGCCGGAGCCCGAGTAGAATGGGGCAAGCCAATGAAGAACTACCGTATGGCGCTGACGGGCATCCTTGCCCTGGCGACCCTGATTCTGCTCGTCCCCGCCGGCCGGCGGGTGTTGTGGTCGTCCAACGAGGCCCGCTATTCATTGCTCGCGCAGGATATCCTCGACCACCAGCGCTGGCTCGTCCCCGAGCTGCGTGGTCAGCTCTATCTCAACAAGCCCCAGCTGCACTTCTGGGCGATCGCGGTCGCGTCGTTGCCGGCCGGGCGGGTGACCGAGCTGAGTGGCGCGATCCCGTCCGTCCTCTCCAGCGTCGCGGCGGTCGGGGCCGTGGTGGCGATCGGCACGCTCCTATGGGGCCACCTGGCCGGGCTGCTCGCCGGCTTGATCCTGGCGACCTCGCTACCCTTCTTCGCGTTCGGGCACCTCTCGATCCCTGACGTGATGCTCGGGGCCTTTCTCACGTGGGCACTGTACTGGTTCCTCCGCGCGTGGCGTTCGGAGTGGGCGCGCGGGTCGCTCGTCGGGTTCTATCTGTGCGTCGCGCTCGCGATCGCGACCAAGGGCCCGGCCGGATACGTCGCGCTGGCCGCGGCCGCGATCGCCGTCCTCGGCACCGACGGACGCCGGGCACTCACGCGCCTGCGCCCTGCCCTCGGGCTGCTGATCCTGGCGGTGTGCGCGCTGCCATGGATCGTGCCGTACTACCTCGAGTCGCGCGGACACTTCCAGTCGGACGTGCTCGTCTCGCACTACGGCACCTGGTTCTTTCACGGCAGCCCGCTCAGCCGGCTGGAGGGCATCGGGCGGACACTCGGCACCTTCCTCCCGTGGTCCATCTTTCTGCTGGCCGGGCCCTGGTGGTGGCGCCAGGCTCCCGACGACGGCCGCCGGCGCGTCGTGCTGTGGACACTGACCGTGTGGGCGCTGCTCGTACTGACGGGCAAGCCTCGGTCCCACTACCTGGTGCCCATCTATCCTCTCTTCGCCCTGCTCACCGCCGAGTTCGTGGCGCGGGGTGGAGCGTCCAGGAGCCGGCCACTCCGTGTCGCCGCCATGATCGCGACGGTCTACGCCATCACGATGGTGCTGGTGCTGATCCTCCGCCCCACCGCCCTGGGCTCGGGCGAGGACACCGTACTCTTCCCCGAGGCGTGGTGGGAGCGCGCGGTCGGCGCCGCGATCGTGACGCTGGGCGCGGCGGGGGTGTATCCGCTCGCCCGGCGTGACGCTTGGGCCGCCGTGACGGTGGCGGTGGCCCTCACGCTCGCCGCGCTCCTGGTGCTCGCCGGCGTCGGGTACCCGGCGCGCCAGGCGCGCGACTACGACGTGCGTCCGCTTGCCGCGGCGGCGGCGGCCCATCTCGCCCCCGGCGGAACCGTAGTTGGCCATCCGGATCTGCCGCTCTCGTACGATTTCTACATGCGGCGCCCCGTCGTCGAGATCGTGGCCCCGCCCCAGGTGATGGAACTGCTGGCCAGTCCGACACCCGGACAGGTCCTGATCACGTCACGCGCCCGATGGCAGGCCTTGATCGCGCGGGCGCCGTCACGCTGGCGTGTGCTCGCGGCCCGCGTCGTGGACGGGCACGAGGTGGTGGTGGTGGGGAGCCCCGGATCCTAGCCCGACTTCACCCTCGACGGAGCTTCGGGTCCCACGCGTCCCGCAGCGTGTCCCCGAAGAGGTTGAACCCCAGGACGGCCAGGCTGATCGCGAGGCCGGGGAAGAGGGCGAGCCACGGGGCCTGCTCCATGAAGGCGCGGCCGGTGCTGCTGAGCATGAGCCCCCAGGACGGCGTCGGCGGCTGGGTCCCGACCCCGAGGAACGACAGGGTCGCCTCGATCAGGATGGCGTTGCCGAGCCAGATGGAGGCGATCACGAGGATCGGCGCGGTCACGTTGGGCAGGATGTGGCTCAGGATGATGCGCGGGTGGCGGCAGCCGATGGCCTGCGCAGCTTCCACGTAGCGGTTCTGCTTGGCCGAGAGCACCGCCCCGCGGACGATGCGCGAGTTGCCCGGGATGATCACCATCGCGATCGCGATCATCGCGTTGGTCGTGCTCGGCCGCAGCACCGAGACGATCGCCAGCGCGAGGACCAGCCCCGGGATCGCCTGGATCCCGTCCATGACCCGCTGCAGCACCAGATCGGTCCGCCCTTCGCAGTAGCCGCAGAGCAGGCCGATGATCATGCCCACGATCGTTCCGATCCCGACCGCGAGCAGCCCCACCCAGAGCGAGATGCGACAGCCGTAGATGACGCGGCTGAACACGTCCCGCCCGATGTCGTCGGTGCCGAACGGATGCTCCCAGCTCGGCGGGGCGAGCCGGATCTCGGGCTGGGCCGCGAGGGGATCGTACGGCGCGAGGACGTCCGCGAAGATCGCGGTGAGCACCAGCACCGCGATCAGCGTGGCCGACGCGGCGCCGAGCGGCTTGCGCCGGATCGTGGTCCAGAGCGCGCGCGTCCGGGAGATATCGGTGGTGGGCTCGGCCTCGAAGTCGGCGGTGCGCGCGGTCACCGTGGCCATGGGCGGCCCTTCACTGATAGCGGATGCGCGGGTCGAGCCACGCGTACGTGAGGTCCACGAACAGGTTCAGGGCGACCAGGGTGCCCGCGACCAGCATCACGTTGGTCTGCACCACCGGGTAGTCGCGGAACAGGATCGCCTCCACGGTGAGCCGACCCATCCCGGGCAGCGCGAAGATGGTCTCCACCACGAAGGTGCCGGCGAGGAGCACCCCGAGCTGGCCGCCCACGATGGTCACCACCGGGATCAGCGCGTTCTTGAGCGCGTGCTTGTAGACCACGATGCGCCCCTCGAGGCCCTTGGCCCAGGCGGTGCGCACGTAGTCCTCGCGCAGGACCTCGAGCACGGTCGAACGGGTCATTCGCATGGTCGCGGCGGCGAGACGGTAGCCGAGCACGGCCGCGGGCAGCAGAAACTGCTGCAGGTTGCGCACCGGCGACTCCCAGAAGCTCACGTAGCCGATGGCGGGAATCCAGTGGAACCAGATGGCCGCGAAGGTGATGACCAGGGTGCCCAGCCAGAAGTCAGGCAGCGAGAGGCCCGACACCGCCACCACCCGCCCGACGTAGTCGGAGGGCGTGTCCTGCCGCGTGGCGGAGAGCACCCCGATCGGCACCGCGATCACCAGCCCCAGCACCATCGCGAGCGCGGCCAGCTCGAGCGTGACCGGGAGCGCCTTGGCCAGGCTGACCGAGATGGGCTCGCCGGTGAAGATGGAGTCACCGGGCCGCAGGCTCACCATCTGCCAGAGCCATAACAGATACTGCTGGTAGTACGGCAGGTCGAGCCGGAGATCGTGGCGGATCTTGGCCAGCTCGCGCTCGCCGATATTGCCGGACTCGCCCATCAGCGCGGTGAGCGCGTCGCCCGGCATGACTCGCATCAGGCCGAACACGATCAGCGACGAGAGCAGGAGGACGGGGACCGCCAGCATCAGCCGGCGGAGCGTGTACTTGTACACTGAGCGCGGCCCCTCGCCCCCGCGCTCCCTACTTGTCCAGCCAGACCCGCGAGATGGTGGAGGACCCGTACCCGTCGGTGCGGCGGAGCGCACCGGCGGCCGCGTTGCGCACGTGCGGCTGGAAGACCATGAAGCCGTTGTCGTAGGGCATCCACATCCGCAGCACCTGATCGAACTCCCGGTCCACGATCTTCTTGGTGACCACCCGCTGCTCGGCGCGGTCCGGGGTCTGGCGCAGCTTCGTGGTCAGCTCGTCGATGACCGGATCGTTGACCCGGAAGAAGTTCTTGGTCGACCGCGAGTGCATGTACTGGTAGGTGCGCTCGTCGAGGCCGATCGCGTGACCGGACTGGAAGCCCCAGGACATGCCGTCCCACTTGCTCTCGACGTACCGGCCGTAGTAGGTCGTGTAGTCGAGCTTGGTGATCTTCACGTTGATGTTCAGGTTGCGCTTGAGGTCCTGCTGCACGAGCTGGACCTGCGACGTCATCTGCGGGAAGTACTCGTAGTAGAACAGCGTTGTCTCGAACCCGTTCGGATGGCCCGCTTCGGCCAGGAGCTTCTTGGCCTCCGCGGGGCGGTACTGCCACCACGGCCCGAGCTGGGCGAGGGTGGGCTGCTTGTCCGTGTAGTAGATGTACGGCACGCCCCACCCGATGATCCCGTGCCCCTCGAACACGGTATCGGCCTGCTTCTGCCGGTCGATCGCCATGGAGACGGCGCGCCGCACCCGGACGTCGTTGAAGGGCGGCCGGTCCTGGGCGAGGGCCACCCCGAAGGGGGTCAGGGTGTTGTGATACGACTGCACCGCCGCGTTGGCATTCGTCTTGCGGACCGTCTCCACCTCGGAGGGGCTGGCCAGCCAGATGATGTCGCTCTGCGCGGTGCGGAAGGCGGCCATGCGGGTCGCGGCGTCCGGAGTCGAGAGGATGATGTACTCGTCGACGTACGGCCGTCCCTTGTCGAAGTAGTCGGGATTGCGCGCGAGGACCACGCGCACCTTGCGGGTGTGCTCCTTCAAAGTGTAGGGGCCGGTGCCGATCATGCGCTTCTTGAGGTCTCCGTCCTCCTCCAGGACCTCTCGGGAAAACAGCACCGTGATCGGCTCGGCCACGTTCTGCGGGAACAGCACGTTCGGCGTCTTCAGGTGGATGCGGACGGTGTACTTGTCCGGCGTCTCGATGCCCTCGATCTCCTGGAAGGTGAACGACTGCGCCCCTTCCTTCGCGTAGGCCTCGAAGCAGTACTTGACGTCGGCGGCCACGAACTCGCGCCCGTTGAGCGGCGGCAGGTTGTGCCACTTGACCCCCTGGCGCAGCTTGAAGGTCCACACTCGGGCGTCGGAGGTCGACTGCCACGACTCCGCGAGATCGCCCTTCAGGCTGAGCTCGGCCGGGCCGCTGACCTCGTCGGGGAAGGCGTAGCGAATCAGGCGGCTTCCCACCAGGCCCGCGAACTGGTAGAGGCCCACCGACTGGGTCAGCCGCGGGTCGATGACCGGCGGATCCCAGGACGAGGCCCGGGTCAGCACGCCGCCGCGCTTGGGCGGCTTGGTACTGGCCGGGATCCAGTCGGGGTACGGCGAGGCGGTCTGGGCGGCCACCCGGGCGCGTCCGGACCCGGCGACGAGCGCGGTGGCGCCCAGGCCGGTCCATCCTGCACGCGTGAGGAACTGACGGCGGTTGAGCCGGGAGGCGAGCGGGCCGAGGCGGTCGATGTGCATCGCGGCTCTCCTTCTCACGTTCTTCGTGAAGGAAAGGACCCCTGGCGAACTCGAGCCGATGCGTCATTACACCGGCGCTGAGTGCGGGGACTATGCCCTAGCCGCGCCGACAAAGTCAAGCGGAGGGAGCCGCGCTAGAATCGACTCATGCGGGCGCACGTCGCGGGAGCGCTGGCGGTGCTCGTCCTCGTGACGGGCCCGGCGGGGGCAGAGACGCTCGGCGGCCTCGCGCGGGCGCGAGGGGTCCCGCCACCCGGTCGCGTGGCCACCGTCGACCAGCCCCTGCAGGCCTACCAGGTGCTCGACGACTCGCGGGACCTGCTCGTGGTCTACATCCTCGGCGAGCGCGAGTCGGCGCAGCTCCACGCCGCGCGCTGGGACCGCGCCTCGCGCGAGTGGACGGTCGCACGGCTCGACTCGCGGGCAACGGCGGCCGGCAGCTCGCCGGCGCTCGCGATCGAGCACTGTCGCTCCGGGCTCGCACTCGATCGCTTCCCGAGGGGCTTTCTCGTGCGGGCCCACATCAATCCTTCGGCCGAATGCACGATCGTGCTCGCGCCCGACCTCACGGTCCGCGCCGTCCTGGCCGGCTGGCCGGTGGCGACACTCGCCGATGGCCGGCTCGTCTACCAGCGCAACCAGGTGCACTTCGCCGCGGTGCATCCGGTCACGCTCGCCCTGTTCGATCCGCGGCGGGCCGCCGATCTCACCCTCTACCCGCGCCGGCCGTACGGCCCCGCGCGCACCTCGCACATCGACCGGATAGGGGCGGTGTACACCGCGGCCTGGTGCAGCGCTCGTAACCATCCCTGCGATCCCGACGTGTTCGACGAGCAGGTGAGCGGTGCGGTCGTCACCAACTCCAGTGGTGACGCGCTCGCGTTCGTCATGGCCTGGGACAACACGACGGGCTGGAGCGACGCCGAGCGCTGGGGGCGGCTCGAGCCCTTCCGCGAAGTGCGAGCGGGCCTCGCGCGCTGGGATCGGCTGGGCGCGCCGCCGGAGGCGCTGTACCGCGACCTCGCCGCCGGCCTCTCTCGCGCGAGCAATCTCAAGGCCGAGACCCACATCGCGGCGGCGATGGCCGGTGAGCCCGACCTCGGGCCGCTCCTCGCAGCGGCGCTGGCCAGCCGGCCCGCCCCCGGCCAGGACGAGCGCGCCTGGCTCGTGGCGCTCGACGCGCGCTGGACCGACCCGGAGACGTGGCGCCGGCTCGGCCGCGCGGTGGCGACGCCCGACGAGTTCACGGAGGTCGTCTACGTCTACACGGGGCTCCGGCGCCCCGATTCCCTCCGTTCTCGCGAGCTGCTCCGGAGCGATTTCGAGTCTCGATTCGGCCCGGGGGCCCCCGGTCGCGCGCTCGAGCCCGAGGTCCTGCGAGCGATCTTCCCGCCGGCCGGCCGGGCTCGATGACGCCCTCGACGAGACCCATCCGAGCTGGGCGGGCGGCGGGCTCGTGCACGAGCCCGACCGCTTGCTGATCCTGGGCACGACGGTCTCGGCCGCGCTGACCACCACGGGGCCGCCTCCTGGCTGGACCGTCCGGAACCTCATGCCCACCGATGAATTGCGCCGCCGGACCGAAGGGCTGTACGATCAGCGAGCCCGCGAGAGGGACCCGGCCGACTTCTCGGTGCCGCGGCGGAGTCCGATCCCGCTCGAGGCCGGGGTGTTCGAGGTTTTCTGGACGGAGAAACGGCTCAGGCCCGGAGCCATCGAGCACCGCCAGCATCTGCGAGTGGTGGAATCCGGCGTGACGCTGTCGATCGACGCGCAGCTCGAGACAATCGACTGACCGGGGGCGACTGACCGGGGGCGACTGACCGGGGGAGGACCGGATGGACTTCGGGCTGTTCTATCTCATGCAGCGGGACGAGCAGTGGAGCGAGCAGGCGGTCTACGACTCGGGGCTCGAGCAGATGCTGGCCGCCGAGGGCCTCGGGTACTCCTCGGTCTGGATCGCCGAGCATCACTTCAATGACTACGGGCTCTGCCCCGCGCCCACCGTGCTCGCGTCCTACGTGGCGGCGCGGACCACTACCCTACGCCTCGGCATGGGCGTGAGCCTGCTGCCGCTCCATCATCCGGTGGACCTGGCCGAGCAGCTCGCGGTGCTCGACGTGATGAGCGGCGGGCGGCTCGACGTGGGCATCGGGCGCGGCGGCACGCTCCAGGACTACCAGACCTTCCAGTCCGACCGCGACGACAGCCGGGCCCGCGTCGAGGAGGGCATCGCGCTGATGCAGCGCTGCTGGAGCGGCGCGCCGTTCGACTTCGCCGGGCGCTTTCACGCTGCCGAGCGCCTGCACATGCGGCCGCGACCCGTCCAGCGACCGCATCCGCCGCTGTACATCGCGGCCAACAGCGAGGACAGCGTGCTCTCGGCGGCGCGCCTGGGCCTGCCCACGCTGTCGTCCTTCTTCGTGCCGATCGTGGAGCTGGAGCGGCGCCACCGCGTGTATCGCGAGGCGTCGCTGGCCGCGGGACGGTCCGAGGCCGAGATCGGTGCCCTCGAGCGCCAGGCCTGGGGGATGCGGGTCGTCCACGTGGCGCCCACGCGCGACGAGGCCCTCCGGGCCACCGAGGCGCCGTTCATGGGTTATCAGCGCAAGATGTCGGTGCTGCGCTCCGACTCGACCGGGGGCACCGTGCCCGGCTCGTTCGATCGCTCCCTGCTCCGGCTGCGGGCCTTCCACGACTATCTCGCGGACGGCTGGGCGTTGATCGGGACTCCGCACGAGGTGAGGGACGGTCTCCAGAAGTACCTCGACGCCACCGGCTACGAGCACGTCCTCCTGCTGATGGCGCTGCCGGGGCTGCCGACCGACCTGGCCCTGCGGTCGATGCGCCTGTTCGCCGACGAGGTGAGGCCCACGCTGGAGGCTAGCGGCTCTTCAGGAACTCGAGCATCGCGGCGTTGACCTCGGCGGGACGCTCCTGCTGCGTCCAGTGGCCGCAGCCGGGCAGCATGATCGTCTTGCGGAGGTCGGGCACGAACTTCGAGAGATTGGGGATGAGCTGGTCCATCCCGCGGAAGCGCACGACGAGGTCGTGATCGCCCGCCACGTAGAGCGCGGGGACCATCACCCGCGCGCCCGCGAACGGGGCCAGCAGCTCCCAGTTGCGGTCGATGTTCCGGTACCAGTTGAGCCCGCCGCGGAATCCGGTGCGGGCGAACTCCCCCGCGTAGAAATCGACGTCGGCCTCGGTGAGCCACGGGGGCAGCGTGGCCGGATCCGCGGTGTGGGTCAGCACGCCGCCGCTCCGCGGGACCATGCCGACGGCGCCGGGGTCGCCGATGCCCACGCGCGCGGCCCGGCCCTCACCGGAGCCCGAGTACAGCAGGCGGCGGATGGAGGCGCGCACGTCCCGGCCCAGCTCGGCCTCCGCCACCCCTGGCGTCTGGAAGTAGAGCTGGTAGAAGACCGCGTCGTCGGTCTGGGGCATCGCGCTGCTGGGCCGGGTGGCGCCGCGCGGCCGGAACGGCACGCTGAGCGCGATCACCGCGCGGAAGCGGTCGGGGCGCAGCAGCGCGGCGTGCCAGGCGACGGGCGCCCCCCAGTCGTGGCCCGCGATCACCGCCGACTCGGCGCCCAGCGCGTCGAGAAGACCCACCAGGTCACCCACGAGATCGAAGTAGGTGTAGCGCTCCACCTCGGCGGGGGCGTCGGTCTGGCCGTAACCGCGCATGTCGGGGGCCACCGCGCGGTACCCCGCCGCGGCCAGCGCGCGGATCTGGTGCCGCCAGGAGTACCAGGACTCCGGGAAACCGTGACACAGGAGCACGAGCGGGCCCGATCCCTGCTCGGCCACGTGCATGCGAATGCCGTTGGTCTCGACGGTACGGTGCTGGATCTCGCTCATCGCGAGCCATATAGTAGTCGACCGATGAGCGTGCGCAAGCGGATGAGCGAGCGCCCCGCGTGAGTCAGGTCATCGCGCTGGTCGGTATGGGCCTGCTGGGATCGGCCCTCGCCGAGAACCTGATCCGGGCCGGCTTCGCGGTCCGCGGCCACGACGTGGCGCCCGACCGCATGCGGCAGCACGCCGAGCGGGGCGGGGTCCTCGCCCGCTCCCCGTCCGATGCCGCCCGGGGCGCCTCCGTGGTGATGACCTGCCTGATGACCGCCGACATCGTGCGCGAGGTCCTGCTCGGGCCGGACGGGGCGATCGAGGCGGCCGGGCGCGGGATCGCGGTGATCGACTGCAGCACCATTCACCCGGACGCCTCCGCCGCGCTCGCCGACGAGCTCGGCCGTCGCGGGATCCCGATGCTCGACGCACCGGTGGGCGGGTCGAGCGGTCAGGCACGCCGGCGCGAGGCGCCGGTGGTGGTGGGCGGCGATCCCGAGGTCTTCGCCCGCTGCCGTCCGGTCCTGGAGGCGATCAGCGAGCGCGTGCATCACATCGGCCCGAGTGGCGCAGGAGCGCGCGCCAAGCTCGTCATCAACCTGGTGCTCGGGCTCAACCGCCTCGCGCTCGCCGAGGGTCTGCTGTTCGGGCTGCGCCAGGGCCTCGACGGCAAGGCCCTGCTCGCGGTTCTCCAGGACAGTGCCGCCTACTCGCGGGCGATGGACATCAAGGGCGAGCGCATGCTCGAGGGACGCTTCGAGGCGGAGGGCAAGCTCGCGCAGCATCTCAAGGACGTCGAGCTCATGCTGGAGGTCGGACACGCCGCCGGCGCGCCGCTGATGGCCACCGCGCTCCACCGGCAGCTGCTCCTGGCCGGCGTGGCCGCCGGCCTCGGCGACTCGGACAACTCCGCGATCATCGAGGTGCTGCGCTCGATCGTGGGCGCCCGGCGCTGACCCGCGGCCGGATCATGTATACTGCGGTCGTCTTCGCGGAAGACAGTGGCAGGCCAGCGCGTCCCTGCTATCCCCCATCGCCCTCGCCCCGCAGTTCACGAGCCATCCTCGAACGAAGGAGCCCGGGTGAGTCGGATGCCGTCGAAGTCCTTCTCCTGCAGCGTGGTGTCCGACGCGGTCTCGATCACCCTGCGCCGGAGCAGCTCGCGGGACGGGCGGAGTCGCCTCTTCGTTCGTTGCAGCGAGAAGGACTGTCAGTACGTCGACGTCAACAAGCCGCCCTGCCCGCTGACCCTGTCGCTATTCGTCGCCGAGATCAAGGATCAGATGATCGCGGATCGGAAGTAGCGCCGATCAGGGAGCGGCCCGGCGGCTCCCCGGGCTGGGCGCTCTCGTGGATCGATTCCTCGCCGGCCGGGGCTTGGGTCGACTCCAGCGCGGTCCCGGTCCGGGAAACGCGGGGGGCTGCCAGGGCCTCGCGCTCGACGTGTGTCCGCACTGAGCACACCGATCGCCACCGCTGGCCGCGCACGAATCGCGCTCGTGCTCGCAGCCCGAGTCCTCCAGGCAGTAGACGCACATCAGGGATGTGCCCGGGGCTGGGGCTGGGCCTGAGGCGCCACGCCGAGACAGGGGGCCTTTTTCCGGCCACAGGCCCCGCAGGCCGACGCGGCCAGGTAGGTGAGCGCGCCGGGGGCGTTGAAGATCTCGTCCATGACCTGGGTGATGTCCGTCTTCGAATAGCTCTTGTCGAGGTGATCCCGCGTCAGCTTGACCAGGCAGCGGGCGCACAGGAACATGCCCCGGCAATCGCCGCGAAGAAGGCTATCGACCACTCGCCGCACGAAGTCGGCGACGGTGTAGACCGCGGCCGGGCCGTTCGAGATCAAGCGCTCACCTCTTCACGGGCCGGCTCTTCGGGCGCGGCCGCCCCATCAGGCGATCCCGGCCCGCCGCGCAGAGTCCCACGAGATGGCTACTGAATCCGGTGACCGCGGTGACCAGCAGAACGAAGACTCCGGGCGGCTTGCTCATGATGCTCCCTCAGGAACGATCGCGCGCACGGAAATGACTGTGCCGGATAGAGGAGGTCGAGCCAGATGCCGGTGGGCCTCGGCGCCCGCAGCGCCACCCTGAGGGGCCCAGAGGAAGGCACTACCTACGATAGCACGTCACATCGGCTTCAGCTCGATCTCGATGAACGTGAATTCAAAGGCGTTTGCGTTGCGCACGTCGTGCTCGGCGCCTGCGTCGCGGTAGTAGGGATCGCCCGCGCGTAGCGCGCCGACGGTCTCGCCGGCCGCGGTGGTCAGGACGAGCGATCCGGTGGTGAGCGGGACCACCACGTAGGCGAGCTCGTGCCGGTGATGGCCAGTGTGCGCGCCCGGCGCGAAGCGCCACTCGGTCACCCGCACTTGCGCGTTGTCGATTTTCACCGTGGGCACCGCCAGCGCATCGGTCATCGTAGGTCTCCTTTGGCTTCGAGCTCCGCCCAGCGGGTGTACAGACGGTCCACTTCCGCGCGGGCGGCCTCCAGCGCCGCATAGCGCTCCTGCAACGCGGCCGGATCCGACGCGATGCTCGGATCCTCGGCGGCCCGCCGGTACCTCTCGAGCGCGGCCTCCGCCTCCAGGATCGCTCCTTCCATCCCCTCCCACTCGCGCTGCTCCAGATACCCGAGCTTCTTGCTCCTTCTCTTCTCTCCTCCCTCTGCCCTCTGGGGAGAGGGCAGAGGGAGGGGCCCGGGCTTCGGGGCGAGAGCCCGCGCGGCCTCCCACTGCGCGTAGTCCGCGAACGTCTCCGCCCCGCCCCGTCCGTCCAGCGCCACGATGACGGTGGCGATGCGGTCGAGCATGAAGCGGTCGTGGGTGACGAGCACCAGCCCGCCCTCGAACGAGACCAGGCTCTCCTCGAGCACGTCGAGCGTCGGGATGTCGAGATCGTTGGTGGGCTCGTCGAGGATCAGCAGGTCCGCGGGCTCCCGCATCAGGCGCGCGATGTGGATGCGGGCCTGCTCGCCGCCCGACAGCCGCCCGACCGGCACCTCGAGGTGCTCGACCGGGAACAGGAACCGCTTGGCCCAGGCCGCGACGTGAACGATCCGCCCCTGGAAATGCACGGAGTCCCCCTCGGGAGCGAGCGCCCGCCGCAGCGACTGGTCGGGATCGAGCCCCGGTCGCTCCTGCTCGAAGCGTACGATGCGCAGGCCGTCGGCGCGCTCGATCACGCCCGCATCCGGCTGGAGCGTGCCCGCGAGCAGGTTGAGCAGCGTGGTTTTCCCGCTGCCGTTCGGTCCCATCAGCCCGATGCGCGTACCCGGCGTGATCGTGAGATCGAGATCGCGCACGAGCGGCCGGCCCCCGAGCGATTTCGCGAGACCCCGGGCGACCAGGAGCCTGCGGGTCTGGCGGCCGGAGGCGGTGAAGTCGATGTCGGCGGTCCGCGTGGCACCACGCGCGCGGGAGTCGCGCAGCTCCTCGATCAGGCGGCCCGCTTCCTTGATGCGGCCCTTCGCCTTCGTCGAGCGCGCCTTGGCCCCGCGACGCAGCCATTCCATCTCGCGCCGCACCGTGTTGGCCAGCGAATCCTCGTAGGCGGCCTGGCCCCGCAGGAACTCGTCGCGGCGGGCCAGGAACTCGCTGTAGCTCCCGTCGGTCTCGAAGAGACCCGTGGGGTAGACGCGGCTTACCTCGAGCATGCGGGTGGCCACGTGCTCGAGGAAGTACCGGTCGTGGCTGACCACGAGGCAGGCGCGCGCCCGCTCCTCCAGCAGCGCCTCGAGCCAGAGGATGCCCTCGACGTCGAGATGGTTGGTGGGCTCGTCCATCAGGAGGATGTCCGGCTCCGCGGCCAGCTCGCGGGCGATCGCGAGGCGCTTGCGCCAGCCGCCCGAGAGCGCGGCCACCTCTCCGCGGCCATCCGCGAAGCCGGCGCGCCCGAGCGCCTGGGCGATCCGGGCCGGCCTCTCCGCCTCGTCGAGGCCGACCAGGGAGGCGGCCACGACGTCCTCGACGGTCCCGCCGTCGGGATAGACGGGGTCCTGAGGGACGTAGCCGATCCGGACGCCGCTCCGGAGCGAGCGTCGTCCGCGGTCCGGCGGCTCGATCCCGGCCAGGATCCTCAGCAAGGTCGACTTGCCAGCACCGTTCGGCCCCACGAGGCCCACCTGATCCCCTTCGAAGAGCCCGAACGACAGCCCCTCGAAGAGGGACCGGGTGCCGTAGGCCTTGCCGACCGCTTCACAGCTCAGGAGCAGCGAACGGGTCACGCGGCGCTACTTCTTCGTCTTCTTCGGCTTCTTCTTTTCCTTCTGCATGCTCCGGCCCTTGGCCATCTGCCTCACCCCCTTTCGCGGTACGCGTGAGGATGCTGGGCGTGATTATAGAATGACGCGGTTCGCCTGTGTATACTTCGAGGCGATTTCAGAACCCCAACCGCGAGGAGGACCTCCATGGGCGCACGCGCTGAGTCGCTCGCCAAGCAGTTCGAGGCCAAGGCCGCCGAGATGACCGCCGCACTCGGGAAGCTCTCGGATGCCGACTGGAAGAAGGTCACCGCCGCCGAGCAGTGGTCCGTGGGCGTCACCGCGCACCACGTGGCCGGCGCCCACGAACCGATCGCCGGCATCGTGAAGACCATCGCGTCCGGCCAGTCGATCCCCAACTTCACCGGGGCCATGCTCGACGAGATGAACGCCAAGCACGCCAAGGAGCACGCCGGCTGCACCAAGGCCGAGACCCTGACCCTTCATCAGAAGGGGGTCGCCGCGGCGGCGGCGACGGTGCGGGGGCTCTCCGACGTCGAGCTGGCCCGGAGCGGCACCGTGCTGACGGGCATGCCGGCCATGACCACCCAGCAGGTCGTCGAGGGCATCCTGATCAACCACATCACCGATCACCTCGGCAGCATCCGGAAGACGGTCGGCGGGTAGCCCGATGCCGAGGGTCCGCGAGATCGAGGACGACGCCGGCGACCCGATCCTGAAGGACGTCTTCGACAAGGAGCGCGGGATCTTCGGCACACTGCTGAACACCACCAAGGTCCTGGCCCACTGTCCGCCTATTTTGAAGGCGGCCAAGCAGCTCGGGGCCTCCATCGAGCGGTCGGGGAGGCTGTCCGCCCCGCTGCTGCCGCTGGTCTACCTGCGCGTCGCCCTGATCAACGGCTGTCCGTTCTGAATCGACATCAACGCATCCCGGGGGATGCAGGCGGGGGCGGACGAGGCCAAGGTGGCCGAGGTGCCGACCTGGCGAGAGAGCCGGCGCTTCTCGCCGGTCGAACGGGCCGCGCTCGAGTACGCGGAGGTCATGACCATCACCGGGCAGCGGGTGAGCGACGAGCTCTTCGCCCGGCTGCGGTCGTTCCTCGACGAGGGGCAGATCGTCGAGCTCACCGCCGCGGTGGCCCTGGAGAACTTTCGCAGCAAGCTCAACGTGCCGCTCGGCATCGAGGCCCAGGGCTTCTGCGTCGTTCGGGATCGGCAGGGCCCGGCCGGAGCACGATAACGACCGAGGAGCCGCCCGGCATCGAGGCCCCGCTTCCGCGGGAGACCCCGACCCGGGCGGCGACGGCGGCGGCTCAGCCCAGCATCAGGACGGTGCGCGAGACCTCGCCCGCCTTCATGGCCCGGAAGGCCTCGTTGACGTCCTCGAGCTTGCCGCGGCGTGTAATCATCTCGTCGAGCATGAGCCGGCCCTGCCGGTACAGCTCGATGTAGCGTGGCATGTCGACCTTGAAGCGGTTACTGCCCATGCTGCAGCCCTGGATCTTCTTCTCGCGCAGGAACATGGGGCCGTCGAGCTCGACCTTCTGCCCGACCGGGATCATGCCGACCACGGTGGCGGTACCCCCGGGCCGGATGCAGTCGAAGCACTGCTCGGCCGCGATCTTGAGACCGATGCACTCGAACGAGTAGTCCACGCCGCCGCCGGTCAGGTCGCGGATGGCCTTCACCGCGTCGCCGGCCTTGGCGTTGACCCCGTGGGTCGCCCCGAGCTCCTTCGCCTTCACCAGCTTGGAGTCGACGGTATCGACCGCGATGATCATGCGCGCCCCCGCGATGCGGGCGCCCTGCACCGCGGCCAGGCCGACCCCGCCCGCGCCGAACACCGCGACGGTGGAGCCGGGCTCGATGCGCGCGGTGTTGAGCACCGCGCCCACCCCGGTGGTGACCCCGCAGCCGATCAGGGCCGCGCGGTCCAGCGGCATGGAGTCGTCGATCTTCACCAGCGCGTTCTCGTGCACCAGCATCTTCTCCGCATAGGCGGAGAGGTTGGCGAACTGGTTCACCGGCTGGCCCTTCCACGAGAGCTTGGGCGGATCCGTCTTGGCTCGCACCGGGCGCGTCTGGCAGAGGTGCGTCCGGCCGGTCAGACAGTAGTCGCAGTGGCCGCAGAAGACGGACAGGCACGCGATGACGTGATCGCCCGGCTTGAACTCGCTCACCTGCAGGCCGACCGCCTCCACGATGCCGGCGGCCTCGTGGCCGAGAATGGCGGGGGTCGGGAACGGATAGAGTCCGTCCACGAAATGCAGATCGCTGTGACAGACCCCGGAGGCGACGGTGCGCACCAGCACCTCGCGGCCGATGGGCTTGTCGATGTCGACCTCCTCGATCGTCAGCGGCTGATGCGGACCGTGGAACATGGCAGCTTTCATTGTAGGCTCCTCTCGGGCTCGCTCGCGGGAGCGGTCCTGTCGATGTAGCACATATGGTCCACCCGCCTCTACCCCGAGACCGCCACCCGGCGGCGGCTGTCCGGAGCGGGAGCCGACGAGGCCGCGACGGCCGCGGCCGCCTTCCCGAAGTCGGCCTCGGTGATCCCGTAGAGGTGGGCACCGCCCATCAGGATCTGCGCGGCGGTCTCGCGCGAGCAGCTCTTCAGCACGTTGTCCGATACGTACGGGAAGTTCGAGTCGAAGTGAGGATAGTCGGTGGAGACGCACATGCGGTCCGCCCCGATCAGCCCGGCGGTCGCCTCGATCTCCGGCTCGCTGCCCTCCACCGCGGCCCAGCAGTTGCGCCGGAAGTACTCCTTCGGGGTGAGGGCGAGGTAGGGGGCGTGCGTGTCGCGGTACTGCGGATAATCCCACTCGATCCGCGAGAGCAGCCCGGGCACCCACGAGTTCTGAGCCTCGAGAAAGCCCACGCGCAGCCGCGGATGGAACTCGAACACCCCGCCGATGATCATGGCGATCAGCGCCTGCTGCATCTCGATCCAGTGGCTGGCCACGTGGCGGTAGAAGCGATTCTCGCCGTAGAGCACGTTCATGTGCGAGTACCAGGCGCCGGTGCCCTCGTGGAAGCCCCACGCGACGTCCAGCTCCTCGTGCAGGCTGTAGAGCGGATCCCAGTAGTTGGAGTGCCAGTAGTGGCCGTTCACGAGATTGGGCCGGATGAAGGACCCGACCGCCCCCAGCTCGCGAACGCAGCGGAGCAGCTCGCGGCAGGCGAGGTGCACGTCGTGGATGGGCAGCATGGCGACGAACTTCAACCGCTCGGGGCTGTACCGGCAGAATTCGTGGATCCAGTTGTTGTAGGCCTGGCAGAGTGCCAGCGACAGCCGCGGATCCATGCCGTCGCGCGCGAGCAAGCTGAGCCCGGTGGTCGGGTAGAGGACCGCGATGTCGACCCCCTCGATCGCCATCCCCATCACCTGCGCCTCCGGGTCGTAGTTGCGCTCGATGGCGAAGTCGAGCCGATTGGTGGACTGCAGGCGCGAACCGGAGAGGGGCTGCGTGCTGTGCGCCCCGGCGGCCCCGGCGCGGCCCCGCTTGCGGTACTGCTGCAGCTCGGCGTCCATCGTGGTCGGCAGCCCGTCGATGACGATGTTCCCCCGCTTGGGTCGCCCGTCGGCGCCGATCGGGAGGACCACCCGGTCCCGGAACTTCGGATCCAGGTAGCGCTCGAAGAGGTCGGGCGGCTCCATGATGTGCATGTCGGAGTCGACGAATCGGAGATTGTCTTTCATCTCGGGTCCTCCCGGGAGCTTCCGGTGAGCTGCGTCGGCCGGCAGACCGCGCTGGAAGGATAGTCGAGCCGCGCCGTCGAAGGCAAGCCGTGTCGCGCGGCGCCCGGATCACTTGACAGGCCGCCCGCCGGCAGCGCAGTCGCTCAGGCGCCGTCGGGCACGCGCACGGGCGTCTGTCGCTCCGGTGTTCCGGCGCGCTCCTCGACCGCACCGCGCTCGACCGGCGCGCGCCACGGCCGGATCCGCTCCGGGATGGGCCCGAGCCCCAGGAACTCTCGCACGACGGCGTTAGCCTCGCGGCCCAGGTCCCGCGTCGACTCCTTCCAGCCCCAGTAGTCGGAGTGGTCGGCACCGGGGATCTCGCGCTGGCCGAGAGTCGCCGGGGCGGCGGGGCCGCCCAGGTACTCGTGACCGAGCGCGGTGGGGAAGAACCCCTCGTCGTCGCCCAGCGTCTGTCCCGCGGGAAACGCCTGCGACAGCACCTTGTCGGCGCCGGAGTACAGGCTGAGCCCGCCCGCCGCGACCATCGCGTCGTACGCCGCGCGGAGCCGGTGCGTGTAAGTCGGCTCGAGCATGAACGTGGGCACCGCGCCGGCCATGAGCACGACCCGCCGCACGAGGACGCCGGCGATCGGCTGGAGGCGCGCGAGCAGCTCCAGGGCGAGCCGGCAGCCCATCGAATGCCCCACCAGATCGACCTCCTTCGGCCCGCTCTGCTGGGCCGCGGCTCCCAGCGCCCGGGCCAGCACCTCCGCGCTCTGGATCGCCTTCTCGATGCTCTTCGGGTAGTAGAGGAACGACACGACGCCCCAGTCGGCGTCGCCCGGCCAGTACACGTCGACCAGCGGAACGCTGATCTCGCCGAGCTCCCGCTGGACGAGGCGGAAGCCCTCGTAGGCCTGCGTGCCCGCCTCGAGATCGTTGTTGAAGCCGTGGATCAGCAGCACGAGGCGCCGCGACGCCAGCAGCACGTCGGGCGGATTCGGCTCGGGCGGGTCCTGGACCTCGCCGCCTTCCGGGAGCCGGCGGAGCGAGAGGCTCGGCGCGGGCCCCCGAGCCATCGCCTACCGTCGAGCCTGCAGCCCGGCCAGGCGATTCACCACGTCCTTGGCGAACGGCGCGATGAGCCCGCCGAACACCGCGAGCAGCAATCGGCTCAGCGCCGGGACGTGGCTCGACTGCGCGACGGTGGACAGCGCGTAGTAGAGGAGGGCGGCGCCTCCCACCACCGCCACCGTCTGGTTGAGCCGGGCCCAGCGATACTCGATCCGCGTCTGCAGCGCGTCGAGCCGCCGGGTCACCAGATTGCCGAGCCGCGCGCGCGCCTGGGTGCTCTCGCGGGCCTCGACGTCCAGCTGCGTGCGCTCCGCGCCGGGGCCCGGCAGCTCCCGCGCCATCCTCGCCGCGAACGTCTTCCAGCGATCACGATCCGCCACCGGGCCGACCGTGGACGAGCCCTCGGTCAGGAAGCCGTAGAGCGCCGGGTACACGGTCGGAAAGTCCAGCGCCACGTTCGCGGCCGCCTGGATCTGCCCCATCATCTTCCCGCTCGGCTGGTCGTAGAGGGTCGCCGCGTTGTCCGGCCCTCCCGCCGCCAGCGTCAGCAGCTCGCTCTCGACCGCCGGGCTGCCGCCCGTCCATCCCGCGATCATCCGCCGCTGGAAGAACAGGCGCGCCCGGCTCACCGCCTTGAGCAGCTCGACCAGCGCCATCGTGATCGTGCCCACCGCGGCCAGCAGCAGCGCGTAGTCGAGGACCCGGCCGGAGATGCCTTCGATGAAGGTCGACAGGGCGAGCAGATCGACGGACTGGGTCATGGCGGACCTCTCGCTCAGATCTTCTCGTAGGCCAGGCGCTTGACCTTGTCCATGTTGGTGCCCTCGATGCGGATGAGGCGCGTCGGCCCGTCGCGCCGCGGAGAGTGCAGATCGCCCTCGTTGTAGACGTGGGCCATGCCGGGCTTCAGCGGGTAGCTCCGCACGTGGCGCACCTTGCCGGCCTTGCTCTCGCTCGCCTTCTCGACCAGCGCCCAGTCGTTCATGAGCGTCTCGCCGCGGGCCTGGCCGTAGATCGCCCAGGACGGCCCGTGATCGTGCGGGTTGCTCTCCTTCGCGCCCCGGTACACGTGGCCGAGGATGCAGAAGCCGAGCTGCGGGTCGGTGTAGAGGATCTTGCGCTCGGGCACGTCGTCGCCCAGGTGCCGGGCGATGAACGCGTCGTCCTTCAGCACCTCCTCCACGAGCGCGCGCACCTTCTCGCGTCCGCGGGGACCGGGATCCGCCGTGAGAATGTCGTGGGCCGCCTTCGCGAACGTCTCGAGTGTGTAGGCCATGGGGTCTCCTTGCGTCAGGTTTCCATCAAGGCGGTGAACAGCCGGCCGCGACGGACCACGTCCGTGACCGCCGCGCCCGGAGAGGTGGTGAGCGCGCCGGAGGGAACACCCGCATCGCGATAGCGCGAGATCCCCAGGGGCGCTCGCGCACGTCGACGATGCGCACGACTCGATCCTACGCGACGCCTTCCACCATGATCAGGTTCGCCCGGCCGGCCCGGAGGCGCATCGCCTTGGGCTCGCGGTACTCCTCGGAGTCGTACCAGCGCTTGGCCTGCTCCATGCTCGGGAACTCGAGCACCACGAGCCGGTTCGGCTTCCAGTCGCCTTCTACCGTCTGGTGCGCGCCCCCCCGGACGAGGAACCGCCCGCCGTACTTGGCCAGCGTGGCCGGCACCCGCTTTCGGTACTCCTCCATGGTGGGCAGGTCGGTCACGGTCAGGTCCACGATGATGTACGCGGGCATCGCGTCTCCTACTTCGCGGCCTGGGCCGCCGCGGTGGTGAGCCGATCCATGAACTCCTTCCCGACCTGCTGCTCGACGCTGGCGTAGACCGGCTTCATGAGCGCCTGGAAGGCCTTCAGGTCCTTCACCTCGTTGATCTGCGTCCCCGCCTTCTTCATCACGTCGTAGTCCTGCTTCTCGCGCTCCACCTCGAGCCGCCGGTGGAGGGCGCAGGTCTGCTGCATCGCCTCGGTCACGATCTTCTGCAGATCGGGGGAGAGGGACTGGTAGCGCTTCATGCTCATGAAGTACGCGATCGGCGGGTACGAGTGCCGCGTGAGCGAGTAGTACTTGGTCACTTCCTGGAACTTGTCCGAGGTCATCGTGAACGACGGCAGCTCCATGCCGTCGATCGTACCCTGCTTCATGGCCAGGTACACCTCGACGTAGGGCATCGGCACCGGGTTGGCCCCGAGCGCCTTCATGAACGCCACGTAGGCCGGCGACTCCTGCACCCGGATCGTGAGGCCCCGCATGTCCTCGGGCGTCGTGATCGGCCGCTTGTTCACCATCATGTTGCGGAAGCCCCAGCCGCCGCCGAAGCAGAAGCCCTTGACGCCCTTGCTCTCCATCCGCTTGAGCAGGTCCTGGCCAATCGGCCCGTCCATCACCTTCCAGACCTGCTCGCGCGAGGACCAGAAGAACGGCAGGTCGAGGGCCTGGAAGGCCGGCTCGAACATGCCGCCGATGGGCGCGGAGCCGATCGGCACGATGTCGATCGTCCCGAGCTGGGCGCCCTCGAGGTGCGCCGCCTCGCCCTTGGCCAGGCCGTTGCTGATGACCACGTCGAGCTTGAGCCGGCCCCCGCTCTTCTGGTCGAGCTGCTTGGCCAGGTCGAAGAGCGCATCGTTGACCGGATTGCCGGGACCGACCCCGCTGCCCGCCTTGAGCTGGATCGGAGCCTGGGCCCACCCGAGGGCGGGGACGAGCAGGAGCAGGACGAGCGCGATCACGATCCTCATGGCTGAGACCTCCCGGTAGAGTGGCTATCCCCGCTTCCGCCGCGCCACGCCGGTGCGCACCGCCGCGTCGGCCACCGCGGAGGCGACCGCCGGCACCACGCGCGCGTCGAACATCGACGGCGTGATGTACTCGTCGCACAGCTCGCTGTCGGCCACGATGTTGGCCAGGGCATGGGCCGCGGCCAGCTTCATCTCGTCGTTGACCCGGCGGGCCCGCACGTCGAACAGGCCCTTGAAGAAGCCGGGGAAGCCGCACGAGTTGTTGATCTGGTTCGGGTAGTCCGACCGGCCGGTGGCCATGACCTTCACGTACTTTCCGGCCTCCTCCGGCATGATCTCGGGGGTGGGGTTCGCCATCGCGAACACGATCGCGTCGCGGTGCATCGCGCCGAGGTCGTCCGGCCTGATCACGCCGGGCCCGCTCAGGCCGATGAAGACGTCGGCCCCCACCATCGCGTCGCGCACGGTGCCGCGGATCCCCTCCGCGTTGGTGTGCTCCGCGAACCACGTCTTCATCGGGTTCATGTTCTCGGTCCGGCCGCGGTAGAGGGCGCCGGCCCGGTCGCAGGCGATGATGTTGCGCGCGCCCTCCAGCATCATGAGCTTGGCGGTGGCGATGGCGCTCGCCCCCGCTCCGGTGAAGACGATCTTCACCTCGTTCAGCTTCTTGTTGACGACCTTCAGGGCGTTGAGCAGGGCGGCCAGGGTCACCACCGCGGTGCCGTGCTGGTCGTCGTGGAAGACTGGGATGTCGAGGTCGCGCTGCAGGCGCTCCTCGATCTCGAAGCAGCGGGGCGCCGAGATGTCCTCCAGGTTGATGCCGCCGAAGATGGGCGAGATCGCCTTCACGGTGCGCACGATCTCGTCCACGTCCTTGGTGGCGAGCGCGAGCGGGAAGGCGTCCACCCCCGCGAAGGCCTTGAAGATGAGGCACTTGCCCTCCATGACCGGGATCGCGGCCTCGGGGCCGATGTCGCCCAGGCCCAGGACCGCGGAGCCGTCGGTGACCACCGCCACCGTGTGCTGCTTGATCGTGAGGTTGTAGACCTTCTCGGGATCGTCGTGGATCGCCATGCAGACGCGCGCCACCCCCGGGGTGTAGGCCATCGAGAGGTCGTCGCGGGTCTTCACCGCGACCCGGCCGTTGACCTCGATCTTGCCGCCCAGGTGCATCAGGAAGGTCCGGTCGGACACGTTGACCACGGTGACGTCGGGCACCGAGCGGAGCCGCTCGACGATGCGCTGACCGTGGGCCTCGTCGGAGGCCTTGAACGCGATGTCGCGCGTCATCTCCTTCTGACCCGCCTCGACCAGGTCGACGGCTCCGATGTCGCCGCCGGCGTCGCCGATGGCGGAGGTCACCTTGCCGAGCATGCCGGGCTTGTTGGCGATGCGGACGCGGACGGTGAGGCTATAGCTGGCGACGGGCGTGTTCTTGGTCATGGGGCCTCCTTGCCCTTACCGTGACGGCTCTCCGACGGGCGCGCGCGCGGCGGCGACCGGTCTCGCGGGTGGACAAGGATAGTCGACTTGCCGCACCAAAGGCAAGCCGCGCTGCTCCTCGCGCGGGGCCGGCGCGCTCAGCCGGCCGCTTCCTTCGGCGCCTTCGGCATGATGATCCAGAGGATGAGGTAGGCGAGGATGCCGGGGAACGCGATCGAGACGCACGAGACGATCACGTAGAGGATCCGGACCAGGGTGGGATCCCAGCCGAGCCACTCCGCGATCCCCCCGCAGACGCCCGCGATCATCTTGTACCGCCGCGATCGTTGCAGCGGCATCCGCGCTACCGTGCCCTGGGCGGTCGGTCGGTCACGAGCCTTCTCTACTACGATCCGGCGGCGCTTGTCGACGGCTTCGTGAGACCCGCTCGGCGTCCCCGCCTGTCTTCCGCGACAGTTGTGTACTAGACTGCGTGGCCATGACACAGCGAAAGGTCCGAGCGGAGATGGCCGGGCTGGCCGACCGCCATCGCGTGAGGAAGGGGCACAAGTTCCATCTCGACGATGTCGACCCGGGAGACGCGAGCGGGGTGAGATCCGAGAATCACGTCGCCCGGCTGCTGCAGAGCGTCCCCGACATCCTGCGCCACATGCAGGAGAAGCTCTACGCGCAGGACCGCTGGGCGCTCCTGCTGATCTTCCAGGGCATGGACGCCTCCGGGAAGGACAGCGCGATCAAGCACGTCATGTCCGGGGTCAACCCGCAGGGCTGCGACGTGCACCCCTTCCGGGCGCCGAGCCAGGAGGAGCTCGACCACGATTTTCTCTGGCGCACCCACAAGGTCTGCCCGGAGCGTGGCAAGATCGGCATCTTCAACCGCTCGTACTATGAGGAAGTGCTGGTCGTCCGCGTCCATCCCGACATCATGAAAGCCGAGCGCCTTCCGGATGGTCTCGTGAGCCGGGACACCTGGGAGGAGCGCTTCGAGGACATCAACGCGCATGAGCGGTACCTCGCCCGTAACGGGGTGATGGTCCGCAAGTTCTTCCTGCACATCTCCAAGGACGAGCAGAAGCGGCGCTTCCTCGAGCGGCTCGACGACCCCACGAAGAACTGGAAGTTCTCGCTGGGCGACGTCGAGGAGCGCAAGAGGTGGGACGACTACCAGCGCGCCTACGAGGAGATGGTGCGCAACACCGCCACCAAGCACGCGCCTTGGTACGTCGTGCCTGCGGACCACAAGTCGTACGCCCACCTCGTGGTCGCGGCCGCGATCATCGACGCGCTCGACGAGATGGACCTGCGCTTCCCCGAGACGGACCCGCGCAAGCGGAAGGAGCTCGACCAGGTCCGCCGGGCCCTGCTCGCCGAGAAGGCCTGAGCTCGCCCGCGGTCAGGCCTTGAGAAAGGCCTGCACCGCGCGCGCGGTGGCTTCCGGCTGCTCGAGGTGGGGAGCGTGGCCGGCACCCGCCACCACCTCGAGACGCGTGTCGGCGAGCCGGCCCGCGAACTCCTTGGCGTAGGCCCGCGGCACCAGGCGGTCGTCCTCCCCCCACACCAGCAGGGTCGGCGCGGTCACGCGGTGGATCCGCTTCCTGAGCCCCTTGTCGGGAATCGGCCAGATGAACTTGCCGGTCGCGCCCATCGCCCAGGTGAGCCGCGTCCGCGCCTGGGCCGCGCCCTCCAGATCCTCGGGGACCGCGAAGAGCGTCCGGGCCGCCGCGCTGTCCGGATCGTGGAACACGTGAGCCGGGAAGTCCTGGGGGGCGAGCAGCATCCAGTTGATCACCGGCGCGTCGTCCCGCCAGAGGCCGATGGGATCGATGAGCACGAGCCGCTTCACCCGCGCGGGCTGCAGCGCCGCCACCTCGCAGGCCATCATGGCGCCGAAGGAGTGGCCGGCCAGCGCCACCTCGCGCAGCTCCAAGTGCTCGAGCAGCTCGTCGTAGCAGAGGACGAGATCCCAGAGGCCGTCGACGTGCTGGATGGCGTCGGGCTCGCCCGGGGTCGTGCCCGGATGCTCCGGGGCGTACACCGTGAACTGCCGCGCGAGCGCGTCGAGGAACGGCCCCCAGGTGAGGCCCCAGGGCCCGTGGAAGAAGACGAGCGCGGGCCCCGCGCCGCGCACGTGCACGCGGATCGGCACGCGGCCCTGCCAGACCGAGACGGAGCGAGTGCCGGGAGCGCTCATCGAGTGGCGCCGGCGGGCTGACGGCTCGCGCGCAGGCTCCTCGGCCACCAGTGGTTCTCCCAGCCCTTGTCGTCCCAGATCTCGCGGAGGCCGGGGAGCACGTCGCGCGCGAACAGGTCGATGTTCTTGAGCGTGAGCTCGTGCGGCATCGAGCCGATCTGCACCAGCACCATCAGATTGCCGACGTTGAGACGCTTGATCACCTCCTCGATCAGGCGCTCCTTCACGGTGGCCGGACTGCCCGCGATCACGTAGCCCTTGTCGACGAAATCCTTGTAACGGAGCGTCTTTGGATCCTCCGCCCGCCGCACCGGATTGCGGTTGGCCGCGAGCAGGCTCCGGTAGTCCTGGTTGCCCGGCGGGGCGAACCACTGGGCGGGCACGTGCAGGCACTTGTGATAGAAGTACTCCACGTGCTTGGCGTAGTCGGCCTCGGCCTGCGCGTCGGTCTCGGACACCGCTACGAGCTGGAGAAAGCCGGCCCGGTACGGATTGCGCTCGAGACCCTTCTTCTCCACGACGTCCCAGTAGCCGTCCATCATGGCCGTGGCCGCCCGCGCGCCCGCGTAGGAGAGGAAGCAGTAGCAGACGTTGTGGTCGGTCGCGAAGTCGAACGTGCTGATGCTGCCCGAGCCGGGCACCCACACCGGCGGATGCGGCTCCTGGATGGGCCGCGGCCAGAGGTTCACCTGGCCGAGCTGGAAGTACTTCCCGTTCCACGCGAAGATCTCCTTCGCCTGCCAGGCCTTCAGCACGAGCTCGAAGGCCTCGCGATAGCGCTCCCGATGCTCCATCGGCGTGATGCCGTAGGCGAGGTTGACGTCCATCGGGCTGCCGAGCGGCAGGCCGGCCACGAGGCGCCCGCCGCTGATGCAGTCGAGCATGCCGTACTCCTCGGCGACGCGGACCGGCGGCGAGGTGGTCGGCAGCGTCATCCCCATCTGGACGATGGCCACGTCCATGCCGTTGGTCTGCTTGGCCAGCACGCTGCCCATCAGGTTGGGACTCGGCATGAAGCCGTAGGCGTTCTGATGGTGCTCGTTGGTGCACACACCATCGAAGCCGGCCCGGGCGGCGTGGAGGAGCTCGTCGAGCGTCCAGTTGTAGTACTGCCCCACGCGTCGCGCGTCGGCCAGCTCCCACCAGGGTGGGGTCACCCAGACGCTCGGATGTCGGCGCTCGAAGTCGGGCGGCAGCTCGCGATGCGGCATCAGGTGGAACGCGCTGACTTTCATGGCCGGGTGGTCTCCCTTCCCCTGCGGGGTGCTGCGAGCATAAGCGACGGCGACCGGGCACTCAAGTTGGGGGAAGTGGCCCCCGTCGGCTAGACTGCTCTTGGCACGCAAACGTGGAGCCATCCAACCCTCCGCCGACGCTCCTGGAAGTCGTGTCGTCGCTGGTGACGGCCTGGCGGAACCTGGCTGCCTATCCCGCCGGCCACCCCGCTCGCTCCTCGGCCCTCGCCACCGCCCACGGCCGGATCTGCGGTTATCTCGCGGTGGCGAGCCCCCTGACGCTCGGGATCGGCGGCGAGGGGCTCGTCAGCGGCGGCAAGAAGATCGAAGCCGGCCAGGTCCGGGCCTTTGCGCGGGCCCTCTACCGGAGGAACGGCGCCCTCCTGCGGTTCGAGGAAGGCGTCGAGCCGCGCGAGCTCGAGAGCTTCCTGGCCCTGCTCGGCGACACCGGAGCCTCCCGTGACCGGCCCTTGACCGCCGAGGAGCTGCGCGCGGCGGGGATCGGCCACATCTCGGTCTCCGCCATCGACTACGGCGCGCTGGTCACGACCACGGACGTGAGCGAGCCCGGCGGCGAGGGCTCCCTCTGGGACGGACTGCTGCAGACGCTCCTGGAAGATGTGCCGCTCAGCGCGCGGGGCGGCGTCCCGCTGCCGCGGGAGCGTTACTCGGCGGAGACCATCGCGTCGCTGTTCCGTGGGGGGGCCGGGGCGGGCGGGCCGGGCAGCGGGCCCGGAGCGGGTGGACCCGGTGCGGGCGGAGCGGGTACCGGCGGCCCGGGTGGCGGATCCGGTAGCGGGCCGGGGAGCGGCCCCGGCGGCAGCGGGCCGGGGTCGGGCGGTACGGGTAGCGGTGCCGGTCGGGGCAGCGGATCAGGCTTCGGGGGCCCCGGGCCGGGTGCCGGGGGCGTCGGCAGCGGCAGCCCGGGTGCCGGCGGGGGCCGGGGCGCCGACGGCGGGGCCGGTCCCGGCGGCCTCGGTCTCGCGGCCGCGCACAGGCTCGCCCACGCGATCGGCGCCCGCCTGGCGGGGGCGGACACCGCCGAGCGCGAGACGCTGAACCCGCAGATCATCCAGCTGCTCCGCGCGCTGCCCGGCGAGGTGCGCGAGCCGGTCCTGACCGCCGCGCTGCGTGTGCTGGCGACCAACGACGGATCGAGCGCGCACCTGGCCGCCCTGGCCGCGGCCCTGCCGCCGGCCGACGTGCTCCGCGGCCTGCAGCGCCTCGCACGCGAGCACGGCCAGCTCTCGGCGCACGCCCTGAGCATGGCCCAGGCCCTGGCCGAGACGCAGGAGGGGCTGGCGCCCGCTGCAACCCTGCCCGAGCCGCCGTCCGACCTCGCGGAGATGGCCGCGCTGTTCCGCGAGGAAGACGTCGACCGGTACAACCCCGAGGACCACCGGGCGCTCCTGGCCCAGAAGCCGACGGTGGACCTGGCCGCCATCGCGGTCGAGATGGCGGCCGACCCCGACGCCTTCGGGCCCGACACGGAAAGTGATGACGCGATCGAGCGGCGGGTGCTCATCACGCTCCTCGACATGATCGCGATGTCGCCCGACGTGGTGCGGCCGCTCGTCCTGGGTCGCCTGCGCGACATCTTCACCCGCGCGCTCCAGGCGAATCGATTCACGCAGGCCATCGGCATCATCCGCGCGGTGCGCGAGCTCGCCGCGGAGCCCGGGCAGGCCGAGCGGCGAGCGGGGCTCGACGAGTTCGTCGCCACCCTGGCCGACGCCCAGACCCTGGCCGCCCTGGTGGCGGCGAGCCGCCAGCCGGGCGGGCCGCCGTTCGTCCAGGTGCAGACCCTGGTGCTGGCGCTCGGAGCCTCCGCCTCGCGCGGCCTGCTCGAGGCGCTGGCCGCCGAGCCGGAGCGGGCCCGGCGGCTGCGCCTCATCGAGCTGGCCGCCTCGCTCGGCCCCGCCATCGTCCCGGAGACCCGGCGGCTGCTCGCCGATCCGCGCTGGTACGTGGTGCGGAACATGGTCCTGCTGCTGCGCCGCGTGCAGGACCACTCGGCGATGGGCGAGATCCGGCGCTGCGCCGACCATCCGGATCTGCGGGTGCGGCTCGAGGCGATCCGCGCGCTCTTCGCGTTCGACTCCAAGGTGCCGCGCGACCTGCTTGCTCGCACCATCCACCACCCGGACCCGCGGCTCGCCGAGGCGGCGGTGCTGCTGACCGGCCAGCACGGCATCACCGAGGCCAGCGATCTGCTCGTCGAGATCCTGCGCCGGTGGGACCTGCTCGGCCGCCGGCGGTCGATCCGGCTGAAGGCGCTCCGGGCCCTGGCCGATCTGGGGAATCCCGCCGTGCTCCCGCAGCTCGGGCACTTCTTCCGCGAGCGCCCGTTCCCGATCGTGGCGCTGGAGGAGCGACGGGCCGCGTTCCGGCTGCTGGGCTCCTACGACGAGACCTCGCGCGCCCCGTACGTCACGCGCGGTGAGCGGTCCCGCGACCCGATGATCCGGGACATCTGCCGCGCCCTCCGGAAGGGGAGCGGGACGTCGTGAGCGGGCCACCGCCGCCGGGCGCGCTCTCCGCGATCGACCGGCTCGTGGTGAGCCTGGTCGCCGGGATCAACATGCGCGCGCTCTACGGAGCCGATCATCCGGCGCTGGCCAGCCACGTCGAGCGCATCCTGGAGGCGCTCGCGACAGCGTGCCAGGAGATGGAGAAGGACGCGCTCACGTTCCTGGTGGTGGGACAGGATCTCGTGGTCGAGAGCCAACCGCTCCGGACCGGGAGCCTCTACCATCAGCAGTTCATCCGCGCCCTCGCCCGCCGGAGCGTGGAGCGGCTGACCATCGCTCTCGGCGTCGACACCGAGGAGTGCGTGCGCTTCCTGACCCCGATGGCGCTCGGCGGCGCGCCGGTGTCGACCCGCCACATCGTGGTCGGCCGCGTGGAGCTGCTGTCTCCCGACGGACGCGGCCTCGGCCTGGGCGGCGGTGGCGGGCCCGGCCAGGGCGGCGGGCCCGGCGAGGACTCGGCGATCGAGGCCCTGACCGCGCAGAGCGTGGACGGCGCCCGCGACGCGTTCACCGAGTTCCGCACCGACCGCCGGGGCGGTCTCGTCCGGCTCGAGCAGGTGGTGTGGAGCCTCATGGACGCCCTTCAGCGGGCCACCCGGGAGATCCTGCCGCTGGCACCGCTCAAGACCCACGACGACTACACGTTCGTCCACTCGGTGAACGTATCGCTCCTGACCCTGGCCCAGGCACGCTCGTTCGGGATCGAGGGCGCCCGGCTGCACGCGATCGGGCTCGCCGCGTTCCTGCACGACATCGGCAAGCTCAAGATCCCGCTCGAGGTCCTGAACAAGCCGGGCAAGCTCGAGGGCGAGGAGTGGAGGGTCATGATGAGCCACGCCCAGGAAGGCGCCACGCATCTGTGCGGCGTCGAGGGCACCCATCCCCTCGCCATCCTGGTGGCCTACGAGCACCACATGCGCTACGACGGCCAGCCGAACTACCCGGTGCCGCGGGTCAACCGGCGCCCCACGCTCGCGAGCCAGATGACCTCGATCTCCGACGTCTACGACGCGATCTGCACCACCCGGCCCTACGCGAAGGCCCGCTCGCGGGAGTTCGCGGTGAAGGTGCTGACCGAGCGGGTGAACACCTTCCACAGCCCGGCCCTCGTCGCGAACTTCGTCCGCATGGTCGGGGTCGACGCGCCGCCCGCGCCCCCGGCCGCGCCAGGAGGCGCCTGATGTTCGGCTGGCGGGCCCGCATCGGCGTGCTCGTGCCGCCCGGCAACCCGACGGTGGAGCCCGAGCTCTACCGCATGGCCCCGGAGGGCGTGAGCCTGCACTTCGCGCGGCTGCAGGCGCCGCCGTCGGCCGGGCCCGCCGGGGACGCCGCCGGCATGGAGCAGCGCACGCGTGCCTACCGCGAGGGCGTCGACGCCCCCGCGACCGCGCTCCGCGAGGTGCGCCCGGCCGTGGTCGTGCTGGCCCACACCGCCTCGAGCTACGCGCTCGGCTTCGGCCAGGAGACCCCACTCGTCGAGCGCATCGCAGAGCGCACCGGGGCGCCCACCCTGCTGGCCGCGCACGCGGTGTGCGACGCGCTCCGTCATCTCGGCGTCACCCGCCTCGCGCTCGGCACCCCGTACCCGGAGTCGATCAGCCGGCAGGGCAAGGCGTACTGGGAGGCAGCCGGCTTTACCCTGGTCGGATATCACCGTTTGATAGACGTGCAGGACATCTACGCGGAGAGCGAGGAGCGCGCCTATCTCCTGGCGCGCCACGCCGACGCACGCGAGGCCCAGGCCGTGCTGCTGAGCGGAACCGGGCTGCCCACGGTGGCGATGCTCGAGACGCTCGAGCGCGACCTCGGCAAGCCGGTGATCAGCAGCAACCAGGCCTGCCTGTGGCGGGCCCTCCGGCTCGCGGGTGTGCGCGAGCCTATTGCCGGCTACGGTCGGCTGCTCCGGGAGGACTGAGCGCGAAGAGCGGCAGGGCGCCCCGGCCTTGCGCGCGCTCGACGGCCAGCAGACGGCGCTTGGTGGCGACGCCGCCCCGCGCCGAGAAGCCGCCCAGCTTGCCGCCGGCCGCCACCACGCGATGGCACGGCACCACGATCGCAAACGGGTTGCGGCCGAGAGCCTGGCCCACGTCGCGCGCAGCGCCGGGGGCGCGGAGCCGCGCCGCCACCTCGCCGTAGGAGAGCGTCGCGCCGGGCGGGATCGTGCGGGCGACCTCGTACACGCTGCGCTCGAACGGCGGCACGCCGTCCATGTCGAGCGCGACCGTCTCGAGGTCGCTCGACTCCCCCCGCAGTAGCGCCACGACGCCGTCGATGGCCCGCTGCACGGCGGCCGGCGGCGGAGCCTCGCGGGCGCCCGGAAAGCGCCGCAGCATGCGTGCCCGCATGGCCAGCTCGCTGCCCTCGGGCAGCTGCACGCCCGCGATGCCGCCCTCGCTCCAGGCGATACCGCAGCGGCCGATCTCGGTGTCGAAGAGCGTGAAGCCGAGCGGCCTCATGAGGCCTTCGCCTGCCGCCACTGGCGGATCTGCGCGGTGTGCTCGCGATAGTGCCCCGCCCCGGCGCCTTCGAACGGCTCGCGAGCCCCGCCGCCCGGGGCGAAGAGACGGTCGGGCACCGCGGCGGCGGCGGCGAGGAACGCGCGGTGCGATGCCTCCAGCTCCGCGAGCACGTCGGCCGTCTTCACGCTGCTCTTCCGGTCCACGAATCGCGCGTTCCACGCGTCGAAGTCGTCGTAGGTGCCGGCCGGATACGCCGCCTCGCCCTTGGCGATCCGCCCCAGCGCCGGGGCCATCTCGTCGTGCCAGCCCGAGATGTGGATCAGGATCTCGCGCACGCCCCAGCTCCCCAGCCAGACCCGGCGCATCTCGTCGTCCGACATCCCCTGGATGGACTCCCTCAGCTCACCGAACGCCTGGGCCGCCTCGCGCAGCAGTGCCGCCTTGTCGCTCATGGGTGCCTCCCCGGTGGAATGGGTCTCATCTACCGCTTCTGAGACCCCGGGTCCGGCCGGTTGTGAAACGCGCAATCCCCTCCGTCGCCAGCGGGAGGCGCCGGAGGTCGGCGCGCGCTCCAGCAGGGAGGAGAGGCGGGCGAGCACGGCCTGCAGCTCGTCGCGCTCCGCGCGAACCCGCTCGCCTTCCGCGCTCAGCCGCTTGATCTCGGCCTGCAGCTCGTGGAACCGGATCATCTGCGCGCCCAGTTCGATGTCCGCGGTGCCGCTCGCCTGCTCTCTCTCGCGGTCGCGGCGAGTGGAGAGGATCACGCCCAGCACGCCGACGACCAGGAGGGCCACCGAGAGCCCGAACAGCCAGATCACCGGATCGCGCAGCATGTCGGTCAGTCTACCGCGACAGGCCAGCCCCACCCGCAGGCTGGGAGCGTGCAGCGCGGCCCCACCCGGCCCGCGGGGGCCCGCGGGCCTTCCCGGTGCCGAGCCGGGGCCCGGGGGCTTCCCTCCATGGCCCCGCCGCGAAGTGATGGTACGCTCCAGGCGTGATCATCGGGGTACCGCGCGAGATCAAGCCGGGCGAGCAGCGGGTGGCGCTGACGCCGGCGGGCGCACGGGCGCTCGCCGAGGCCGGGCACCGCGTGCTCGTCGAGCGCGCGGCCGGGCTGGGCAGCAGCATCCGCGACGAGGAGTACACGCGCGAGGGCGCCGCGCTCGCGTCGGTGGACGAGGCGTGGGCGCGGGCCGAGCTGATCCTGAAGGTGAAGGAGCCGCTGTCCGAGGAGTACGGCCGCATGCGCCCGGGCCAGATCCTCTTCACCTATCTCCACCTGGCCGCGGTGCCCGAGCTGGCGCGGGCGCTGCAGACCACCGACGTCGTGGCCATCGCCTACGAGACGGTCCAGCGGCCGGACGGCAGCCTGCCCCTGCTGGCCCCGATGAGCGAGGTGGCGGGACGACTGTCGGTCCAGGAGGGCGCGTCCTACCTCACCCGGGCGCGCGGGGGCCGCGGGATCCTGCTCGCCGGCGTGCCCGGCGTGCCGCCCGGCAACATCGTGGTCCTGGGCGCCGGCACCGTCGGCGTCAACGCCGCGCGCATCGCGCTGGGCCTCGGCGCCGACGTCTCGATCCTGGACGTCAACCTCGATCGGCTCCGCGCCGTCGACGACCTGTTCCACGGGCGCGTGATCACGCTCATGTCGAACAGCTTCAACATCGGTCAGGTGCTGCGGCGCGCCGATCTGCTGGTGGGCGCCGTGCTGATCACCGGCGCCCGCGCCCCGGTGCTCATCACCAAGGAGATGGTGGCCTCCATGAAGGAGGGCTCGGTGATCGTGGACGTGGCGGTGGACCAGGGCGGGAGCGTGGAGACGATCCACCCCACTACGCTGCTCGATCCCACCTACGTGGTGTCCGGTGTCGTCCACTACGGCGTCGCCAACATGCCCGCGCTCGTTCCGCGTACGTCCACGTTCGCGCTGACCAACGCCACCCTGCCCTACGTGCTCGATCTGGCGGGCCGCGGCCTCGTGGCCGCCATCCGCCGCAACGCCCCGCTCGCCAAGGGGGTCAACGTCTGGCGCGGGCGCATCGCACACCCGGCGGTCGCCGCGGCGCTCGGCGAGGCGGCGACGCCCCTGGAAACGCTCCTCGGCGGCTAGTCGCGGCCGCGCTCAGCGCGGCGGCGTGTGCTCGAAGGGCAGCTTGGCGTAGCGGGCCTTGTCGATCTCGATGACCAGTGCCATCCGCCCCTCCGGGTTGCGAAACGGGAAGGCCTTACCGGTGTACTTGAGCGACAGCGGATCCATGATTCGCAAGTCGCGGTCGGGCCGGCGCTCCACGACGCGGCCGCGGAGCTGCGCCTCCTCGTAGGGATTCCGGAAGTCCACGATCGACAGCGCCACCCGGGGATCGCGGCGGGTATTGGCGGCCTTCAGCGAGCCCTCGCCGGTGCAGACGAGGATCCGGTCGCCCTCGCGCCCGACCCAGACCGGCACGCTCTGGGGCGAGCCGTCGGGCATCAGGGTCGAGAGGTGGGCGAAGTTCGGGCGGTCGACGAGCTGCTTGATCTCCTGGGACAGGGCCTGCGGCATGGGCGCCTCCTTCGGTTGACCTCTACTGTACTTGACCCGGAGGGGCGCGCCAGCGCAGGATGCCGGCCAGACCAGGTCCAAAGGAGGATCGCCGATGCGTGGGACGCGCTGGATCGGGACGACGGTGGTGGCGCTGGGTCTCGCAATCCTGTCGACGGCACCGGGCGCCGCCCAGGACGGCGCGGTGAAGATCGGCGTGCTCGACGACATGTCCGGACCGTACTCGGAGAACACCGGCCCCGGTGATCTCCTCGCGGTACGGATGGCGGTGGCGGACTTCGGGGGCACCGTGCTCGGCAAGCCGATCGAGGTGGTCTCGGCCGACATGCAGAACAAGGTCGACGTCGGCGTCGGGATCGCGCGGCGGTGGTACGAGCAGGACCAGGTGGACCTCATCGTCGGCATCCCCCACTCCGCGATCGCGCTGGGCGTGGTCAAGCTCGCCGAGCAGACGAACCGGCTCGTGATGCCGACCGGCGCGGCCACCGCCGAGCTGACCGGCAAGGCCTGCTCCGCCCACAGCGTGCACTGGGTCTACGACACCTACGGTCAGAGCAAGACCATCGCCAACGCCATCGTCAAGCAGGGCGGCGACTCGTGGTTCTTCATCACGGTCGACTACGCCTTCGGCATCGCGCTCGAGCAGAACGCGAGCGAGTTCGTGAAGGCCGCGGGCGGCAAGGTGGTGGGCTCGACCCGACACCCGCTGAACACCGCGGACTTCTCGTCGTACCTGCTGCAGGCGCAGGCCTCCCGCGCGAAGGTGGTGGTCATGGCCAACGGAGGCTCCGACATCACCAACGCGATCAAGCAGGCCAACGAGTTCGGTCTCGACCGGGGCGGCCAGCGCGTGGCGGCTTTGCTCATCCAGTACCCGGAAGTCCGCGCGCTCGGGCTCAAGACCGCCCAGGGGCTCCTGATGGCCAGCTCGTTCTACTGGGACATGACCCCGGAGGCGCGCGCCTTCAGCGATCGGTTCGCGGCAGCCAAGGGCATGCCGCCCACCATGATCCAGGCCGGCACGTACGGCGCGACCATGCACTACCTGAAGGCGGTGAAGGCGGCCGGGACCGACGAGGCCAAGGCGGTCATGGCCAAGATGAAGGACACGCCGATCAACGACTTCATGACCCGGAACGGCCGCATCCGCGAGGACGGCCGCGTGATCCGCGACATGTATCTGATGCAGGTGAAGACGCCGGAGGAGTCGAAGGGCGAGTGGGACATGGCCAAGATCATCACCACGATCCCGGGCGAGCAGGCGTTCCGCCCGCTCAGCGAGGGCGGCTGCCCGCTCGTGAAGAAGTAGGACGCGCTGGTTGAACCTGGTCTTCGCGTCCGGGTTCCTGTTCCCGCAGCGCGTCTTCATGCAGGACTACTTCCGGGGCGCCCGCGCCGAGTTCCCGGGCGCCTGCTTCCCGCGAGTCCCGCTCACGGGCTCCATCGACACGCGGGCCCGGGTGCTGGCCGACGAGATCATGCGCTTCCGGTTTCCCGATCCGGGCGGGCCCATCCACATCGTGGCGCACAGCATGGGCGGACTCGACGCGCGCTACCTCCTCCGGCGAAACCTCTCGGGGCTCGCCGGGCGGATCGCCTCGCTCTCCACGATCGGCAGCCCGCACCGGGGAAGCCCGATCGCGGACTTCATCGTGGGGCCCGAGCCGGATCGGCGCATGATGCGCCGCCGGCTCTACAACGGGCTCCGCCGCGTCGTGGGCGTTCTGGGCCTGCGCACCGGGGCGCTCGACAATCTCACCACCGGCTACGCCCGGCGCTTCAATGACGAGTACCCGGACATCGGCGACGTCGCGTGCTACTGCTACGCGGGCTCGGGCGCGCAATCCTTCCTGCTCCGGGTCACGTTCGCGTACATCCGGGACGTGGGCCGAACGCCGGAGGAGCGGGACAACGACGGGCTGGTCAGCGTGGCGTCCGCGTCCTGGAGGCCGCTCGCGGAGCCGCCGTGGCCGGTCGACCACCTCGGCGAGGTCGGCCACAGCCTGATGCCGCCGCGCTTCGCCTCCCGCTTTCCGCATCTCGAGGCGCTGCGCCGGGTCGTCCAGCGGGCGAGCGCGGGGGCCGTCTAGGCGCGCGGAGCCCCCGGCGGCGCGGCGGCGTGGCGCACCAGCTCGTCCAGGGAGGCGCCGGTGAAGCCGGCGCCGAGGCGCGTGATCGCGTGCAGGCCGAGCACGCGATAGCTCTCGAACTGCGATTCGCTGAAGAACTGGTCGACGGTCGACTCGTGCGGGAACTGCTCGTTGGCCCGCGCGTACTCGTAGACGTCGGGCGGCTCGACGCCGTAGTAAGCCGCCTTGACGTAGAGGAGCCAGCCGTCGCGGGCGTCGCGATCGGCCGCGGCCTGGACGGGATCGGCCGCCGGGGCGGGCGGATCCACGATGGAATAGCGAATGCGTCCCACTGCCCAGTACAGGCCCCGGGCCAGAGTCGCGGGGTCCGACGAGCGTGGGTAGATCGAGATCCCGCCCGGGAAATCGATGGGGACGCCGAGGTCGGCGCGGATCTTCCGGATGGATCCTCCGAGATCGTTGAGGTTGCAGTTGGCATCGCAGCTGCCGTCGCTCACCACGATCACGTGACAGCGGCGCAGCACCATCTCGTAGAGCCCGAGGTTGTCGAAGTGCCCGCCATCCGAGAGGTAGACGTACGGCGACGTGCGATCGGTCAGGCCGAGAGCCTCGGACACGATGGGGCGCACGGTGAAGCGCGGGCTCGAGAGGTAGAAGGTGTCGTTGCCCGCGGGACCCGGGTTCCCCAGCCACCAGCCGAGGCGAGCGTTGAAGAACGTCATCATGAAGGTGACGAGTGGCGACGAGTGATACCCCATGTTGGGGCTGGCCGCGGCGCCCGAGATCGTGATCGCGGTTCCGAGCGAGATGCCCTCGCTGCCGCCGTAGCGGCTGTTGGGCACGTCGGGCTGCGCGCGCGTCCGGCGGTAGCCGCCCGCGTCATTCACCGCCATGCTGCCCGCGTGCAGCGGCGATACGGTGAAGCTGTGGGCCTTGCGCTCCTGCCAGGCGAGCCGATCACCGTGGACGAGGTTGAGCGCCATGTTGACGACGTGAAACAGGGCCTTGCGCTCGGTCTTGCCGCGGGCCGGGGCCGCCGGCGCGGGCGGCGCCGGATTCGGCCACAGCTCGCCCATGCCGATGTTGTCGGTCTCGTCGAAGCCGGTGAACGGGTTGCGCCGATGCTCGAGATTGGATGCGCCCAGGTACGCGCGGATCAACCGGGCCCGGTACATCGCGTGCAGCGAGAATCGGTTGGTGTTCACGAGCAGGGCCACCGCGCAGCCGAGGAGCGCCAGGCCCGTGCCCACCGCGAGGACCAGCCACGGCGGGGAGGCGAGCAGCACGTCCACGTGCCCGCTGGGATCACTCTGCACGAACGGCCACTGCGTCGGGAAGGGCCCCGGCGGCCGGGCGAGCGTGAGACCTTCCAGCCCGCCGAGCAGCGCGCTCGTCAGCCACGAGATCGCGAGCAGGAGCACCGCGGCGAACACCCCGGCCGCGGTTGGCAGGGTCAGCCAGGCGAGCTTCGATCCCATTCCGGCCCCGGCGGCCGTCCCCGGCTTGGCGGCCGACTTCGCGCTCCACCCGCCGATCACGGTGACGAGGCCGGAGAGGCCTCCGACCGAGGCGAGGAGCCAGCGCGCGACCTTCCCGGACAGGAGCAGGGGGCCGAAGATGACCAGCGCGCTCAGCACCAGCCAGACCACGCCGACGATCAGCAGCCACGAGCCGCTCCGGGCCCACCACTCGCGATCCTCGTCCTCCGTCCAGCGGCTGATGAGCCCGACGAGCAGGGTGGCCGCGAGCAGGAACGCGCTCAGGAAGACCCCCAGGGCCAGGCAGGCGTAGAGCAGCGTGAACCCCGGACGCGCCGGAAAGAAGAGCGTGGCGAGATACCAGGCGAGGTAGCCGGCGGCGGCGCCGGCGATGACGACGATCAGCAGCTCGGCGAGCGCGGCCGGGAACCCCTTCGCCCGCGCGCCCTCGTCCTGACGGCGGAGGCCCCACGGCGTCCTGAGCCAGATGCTGTAGCCCGCCCAGGCGAGCAGGTGGACGGCCACCGCAAAGCTCACGAAGGGCTTCCACTCGCGCGTGGGCCACCACGCCCAGTAGACGGTCAGGCACAGGACCGAGATCAGGAGCGGGAGCAGGCAGAGGGCGAGGAAGTACCCCTGGCCCCGCAGCGCGGTCGTGTTGCTCGGAATGCTGGCCCCGATGTACCCGACCGCCCACGCCAGCGAGATCGCCCCGATGGCCAGGAGCATGCGCCCGCCGATCGCGGTCTCGGCGGCGGGGCCGGGGGCGGCCTGGATGAGCGCGAGGTAGAGACGGGGCACGATCAGCCCGGCCGCGAGCAGCGGCAGTACCACGGCCCAGACGAGGATCAGGTTCCGCATGATGGTGCCGAGCAGGGTCCAGCTGTCCGCGGAGAGCAGGCCCGGTCGCGGCGCCAGGTAGTTGCTGTAGTCGCGGAGGTGCGACACGGGCGCAACCTCCGGCGCGAGCTTGTGCGCGACGTCGATGGTGGCGAGCGAGTCGGCCACCGCGGCCACGTCGTTGCCGGATCGGTGCAGCCACGCGGTCAGCCATGCCCCGATGTAGCCGCCACCCGAGACCGTCGAGAGATAGTGGAACCGGGGCAGCATCTTGAGCCGGGCGAGCCCCTGCAGGACCCCCAGCGCGAACGTGGCGCTCCGGATGCCGCCGCCCGACAGACAGAGCGCGGCGCGCTTCTCGCCGAGGCCGTGGATGGCCTCGAACAGCGCGGCGAGCCCACCCGCCCCCGCCGCCTTGCCGGCGAGTGGACCGTGCAGGCGCTCGTACTCCTCGGCGAGCACGCGCTCGAGGGACAGGCTCGGCGCCGACGCGGCCCGCGCCGCGAGCCGGAGATCGCGGGCCGCCGCGAACTCGCGATGGGCGACGAGGTGCAGCAGGAGCTGAAGGACAACGGCGGCGGCCAGCGGATAGGCCACCCAGGCGAGGGCGCGCACGTCGACCAGGCTCCCGAGCGCGACCACGCCGGCCACCCCGTAGGCGAGCCCGGTGGCCGAGCGCACCAGCGCGCGCCCGCCCCCCGCCGGGCGATCCGGCCGGAACAGGAACACGAACGTGATGAAGACGACGCCGAGCAGGCTCCACTTCGCGAGCGCGGCCCAGCGGACGAAGGGGACGGGATCCGGGAGCGACAGCTCGTAGATGATCGCGAGGTTCTCGATGACGTCGGCGACCCCGGCCATGGCCGCGAGGACCGCGACGCCGGGATTGAGCGCGAGGCCGGTGGCAGCCCACAGCCCCACGTAGGAGACAACCAGCGCGAAGTCCACGAGTGTCTGATCCTGGAGCTGCGCGCGAACCGGCGAGCCGACCTCGCCGAGGATGGTCTTGACGTCGCCCGGCGGGCACACCTCGACCGCGAGCGTGACGTTGCGGATGGCGCACGCCGCGAGGGCTTCACCGCGGGGGCGGAGCGCGTGGGTCGCGATACCCGAGACGACCACCGCGAGGACGAGCAGCACGTAGGTGCGCCGTCGAAGGCTCATGTTGCACGACTACCGTATGCTCTATGCGCCGCGCCCGTCAACAACATCGTGCCCGTATTGCGTGGCTGGGCGTGTACTTCGGCGGCGGGCTCGTGCGAAGCTACGATGATGAGGGGGCCGACCGGCCGCGGGCGACGCCGATGGATCCTCGCCGCTCTCGCGCTCGATCTCCTCGGCGGCGGCCACTCCGCGTGGGGTCAGCCCGCGGGGACGGCGCCGCCGACCGTCGAGACGCGCGCGATCCCCGGCCGCGACGTCAAGCAGGTCAACGCGCAGGGCATCATCGACGCCCCGCCGCACGTCGTGCGGGCGGTGGTCGCCGACCTCGAGCGCTACCCCGAGTTCATGCCCTACGTGAAGGAGAGCCGTATCCTGAGCCGGGACGCGCCGGGGGAGGTCGTGAACTACCAGCGGCTCTCGTTCGGGATCCCCTTCGTTCAGGACCGCCACTACGTCATCCGCATCACGGAGCAGGGCTACCGCGACGCGGGCCGCGGGCGGGCGTGGGCCGTCAGGTGGCGTCTCGAGGACGGGCTGCCGCCGGGGGCGAGCGCCGCCGCGATCCGCGTCTCGATCAACAGCGGCCACTGGGACCTCCGGCCGGCAAAGGACTCCGAGCGATCGACCGACGTGCGGTACTGCGTCCTCACCGACCCGGCGGGCTCGCTGCCGAAGTGGATCGTGGGCATGGCAAACACCGAGGGCGTGCCGCAGATCTTCGCGGCGGTGGCCGCCGCGGCGGCGAGCCCGCGCTACGCCACGCAGCCTGCGCCGTCGGCAGGCGGCGATCTCGCCGAGCGGCCGCCCATCGGCGACTGCGGCGAGCCGCCCCCGCCCGCCCGCTAGCCCGGCGGCGCGGGCTTGGCTTGGGCCCGGCCCGGGGGTATTGTTGGCGCGCGCTCGACGCGCATCCACCGACCGGGACAAGGAGCCGACCATGCGAGACCAGGGCCTGATCATCGAGAAGCTCACGCCCCACATCGGCGCCGAGGTGCGCGGCGTCGATCTCTCCCGGCCGCTTGACGAGCCCACGTTCAAGCAGGTCCACGACGCGCTCATCGAGAACCAGGTGATCTTCTTCCGCGACCAGCACCTCACACCCGACCAGCACAAAGCCTTCGGTCGCCTGTTCGGCGAGCTGGCCGTCCACCCGGCCGCGCCCGGGCTCGTGGAGGGCCATCCCGAGATCCTGGTGATCCACGCCGACGAGAAGTCCAGACACGTGGCCGGCGAGAACTGGCACTCGGACGTCTCCTGCGACCCGGAGCCGCCGATGGGCAGCATCCTCTACATGCACGAGCTGCCCCCGGTCGGCGGCGACACCCTGTTCGCGAGCATGTACGCGGCCTATGAGGCGCTGTCCGAGCCGATGAAGCGGTGGCTCGAAGGCATGACCGCGATCCACCGCGGCGAGCATGTCTACCGCGGGCGCTACGGGGTGTCCGACGCCGGCAAGACGTTCCCGGAGGCCGAGCATCCGGTGATCCGCACCCACCCGGTGTCGGGGCGGAAAGCCCTCTTCGTCAACCGGACCTTCACGACCCGGATCCCCCAGCTCGCGCGGAACGAGAGCGACGCGATCCTGCGCATGCTCTACCAGCACATCGAGACGCCGGAGTTCCAGTGCCGGTTCCGCTGGCGGGTCAACTCGGTCGCCTTCTGGGACAACCGCTGCGCCCAGCATCACGCGATGTGGGACTACTTCCCGCAGCGGCGCCACGGCCACCGGGTGACCGTGAAGGGCGACCGACCCTACTTCAGGGCGTGACCGGCGACGGGGGGTCTCTCAAGCCCGCCGGACCGAGCCCGACCGACAGCATCAGCCACATGCCGGTGACGCCTCGCGGCGGCCCCCAGATTCCGCGAACGGCGAGCCGATAGCCGCCGAGGCCGACGCCCCACCGCGCGAGCGCGTAGACCACGGTGGTCAACGCCGGACCACGTAGCCGATCGACTCGCGGTCCCAGGTGGTCGGGGTGATCCCAGCGTCGCGCAGGGGCGTCTTCTGCAGCTTCCCGGTGGGGGTCTTCGCCAGCTCGCCGGCCACGACCTCCACGAAGCGCGGCACCGCGAAGTGCGGCATCCGGGGCACGCACCAGTCGAGCAGCTTCACCGGATCGACCACCGCGCCGGCGGCCGGCACGACGTAGGCCTTCACCTCGTCCTCTCCCCCCGCGCCGGCCACCTTGATACCGACCACCGCCGATTCGGCGACCGCGGGATGCGCGTTGAGAACCTGCTCGATCTCGAAGCTCGAGATGTTCTCGCCCCGCCGTCGGATGCAGTCCTTGATGCGATCGACGTAGTGCAGCCGACCCGCGTCGTCGAACCGGCCGGCGTCGCCGGTGTGAAACCACAGGTTGCGCCACGCCTCGACGGTCTTCTCGGGCATGCGGAAATAGCCGGCCATGACGCAGCCCGGAAGCTTCGGCCGCACCACGATCTCGCCGGTCTGGCCCACGGGAAGCACCGCGTCGGTGTCGGGATCGGCGATGCCGACCTCGAACCACTCGGCCAGCGGGTACCCGGCACAGCCGGGCACGAGCACGTCGCCCGGCCGCGTATAGGCGACGATATTGCACTCGGTCATGCCGAAGCCCTGCATGAAGGGCACGCCGAAGCGTCGCTCGAAGGCCGCGCCCCACTCGGGCGCGATGGGCACCGCCATCATCAGTCGCAGGCGGTGGTCCCGGTCGCGGTCGGTCGGGGGCTGGCGGAAGATGAACTCGGGAATGACGCCGAGGCCGTTCGTGATCGTGGCCTCGGCGGCGCGCACCTCCTCGAGCCAGCTCGTCGCCCGGAAGCGCTCGGTCACTGCCACCTGGGCCCCCGCGATGAGGCTACCCACGAACTGCATCAGCAAGGCGTTGGCGTGGAACAGGGGCATGCAGACGAAGTAGCGATCGGCCGCGGTGAGGGCTGTCGCCTCCGCTAGCCCGAGGCCGGCCAGGTAGCAGTGGCCGTGGGGGATCAGCACGCCCTTCGACGGGCCGGTCGTGCCCGACGTGTACATGATCATGGCCACGTCACCCGGCACCGGGGTCACGAGCTCGAGGTCCGCCGGCGCGCGGAGCGCGCGCAGGTCGGAGAGCGCGAGCCGCCGCGCCGCGGCCAGGCACGGCGGCGTCGGCGTGGCTGCCTCGCCGACGATCACCAGCGCCTCGGGGACCACCGATCCGGGCGCGACCTCGCTGAAGTTCACGGCCAGGCGGTCCTCCAGGACGACGACGCGCGGCTCGGCGTTGTGCAGCTGATGCTGGAGGAACGCGCCACGCAGGCCGGTGTTGACCGGCACCCAGACCGCGCCGAGCTTCACGGTGGCGAAGAGCATCCCGATCGACTCGGCTCGATTGCCGATCAGGCCCAGCACGCGATCGCCGGGGCGCACCCCGAGCGCGGCCAGCGACCCGGCCAGCTCATCGGTCCATGCGTCGAGCGCGCGGAACGTGAAGGCCGGACCGTGCTCGAAGCGGACGAACGGCCGGTGGTCCTGCTCAGCGGCTTGACGGCGCAGCAGATGGACCAGCGTCCACTCACGCCACGGCGCCTGCTCTCGAACCATGTCGCCGGGAGTCTAGGGGGGCCGCCGGGCGCTACTTCTTGCGGTAGACGTTCAGTCCGACCTTCTCGGCGCGGTCCTCGATCGTCACGTTGCCCTCGGTGGAGGCGACGATGATGGTCTTGCCGGATGACGACGGCCCGAACTCTTTCGACAGGTCGACCTTGATGGTCAGGATGTTGCCGTTCACACTCATCTCGACATTCTTCATGCCTGCCCCTCCTATGTCAGCAGCCGGACCAGCTCGGCGGGCTGGCTCAGCATGGGGTAGTGGCCCGTGTCCATCTCGGTGTAGCCCGCCTTGAGACGCTCGGCGGTGCGGCGCTGGTGCGCCTCGGGCGGATTCTTGGCCCGCTTGCAGCGGATGACCTTCGCGGGCCACGCGCGCCCCCAGAACGTCGTCGGCTCCATCGGGGCCTCGAGCGCCGCGATCGGATGCGGCGTGTACCGCGCCAGCGCCCACGCGCGCACGGCCGGCTCGAGGTCGGCGAACATGCGCGCCTCCGCGTCGGCGCGCGTCGGGCCGGTGGTCACCGCGGTGACCTCGCCCGGGGGCCGGGTCACGATGTCGGCCACCCGCTCGCCGGGCAGCAGGGCCAGCGCGTCCACGAACACGAGGCGGGCGATCCGGTCCGCGCCCAGCTCGGCCGCCATGCAGATCACCATGCCGCCCGAGCTGGTGCCGACCAGCACGACGTCGCGCAGGTCCTCGTAGAAGAGGAGCCCGGCCACCTCGCGGGCGTGGGTGCTCACCGTGATCCCGGGCCGCACCTGCTCCTTCCGCTCCGCGCAGCCGTCGAGCGTGGGCGCGTACACGAGGTGCCCGGCGGCCCGCAGCCGCTCCACCACCGGCTTCCAGATCCACCCCCCCTGGAATGCCCCGTGGACCAGGACGTAGATCGCCATCACTTCGCCCCCTTGCCCACCGTCACGCCGGCGAGCCGCTCGAGGACCTCCGCGACCGCGGAGCCGTGCTTGACGAGGTTCTGCGCCATGGGGCCGCCCATTGCGCCGAGACCGACGAATCCGACTGTGCCGGGCATCGTGCTCTCAGGCCTCCCTGCGTTGGAGCATCGGCCGGCTCATCGCATGGAGCCGACTCCCCGGGGACTATACTCCGCTCGGTGGTCGCGGGCGAGGGTGGGGGCGGCGCGGGTTCGGGAGTGGGAGCGCGCGCTACACCCAGCCCCCGTCGACCACGTAGCTCTGGTTGGTGCAGGCATCGCTGTCGTCGGCGGCGAGGAAGAGCACGACGCGTGCGATGTCCTCCGGGAGGAGCTTGCGCTTCAGGCACTGGCGACGGAGCAGCTCCTGCTCGCCTTCGGGCGTGAGCCAGAGCGCGATCTGCCGCTCGGTCATGATCCAGCCGGGCACGACCGCGTTCACGCGGATGTTCCTCGGCCCGAGATCGCGAGCGAGCGCGCGGGTGAGGCCCGCCACCGCGGCCTTGGCGCTCAGGTACGCGGGCATGCCGCCCTGACCGACCAGCCACGACGTCGAGCCGAAGTTGATGATCGAGCCCCCGCCGGCGGCCGCCATCTCGGGCGCGACCGCCTGTGCCGCGAAGAACTGGTGGCGTAGGTTCACCGCGAATCGATCGTCCCAGTACTCCGGCGTCACGCTCTCGATGGTGTGGCGCTCGTCGTGGGCCGCGTTGTTGACGAGGACCCGGGCCGGCCCGAGCCGCGCCCGCGCCTCGGTGACGGCCGCCCGCAGCGCCGCGATGTCGCGCAGATCGCACGGGATGAAGGCCGGAGCGGGCAAGCCCCGGGCCGCGATGCGCTCGACGAGCGCCGCCGAGGCCTCGCGCTGGACATCCACGAACGCCACGCGGGCGCGCTGGGCGCACAGGTGCTCGACGATGGACGCGCCGATCCCGCTGCCGCCACCCGTCACGAAGACGACCCGGTCCTCGAGGCTGGGGTACGAAGCATATCGCATGGTCACGAGCGCCTCCGCGCCGACTCCGGGTTGACCGCGCGCCCACGCTAGCACAGGTCGGCGCGTGCTCATGCTAGGCTCGGGCGTGGGCGATGGACTTCATCACGTTGCGGGCGGGCGAGGCCTCGCTCCAGCTCGCGCCGGCCGCGGGCGGCGCGGTCACGCGCTACTGGCGCGAGAGCGGGGGCGCGACGCGCGAATGGCTGCAACCGGCCCGGCCCGGAGCGCTCCAGAGCGGCAGTGCCCGCGGGGCGGCCGCCTTCCCGCTGGTTCCCTACTCCAATCGGATCCGGGACGGGCGCTTCTCGTTTCGCGGGCGCACCGTCGAGCTGCCGCCCAACTTCCCGCCGGAGCGCCACAGCATCCACGGCCAGGGCTGGCAGGCGGTCTGGCGCCCAGTCGAGACGACCGCGACCGAAGCGCGGCTCGAGTACGAGCATCCCACCGATGCCTGGCCCTGGGCGTACCGGGCCACCCAGCACTTCGAGCTGACGCCGGACCGTCTGCTCGTCGAGCTCGCGCTCATCAACCTGAGTCCGGCCGCCATGCCGGCCGGGCTCGGGTGGCACCCGTATTTCCCCCGCACTCCGCGCGCGACGGTCATCGCCGACGTCCGCGCCATCTGGCGGACCGACAACGAGCTGATGCCGGCCTCTCTCGAGCCGCCGTCGCCGGACGCGGATCTCGGGCGGGGTGTCGGCGTGAATGCGGTCGCCCTCGACAACTGCTGCGTGGGCTGGGCCCACCGGGTCGCGATCGACTGGCCCGAGGACGGCGCATGCCTGACGATGACGGCGGAGCCGCCGCTCGACTGCGTCGTGGTGTTCACCCCGCCCGGCCGCCCGTTCTTCTGCGTCGAGCCGGTGAGTCACGTGACCGATGCGTTCAACCTCGCCGCCGCGGGCCACGCCGATACCGGCATGCGCGTCCTCGAGCCCGGCGACACGCTGCGGGCCCGCGTCACCCTGGCCCCGGAGGCGTGACGGCCGTCAGCGGTGGAGCTTGCCGAGCAGTGTGAGCACGCCGCGGTCGCCGCGCCGGGCGGCCAGCGCATCGACGCCGGCGGCCAGCGCCGGCCCGAGGTCGGGATCCGCGGTGTTGAGAGGGCCGTTGTAGAGAGCGTCGAGACCTTCCGGCGTAAGCGGGATCCCGTTCGCGCGGGCATAGATGAGGATGGCCAGGCGGGCCGTCTCGTTCTCCGGCGCGATGATGCGACGCACCGCCTCCGCGACCGCGGCCGCGCCGGCGTTGCCGTAGAGCCAGCGCAGCGTGTGGCTCATGGTGTGCGGTGGCCGATCGAGGTGGCCGTCGAGAAGATCGCGCACGGTGTCGCCGACGTGGCCGATCGCGCCGACGCCGTCGCGGACCAGCGCACCGCCCAGCTCGGCCAGCGTGAACGGCGTGCGCGGGATGTCGCGGATCAGGGCCCGGGGCAGCTCCCGGGTCAGCTGCACCACCGCGCTGGTGGTGCTGGCGACGTCGCCGAAGAACTCGCCGGTCCGGAGCAGCTCGAGCACCTTCAGGGCTTCCGTGGGGGTCACCGGCACGCCCGGGCGCGCGATGCCGCCGGCGGCCTGCAGAGCTTGCCCGAGCACATCGGCGCTGGTGGTCTTGCCGGGAGGCGTGCGCGTGACGAACAAGCGCTTGAGCGCTCGCTGAAGTCGGTCGCCGTCGGCGCCTCCGGCCTGCCGGGAGACGAGCTGGAGCAGGTCGCCGTCCGGCCCGGCCGACCGCGTCTGACCCACCGCGAGAATCGAGAGCGCGGCCGGGAAGCTCACCGGGCGCAGTCGATCGCGAAGCGCGTCCCTCCGGCCTGGGAGCGCGTCGACCGCGGACTCCCACAGCTCATCGAAGCCGCTCAAGCGACGCGGGGCCTCGGGCGCCTAGACGGGAAACGACGAGACGATCGGGATCTCCGCGGTCCTCAGGGTGACGCTCTGGACGCCTGGGACGCCCTTGGCCACGGCGAGGGCCACGTCTGGGTCCGCTCCGGACGACAGCTCGAGTGTCACCACGCCCTGACGGGACTCCACGTTGATCGCGCGCCGGCGCAGATCGTGATGGCCGGCGAGGGCGACCTCCACGTGGGAGGCGAGAGCCCGATCGGCCACGAGCTGACGGCCCGGATCCGTCGTGATGAACTCGGCCTGCCGCGCCACATCGGCGAGGAGCTGCACCGCCGCTGCGCGGGAGAGGACCGCGGTGTTGATGTGGATGTCGTAGAGACCGGGGTCCTTGAGGTCGACGTCGAAGAGATAGCGCATCCGGGCGGTCTTCTGGATGTCGTCCCGGCGGATGAACTGGGCCACCGTCTTCGGCGTCACGCGCTCCCGCCCTTCGGCCGACAGCGTGGCGGTCAGCCGGGTCACCCGCTCGGAGAAGGGCGCCACGATCCTGGTCCGGATCGCGTGGGGGACACCGCGCAGCAGCCACTGTCCGCCGCCGCCCATCAGGACCACGTTGTCGGCCTGGGCGAACTCGTACAGGACCGTCTGGAGGGCCAGGATGCACCGGCGGGTCTCGGCGTCGAATCGCTCGACCCAGGAGGGCCGGTCTTCCACCAGGCGAGCGAGGCGTTCCTCCCCCAGGCCATAGCGCTGCGCCCGGCCGAGGAGCTCCTCGTTGTCAACGTAGGTGTACCCGAGGCGGGTCGCCACGGTCATGCCGATCTCGGCTCCGCCACTGCCCATTTCCTGCGAGATCGTCAGAATCGCCATGACATCCTCCTGCCGGGCATGCCCTCGGGACCAGGCAGCCGGGCCAACCGGTCGGACGGTGGCGAGAGCTTAGTCCGGGCGGCCGACCGGGTCAAGCCCGTCGTAGGTCTGCAGCCGGCTGCCCGACTCCCGGTCGAACACGTGATAGCGCTTGAGACGGAGCCCCACCTGATCGCCGACCCGCAGGCCCTCGTCGCCGGCCGTCTGAGCGTAGACCTCGCGCTCCCCCACGCGGATGGTGAAGATCGTGGCGCTGATCATGGGCAGGCGCAGCGCGTCCGCGATGACCCCCGGGATACCGTCGGGAACGGCGTCCCTGGACACGTCCAGATCCTCGGGACGGACGCCCACCTCGACGTCCCCCGCCGGCTCAGCCTGAGCGACGAGCCGGCCGGGGAGGAAGCCGATCGGTGGCGTGCCGAGATGTCGGTTCAGGAAGCCCGCCACGAAGATGTTCCGCGGGTTCCGGTAGATCTCCTCGTAGGTCCCGACTTGCTCGATGCGCCCCCGATCCATGATGGCCAGTGAATCGGCGAGGATCAGCGCTTCGAGGTGGTCGTGGGTCACGTACACGGTGGAGATGTCGAACTGCCTCAGCAGGACCTTGAGATTGACCCGATATTTCTCCCGCAGCGCCTGGTCGAGATTGGAGAACGGCTCGTCCAGTAGGAACACGGCTGGATCTCTGGTGATGCACCGCCCGAGCGCCACGCGCTGCTTCTCACCCCCGGAGAGCGTGCCCGGCTTGCGGTCCAGAAGATGTGCCAGCTCCACCCCCATGAGCTCGCTGGTCCGCTGATACTTGGCGCGGGCCATCGCCGACATCTCCGGTGTCTTCTTCTTGAACAGGAAGTACGACAGGACATTCGCTCTCGAGACCATGTGCGGGTACAGGGCGTAGTTCTGAAAGACCATCCCGATGCGCCGCTCACCCGGCGGAACATCCTTCACGTCTACCCCGTCGTATCGCACCCTCCCGGAATCCGGTGGGATCAGTCCGGCGATGATCTTCAGGAGCGTGGTCTTGCCGCAGCCGCTCGGTCCCAGGATGACCATGGTCGCGCCATCCGGAATCGTCAGGCTCAGATTCTGGATGGAGAAGGCCGCCGCGCGACCGCCCCCACTCGGGGTGGGGACGAGACCCGGGGGAAACGCGGTGCCGGCCCGCGGGTCGAGCGTCTTGCAGACGTCGATCAGCTCGATCCGTGCCACGAACCGGGGTCTCCGAAGCTAGCGGGTGATGCCGGGCTGCGCAGGGGCGGGCGCATGCGGGTTCAAGTAGGGACTCGGATTGATCCGCTGAACCTGCGAATAGTCGAACGAGTGGGTGCGGCCATCGACGGGCTGGCCGGCCGTCGTGAAGCACCGGCACGGCCTGGTGAGCGGGACGACGGTCCCGGGCGGTAGCAGGCACCAGCCCAACGCGGTCGTGCACACGTTGGCGACGGAGCTCGGCTGCGCGACTGCCGGGCCGGACAGGAACAGCAGGACGAGCGCGAGCAACCCCAGCCCCACCACGGGCCCATGCCGCCGATGGCGAGGTCCGAGCCGCACGCGCGCTTCACCGTCCGACGAGCTGGACACTTCACCCCCCGAGGTCCTTGGACGGGACGGATCGGACCGTGGCGAGAGCTTAGTCGGCGGAGGGCATCTGGACAAGAGCCTCTCCAGAGATGTCTACTCGGGTCACGAACAGGTGCCGGGGACACCGAACACGCACGGAGGGGTGGATGACGACCTTCAGGCGAATCAAGATCCAGGCGACCGTGGCGACGGCTCCGCTGCTCCTGACCGACGAGCAGATCGCCGCAGCGATCCGCGAGCTTGGTGACCGGCTGACGAGCCTCGAGCTCACGATCGTCGGCATCGAAGCCAAGGAGGAGGCGCCGGTCGAGCTCCCGGACTCGATCGAGTATCGCGACTGAAGGCGAATCGGGGCCGCCGCCCAGCGCGCAAGGCGCCGCGGTCGGTCAATCCAGGGATTTGTTCACCATCGCCTGGGCCTCGCTCACGAGGGCCTCCGGGTGACTCTCGCTCCTGAAGCTCTCCGCGTAGATCTTGTAGAGGCTCTCGGTGCCGGAGGGCCGCGCCGCGAACCATCCGCTGGCGGCCACCACCTTCAGGCCGCCGATCGGCGCATTGCGACTCGGAGCCCGCGTGAGCTTGGCGGTGATCGGCTCGCCCGCCAGCGTGGAGGCCCGGACGGCCTCGGGGGAGAGCTTCGCGAGCCTGGCCTTCGGGGCCGGCTTGCCGGCCAGGGGCGAGATCATGGCAGACTCCGTGGTCACGCCAGCCGGGCGGGCTCCACCTCGTACAGATAGCACGCGACCGCGTGCGCGGTCCCCACCGGCATCAGCGGCGGCGTCACCTCCGCGCAGCGGGGCATCGCGAACGGGCACCGAGTGCGGAAGCGGCAGCCGGACGGCGGATCGATCGGGTTCGGCGGATCGCCGGAGATCGGCAGCCGATCCATGCGGCGGTCGGGATCCATGCTGGGGGCGGAGGCAAAGAGCGCCTGCGTGTAGGGGTGCTTCGGCGACTGGGAGAGCGCCTCCGCGGTCCCGGTCTCCACGACCTCGCCGAGATACATGACGAGCACCCGGTCGCTCACGTACTCGATGACGTTGAGGTCGTGCGAGATGAGCACGTACGTCAGCGCGCGCTCGGCCTTGAGGTCCTGCAGCAGGTTGAGCACCTGGGCCTGCACGGACTTGTCCAGCGCCGACACCGGCTCGTCCAGCACCAGCAATCTCGGATCCAGCACGAGCGCGCGGGCGATGTTCACGCGCTGACGCTGACCGCCGCTCAGCTCGTGGGCGTAGCGCTGGCCGTGCAGCCGGGGGTCGAGGCCCACCCGACCCAGAAGCGCCCGCGCCCGCTCGGCCGCCTCCGCGCGCGGGGTGCCGTGCACGAGCAGGCTGAACGCGACGGTGGCCTCGATCGTCAGCCGAGGATTCAGCGAGGCGTAGGGATCCTGGAAGACGAGCTGCATGTCCCGGCGGAGCCGCTTCATGCGCGACGGCGAGGCCGCGCGCACGTCCTCGCCGTCGAACCTCACGACGCCGGCGTCGGGCTCGATCAGGCGGAGGATCAGTCGCGCGAGCGTCGACTTCCCGCATCCGGACTCGCCCACGATTCCGAGGGTCTCGCCGGGCGCCACGTCGAACGAGACGCCGTCCACCGCCCGCACCCACGCCCGCGTGCGCGGCAGCACGCCCCCGCGCAGCGGGAAGTGCTTGCGCAGACCGAGCACCTCCAGCAGCGGCGTGCTCATCCTCGGATCTCCATGGCGTCGCGCAGGCCGTCGGAGAGCAGGTTGAACGCCATCGAGGTGACGAAGATGGCGAGGCCGGGCAGCGCGGGCACCAGCGCATTGACGTAGATCGACTGGCGGAGGGTGTTCAGCATCAGCCCCCACTCCGCCGCGGGCGGCGTCACGCCGAGGCCGAGGAAGGATAGACCCGCGGCCAGGATGATCGACAGCGACACCTGCGTGCTCGAGAACACGAGGATGGGGCCGAGCACGTTGGCCAGCAGATGATGCCGGATGATGGCCCGGACGCCGGCGCCGCTGGCCCGCGCCGCCGCGATGTACTCGAGCCCGGTCACCTGCACGGTGGCGGACTCCGCCACCCGTACCACCCGCGGCACGAAGACGATCGACAGCGAGATGAGCGTGTTCGCGAGCCCGGGACCCAGCGCGCCGGAGATCGCGATCGCGAGCAGCACGGCCGGGAACGCGTAGAAGATGTCCATCGTACGCATGATCAATGTATTCGTGACGCCGCCGACGTAACCGGCCAGCACCCCGAGCCCGGAGCCGAGCACGAAGGCCACCAGCACCGGGGTGAGCCCGGCCACCAGCGTCATGCGGCCGCCCCAGAGCAGCCGGCTCAGCATGTCGCGCCCCTGCTCGTCCGTCCCGAGGATGTGTCCAGGACCGCCGACCGGGGCCAGCCGAAGCCGGATCGACCCCGCGGACGGATGGTACGGCGCGAGCCACGGCGCGAGCACGGCGGAGAGCACGATGAGCGTCAGCACGCTGCCCGCCACCAGGGTGGTCCGATCGCGGCCGAGGCGCCACGCCACGGTTCGCCAGTAGGACATGGGAGCCGTGGCCAGCACGGGAGCCTCGACCAGCGCGGTCGCGACGGCCATCAGTGGCGCGCGATCCGCGGGTCGATCATCGTCTGCACCAGGTCGACCGCGAGGTTCAGCAGAACGAAGAACGTGGCGAGCACGAGGATCACGCCCTGCAGGACCGGGATGTCCCGCTGGAAGATCGCCAGGTTCAACAGGTAGCCGGTGCCCGGCCACGAGAAGACGGCCTCCACGAGCACGGAGCCGCCGAGCTGGAAGCCGAACTGCAACCCGAGCACGGTGAGGATCTGCGGGAAGGAGTTCTTGAAGACGTGCTTGAATACCCGCCGCGACACCAGCCCCTTGGCGCGGAGGGCCAGCACGAACTCCTGGCTCAGGACGTCGAGCGCCGCCGACCGCACCACGCGGGTGATGACGCCGAGCGGGATGAGGGCCAGCGCCACCGTGGGCAGGACGATATGGCGCAGGTACTCCCAGATTCCCGGATCATTCGCGGCGCCCATCGCGGGCAGCCAGTTGAGCTGCACCGAGAAGACGATGATCAGAATGATCCCGGCCCAGTAGTGCGGCACCGACACCCCGACCACCGCGATCGCGCTCGACAGCTTGTCGAGCACCCGCCCCTGCCGGAAGGCGGCGAGGAGACCGAGCGCGATCCCGAGCCCGAACGCGAGCACCGAGGACGACAGGGCCAGCACCAGGCTGTTGGCGAGCGCGTCGCGCACGTCGAGGATCACCGGGCGGCGGGTGGCGAGCGACTTGCCGAGATCACCCTGGACCACGCGGCCCAGCCAGATCAGGTACTGCACCGGCAGCGGCTTGTCGAAGCCGTACGTGCGCTTGATGGCTTCGATCTCCGCCTTGCTGGCTTCGGCCGGCATCACCGCTGCGATCGGATCGCCCGGGGCCAGATGTACCATCGCGAACACGATGATGCTGGCCCCGAGCAGGGTCGGGATCGCGAGCAGGAGACGCCGGCCGACGTAGACCCACACGAGGCGGCGCTACCTCACCGTCACCGCGGTCAGATCGACGAACCAGCTCTGCGGCTGGACGAAGCCCTTCACCTTCGGGGACAGGGCCCGCGGGTTGAGGTCGTGCACCACGAAGATCCACGGGGCGTCGTCGACGATCACCTCGTGCAGCCGGGCGAGCAGCTCGTTCTGCTTGGAGACGTCGAAGGTCCGCTCCGCCTCGTCGATGAGCTTGTCCGCCTCCGGGTTGATGTAGGGCATGGTGTTGACCGCGACCGGCACCACCGCCTTGCTGTGGAAGAACCGGCCGAACCCGCTCCACGGCTCGAGGAAGTTCCACGAGATGTTCCAGGCGTTGAGGCCTTCGTTCTCCGGGGTGTGGAAGCCGGCCCGCCAGCGCGTGAGCAAGGTGTTCCATTCCACCGGCTGCAGGTCGATGTCGATGCCGACGTCCTTGAGATTCTTCTGGATGAGCTCGTTCATGGCCAGCGGCAGCATCTGACCGGATCCGGAGGTCGAGATCAGCTGCACCGCCTTCGCGGGGTGCTTGCTCGCGTCGAATCCGGCCTGCCGCAGCAGCTCCTTCGCCTTCGCCGGGTTGTACTCGTAGGTCTCCTTCGGCTTGCCGAACCAGGGGTGGCCCTTGTAGACCACGCCGGTGGCCGGGATGCACGTGTCGTTCAGCAGGTTCTTGCAGATGCCGACCCGGTCGATCGCGTAGTTGGCCGCCTTGCGGACGAGCTTGTTGCTCCAGGGCTCCTTGTCCAGCCGGAGCGTGTGCGTCCAGTTGTGCGGATAGCTGTTGAGGGTGATCGTGAAGCCGCCCGCCTTGAGCTGCGGGATCGCGTCCGGCGGCGGCACCTCGATCCAGTCCACCTGCCCGCTGCGCAGCGCGGCCAGCCGCGTGGTCGGCTCCGGCATCGGCAGCAGCACGAGCTTGTCGATCTTGGGCCGGCGCCTGGCGTCCCAGTAGGCTTTGTTGGCCTCCAGCTCGAGCCGCTCGCGGGGCACGAACTTGGTCACCCGGAAGGGCCCGGTGCCGGACGGCTGCTCGGCGAACTTGCGCCAGTCCTTGACCTTCTGCCACTGCGTCGGCGACACGATCAGCATGTAGCAGAGCTGGTACGGTACGAAGCTGGTGGGCTTGTTCGTCTCGAACTCCACCGTGTGATCGTCGATCTTGGTGACGCCGATGATCGAGGCGAGCCGGAAGGAGACCTGGCCGGAGCCGTACGCGTCGAAGTGGGGGGCGTCCTTCTTCTTGATCGACTCGAACGAGAAGACCACCGCGTCCGCGTTGAACGGGCTGCCATCGTGGAAGGTGACGCCCTTGCGCAGCTTGAACACCCACCGGGTCGGCGCGTCCTTGCGCACCTCCCACGACTCGGCGAGCCCCGGAACCAGCGGGGCCAGACGATCGCCGCGGGTGAGGTCCCACGCGATCAGCGGCTCGTAGATCTGATAGCCGACGAACCGGAACCCTTCGAAGCCGTTGTCGGTCTGCCCGCCCGTGTAGGGGATGTCACTGGCGGTCATGCCGATCCGGAGCGTTCCCTGCGCCGAGACCGGGCCGGTCGGCGAGAGCGGCAGCGCGAGGGCGAGGAGCAAGATGACGATCCGTCTCATGAGAGCCTCCTAGGCGACGAGGTGGCAGCGGGCGGTATGCCCGGGGGCCACGGGGTGGAACGACGGCGCGGTGGTCGTGCATACGTCGAGCGCGACCGGGCAGCGCGGCGCGAACGCGCAGCCGGCCGGCAGGGCGACGAGGTTCGGCGGCGCACCCGCGATCGGGACGAGTGCGCGCCCTTTCTGGCCGCGGCGAACGGTGGCCTGCATCAGCCCGGCCGTGTACGGGTGCGCCGGACGGTGGAACAGCTCGCGGATCGGGGCCTGCTCGACGATCCGCCCGGCGTACATCACGGCCGCGTCGTCGGCGATCTCGGCGGCGACCCCGAGGTCGTGGGTGACGAAGATCACGGCCAGATCGAGGCGCTTCTGCAGATCGCGGAGCAGCCAGAGGATCTGGGCCTGGACCGTCACGTCGAGGGCGGTGGTCGGCTCGTCGGCGAGGAGGAGCTCCGGGTCGCACGCGAGCGCGATCGCGATCATCGCGCGCTGGCGCATGCCGCCGGAGATCTCGTGCGGATAGCTGGCCAGGCACCGCTCCGGGGACGGCACCTGCACCAGATCGAGCAGGTCGCGCGCGCGCCGGTGCGCCGCCGCGTGGTCGAGACCGCGATGCTGCGCCAGCGTCTCGGTGATCTGCGCGCCGATCGTGTAGACCGGATCGAGCGCGGTCATCGGCTCCTGGAACACGAGGGAGGCGACGCCCCCGCGGAGCTCCTCGCGCGCGCGCTCGTCGAGCCGGTTCACGTCACGCCCCTTCACGAGCACCTCGCCCTTCACGCGCGCGTGCGCGCCGTGGTGCAACCCGAGGATCGCCCGGAGGGTGACGCTCTTCCCGGAGCCCGACTCGCCCAGGAGCGCGAGCACCTTGCCCGCCTCGAGGGAAAAGGTGACGTCGTTCACGGCGCAGACCGTCCCGTCGCGCGTCTCGAACGACACGCTGAGGTCGCGGACCGTCAGTAGAGCCATGCGGGCCGTCTCCGGGTGCGGGGGATCATAGCGGGATTGCCGATCGAGCGCCACTCGGGAGGGCGAGATCATGCATCCGACGTGCCCGGCCCGGGCGGCCCCGTTTCGCGGCGTTTGGCCGGCTCAGGCGCGATGGCCGCGGCGGCGGCTGCTCACCAAAGCGGCGGTGGCGGCCGCCGCTGCCCAGAAACGAATCCGTTCGATTGCCGGCGGGGTGTATTCGCTGCAAGATGGCCGCTCAGGGAGTGAGGAGGCAAAGGCCGACCAAAAGGGAGGGCTCTGCGATGGAAACCCGTGAGCTGAACGTGAACCAGTCGGGCGTTGACCACATGCACGGCGAGGCCCGGCCCGTCGCCCGGGCGGCGGGGTCGGGAGCCGTCGGGGCAAGGACCGCGGGCGCACTTGCCCTGGGAGCCCTGGCCGCCGGCGCGCTGGCGATCGGCGCTCTCGCCATCGGACGCCTCGCCATCTCCCGGCTGACGATCGGCCGGTCGGCGATCGCTTCGCTGAAAATCGGCGAGCTCGAGGTCGGCACACTGCGCGTGGGCACCTTGCAGGTGCTCGATGCTGGCGACCAGCGGGCTCGATAGGCTATCGATTCCCCTGCAGCGCTTGTTGCACGGCATGCACGAGGTCCAGGTTCGCGAACGGCTTCGCGAGCCGGAGCGTCACGCCAGTGTCCTCCTGGGCCTGTCGCTGGGGCCCGCGCGCCGAATATGCCGTCATCAAGACCACCGGGATCGGAGGGCTGTGCTCGTGTGCGCACCACGCGACGGCCGCCCCATTGATCCCGGGCATGTGCAGATCCGTCACGATCACGTTAGGGGACTCGGCGTGAATGACGTCCATCGCCCCCTTCACTCTGGCACTCATGACGGCAAGAGGCGTACCAATCCGACCACGGGATCGGCTCGGCGGCGGGAACGGTTCAGGCGGGCGGGAAGTGGATGGTGAAGGTCGTGCCCCGGCTTGGCTCCGACTGCGCGTGGACGGTACCGCCGTGCTCGCGGATGATCGTATAGCTCACGGACAGGCCCAGGCCAGATCCGCTCGGCTTCGTCGTGAAGAAGGGCTCCGAGATCCTCGCCAGGATCTCGGGGGACATCCCGTGTCCCGTGTCGGATACCGTCAAACGAATGGTCCGTGGCTGGGTCGGGTCGATCGAGGTTTCGATCTCTACCGTGCCGCCGTCGCGCATGGCATCCCGGGCGTTGAAGAGCAGATTCAACAGGACCTGCTCGAGCGCCGTCGGATCCCCCAGCATCCGCGGGAGGCCGGCGTCGAGTCTCGTCAGCACGTGGATCCCCTCGCGGCCCAGCTGTTTGCCGGCGAGGACGAGTGTATCTTCCACGATCACGCTCAGATCGAGCGGCTGCCAGTCTCTCTGGCGCTTCTGACCGAACGACAGGAGCCCCTGGGCGATACGGCTGAGCCGCTGGGTGTGACGGCGAAGGACCTGCAGATCCGTGACCGCCTCGGCCGCGTGCGGCTGCTCCTCGATCTCGAGGAGCATCAATTCGATGCGGGAGAGGAGGATGCCGATCGGGTTGTTGAGCTCGTGGGCGATGCCGGCCGCGAGGCTGCCCAACGCGGCGAGCTTCTCGACGTGCCGGGCCTGGCGCTCCTGAGCGACCCGTTCGGAGACGTCCGTGACGAGCGCCATCGCCAGCCCACCCGTCTCATCGGGGAGATGCGCCAGACTGATCTCGACGGGGAACTCGGTACCGTCCTTGCGTCGGCCGGTCAGCGTCAGGCCGAGCCCCATCGACCGGGTGCGTGGTCGCGCGAAGTAGTCGGCGAGGTACTGCGCGTGGACGTGGCGCGCACGGTCGGGGATCAACAGCTCCAGGCGACGCCCCGGGAGCTCCTCCCGCTCGTAGCCGAACAGCGCCTCGGCTCGGGGGTTGGCGAGGACGATCCGGCCGGTGCGATCGACCGCCACGATGCCGTCGGTGGCGCATTCGAAGAATGCGCGAAGCGGCTCGACTTGCTTGCGCACGGCCCGGAGCTCGGCAATGAGCTGCTCTCTGGTCTTGTCCTCGTCCCTCACGCCGACCTCTCGGAGCTACTGATCCGGGCGGACTGCTGTGATAGAAGTAGACGCCGACTCGGAATCCAGCGTCTGTTTCCTACGTTACAGGCTCCCGACGAAAGGACGCGAGGGATGCACGAACTGAAGGCCCCGATTCAACTTGCCGAGCTGCGCACGATGGATCGAGTGAAGTGGCTCACGCCCGGAAGGCTGGAGAATCTTCGTCGTCATATGAGAGCGGTTCACGTGAGCAAGGACGAGGTGCTCTACCGGCCGGGGCAGCCCGCCACCCACATCTATTGCGTGCTGCAGGGGAGCGTGAGCCTCTCTCTACCCGCCAGTCCCGGACGATCTCTCCAGCTCGCGCTGGTGGCCCGCGGAGAGTTCTTTGGCGAGACGGCCCTGGTGCGCGGCTGGCGGCGAGTGAGCCAGGCAGTGGCTCTTCAGGATTCCCGGGTGGGGCGGATCGAGGCTCAGGCGCTCGTGACCGACGTGTGTGGCCTGCCCTTGGAGATGTTCAGCGGCTTGACCGAGGCCGTGCTCAAGCCATTGTTCCTCCTGTCGCTGCGGCGAGCCCTGTTTCTGGTGGAGGAGCTCCGCGACCGGGTGGCGCTCGCGCTCTGGGAGTACGCGGGACATCCGGAAGCCCAGCGATCGCGAGGACTGCTGCCCCCGACCCTGACCCACGAGCACATCGCCGAGGTTGTAGGTGCGTCGCGCCCCCGGGTGTCGCTCGCGCTCAAGCGGCTGGAGCGCGAGGGGCTATTCGCTCGTGAAGGGAAACAGATCCGTGTCGACGCGAAGTCCCTGCGTCGCTTCCTGGAGCGGAAGTATGAGTACTTCCTCTGAGCCGCGCGGACGTGCTCTAGCCGATGCGCGGGCGACCGATCAGCGGCCCAGTACCCGCCGCGCCTTGGCCGGGTTGCCTCCCACGGTCAGCACGACGAGAGCGGAGCCGCGGCCCGCCGTCGTGGCGTAGATCGAGCGGACGTTGATCCGCTCCTTGGCCAGCCGGGCCGCGATCCGGGCGAGCGCGCCCGGCTTGTTGCGCAGGCGCAGCGCGAACGCCGGCTCCTCGCTGGCCCGGTACCCGGCCTTGCGGAGCGCCCGCCTGGCCCGGACCGGATCGTTGACCAGCAGCCGGATCTTCCCGCGACCGGACGTCTCGGCGGCGCTGAGCGCCGTGATGTTGACGCCGGCATCGGCCAGCGTGCGGGACAGTGTGGCGATCGTGCCGGGTCGCGACACGAGGCTGAGCGTGATCTGGGTCGTCCTGGGCATGGCAGTTCCTCCTTGTCTACTTGATCAGACCGTAGAACTTCCCGGCGTTTTCGCAGACGATCTTGCGCACCGTCGCGGCCGGCAGGTGGCCGAACTGCTCCTCGATGTACTTCGAGGACTCCGGCCACACCCCATCGCCGTGGGGATAGTCGGAGCCCCACATCAGCGTGTCCTCGCCGATCTCGTGGATCATCTGGGTACCGATGCGATCGAACTGGAACGTCGCCTTGCACTGGCGCCGCCAGTAGTCGCTCGGCTTCATCGTGAGCCCGAGGTCGCGGAAGCGATCCTCCCACTCGAAGTCCATGCGGTCGAGCGCATAGGGCAGCCAGCCGATCCCGCTCTCGCCGAACGAGATCCGGATGTTCGGGTACCGCTCGAGCACCGCGCTGCCGATCACCGCGGCGAGGATGTTGATGAGGTTCATCTGGAAGCCGGAGACGCTCGTGAACATGGCGGCGCGCTTGGTGAGGCCGGTCGCCTTCTCCCGGACGCTGGGCGGCATGGTCGGGAAGGTGTGGAAGTGCAGCGGCAGGCCGACCTCGTTCACCGCCTGCCAGAGCGGCTCCCACGACGGGTGCCACATCGGCTCCATATCCCACGAGCAGGACAGCTCGAGCCCGCGCAGCCCGATCTTGGCCGCCCGATGGAGCTCGCGGACCGCCGCGTCGATGTCACCGTAGGGCAGGCAGGCCAGCCCGACGTGGCGCTCCGGATAGTGGCGGCAGAAGTCCACGAGCCAGTCGTTGTAGATGCGGAACATCTCGGCGGCGGCCTCGTGATCGCGGAGCCGGGTGGCCGCGCCCAGGATGCCGAAGATGATCTCGGCCTGCACCCCGTCGCGCTCCATGTCCTTCACCCGGAGATGCGGATCGGTGGGACGGCGTATTCCTTTCTTGCCGTCTTCGTACAAGCCGGTAGAAGCCATCACGTCGGCGCGGTAATGCAGGCCCGGGACGTACTTCTGCCCCGAAGGCCCCACCCCGCCGACCAGACCGAACGAGGCGCCGTTCCGCGCCGTCCAGCACGGGCCGTCGGGCCCGTCGGTGACGTACGGCATGCGCTCGCGCAGCGCCGCGGACGCGTTGGCCGTGAAGAGGTCGGGCGGCATCCAGGGCATGTCGATGTGGCAATCAGCGGAGATCCGCGCGTAGTCCATGGCGTCCCCCTCTCGGCGGCCATCATAAGCCATCCCGGCCGGGAGCGCTCGGGTGGTGGTACGGTAGCGTGCACATGCTGCAGGACCGCGTGACGATTGTGACCGGCGCCGGCCAGGGAATCGGCCGGGCGATCGCCCTCGAGCTCGCCAAGGCCGGCGCGCACGTGGTGGCCGGCGGGCGCCGGCTCGAGCCGCTCGAGACATTGGCCGGCGAGATCGGCGCCCTCGGGCGCCGCTCCCTGGCCGTCTCGTGCGACGTTCAGGACGTCGCCCAGGTGGATCGGATGGTGACCGAGACGATGCGCGAGTTCGGCCGCGTCGATCTCCTGGTGAACAACGCCGGGTACCGGATCCGCGCGCCGCTCGACCAGCTCCCTCGTCGGGAATGGGACGCGATGGTGGGGACGAACCTCACCGGCGTCTTCCTCTGCTGCCAGGCCGTCGGGCGTGTGATGATCCCGCGGCGCGCCGGCAAGATCATCAACATCACGTCGGTCGCCGGCCGCACCGGCTCACGTGGCATGGCGGCCTACGCGGCGGCCAAGGCGGGCGTCACCGCTCTGACGCAGAGCCTGGGCGCCGAGTGGGCCAAGCACGGGATCACGGTGAACGCGGTCGCGCCGGGACCCACCGAGACCGAGGGCGTGCTCGAGGTCTGGAAGACCGAGGCGATGATCGCGCAGGCCGCCCGCGAGGTGCCCCTGCAGCGCCTGGGCCGCCCGGAGGAAGTCGCCTGGGCGGTGGTCTTCCTCGCCTCAGACCGCGCCAACTTCATCACGGGAGAGACCCTGTACGTGAGCGGGGGTCCCAGGGTCAGTAACCGCGAGGACTGACGGGCACGTTCAACGGTCCCCGTCGTGCC
>DATIWG010000003.1:0-10015 GCA_035519555.1 Nitrosotalea sp. | reverse complement strand
ACGGTCAGGTACTCCTTGAGGAACACGTAGAGGATGGCGCCGAGCACCGGGCCCTGCAGCGTGCCGACGCCGCCGATGAAGGTCATCAGCAGGGCCTCGAAGGTCCAATGTGGTCCGAACGGGTGCGACGGGTAGTAGCTGATGTGATAGTACGCGAACAACCCGCCCGCCGCCCCGGCCAGCCCGGTGGAGAGCGCGAGCGCGCGCAGCTTGAGCCCGAGAGCGGCCACCCCGGAGGCCTCCGCCGCGTCCTCGTCCTCGCGGATGGCCTGCATGCCGAGCCCGAGCCGCGAGCCGGCGAGGACGGCCACCGCGACCACCGAGACCGCGGCGAGGGCCAGCGCGAGGTAGTACCGCTGCGAGAGCCGGTACGCACCGATCGTGGCGGCGGGTAGGGTCGAGATCTCGGGCAGCGTGTTGTTGACGGTCGTGCGCAGGATCTCGCCGACCGCCAGCGTGCCGATGGCGAAATAGGCCCCGCGCAGCCGGAAGGCGGCGGCGCCGATGAGGATTGCGAAGGCCGCGGCTACCGCGGCGCCCACCGCGAGGGCGGGCACGACGGGCACGCCGCCGATCCAGAGCGTGCGCGTGGTCAGCGCGCCGAGCCCGAAGAACGCGGCGTGACCGAGATTCACCTGGCCCGCGTACCCCGCGATGATGTTCCAGCTCTGGGCCAGCGTGATCGAGAGCAGGATCAGCAGGACGAAGTTGATCGTGTCCTCGCGCTGGACGAGCAACGGCAAGAACGCGAGCAGGGCGAGGGCGACGAGGATGGCGAGGGTCCAGGCGCGCTCCGGGGTGCTCATCCTGAGAGCGCCGCGGAGGAGGATGTCGGCTGGCGTTTGGGCCTCTTCGCGCAAGCGCTCATCGGGGCGCCGTCGCAACGGTTCCGCGGGCCATTCTGAGCGCCTTGCGGCGGGAAATGTCACGTGGCGGTAGGGGCCTCTTCGCGCAAGCGCTCATCGCGGGGGGCGCCCGAACAAGCCCTGGGGGCGGAGGACGAGGACCACGAAGAAGATGACGAGGCCGACGACCTCGCGGTACGGCCCGCCGAACGCGGCCGCGCTCAGTGCCTCGGCCACCCCCACGAAGAGGCCGGCCACGAAGGTGCCGAACATGGAGCCGAGGCCGGCCAGCACCACCACGATCAGCGCCTTCAGCGTCCACTCGAGGCCGATCGACGGGCTGACCGAGTAGCCCACGCTCACCAGCGTGCCCGCCGCCCCGGCCAGCGCGGTGCCGATGGCGAAGGCCAGCAGGTAGGCGCGGCGCACGTCGATGCCGGTGAGCAACGCGGCCTGCCAGTCCTCCGCGGTGGCGCGGATGGCCTTGCCCCAGCGCCAGCGGGCGAGCAGTAGGTGCAGCCCGCCGATCAGGGCGAAGGCGACCGCGAGGCTCAGGAGGCGGATGACCGGGATCGAGAGGTTGCCGACCATGATGACGGCGCCGCTGTAGGCGGTGGTGATCGACCGATCGTCGGCGGTCCAGAGGCGCACCGCGAGCGCGTGAAGGCTCAGGGCCAGGCCGAAGCCCACCAGGAGCGAGTTCTTGATCCGGGTCTCCTCGTCAGCCCGCACCACGAAGCCGAAGAGAACGAGGTACAGCAGCGTGCCGAGCAGCAGCGAGCCCGGGATCACCACGAGCAGCGAGGCGAAGGGATCCCAGCCCAGCAGCGCGAACAGCCAGAACGCACCGTAGCCGCCGAGCATGATCAGCTCGCCGTGGGCCACGTTCAGCACCTTGAGGACGCCGAAGACGAGCGAGAGGCCGGCGGCGGCCAGGCCGTAGAGCCCGCCCAGGAGCAGGCCCAGCAGGATCTGCTGCGCGAGCACGCTCATACCGCGAGGGGGCCGAGGTACGCGCGACGCACGTGCGGATCCTGGAGCAGGGCCGGCCCGCTGCCCTCTCCCGCGACGCGGCCGCCCTCCAGGATGTAGGCGCGGTGGGCGAGGGTGAGCGCGGCCCGCACGTTCTGCTCCACGAGGAAGATGGCCACGCCCGCGCGGTTGATCTCGACCAGCGCGTCCAGGATCGCGCGGACCAGCTGGGGCGCGATGCCCAGCGACGGCTCGTCCAGCATCAGCAGGCGCGGGCTCGCCATCAGGGCCCGGCCCACCGCCACCATCTGCTGCTGGCCGCCGGAGAGCGCGCGGACGATCTGGCGTCGGCGCGCGCGGAGGTCGGGGAACAGCGTGAAGACGCGCTCGAGGCTCTGCCGTCGCGCCGCGCGGGCCCTCGGAGAGAAGGCGCCCAGGTCGAGGTTGTCCTCGACGCTCATCGAGCCGAAGAGGCGGCGGCCTTCCGGCACCATCGCGAGGCCGCGCTCGACGATCAGGTGCGGGCTCGTGGCGCGCAGGTCCTCACCGTCCCAGCGGATGGCCCCCGCCCGGGGCCGCACGAGGCCGGCCACGCAGCCGAGCAAGGTAGACTTTCCCGCGCCGTTGGGCCCGAGCAGCGCGACGATCTCGCCGGGGCCCACGGTCAGGGAAACCGAGGAGAGCACGCGCACGTCGCCGTAGGCAGCCTCCAGACCCTGGATCTCAAGCACGCGCGGGCCCCGGACGCTCCGCGCCCAGGTACACGTCGATCACCCGTGGGTCGGCGGCCACCGCCGCGGGCGGGCCGTCGGCGATCTTCTCCCCCGCGCTGAGCACCACGATGCGACGCGCGAGATCCATCAGCGCCCACACGATGTGCTCCACCATCAGCACGGTCATGCCGTCCGCGACGAGGCGACGGATCAGGGCCATCGCGGCCGCGGTCTCGGCCGGGTTGAGGCCGGCCATGAACTCGTCGAGCAGCAGCAGCTCGGGGCCGGTGGCGAGCGCGCGCGCCAGCTCGAGGCGCTTGCGGTCCATGAGGGTGAGCGACGCGGCCGGCGTGGCCGCGCGGCCCTCGAGGCCGACCAGCGCGAGCAGGCGGAGCGCCTCGTCGCGTCCGGCCTCCGCGCCCCGGCGGCGCCCGTACAGGCCGCCCACCCGCACGTTGTCGAGGGCCGAGAGGCCGGCGAAGGGCCGCACGAGCTGGAAGGTCCGTGCGATGCCGCGGGCGCAGACCCGGTGCGGGAGGAGGCCCGTGACGTCCCGGCCCGCGAACCGGATGCGGCCCCGATCCGGACGCAGCGCGCCCGCGATCAGGTTGAAGAGCGTGGTCTTGCCGGAGCCGTTCGGGCCCATGATCCCGAGCAGCTCGCCGGCCTCGAGGGCGAAGCTCACGTCGCTGACCGCGAGGACGCCCCCGAAGCCCTTGGCCAGCCGCTCGACCTCGAGGAGGGCCACGCCCGCTCAGGCGCCGCGCATCCGCCTCAGCGCTTGCCGAACGGAGGTGCCGGGTAGGCCAGCGGCGCGGTCGCCACCTCCTTCGGCCACACCAGCTCCTGCTTGCCGCTCTGCCACTGGAGCAGCGCCTGCTGCACGATGCCGGTGCCGTCCGGACGGAACTTCACGGGCCCGATCACGGTGGTCATGTTCGTGGCCGCGATGGCGTCGCGCACCTTCTCGCGGTCCGGGAAGCCGGCGCGGGTGACCGCGGCGGCCAGGATCTCCACGCAGGCGTAGGCCGGCCCCACCAGCGGATCGGCGGGGCGCCCGAACTTCTTCTGATGCGCGTCGTTGAGCTCCTTCACTCCCGCGCCCTTCATGGCGTGGTGCCAGCCCGCGGCCAGCACCATGAAGTCGCCATCCTTGCCGAGGTTCTGCGACCAGATCTGGGCGTCGGGGGCGCGGATGAAGAACGAGAGCTTGGGGGTGAAGCCAAGCTCCTTCATCTGCTTGACGATTGTCATGCCGTCGGGGGGGTTGGGCAGCGCCAGCACCGCCTCCACGTTGGCCGCCTTCGCCTTCAGGATCAGGTCCGAGAAGTCCTTGGCGCCCGGCGCGTACTCGCCGTTGAGCGCCACCTGGTAGCCCGCGGCCTTGCCGGCTTCCGTCCACGCCGCCGCCATCTCGCGGCCCCAGTCCGTCTTCTCCTGGAAGATCGCCACCGTCTTGGGGCGCTCCGCGGCCGGGATCAGGCCGAGCAGGCCCTGGGTGGCCTGGCCGATGTCGGGCGATTTCCAGAACGGCGAGAAGAGATAGCGGAAGTTCTGCTGGTGGATCTTCTGCAGCGCGAAGGCCACTCCGAGATAGGCGATGCGATTCTTCTCGGCCACCGAGGCGGCCGCCGCGTGGAGGTCGGAGCCGAAGCCGCCGAGGTAGCCGACCACGCCCTGGCCGGCCAGGGTCTCCATGCGCGCGACGGTCTTGGTAGCGTCGGACTCGTCGTCGAGCAGGATGAGCTCGACCGGTAGCTTCACTCCGCCCACCGGGATGCCGCCGGTCGCGTTCAGGCGCTCGACCGCGAACTCGTAGCCGGCGCGGATCTGGGCGCCGCCCGCGCCGTAGCGGCCGGTGAGCGGGACCACCGCGCCGATCTTCACGGACTGGGCCCAGGCGGTGGCGGGCGACATGCCGAGCAGGGCCAGGGCGAGCAGGGCCAGGGTTCTCATCGCGATTCTCCTCTCCAGACTCGACGGGTGGTCTCGACCACGCGGCGGAGCTTGGCCTCCTGCTCGGCCGGGGTGATCCGGTTGCCTTCCATCGTGGAGGCGAAGCCGCACTGCGGGCTCAGGGCCAGTCGCTCGAGCGGGACGAGCCGCGCGGCCTGCTCGATGCGCGCGCACAGCTCCTCCACCGTCTCGAGCCGGGGGCTCTTCGTGGTGACGAGCCCGAGCACCACCGTGCGGTCGTCCGGCATGGCGCGCAGCGGCTCGAAGCCGCCGGAGCGCTGATCGTCGTACTCGAGCAGGTAACGCTGGAAGCGACTCTTGCTGAAGACCCGCGCGATGGGCTCGTAGCCGCCGCTGGCGTAGAACATGGACTGGTTGTTACCCCGGCAGATGTGCAGGCCGAAGGTCACCCCCGGATGATGCCCGATGACCGCGTTGTCCATCTCGATGCAGGCGTCGATCAAGCGGTCCGGATCGCTGCCCCGCTTGCGGTAGCCGTCGCGCAGCTCCGGGTCCAGGAGCGCCGCGTACTGGGGGGCGTCGATCTGGATGTAGGTACAGCCGAGGCGCACCAGCTCGTCGACCTCGCGGCGCGTCAGGTCGACGATGTCGGCCAGATAGGCGTCGCGCGTCGGGTACGATCCGGTCGACTTCTCGGGATCGTAGTAGGCGGCGGCCTGCTGGCTGCTGATCAGGGTGACCTTGATCGGGGTGCGGGTGCGGGCGCGCAGGTAGACGAATTCCTCGGTGCACATGCTCCGGCGCCACCGCAGCTTCTCGACCACCACCGGCCGCTTGAAGACGAGCCGCTCACCCGACTCGTTGTGAAACGGGATGGCCCAGCCGCCGAACTTGTCGAAGCCGTCGAGGGCGTCGATCAGGTGGCCGAAGAAGGCGTAGCGGCGCAGCTCGCCGTCGGTGAGCACGTCGAGGCCGGCGCTCTCTTGCAGGCGCACCGCCTCGTCCACCGCGTGGTCTTCCACCTGCTTGAGCGCGGCCGACGAGATCTCGCCCCGCTCCAGGCGCTGGCGCGCCTCCTTGAGGCCGGGCGGCCGGAGGAGGCTGCCGACGACATCACTCCGGATCGCGGGGGGGCGGTATCCCGCTCCGTGTGGGACATCCGGGGCGTCGCTTCCGGTAATCGAGATCACTCTACAACCCGATCCGCCCGCAGCAGCAGCGACGGCGGGATCGCCAACCGGAGCGCTTTGGCGGTCTTGAGATTTATGACCAAGTCGAACTTGGTGGGTTGCTCGACCGGGAGGTCGGCGGGGCTGGTACCCCGGAGAATCTTGTCGACGAAAGTGGTCAACTGACGAAAGGCCCGACGAAGGCTCGGACCATAGGCGATCAGTCCGCCCTCGTCCGCGGTCTCCGGCCATTGGTACATCGCCGGTAGACCGAGTTCCGCGGCCAGATCCATGATGCGGCCGCGCAGGGCAAAGAGGACCGCCGACGCGAGCACGTTCACGCCGGCGACCCCACTGGCCTTCGCCTCTCGAAGCGCACGATCGATCTGATCCGGTGTGGCGACGAGAGCTTCGCGCAGCCCGAGCCGCCGCGCCGCGGCGGTCGAATCGAGCGCCGGCCTCGACTCTCGATGTGTGGTCGGATCCGCCAGGAGCAGAACCGTGCTGCGCGCGGGCAGGAGTTCCGCGAGACCTTCCAGCCGCTTGGCGTCGAGCTCGGTGCCCATGATGCTCACGCCGGTGATGTTACCCGCCGGCTGTCGCATGTTGGCGACGAGCTTTGCTCTGACCAGGTCCTCCGACATGGCCACAATGGGAATTGTGGAGGTCGCTGCTTTCGCGGCGAGGCCAGCGGCATCGCCAAAGGTCGCGATGACCGCGGGACGATGTCCGGCGAGGTCTGCGGCGAGTGCCGGCAGACGATCGGGCTTGCCGTCGGCAAGGCGGAAGTCGAAGAGGATATTGCGGCCTTCGATGTATCCGAGCGCCTGCATGTATGCGCGGATGGGGTCCGTGAAGGCCCGCCCGGCCTCGGGCGAAAAGACGAGCAGAATGCCGAACGTCGGGATTGCACCCTGCTGCGCGCGAGCGGCCAACGGCCATGCGGCGCCGGCCCCGCCGAGCAGCGACATGAAGTCGCGACGTTTCATCGAGGCCCGCTTGAAGGCTCGCCCTGTCGACTACTCGGCGATCTTGAACATGCCGCCCTCGAGCCCGAGCGCGCTCTTGCCGATGCCCTCGAGCATCCGGTCGACGGTGGGGGGCATCAAGGTGGAGGTGCGCAGATCGCGGAAGGCCCGCTCGGCCGGGAAGTCCTTGTAGGCGCCGCGGCCCCCCACCACCTGGATCACCTTGGAGGTGACCGCGAGACCGACCTCGGTGGCGAGGTACTTGGCCTTGTTGCCGAGCACTCCGCGCTCCTGCACGTCGGCGGCCTCCCAGCGCTCGGCGGTGTCGGCCAGGACGAGACGCGCCGCGTCGAGATGGGCTGACAGCTCGCCCACGTGGCGCTGCACCGCCGGGTCGTGGGCCACCGGGATGTTCTCGGGCTTCACGATGCGCTGCTTGGCGTAGTCGATGGCGAAGGCGAGCGCGCCCTCCGCGATGCCCACGTAGACGGCGGCGTAGCCGAGCGCGAAGCTCTCGACCACGCCGACCCGCAGGGCCGCGCCCGGGTCGCCCAGCGCGGCATGCTTCGCCACCCGCACGCCCTGGAACGTCACCGAGGGGCTGAAGGTGGCGCGCATGCCGAGCGTGTTCCACTTGCCGTCGGTGACGATGCCGGTCGCGTCGGCGGGCACCAGGACCTGCAGCAACGCCTTGCCCATGTCGGTGCCGCCCTCGAGCGCGCACCAGACCATGTAGTGCGAGGCGCCGAGGGCCATGGTGCAGAAGTGCTTCACGCCGTCCACCACGTAGGCGTCGCCGGCCTGGCGGACGACCGTCTCCACGAGGAAGCTACGCGAGAGGCTCACCGCCGGCTCGCTGCCCCAGCTGCCGAACAGCCGGCGGTTTGTCACCACCTCGTCGAAGTAGCGGCGCTTCTGAGCGTCGGAGGCGAGCGCGTCGATGAAGCGCATGACCGTCGAGTGCATGTGCACGGTCATCGCGGTGTTGGCGCAGCCCTGCGCGATGGTGCGGATCACCCCGATGTAGGTCGGCATGTCGAGCCCGAGCCCGCCGTACGAGACGGGGATGCACGAGGCCAGAAAGCCATCCCGACCGAGCACGCGCCAGGAGTCGACCGGGTTGGCGCCCGCCGCGTCGTACTCGGCCGCGCGCGGGGCGATGTGCTCCCGCGTCAGCCGGGCGACCCGGTCGATGATGGCGTTCTGGGCCGTGCCGGACATGCCCGTTAGCTCATGCCGGTGACCGGCTTGCGGCTGCCGGTGACGCAGCGGCAGGTGCCGGCCTGGTGCAGCTCGATCATGTTGCCGAACGGGTCGTACATGAAAACCTGCTCCGACTCCGGGCCCACCACGCCCCGGGTCACCCAGTGCTCCACGCCCATGCGCTCCAGCTCGGCCTTGGCCTCCTGGATGTCCGGCACCGCGAGGGCCACGTGCGGTCGCGACGGGTCCTTGTCCGGCCCCTGCGCGAACTTGGACTGACCGTCGACGCCCATGAGATGGATCTGGGCGGTGCCGCCCACGTCCATCCAGAAGCCGTCGATGGTCGGGATGACCGGGCGGCCCTGATCGGCGCTGAGGCCGAGCACGTCGTGGTAGAAGCCGTAGGCCTTCTTCACCTCGGCGGGTGAGGGACCGACGCGGATGCCGTGATGGTGGAGCTCAAGCACTTTGACGGCCATGGATGCCTCCTGTGAGCGTGCCCCAGATCCCCTTGGGGAGGAATAGGACGAACGCGGAGAAGATGGCGCCGAGCACGATCGGCCACGCCTCCATGACGAGGCTCAGCCGCTCCTCCAGCACGAGGAACGTGGCCGCCCCGACGAAGGGACCGAAGAAGGTCCCCGCACCGCCCAGTAGCGTCATCATGACCGTCTGGCCCGAGGTGGTCCAGAACAGCGACTCGACCGGCACGACGGTCAGTCGCAGGGCGTCGAGCGATCCCGCGAGCCCGGCGAAGCAGGCGGAGAAGACGAAGGACAGGTGCTTGACGCGGTCGACGTCGTAGCCGCAGGCCACCGCGCGGCTCGTATTCTCGCGGATGGCCCGCAGCACCGCCCCGAATGGGGAGTCGAGGATGCGCTTGAGCGCCACCACCGCCAGCCCCACCAGGACGTAGGCGAAGTAGTAGAAACCGAGCGTGGTCTCGATGGAGTACTGCCAGGCACCCAGCCCGAGAGTGAGCTGCGGGATGCCGCGCAGACCGTCGTCGCCACCCGTCCAGTCGGCCAGGTGGAAGGCGATGAAGTAGAGGAGCTGCGCGAAGGCGAGGGTCAACATCGCGAAGTAGATACCGCGGCGGCGGAGACAGAAGAAGCCGATGACCAGCCCGCCCAGGCCGGCCAGCAGGAGCCCCGCGCCGAGCCCGAGCCAGAGCGAGCCCATGTGGAGTTTCGCGAGGGCGATGCCGGCCCCGTAGGCGCCGAGGCCGTAGTAGGCGGCGTGGCCGAAGGACAGGAGCCCTGTGTAGCCGTAGAGCAGGTTGAAGCCCATGGCCAGGAGGCCGAAGATCAGCACCTGGGTGGCCATGGTGCGGTTCGGCACGATGAAGGGAAAGAGGGCGAAGAAGACCCAGAAGGCGAGCACCGGGTGCGCGCCTATCCGGATCGCGACCCCGCGCAGAGCGCTCATTCCGCCAGGCCCGCCTCGCCGAAGAGGCCGCTGGGCCGCACCAGCAGCACGAACGCCATCACCAGGAACACCATGATCTCGGCGGCCTTGGGCACGAAGAGCGTGGTGAGGCCCACCACCTGGCCGATGAGGAGGCCCGCCACCACCGCGCCGAGCAGGCTGCCCATGCCACCCACCACGATGACCACGAACGACTCGATCACCATGTTCACGCCCATCTCGGCGTAGGCGCCGCGCATGGGCCCGGCCAGGATGCCGGCCAGCCCCGCGAGGGTCGTGCCGATGCCGAAGACGACCAGCCAGACGCGGCCCAGGTCGATGCCCAGCGCGCGAACCATCAGGGGATCCCGCGAGCCGGCACGGATGATGAGCCCGACGCTGGTGCGCCCGAGAAAGAAGTAGAGACCGACCAGCACCGCCACCGTGACCGCGATCAGGAAGAGCCGGTAGGCGGGAAAGACCATGAAGCCGAGGTCCACCGCGCCCGCCAGGGCCCGCGGCGGATCCAGCGTGAGGCCGATCTTGCCCCAGAACACCTTGACCCCTTCGACCAGGATCAGGGAGAGGCCGAACGTCAGCAGCAGCGGGTCGTCGGGCGATCGACCGTAGAGCCGTCGGATGAGGAACCGCTCCATGAGCAGACCGATCGCGCCGACCATGAGCGGCGCCACGATCAGCGCCACCCAGAAGCTCTTGGTGTAGCCCAGCAGGAACACGCCGAAGTACGCCCCCAGCATGTAGAGGGCGCCGTGGGCGAAGTTCACCACCGTCATCAGCCCGAAGATGAGCGACAGGCCGAT
>DATIWG010000002.1:0-1015 GCA_035519555.1 Nitrosotalea sp. | reverse complement strand
GGTCAGCGCCTCGTCGCCCAGCACCAGCCGGCCCTCGCGGTCCACGCCGAACTCGAACTTGGTGTCGGCGATGATGATGCCGCGCTCCAGCGCGAAGGCGGCCGCGAACCGGTAGAGGGCCAGCGAGAGCCGCTCGGCCAGCGCGAAGCGCTCGCCGCCCACGATCTCCGCGGCCTGCGCCCGGGTGATATTCTCGTCGTGCCCGGACTGGGCCTTGGTGGCCGGGGTGAAGATCGGCTCGGGCAGCCGGTCGGACTCGCGCAGGCCCGCGGGCAGGCGGTGGCCGGAGACCTCCCCGGTCACGCGGTAGTCCTTCCAGCCGGAGCCGGAGAGATAACCCCGCACCACGCACTCGATCGGGAGCATCTCGAGCCGCCGGCACTCGGTGGAGCGACCGTCGGGCCGGAGGGCGAGCAGGTGATTCGGGCAGATGCCGGTGGTGCGCGCGAACCAGAAGCCGGACATGCCGGTCAGGACGCGGCCCTTGTCAGGGATGGCGGTCGGCAGGACGACGTCGAAGGTCGAGATGCGGTCCGAGGCGACGAGCAGAAGCCGCTCGTCGTCGAGGGCGTACAGCTCGCGGACCTTGCCGCTTCCGATGTGCATCGCGTCGGGCATGAGACCCTCCTTTTGCGCCGCACTGTAGCATAATGCGCGCATGCCTGGCGGGGCCGCGACGGCCGCGACCGCGCCGATCGTGCTCGAGGCGATCGGCAAGCGATACGAGACCGCGAGCGGAGCGGTGCAGGCGGTCGACGCCGTGAGCCTCACGGTGCGAGCCGAGGAGTTCGTCAGCCTGCTGGGGCCGAGCGGCTGCGGCAAGTCCACCGTGCTCGGCATGATCGCGGGCCTGGTCCGGGTGGATGCCGGCCGTGTCCTCGTGGACGGCGTGCCGTGCGAGGGCCCCAACCCGGAGAAGGTCGCGCTCGTCTTCCAGGACGGCGGCCTCTTCCCCTGGCGCACCGCGCTCGACAACGTGACCTTCGGCCTCGAGCTGCGCGGCGTCCCCGCCGCG
>DATIWG010000001.1:0-133714 GCA_035519555.1 Nitrosotalea sp. | reverse complement strand
GTCCCGCACCGCCACCGCGTTGAACTTCGTGTGCAGCACCTTCGTGATCGCCGACGTCAACGTCGTCTTGCCGTGATCGATGTGCCCTATCGTCCCAATGTTCACGTGCGGCTTCGTCCGATCAAACTTCTGCTTGGCCATCCGGAGGACCTCCTCGTTTCTCCCTCTACCGGTCGGTGATGATGGAGCCCATGTCCGGGATTGAACCGGAGACCTCGTCCTTACCAAGGACGCGCTCTGCCGACTGAGCTACATGGGCTTGAATGCCGAGCCTCGTCCAATGCGCGACCGACGTCGAACGGGTGGAGCGGGAAACGGGATTCGAACCCGCGACCCCCAGCTTGGAAGGCTGGCGCTCTACCGCTGAGCTATTCCCGCCCGTTCTCCCGACGCGCTCGATATCTCGTGGTGGAACCCGACAAGTGGTGGGGAGAGGAGGATTTGAACCTCCGAAGGCGTTCGCCAGCAGATTTACAGTCTGCCCCCTTTGGCCACTTGGGTATCTCCCCGCCTGCTCCCCTGACCGCAACACTCTTGTTCTTTTGGCTTGTTCTTTTGGCTTGTTCTTTTGGCCGATCGTGTGGCTGATCTTCTGGGCTTTATCGTGCTCGCCGGGGCTTCCGGCCCGAAGTGCTGGCGCTGGCGGGAGGATTTGAACCCCCGACCCACTGCTTACAAGGCAGTTGCTCTACCCCTGAGCTACGCCAGCAGTCGCAAAACTTCACTTTAGGTTTGACCCCCCACCAAGTCAAGGGATTTCTGTCAAGATCTTTCTCGTTTGACTGCCCTGGCCCTCTGCCGCAGGACTTCGTAGCAGAGGACGGCGGCAGCAGCCGACACGTTCAGCGACGCGAGCCTCCCGCGCATCGGCAGACTCACCAGGAAGTCGCAGCTCTTCGCCACCAGGGGCCGCAACCCCTCCCCCTCCCCACCCAAGACCAGGCACAGTGGCCCGGCGAGATCGGTCTCCCAGGGCAGCTTCCCGCCGACGGGCGCGGCCCCGATAGTCCAGACGCCTTCTTTCTTAAATACTTCCAAAGCGTTGACCAGGTTGGTCTCCCGCGCTACCGGCACCAGCTCGGCCGCGCCCATGGCCGACTTGGCGGCGGCACCCGTAAGGCCGGCCGCGTGGTGCTTGGGCACGACCACCCCGTGCACTCCAGTGGCCTCGGCGGTCCGGAGCACAGCCCCCAGGTTGCGTGGATCCTGCACTTGGTCGAGGGCCATGAAGAAGGCGGCTTCCCCCCGCGCCGCAGGGATCTCCAGGATGTCGGCCAGCGAAGCGTAGCTGGCCCCCGCCACCCGCGCCACCACGCCCTGATGGTTGGGATCGCCGGCCATGGCGCTGAGCTGGTCCCGGGTACGATAGGAGATCTTCACGCCCTGACGCTTCGCCAGGCCCAGAAGCTCGTGCAGCGCCGGCCCCCGCCCCTCCGACAGGATCGCGATCTCCTCCACCCGCCTCCCCCCGCTCCGGAGCAGCTCGAGCACTGGGTTGCGACCGAAGAGCGGCCGCGACTCGTCCTCCGGCGCGAGGCGCCCACCGACGCCTCGTGGTTCGTCGGCCCGCTCACGGGTCATGACTGCAGCTTCCAGGTCGTGCCGTCGCGCGTGTCTTCCAGGACCACACCCAGGCGGGCCAGCTCGTCCCGCAGCCGGTCGGCCTCGCGGAAGTCGCGCTGCCGGCGGGCCTCCTGACGGAGATAGACGAGCGACTCGATCTTTGCCTTCACCTGGGGGTCCATGGCGGCGGGCCGACGCCCCGCCCCTTCCAGCAGCCCCAGCACCTGTGCCAGGATCACCAGCTCGCCGACACCGATCAGGAAGGCGCCAGCCCCGACCGTTCCCTGGGCCACCTGTTCCTTGGCGCCGTGAAGCAGCCGGGCCAGGTCGAACAGGGCGCCGAGGGCCTGGGGGGTGTTGAAATCGTCGTCCATCGCCGCCTCGAAGCGCGCCCGATGGGCCGCCACCTGCTCGAACAGCCCTCCGTCCGGGCCGGGCGCCGGTGTCCCGCGCGCGGCGATGCGCTCGGCTTCGTCCTTGAGCGAGCGCAGGCGACTCAGGGCCCGACCGGCCTCGGTGATCCGCTCGTCGCCGAACTCCAGCGGGTTCCGGTAGTGGGTGCCGAGCAGGTAGAGGCGCAGGGCCTCCGGGTCGTGCCGGCGCACCAGGTCCTTGATCGTCAGCGTGTTGCCGAGCGACTTGGACATCTTTTCGTCGCCCAGGTTCACGAAGCCGTTGTGGATCCAGGTGCGGACGAAGGGCTTGCCGGTGGCGGCCTCGGACTGCGCGATCTCGTTCTCGTGGTGCGGGAAGATCAGGTCCTCGCCGCCGCCGTGCACGTCGAGCGTCTCGCCGAGATACTGCATGGCCATCGCGGAGCACTCGATGTGCCAGCCCGGCCGGCCATCGCCCCAGGGACTCTTCCAGGAGGGCTCGCCCGGCTTCGTGGCCTTCCACAGCGCGAAGTCGAGCGGATCGCGCTTGCGCTCGTCGACCTCGACCCGCGCGCCCGCCTGCAGCTCCTCCAGGTTCTTGCCGGAGAGCTTGCCGTAGCCGGGGAAGCGCCGCACCTCGAAGTAGACGTCGCCGTCCACCGGGTAGGCCACGCCCTGGCGGACCAGCCGCTCGATCAGCGCGATCATCTGCGGGATGTGGTCGGTCGCCTTGGGCTCGGCGTCGGCGGGCAGCACGCCGAGCGAGGCCATGTCGGTGCGGTATTCGGCGATGTAGCGCTCGGAGATCTCCTGGGCCGAGACGCCCTCCTGGTTCGCGCGCCGGATGATCTTGTCGTCGATATCCGTGAAGTTCTTGACGAACTTCACCGCGTGTCCCCTATGCCGGAGATACCGGCGGATGACGTCGAACACGATCGCGCTGCGGCCGTGGCCGATGTGGCTGACGTCGTACACGGTGACGCCGCAGACGTAGATCCCGAACTCGCCCCCCCGCAGGGGGACGAGGTCCTCCTTGCGACGGCTCTGGGTGTTGAAGGCCCGCGCCGCCATCAGTCGGCCTCCACGCTCACGACGGCCATCGAGGCGATGCCCTCCCCGCGCCCGAGCAGGCCCAGGTGCTCCGGGCTCTTGGCCTTGACGCTCACCCGGTCCGGACCGAGATCCATGGCCGCGGCGATCTGCTTGGCCATCTCCGGCAGGTAGGCCGCCAGGCGGGGGGCCTGGCAGATCACCGTCGCATCCACATTGATCACGCGCGCTCCCTTGGTGGAGATCAGCTCCATCACCGACCGCAGCAGCCCGAGGCTCGACGCTCCTTTGTAGCGCGGATCGGTGTCGGGGAACAGCCGCCCGAGATCCCCGAGGGCGAGCGAGCCGAGCAGCGCCTCGCACACCGCGTGAGTCAGCACGTCGGCGTCGGAGTGACCGCCCAGACCACGGTCGGCCGGCACCGTGACGCCACCCAGCACGAGCGGCCGGCCCTCGACCAGCGGGTGCAGGTCGAAGCCGAGCCCTGACCGGAACTCGGTCATGCCCGGAGGCGGGGTCTGCCCCAGGCTCGGGCCGTCCGGAGATCCTCCCGTGTCGTGATCTTGAGATTCTGCGCCAACCCTACCACCATCGCCACCGCCGTCCCGAGGCGCTCCACCAGCACCGCGTCGTCGGTCCCCGCAAAGCCGTCCCGCCGCGCCTTCTCGTGGGCTTCCCAGAGTAGCGCGCGTGTGAAGACCTGGGGAGTCTGCGTGGTCCAGAGCCCCTCGCGCTCGATGGTCGCCTCGATCGCCCCGTCCCGCACGCGCTTGACCGTCTCCCGTACCGGAATGCCGCAGGTGGCGGCGCCGGCGACGGCCGCGGCGCGCACCCGCTCCACCAGCGCACTGTCGATGAAGGGTCGCACCGCGTCGTGCACCACCACCCACCGGGCGTCCTCGGGAACTCGCTGCAGGGCCCGCCACACCGATTCCTGGCGGTCGGCGCCCCCCGCCACCACGTCGAGGATCCTCGGCACTCGATGCCGCGCGAGCAGCTGGCGCGTGGCCGCCACGTGGGCCTCGGGCGCCGCCACCACGATCCCGGCCAGGCCCCGGGTGCGCCCGAGGGCGCGGAGCGTTGCGACCAGGATCGGCGCCCGGCCGAGGCGGAGATACTGCTTGGGCCGGCGAGAGCCCATGCGCGAGCCGAGGCCCCCCGCCGGGACGATCGCGTAGGTCACCGCGCTACCTGCTCCTCGTCGCGCTGGCGGGCAAAGATCATGCGGCCGGCCGCGGTCTGGTAGATCGTGGTCACCGTCACGTCGACGGTCTGGCCGATCAGCCGCTTGCCGTGCTCCACCACCACCATCGTCCCGTCGTCGAGGTAGGCGACACCCTGATTGGACTCCTTGCCTTCCTTGACGATGTGCACGTGCAGCGGCTCGCCGGGCAGCACCACCGGCTTGAGCGCGTTCGCGAGCTCGTTGATGTTGAGCACCGCCACCCCGGACAGCTCCGCCACCCGGTTCAAGTTGTAGTCGTTGGTGACGATCTTGCCCCCGGTGGCCCGCGCCAACTCGATCAGCTTGCGATCGACCTCCCGCACCTGCGTGAAGTCGACGTCGTCGATGCGGACCGTCACCCGCGGCACTCGCTGCAGCCGCTGCAGCACGTCGAAGCCGCGTTTGCCCCGGTTGCGCTTGAGCGCGTCGGCCGAGTCCGCGATCTGCTGCAGCTCGCGCAGCACGAACTGCGGCACCAGGAGAGTGCCGGCCATGAACCCGGTCTGGCAGACGTCGACGATGCGCCCGTCGATGATGACGGAGGTGTCGAGGATCTTGTCGCCCTCCTGCCGCACCGCCGTCTTGGGGAAGAGCTTGACCGACATGTCCTCGAGCTCGTCCCGCTTCGCCAGCGTCACGGTCGCGCCCAGGTAGCCCAGGAGCAGCGCGAAGAGGCCGCGGCCGAGCGCGCCCGCCCCCGGCACCACCGCCTCGAGCGCGGTTCCGAGGCCCAGGCCGAGAACGATGCCGAGCATGCCGCCGGTGGCGCCCCAGAAGAGCCGGTCGACCGGGACCCGGCGGGCCTGCCACTCGAGCAGGACAACGAGCACACCGGCCAGGAAGCCGGCTCCGGCCAGGAACAGGTTGCTGGGCGCGTGCAGCCCCAGTGCATGGGCGAGCGCGAAGCCGGCGGCCGTGGCGGCCATCAGCACGAGAACCCGCACGATCAGAATGCCTATCCGCATTCCGCCCTCATGGCCCCAGTAGGACTTTCACTGCCTCGTCGACCGATCCCACGCCCTGCACGTCCAGCGGATGGCCGCCCCGGCCGCCGAGACTGCCCTGGGGCACCACCGCCGCGGTGAAGCCGAGCGCCGCCGCCTCCTTGAGGCGCGTCTCGAGCGCCGTCACCGCGCGCACCTCCCCCGCGAGCCCCACCTCGCCAAGCACGACCAGGTCTCCCCGCAGCGGGCGGTCGAGATAGCTGGAGGCCGCCGCGAGCACCAGGCCCAGATCCGCGGCGGGCTCGGCCACCCGCGCGCCGCCGGCGACGTTGACGAAGGCGTCCTGCGACTGCAGCGGGAAGCCCACCCGCTTCTCGAGTACCGCCAGGAGCAAGCATACGCGATTGTAGTCAGCACCCAGCACAGTACGACGCGGGGTTCCGAACCCGGCCGGGGTGACCAGGGCCTGGATCTCCACCAGCAGGGGGCGGGTGCCCTCCAGGCTCGCCACCACCACCGACCCGGCGGCGTCCTTCGGCCGCTCGGCCAAGAAGAAGCCGGAGGGGTTCCTGACCTCGGTCAGGCCCCGCTCCCCCATCTCGAACACCCCGATCTCGTTGGTGGATCCGAACCGGTTCTTGACCGCCCGCAGCACGCGGTAGGCGTGGTGCTGCTCGCCCTCGAAGTAGAGGACGGTGTCCACGAGGTGCTCGAGGACCCGAGGCCCGGCGATGGCCCCTTCCTTCGTCACGTGGCCGACCAGGAAAGTGGCGATACCCCGACCCTTGGCGAGGGCCATGAGCCGGGCCCCGCACTCCCGGACCTGGCTCACGCTGCCCGGGGCCGACTCGAGCCCGGGCATGAACACGGTCTGGATCGAGTCGACGATCAGCACCTTGGGCTGCAGCGCCGCCACGTGGGCCTCGACGGCCTGCAGGTCGGTCTCCGCCACGAAGTAGAGGCCGCCCGGCGGCGCCCCGAGTCGGTCGGCGCGCAGCTTCACCTGTCCGGCCGATTCCTCGCCGGAGACGTAGAGCACGGGGCCCGCACGTTGGGCGAGCTGCCCGCTCACCTGGAGCAGGAGCGTCGACTTGCCGATGCCCGGGTCACCGCCGATCAGCACCAGCGACCCCGTGACCACCCCGCCCCCCAGCACGCGGTCGAGCTCGGCCATGCCGCTCGATGTGCGGTGGCCGTCGCCGTCCACGCGGATGTCGGCGATGGGTTGGGGCCGCGTCGAGGCGACGCCGGGGCGTGCCCCGCGGGCGGGTGCCGCGCGCTCCTCGACGAGCTGCACGTACGTGCCCACCCGCGCGCAGTCCGGACACGTGCCGGGCTTGGGCGCGGCAAGCCCGCACTCCTGGCAGCGATAGGTGGACCGCTCGCGCGCCATCAGCGCCTGCCGCTTTCCGCGGCGGTGCCCGTGCTGCCCACGCCACCGGACTCGCCCACCTTGCCGGACTCGCCCACCTTGCCGGACTCGATAGTCGACCGGATCAGCGTCCGCAGCAGGAAGCTCCGCCGGGCGCCCTCCAGGAACTGGACGAGGTTCTCGTACACCGTCGGGTCCTCGAGCAGCGCGCCCACCGTGCCCTCGCCCGCCTTGAGCCGATCCGTGACCACGCGCAGGTTCGCCATCGCGACGCGGAAGTCGGCGGTGGCGTCGCCGAGGGAGCCGGCCTGGCCGTCGGTGCCGTCGCGGGTGAGCTGGCCGAGGACGCCCTGCCCCTGCGCCACCCGCTCGGAGACGTCGCGGAAGTTGTGGGCCACCGTGCGGAGATCGTCGGCCACCGCCTTGTACTGCGGGTCGTAGAGCAGCGCCGAGAGCAGGTTGTCGCGGGACTCGAGCTGGGCCGCGCCGCGGCCCAGCGCGTCCATCGCGGCCAGGAGCGAGCGCACCGACTTGCCGCTCTCCGGCGAGAGCAGCACTCCCACCGCGTTGTCGCCCTGCTCGGCCCGCGTCAGGAGCCGCTGGGTGCGCGTGAGGATGGCATTCAGCTTGGTCAGCGATTCCGGCTGGTCGTAGACGAGGGCGTGGACGAGCCCCTTGCCGGTCTCCACCTCCTTGGCGATCCGGTCCACCCGCTCCGCGGTGCCCTTGAGGCTGGCGGCCAGCTCCCGGACCGTCTGCATGGTCTCGACCCCGGCCTTGAACATCTGCTGCATCTCGAACGAGTCCTTCGAGGTCAGCATCTCGCCGGGCCGTAGCGGTGGCGCCGAGGCCGAGCCCAGCGTGATCTCGATGATCTTGTCGCCGAGCAGCCCCTGGGTGGCGATGCGCACCTCCGAGTCGCGCCGGATGCGCTCAGAGTACCGGCGGGCGATCGTGAGCGTCACCCGCACCTTGCCGCCCGGCTGCGGAGGCAGGGTGACGTTGGTCACCCGGCCGATCTGCACGCCGGCCAGGCGCACCGTCGCGCCCTCGATGAGCCCGCCCACCTCCGTGAACTCGGCGATCAGGTCGTACTTGCGCTCGAAGTAACGCGCCTGCGCGCCCAGCAGGTAGACGATGGCGACGAACACGAGCAGGCCCGCCAGGATGAAGGCCCCGATACGGATCTGCAGGGCGAACTGGCGGCCGTCGGCCATGGCGCTAGATCTCCCGCAGCTCGCCGGCCAGGAAGCGCCGCACCGCCGGATCCGCGGAGCGGTGGATCTCGGCGGGCGTGCCCACGTCGGCGAAGCGACCCTGGTGCAGGATCGCCATCTGGTCCGCCACCAGCTCGGCGAATTCGACGTCGTGGGTCACCACGATCGCGGTATCGCACACCCCGGTGCGGAGCTGGGCGATGAGCTGGGCCACCAGGCGCGCGTTGGTCGGATCCAGACCCGCGGTGGGCTCGTCGAAGAATACCACCTCCGGCTCCACCACCAGCGCGCGCGCGATGCCGACGCGCTTGCGCATGCCGCCGCTCAGCTCGGCGGGCAGGAGATCGTCGGTCTCGGGCAGGCCGACCAGCGAGAGGAAGTGGTGCACACGCTCGGTGATCTCCCCGAGCGACATCCGCGTGTGCTCCCGGAGGGGGTAGGCCACGTTCTCGAAGACCGAGAGCGAGTCGAAGAGCGCGGCCCCCTGGAACACGAAACCGGTGCGGCGGCGCAAGGGCAGCATGGCCTCCTCGCTCATGCGGTCGGTGCGGGTGCCGAAGAGATGCACCTCCCCCGAATCGGGCCGCACGAGGCCCGCCACGATGCGCAGCAGCACGGTCTTGCCGGTGCCGCTGCCCCCCATCACGGCCAAGATCGTCCCCTTGTTCAGGGCGAGGCTCACCCCGCGCAGGACGTGGTTCCGGTCGAACGACTTGTGGATGTCGCGAAGCTCCGCGAGCGGCGGCGCGGCGGTCACGGCGCTCACCAGAACATGAAGAGGAACAGCTTGGTGAGGAAGAAGTCGGAGATGATCACCCCCATGGCCACCTGCACCACGGTGGCGGTGGTGGAGCGGCCGAGTCCCTCGGTGCCCCCCTCGGTGGCGAGCCCGTTGTAGCAGCCGATCAGGGTCACGAGCGCGCCGAAGACCACGCTCTTGCCGATGCCGGTCAGGAAGTCCTTGACCACGACCCAGTACGCGATCGTGTTCCAGTACAGATACGGGTCGACGTTGCGGTCGAACACGGCAATCAGCATACCTCCGACCAGCCCCATTCCGTCGGCCAGGATCGTGACCAGCGGGAAGACCAGGAGCGCGGCCATGAGTCGCGGCACGATGAGCTTCTTGATGTAGTTCACCCCGAGGGCGCGCAGGGCGTCGATCTGCTCGGTGACCTTCATGGAGCCCACCTCGGCGGTGATGCCCGAGGCGACCTTGCCGCCCACCAGGATGGCGGTGAGGACCGGGCCCAGCTCGCGGAGGATCGAGAGCGCGACCACCGGCCCCACGTAGTTCTCGGCGCCGAAGCGGGCCATGTTCACCGCGGTCTGCAGCGCGAGCACCATGCCGGTGAACAGGGCGGCGGTGAGCGCGACGGTGAGCGAGCGCACGCCGATGATGTCGATCTCGCGGGCGACCAGCCAGACGTACGACGGCGGAAGGGTGAGGTTGCGGGCGACCCGGACCGTGAGCAGCCCGAGGCCGCCGTACCAGATCGCAGCCTCTCGCAGGTGCCTTCGCAGGTCCTTCGCCACCATCGTCACCGCTCCCTCGAGAAGCTCTCGACCATCGCGCGGAACGCGGGTCGCCCGGCCTCGAAAGCGCCACTGGGCGCCACGTACAGGAAATCGTGCACGCACGAGCCGGTCCGCACGACCAGGGCCTCCACCGTCACCTCCCGGCCGTCGGCCATCCCGCGCACCACCGAGTGCGCGGCGTCCTGGCCGGCCACCGTGGCCGTCCCGTTCTCGATCACGTCGCGCTTGGTGAGCCCGAACGTCAGGTGCCGCGCGAGCACGTCGAGCGGGCGCGCGGCCTCGCGGCCGCCGCAGGTCGCGTCGACCAGCATGCCGCCCGACTTCGCGTCGCCCTGCAGCGCGAGGTCGGCGCGCGAAGTCGGGTCCACCGTCCAGCCGCGCGGCGGCAACGTCACCCGGTAGCCCTTGGCCGAGTGGAACACCCCGCTCTCGATGCGCCCTCCCGTCGTCGCGCAGCCCGCGGCCACGACGCAGACCGCGATCAGCAGGCGCCGGGAAAATCTGTTCATCTGCGGGGGCCCCGAAATGGCCCCCGCACTCCCGCTCGCGCCGTCACTTGCTCCCGGCGTGGCGGCGCGCGAGCTCCCGGAACACGCGGCGCAGCGGAATGCCTCGGGCCGTGAGCAGCACCATGGTGTGGAACCAGAGATCGGCGATCTCGGAGACGACGCGCTCGTCACCCTCGCCGCCGAGCGCCGCGGTGACGACCTCGGTAGCCTCCTCGCCGATCTTCCGGCAGATCTGCGGCTCGCCCCTGGCGAGCAGCCCCGCCACGTACGACCCGGACGGCGGCGAGACCTTTCGCGATTCGAGCACCCGCTCCACCACCTCGAGCACCGCCGGGCCTGCTTCCCCGGAGGCCGGCGCGGCGACGCCACCCTCGAGGCTCGTGAAGAAGCAGCTCCGCGCCCCGGTATGGCAGGCCACGCCATCCTGGTGCACCTGGACGAGCAGGGTGTCGCGATCGCAGTCGGCGTAGATGCCATCGACGTGCTGGGCGTGGCCGGAGGTCTCGCCCTTGCGCCAGAGGCTCTGGCGCGAGCGGGACCAGAAGTGGGTCAGGCCGGAGCGCCGCGTGGCATCCAGGGCGTCGCGACTCATCCACGCCACCATCAGGAGCTGTCCGGTCTCGGTGTCCTGCACCACCGCCGGGATGAGCCCCTGCGCGTCCCACTTGAGCTCGTCGAGCACGCTCACGGCTCGATCCTCACCGGGACGCCCTGATCGGCCAGGTAGCGCTTGGCCTCGAGGACGGTGTGCTGGCCGAAGTGGAAGAGCGAGGCCACCAGGACCGCATCCGCGCGGCCCTCGACGACGCCGTCGCGCAGGTGCTCGAGGCGGCCGACGCCTCCGGAGGCGATGACCGGCACCGAGACGGCGTCGGACACCGCGCGGGTCAGCGCCAGGTCGTAACCCTCGCCGGTGCCGTCACGGTCCATGCTGGTGAGGAGGATCTCGCCCGCGCCCAGCCGCTCGACCTCTCGCGCCCACTCCACCGCATCGCGCCCGGTGGGCCGGCGGCCGCCGTGCGTGAAGACCTCCCAGGAGGCCTTCCCGCGGGAAGCTTCACCCTTGTATCCACTCGGCTCGCCTTCGGCTGCACCTCGCACTGCAACGGACGCCTTGGCGTCGATAGCGACGACGATGCATTGACTCCCGAAGGCACGCGCGGCTTCCGAGACCAGGGCGGGACGCTCCACGGCGGCGGTGTTGAGCGACACCTTGTCCGCGCCGGCACGCAGCAGGGTGCGGATGTCCTCGAGCGAGCGGATGCCGCCGCCCACCGTCAGCGGCATGTAAATCCCCTCGGCGGTCCGCCGCACAACGTCCAGCATGGTCGCGCGGCCTTCGTGAGAGGCGGTGATGTCGAGGAAGACGAGCTCGTCGGCGCCCTGGGCGTCGTAGGCGAGCGCCGCCGCCACCGGATCGCCCGCATCGCGCAGCTCGAGGAACCGGACACCCTTCACCACGCGGCCGTCCTTCACGTCGAGGCACGGGATCAGCCGCTTGCAGAGCATGGCTTCCTACTGGACCTCCGCGACCGCGGTCGCCAGGTCCACCGCCCCGCTGTAGAGCGCCCGGCCCACGATCACTCCCGCCAGCCCGGGCACGGTGGCGAGCTGCCGGATGTCGTCGAGCGATCCCACCCCGCCCGAGGCGAGCACCGGGATGCCCGCCGCCTTGGCCACCGCTTCCGTGCTCCAGAGGTTGGGCCCGTTCTGGGTCCCATCGCGCGCGATGTCCGTGTAGATGATGCCGGCCGCGCCCGCCGTCGCCGCGTCGCGGGCCAGAGCCATCGCGTCGAGGTCGAGCACGCGGGTCCAGCCGTCCACCGCCACGCGTCCGTCGGAGGCATCGATGCCGATCATGAGCCGCTCCCCGAATCGCTCGCACACCTCGCCGAGGAAGGCGGGATCCAGCGCGGCGCGGGTACCCACGATGGCCCAGCGGGCGCCCGCGTCGAGCACGGTCTCGACGTGCGCGATCTCGCGTAGCCCACCTCCCACTTCCACCGGAATCGACACCGCCCGGACCATCGCGCGAACGAGGTCGGTCTGCGCCGGACCGCCCGCGAAGGCGCCGTCGAGATCTACCACGTGGAGACGGCGGGCGCCCGCCGCCTCCCAGCGCCGCGCCATCGCCACCGGGTCGTCGGAGAAGACGGTCTCCGCGTCGGCCCGCCCCTGGAGCAGTCGCACGCAGCGCCCTGCCTTCAGGTCGACTGCGGGCACGATCTCGAACATGGCGGCGGCGACGCTCAGCGGCACTCGCGCACGAACGCGGCGAAGTTCTCGAGCAGACGGATGCCCCAGCGCTGGCTCTTCTCCGGGTGGAACTGGGTGGCGAAAAGCGGCCCGCGCCCGACCGCGGCCGGGAACGTGAGCCCGTACGTGCACGTCGCCACCCGCAGCGACGCATCGGTCGTCTCCGGGTAGTAGGAGTGGACGAAGTAGAAGTGCGCCCCGCTCGGGATGCCCTCGAACAGCCGCAGGTCGCCCCGGTGCTCGACCTGGTTCCAGCCCATGTGGGGCACCTTGAGATTCCCCGGGAAGCGGCGCACCGCCCCCGGGATCACGTCGAGACCCTTGCCCTGGCCGAACTCCTCGCTCTCGGTGAACAGGAGCTGATAGCCCAGGCAGATGCCGAGAAACGGCCGCGCGCTCTCGAAGCAGGCACGCAGCGACGCGATCAGGCCGAGCGACTGGAGATTGCTCATGGCGTCGTGGAAGGCGCCGTCGCCCGGCAGCACCACCGCCTCCGCGCCGTCCACCACCCCCGGATCCTGGGTCACCACCGCGGGCATGCCGACGCGGGTGAAGGCCTTCTCCACGCTGCCGAGATTGCCCCGCCCGTAGTCGACGACCGCGATCATGCGGTTGCTCCGGCCCTGGGTCGCCGCCCGTTCACGGTGGCTTCTCTTTGTCAGCGCGAGCGCGTCAAAGACGCGAGCCTGCGGTTCGGCCCCTTCGGGCCGTCGGCCCTCATCGGGGCGTCGGGTCGGCGCGCGTTCCGCACGGCCCCGCTCACAGGCGCCCCTTCGTGGAGAGGATGCCCGTGATCCGGGGGTTCAGGCGGGTGGCCTCGGCGAGGGCGCGGCCGGCCGCCTTGAAGGTGGCCTCCGCGATGTGGTGAAGGTTCTCGCCGTAGTGCATGTTCAGGTGCAGGGTGATCTCCGCGTTCACCGCGACCGCGCGGAAGAAGTCCTTGAGCAGGTCGAGATCGAAGTTGGCGATCCGCGTCCGCTGCAGCGGCACGTTGAAGACCAGGTAGGGCCGCCCCGAGATGTCGACGGCCGCGTGCAGGAGCGCCTCGTCCATGGGCAGGAAGGAGGCGCCGTAGCGGACGATGCCCTTCTTGTCGCCCACCGCCTCCCGCAGCGCACGGCCCAGGCAGATGCCCACGTCCTCCACCGTGTGGTGGAGGTCGACGTCGAGATCGCCCTTGGCGTCGACGTGGAGGTCCATCAGCGCGTGCTTGGACCAGGCCTCCAGCATGTGGTTGAAGAACGGGATGCCGGTCTCGACCTTGGCGGCGCCGGTGCCGTCCAGGTTGAGCGTGAGGACGATCTGCGTCTCCTTGGTGTTGCGCTCGATCCGGCTCTGCCTTGGCACCGGTGGCTCCGTCCCCCGCTCCGCGCTCATCGCTCGTCTCCCGGGCGCGCGAGCCGCACCGCCGCCGCCGCCCCGTGTCCGTCCAGACCCTCCACGCGGGACAGCTCGGCCACGTGCGGGCCCGCCTCCGCCAGTCCTTCCCGTGAGTACTCGATCACGCTCAGCCGCGTCACGAAATCCTCGGTGGACAGCGCGGACGAGAAGCGCGCGGTGCCGCCGGTGGGCAGCACGTGATTCGGTCCCGCCACGTAGTCGCCCACCACCTCGGGGGTGTGGCGGCCCAGGAACACCGCGCCCGCGTGCCGCACGCGCTCGAGCAGCGCCTCCGGGTCACGCACTTGCAGCTCCAGGTGCTCCGGGGCGAGGCCATTCGCGAGCTCCACCGCCTCCTCGACGCTGGCGGTCAGCACCAGCGCCCCGTGGCTGGCCAGGGCCGCGCCCGCGATCTCGCGCCGGGGAAGCGCGCCGAGCCGGCGTGCGAGCTCGGTCGAGACCGCGTCACGAAGCGCCCGCGACGGCGTGAGGAGCACCGCGCGGGCCATCGGGTCGTGCTCGGCCTGGGCCAGCAGATCGGCGGCCACGAAGGCAGCATCCGCGCTGTCGTCGGCCACCACCAGCACCTCGCTCGGCCCCGCCATCATGTCGATGCCGACGTCGCCGAACACCTGCGCCTTGGCGAGCGCCACGTAGATGTTGCCGGGGCCCACGATCTTGTCCACGCGCCGGATGGTCTCGGTGCCGTACGCGAGCGCGGCCACCGCCTGCGCGCCCCCGATCCGATAGGCCTCGGTCACGCCCGCGATGCGCGCGGCGGCCAGGACCGCCGGGTTCAGCGACCCGTTGGGGCCGGGCGGCGACACCAGCACGACCTCCCGCACGCCGGCCACGCGCGCCGGCACGACCGTCATCAGCACGGTGGACGGATAGGCGGCGCGCCCGCCCGGCACGTAGACCGCGACGCGATCGAGCGGGCGGACTTCCTGGCCGAGTCGCGAGCCGTTGTGGTCCTTCATGCGCCAGGAGCGGGGCGCGCACTCGCGGTGGAAGCGCTCGATGCGCTCCGCCGCGTAGCGCAGCGAGCGGAGCGTCGCCTCGCCCACCGCGCGGTCCGCGGCCGCGTACTCCTCGGCCCGCACCGCCAGCTGCGACGAGCTCAGGGCCACCCGGTCGAACCGCTCGGTGAAGTCGAGCAGGGCCGCGTCGCCGCGCTCGCGGACAGCGGTCACGATCTCGGTCACCCGGCGCGCGATCTCGGGGTCGACGGCGCCGGGCGGGCGCTCCAGGGCGCGGATGACTCCGACGACACCGTCGGTGGACGTTTCAAGCAGTCGAATCATTCTCATATCCGCTCGGCTCGGTCTTCGAGACCGGCGGCTCGCCGACGGCTGCGCCGCCGCCTCCACCGACGGCTGCACCTCGCTCTGCCACAGCCTGGCGCATGGCCGCGATGAGCTGGCTGACCTGCGAGTGCGCGGTCTTCAGCGACGCGCGGTTGACGATGAGGCGCGCGGTCGAGGTGAGGATCTCGGCCACCTCCACGAGCCCATTGGCCCGGAGCGTTTCGCCCGACTGCACCAGGTCCACGATCCGCTCGGCCAGGCCGACCAGCGGGGCCAGCTCGATGGAACCGTCGAGCTTCACCATCTCCACCTGGATCCCGCGGTCGGAGAAGTAGCCTTCCGTGAGCCGTGGGTACTTGGTCGCGACCCGGACCCACGACCACTTGGCCGGATCGTCCCGCTCCCACAGCTCGCGCGCTTCGGCCACCACGAGGCGGCAGAAGCCGAAGCCAAGGTCCACCGGCTCGTAGACGTCCGGCTGCTGCTCGAGCAGGATGTCCTTGCCCACGATGCCGAGATCGGCGGCGCCATACTCGACGTAGGTCGGGATGTCGGCCGGCTTGAGCAGGATGAAGCGGAGCCCGGCCGCCTCGTCGGCGACCAGGAGCCGCCGCGAGTCGGGCTCGATGCCGCGGATGCCCATGCCCGCCAGCAGCGCGAGCGCCGGATCCAGCAGCCGGCCCTTGGGCAGAGCGAGGGTGAGCATCACCGCACGCGCTCGATCGAGGCCCCGAGCGAGCGCAGCTTGACCTCGAGCCGCTCGTAGCCGCGATCCAGGTGATAGACGCGCGAGACCTCGGTCCGCCCGCGCGCGGCCAGCCCGGCCAGCACCAGCGAGGCCGACGCGCGAAGGTCCGTGGCCATCACCGGGGCGCCGTGATAGTAGCGCTGGCCCCGGATCACCGCGGTGGAGCCGTCGGTCTCGATGCGGGCGCCCATGCGGGCGAGCTCGGCCGCGTGCATGAACCGATTCTCGAAGATCGTCTCCGAGATCTTGCTGATGCCGTCGGCCAGCCCGAGCAACGCCATGAACTGTGCCTGCATGTCGGTGGGAAAGCCCGGGAACGGGCTCGTGATGACATCGGCGGCCCGGGGCCGGACCGGGCCCTGGCAGCGGATGCGATCACCGCTCACCGTGACCGCCGCGCCGCACTCCTCGAGCTTCGAGAGCATGGCCGACATGTGGCGGGGCTCCGCCCCGGTGACGGCCACGTCGCCGCCGGTGATGGCGGCGCCGACCAGCAGGGTGCCCGCCTCGATGCGATCCGGGATCACCCGATGCCGCGCGCCGCCCAGCTCGGAGACTCCCTCGATCTCGATCCGCTCGGTGCCCGCCCCGTCGATGCGCGCGCCCATCGCGGAGAGCAGCCGCGCCAGGTCCGTCACCTCGGGCTCGCGCGCCGCGTTCTCGATCACGGTGGTGCCCTCTGCGAGCGCCGCCGCCATCATGAGGTTCTCGGTGCCGGTCACCGTGACCAGGTCGGTGGTGATGCGCGCCCCCTTGAGCCGGCTCGCTCGCGCTTCCACGTAGCCGTTGCGGATGAAGACCTCGGCGCCCAGTTTCTGGAAGCCCTTCAGGTGCTGGTCGATGGGCCGCACCCCGATGGCGCAGCCGCCCGGCAGGGCCACCTTGGCGAGCCCGGTGCGGGCGAGCAGCGGCCCGAGCACCAGCACCGAGGCGCGCATGGTGGAGACGAGTTCGTACGGCGCCTCGTTGCTCGTGACGGCGGCGACCTCCACGCGCGTGCTGCCGTCCGCGTCGGTCGAGACCACGCCCCCCAGTCCCTCGAGCAATGCGCGGGTGGTGTTGACGTCGGCCAGCACGGGCACGTTCTCGAGGACCACCGGCCGGGCGGTGAGCAGCGCCGCGCAGAGATCGGGCAGCGCCGCGTTCTTGGCCGCGCTCACCGCCACCTCGCCGCGAAGCGGCGTGCCGCCCTCGATGACCAGCCTGGTCGCCATCAGCACCCCTCCCGTCTCGCCGCCCCGGAGGCGCAGACGGCCAGTGTGGTCTCGGCGGGCTCCCAGCGCCCCCCGATGTAGCGCTCGATCCGGTTCAGATCGCGGCGCGCCCGGATCCCCGAGAAGCCCTCGGCGGCCATCAGGGAGGCCACCGGGCCCGCCTGCTCGTCGCCGATCTCCATGAGGAGCCAGCCGCCGCGCTTGAGAACCGACGGCGCTCCGGACACGATGCGACGGATGACGGTCAGGCCATCCGGTCCACCGTCCAGCGCGGCCCGCGGCTCGTGGCGCGACACCTCGGGCGGCAGCGAGGGGATCACCGCGCTGGGCAGGTACGGCGGATTGGCCACCACGAGGTCCAGGCTCGCCCCGATCGAGCCGAGCGGCGCGAACAGGTCGCCGGCCAGGAGCCGGACCCGGGAGGCCAGGGATAGCTCGCGCACGTTTCGCGAAGCGACCGCGAGCGCGCCGGCCGAGACCTCCACCGCGAGCACCTCGACGGTCGGCCGCGCGCGCGCGATGGCGCACGCAATCGCCCCGCTGCCCGTGCCCAGATCCGCGATCACCGGATCCTGGCGGGCGGCGAGCACCTCGAGCGCCCACTCGACGAGGCCTTCCGTCTCCGGGCGGGGCACCAGCACGTCGGGGGTGACCGCGAGGCGGACGCCATGGAAATCCTCCCAGCCGAGCAGGTACTGCAGGGGCTCGCGGGCAGCGCGGCGCTCCACCAGGCTCCGGTAGCGGGTGACCGTCGGGGTCGCGAGTCGCCGCGCCGGATCGAGGTGGAGGCCGACGCGGTCGACCCCGAGGAGCGAGGCGAGCAGCCACTCGGCCTCGGGCCGCGGGGTGGCGATCCCACTTGCCTCCAGGACGGCGGTGCCGTACTGGAGCACGGCGGGCACGGTCCGCTCGATCTCGACCCGGATCACGGCACGCTCTCCGCCAGCTTCTGGCTCTGGTCCCGCTCCCGGAGGGCGTCGATCAGCTCGTCCAGGTCGCCCTCGAGCACCGCGGGCAGCCGGTGCAGCGTGACGTTGATGCGGTGATCGGTGACACGCCCCTGCGGGAAGTTGTAGGTGCGGATGCGCTCGCTGCGCTCCCCGGTGCCCACCTGGCTGCGGCGGTCGGCCGCGATGGCGGCGGCCTGCTCCTCCTGCGCGCGCTCGAGCAGGCGGGCCTTCAGCACCCGCAGCGCCTTCGCGCGGTTCTTGATCTGCGAGCGCTCGTCCTGGCAGGTGACCACCAGCCCGGTGGGCAGATGCGTCAGCCGCACCGCGGAGTCGGTGGTGTTGACGCCCTGGCCGCCCGGGCCCGAGGCCCGGTAGACGTCGACCTGGATGTCCTTCTCGTCCACCTTGACGTCGACGTCCTCGGCCTCCGGCAGCACCGCCACCGTCACGGTGGAGGTGTGGATGCGCCCGCTGGACTCGGTGGCGGGCACGCGCTGCACGCGGTGCACGCCCCGCTCGAACTTGAGCCGGCTCCAGGCCCCACGCCCCTGCACGAGGGCGACGACTTCCTTGAGGCCGCCTACCCCGGTGGGATGGCTGTCGATGACCTCCCACTTCCAGCGCTGGCGCTCCGCGTACTTGGTGTACATGCGGAAGAGCTCGGCCGCGAAGAGGCCTGCCTCGTCGCCGCCCGCGCCGGCGCGGATCTCGAGGAAGACGTTCTTGTCGTCGTTGGGATCGCGCGGGACGAGCAGGCTCCGCAGCTCCTCTTCCAGCTTGGTCTGCCGCGCGGTCAACTCGTCGATCTCGGCCTGGGCCAGCTCGCGCATCTCCCGATCCGCGTCCTCGCTCAGGATGTGGCGTGCCTCCGAGATGCGGGCGAGCACGTTCTTGTAGTCCTCGAACTTGTGGACGGTCTCGGCCAGTTCAGACGCAGCCTTGGCGGTGCGCGCGTAGACCGCGGGCTGCCCGATCACCTGCGGATCGGACAGCAAGCGGTTCAGCTCGCCGTAGCGTTCCTCGATCTGTCGGAGCTTGTCGAACATCAGGTGCCTCAGGGGCGGGCACTCGGGAGGCGTCGCCGCCGCGGCGAGAGACGACCGGATTTCAGGTGCTGCCGGGTCTGCGGCTCGGAGCGCGGCGCGGCGCCGAGCCGGGCGCTACCCCTCGGTGGTCGCCTTCCTCTTATATTTCCGCTGGAAGCGCTCGACGCGCCCGGCGGTGTCCAGGAACTTCTGCTTCCCGGTGAAGAAGGGATGACACTTGGAGCAGACCTCCACCCGGATCGCCGGCACGGTGGAGCGGGTGTGGATGACCTCCCCGCAGTTGCAGGTGATGGTCGTATCGATGTAGTCCGGATGAATGCCAGCCTTCACGGCGCACCTCCTCAATGGATCTCAAAGCATAGCAGGAGGAGGCGAGAAACGCAAAAACGTGGGACTCCGCCCGGGGCGGGTCCTGGCTAGGCCAGCTGGTTCATCTGGTTCAGGAAGTCCTTGTTGGACTTGGTCATCTTGAGCTTGTCCAGCAGGAGCTCCATGGCCTCGACCGGGTTGAGCTGGGACAGGGCCTTCCGGAGCAGCCAGACCTTCTGGAGCTCGTCCTTCTCCAGCAGGAGCTCCTCTTTCCGGGTGCCGGTCTGCTCGATGTTGATCGTGGGGAAGATGCGCTTGTCCATGAGCCGCCGGTCCAGGTGCACCTCCATGTTGCCGGTGCCCTTGAACTCCTCGAAGATGACGTCGTCCATGCGGGAGCCGGTGTCGATGAGGGCGGTGGCCATGATGGTGAGCGAGCCGCCCTCTTCCACGTTGCGAGCCGCCGCGAAGAAGCGCCGGGGCCGCTGGAGCGCGTTGGCGTCGAGGCCTCCCGAGAGCACCTTGCCCGAGGACGGGATGACCGCGTTGTGCGCCCGGGCGAAGCGAGTGATCGAGTCGAGCAGGATCACGACGTCCCGCTTGTGCTCGACGAGGCGCTTGGCCTTCTCGATGACCATGTCGGCCACCTGCACGTGCCGCTGCGGAGGCTCGTCGAAGGTGGACGAGATGACCTCGCCCTTCACCGAGCGCTGCATGTCGGTGACCTCTTCCGGGCGCTCGTCGATCAGCAGCACGATGAGGTACACCTCGGGGTGGTTCTTGGCGATGGCGTTGGCGAGGTTCTGGAGCAGCACCGTCTTGCCGGTGCGCGGGGCGGCCACGATGAGACCGCGCTGGCCCTTGCCGATCGGACACAGCAGGTCCATGGCCCGGGTGGTCAGGTTGTCCGAGTCGTGTTCGAGCCGGATCCGCTCCATCGGATAGAGCGGGGTCAGGTTGTCGAAGAGCGTCTTGTCCCGTGCCTGCTCCGGCGTCTCGAAGTTGATCGCCTCGACCTTCAGGAGAGCGAAGTACCGCTCGCTGTCCTTCGGCGGCCGCACCTGACCGGAGATCGTGTCGCCGGTGCGGAGATCGAACCGGCGGATCTGCGAGGGGGAGACGTAGATATCGTCGGGACCGGGCAGGTAGTTGTAGTCGGGCGCCCGCAGGAATCCGAAGCCGTCCGGCAGCACTTCGAGAACGCCCTCCGCGAAGATGAGCCCGTCCCGCTCGGCCTGCCCCTGCAGGATCTTGAAGATCAGCTCCTGCTTGCGAAGGCCGCTGGTGCCCTGGACACCCAGCTCCTTGGCGACGTTGTTCAGGTCCGCGATGGTCTTGTCCTTGAGCTCGGACAGATTCATCCGCTTTCCTCCTCCGGCACCGACCACACCGCTCGCTTCCGGAACGCTGGGCTGCTCGGGGGCGACGGGCGGCTTCGGCGAGGGTCGCTTCGGGGTACGCTCTGAGGAAGAGATGGTCGTTCTCCGGCGGGTTGCGTGTGTACGGGTCTACTCTGTCAGGGGGTTGGCTACCGCGCTACGCGGACCACTCTCCCACACGGTTTCCTTGCCTGTCAACCTGATTTTCGCTCGCTCACGTGGCCCTCACATACGGATATCGATGATCGCGCGCTCCCGGATCTCCACCAGCCACTCCTTCAGCCGGACGTCGTATTTCTGCCGGTACAGGATGTCGCGGATCTGGGCGCGCACCTGCGTCAGGGCGTCACCGGTCAGCGTCTCGCGGGAGTCCAGGCGAAAGATGTGATAGCCCACCTGCGACCGGAACGGCGTGGAGGTCTCACCGGGCGTCAGGCGCAGGATCGCCTCCTCGATGTCGGGGGCCAGCTCCCCCTTCTTGAGGGGACCGAGGCTGCCGCCCTCCTTGGCGGAGGGATCGTCCGAGTACTTCTTGGCCAGGTCGATGAAGTCCTGGCCCTCGAGGAGCAGCGTGTAGACCTCGTCGGCCCGTTTGCGCGCCTCGATCCATCCCTCGTCTCCCTTGTTGGGATCGGGCTGCAGGAGGATGTGACGCGCCGAGAAGGTGAGGCCGGTCTCCAATTTCTCCCGGTTGTCGGCGAGGTACTTGTCGATCTCCTGCTCGGTGACCGAGATGCGCAGGGCAACCTTGCGGCGGATGACACGCTGGACCATGAGCTGCTCGCGCATCCGCTTCTTCATCACGTCCATCGTGAGGCCTTGCGCCTTCATCATCTCGTCGAACTGTTTCTCGTCGGTGACCTTCAGCTTCTTCATGATGTCGGCGATGTTCTCGGCGACCTCGGCGTCGTCGACCACCACCTTGTCCCGCTCCGCCTGCTGGAGCTGGATGCGGTTCTCGATCAGCGTCTGCAGGAGCCGCTTGCGCAGCTCCTTGCGGGCCTCCCCTTCCGGCATCGGCTCGCGGGTCTCGGCCAGGTAGTAGAGCTCGGACTCGTCAAGCTCGTACTGGGTTATCGCATCGTTGTTCACCACGCAGACCACGCGATCGAGCACGTCATCCGAGTTCTCGAGCCGATCGCGCGACGACACCATCGGAGCAGAGACCGACGGCGTCGGCTTGGGAACCGGCGCGGGCGGGGTGCTCTTCCCGATCAGGGGCATCCAGGTCGGTACCGAGCAGCCGGAGAGCAGGAGCGCCAGCGTGAGCAGCAACGGGGTGACTGTCCGCCGCCCGCTCACCGGAGCGAGTCCAGGATCTTCGCGAGCGCGTCGCGCACCGCGGCCCACGGCTCCGCAGGAATCCGCGCTTCCACCGTGTACTCCTTTCTCAACGAGAGGACCCCGCGGCTCGCCGCGATGGTCTCGAGCACCCGCTCCGGCGTCACCCGGGTCGACGCCGCGAAGGTCAGCACCGCGCGTCCGCGGCCCGCCTCCACCCGCTCCACCCCCAGCGACCGCGCGGCCACCCGGAGCCCGACCACGTCCAGCAGGGCCTCGACCGGCTCCGGCAGCGGCCCGAAGCGGTCCGCCAGCTCAACGCGCGCGTCGGCGAGCTCCTCGGCGCGCTCGATCTCGGCCAGCCGCTTGTAGAGGGCGAGCCGCTGGTTCACCTCGGGGACGTACGTCTCGGGCAGGAGGGCTTCCACGTCCACCGAGATCACCGGATCGACGCGCTCGGTCGCCGGTTCGCCCCTCAATTCTCTCACGGCCTCCGCGAGCAGCTTGCTGTAAAGATCGAATCCGACCGCGGCGATGTGACCGTGCTGGGCGGCCCCCAGCAGGTTGCCGGCGCCCCGGATCTCTAGGTCGCGCATGGCCAGCCGCAGCCCCGCTCCCAACTCGGTCATCTCCTCGATCACCCGCAGCCGTTTCTGGGCCGTCTCGTCCACCCGCCCGTCCGCCGGCACCAGCAGGTAGGCGTAGGCCTGCTGGCGCTCCCGCCCCACCCGCCCCCGGAGCTGGTAGAGCTGGGCCAGGCCGAAGCGATCGGCCCGGTTGATGATGATGGTGTTGGAGGCCGGGATGTCCAGGCCGGACTCCACGATGGCCGTCGAGACTAGCACGTCGGCCTGCCCGTCCACGAACTTCACCATGACGCTCTCCAGCTCCCGCTCGGCCATCTGGCCGTGCGCCATCACCACCCGCGCCTCGGGCACCAGGCTCTGGATGAAGGTGGTCATGGAGGCGAGCGACTGGATGCGGTTGTGGACGAAGAAGACCTGGCCGCCGCGGTTCAGCTCGCGCTCGATTGCCTCCTTGATGACGGTCCGGTTGAAGGGGGTGACCACGGTCTCCACCGGCAGCCGGTCAAGCGGCGGCGTCTCGATCACCGAGAGGTCGCGCACGCCGGAGAGCGCCATGTGCAGGGTGCGCGGGATCGGCGTCGCGGTGAGGGTGAGCACATCCACCGCGGTGCGCATCTGCTTGATCCGCTCCTTGTGGGTGACCCCGAAGCGGTGCTCCTCGTCCACCACCAGCAGGCCCAGGTTCCGGAACTGCACGTCCTTGGAGAGGAGTCGGTGGGTACCGACCACCACGTCCACCGCCCCGGTGGCGAGCCCCGCCACCACCGCCTTCTGCTCCTTGGGGCTGCGGAAGCGCGAGAGCAGCTCGACCTTGGCCGGGAACGGAGCGAAGCGCTCGACGAACGTGTTGTAGTGCTGCTGGGCGAGCACGGTGGTCGGCACCAGCACCGCCACCTGGCGGCCGTCGGCCACCGCCTTGAAGGCCGCCCGCAGCGCAACCTCGGTCTTGCCGTAGCCGACGTCGCCGGCCACCAGGCGATCCATCGGCCGCTGGCCCACCATGTCGCTCTTGACCTCCTCGATGGCGCGCAGCTGGTCCGGCGTTTCCTCGAAGCGGAACGAGGCCTCGAACTCGCCCTGCCAGGGCGTGTCGTCCGAGAAACGGGCCCGCTCGGCGACCGAGCGGCTGGCGTAGAGCTTCAAGAGCGCCTCCGCCATCTCGCGCAGGGCAGCCCGCACCGACTCCTTCACCCGCTGCCACGCCCCGCCGCCGAGGCGGTCGAGTCGCGCGGCCCCGTCCGGCGCGCCCATGTACTTGGAGATCAGGTCGAGCCGCTCGACGGGCAGGTAGAGCCGGCCCCCGTCGGCGTACTCCAGCAGCAGGAAGTCAGCGCTGTGGCCCTCGGTCGCGAGCGTGCGCAGCCCGTGGTAGCGCCCGATGCCGTGCTGCTCGTGGACGACCAGGTCGTTCGGAGCCAGGTCGTTGAACGACGCGATGGCGGCCCCGCGCTGGAAGAGGGGCCGGCGCAGACGACGTCGCTGTGCACCGAAGATCTCCTCCTCACAGAGCACGATGAGGCCGAGCGCGGGGATCTGGAAGCCGGCCGAGCACTCGCCCACCAGCACCCCGAGCCCTTCCCGGCTCCAGAGGGTGGCCTCCGGCCACGCCTCGAGATCGTGCTCGGCGAGCATCTGGCGCAGCCGGTCGCTCTGCCGCGCGTCGTCGACGACGAGGCGCACCGTGAAGCCCTCGCCCCGCCACGAGCGGATCTCGCCGGCCAGCGTCTTGAACTGACCGCGGAAGCCGCCGACCGAGCGCGTGCCCATCGTGACGCGCGGCCCCACTCCCTCGCTGCGCTGCAGCAGCGGCAGCTCTAGCCGCTGATATCGCTCGAGCAGAGCGCCGAGCGGTGCGGCGGCGGGCGCGTCGTCCGGCGGCGCCTCGAGCATCGCGGGATCCTCGAGCACTACCAGCGTCTCGGGCGGCAGGTAGTCCAGGAGGGTCACCGGCGCGGCGTCCTTCGTGCCGAGGGGGAGCACGGTGAGCTCCTGGAGCGGCCCGATCGAGCGCTGCGTGGTCGGATCGAAGAGGCGGAGCGACTCCACCTCGTCGCCGAAGAACTCGGCGCGCACCGGCCGGTCGTGGGTGGGCGAGAAGACGTCCACGATGCCCCCGCGGAGGCTCCACTGCCCGACCTCCATGACCGTCTCGACCCGCTCGTAGCCCGCGGCCCCCAGCAGCTCGATCAGGATCTCGCGATCGCTGCCCTCCCCGACGCTCAGGGTGAACGTGCGGCGCTTGAAGCTCTCGGGCGGCGGCACCGGGATCGACAGTCCCGACGGCGTCGCCACGATGGCCACCGCGTCGCCGTCCAGGAGCCGCCGGCAGCAGAGTGCGCGCTCCGCGTCGGGCTCGCGATGCCGGTTGCCGCGCCAGGAGGCGCCGGTGCCCGACGGGAACTCGAGCACGCGGCCCTCGCCCACCGCCCCCCCGTCGGCGCCCGATCCATCGGAGACGTCGTGAACCGGGCCGCCCGAGAGCGTCGAGACGAAGAAGCTGGTGTCCTGCGCCATCTGGTGACGCTGCGACGGCCCCGGGGTGAGCACCAGCGCGGGGCGGCCGGTGCGCTGCAGGAGGCCGGCGATGGCGAGCGCGCGCGACGACCCCCAGAGCCCGTCGGCGCGCAGGCAGGGTACTCCCCGGGAGAGGGCCGCCAAGACCTCTTCGAACGCGGCCCAGCGGAGCAGGACGGACTCGGCCGATACGGTCATCACGCGCGACGACGACTCACAGGTACCATCGGCGGAGCGTGGCGTCAACGCCGCGCCGGCTCAGCGGGAGCCCTGCGCCAGATAGAAGGAGAGCGTCTCCAGCTCGATCGCCAGATCCACGTTCTTCAGACGGACGTCCTTGCCCGCCTTGATCCGGCCCGGAGCGAAGTTGAGGATGGCCTTGATCCCGGCCGCCACGAGCTTCTCGGTGACCGCCTGCGCGGACTCACCGGGCACCGCCACGATCGCGATCTGGAGATTGCGGGCCTTCGCCTCGCGGGGCAGATCCTCCATCGGCTGGATCCGGACGTTGTCCACCGCCTTGCCCCACTTGGCGGGGTCCTCGTCGAAGATCGTGGAGATTCGGAAGCCCTGCCGAGCGAAGCCCTTGTAGTGAAAGAGGGCGGAGCCGAGATTGCCGAAGCCCACCAGCGCCACCTGCCACTCGCGGTCGAGCCCCAGGATGCGCTGCAGCTCGGCCTTGAGTCCGGAGACGTAGTAGCCGATGCCGCGCACGCCGAACTCGCCGAAGTAGGCGAGATCCTTCCGCACCTGGGCCGAGTTGAGGCTGAAGCGCTCCGCCAGCTCCTGGGAGGAGATGGTCTTCACCCCGTCCTCCTCGAGCTGCAGGAGGCTGCGGGTGTAGACGGACAGGCGGCGCACCGTCATCTCCGGAATCCGGGGAATCTTGAACGGTGACCGTCGCGCCATGGTCGTTCCCGGGTGCTCACCCGCGCCCCTCGGGGCGCGTCGCGGCGATACCCGTGTGCCGTCCCGGGGCAACGCCCCGGGACGGGGCCTTCGCTCTACCTTCCTACGACTTCACGAACAGCAGGATGACCGCGATGACGAAGACGAACAGCACCAGCGACTCGATGAACGCCAGACCGAGCAGCATCGCGGTCTGGATCCGCGCGATCGCGCCGGGCTGCCGCGCCATGGCGTCCACCGCCTGGCCGGCCGCACGGCCCTGACCGAGACCGCAGAGACCCGCGGCCAGGCCGAAGCCCAGGCCCGCCGCCAGGACCGCGAAGGCCTTGGCCAGGTCGCCGCTCCCCGCGGCATCGGCCGCCCAGGCCAGGCCCGGGACCGCCAGAATCGCCATCAAGCTCATCGTGAGAATGCGTTGCACGGCTCTCCTCCTTGTTGAGGGTGACTGCGACCTAGTGATGCTCGGACTCCTCGACCGCCGCTGCGATGTACAGCATGGCCAGCTTGCAGAAGATGAACGTCTGGATGAAGGCCACCAGGATCTTCAGCGGGAACAGGAAGCCCACCACGAACACGACCATGATCGCCGCGGCGGGCGCGCCCACCAGGATCCCTCCGAGGGTGCCGGACAGCGCCCAGCCGAGCATCCCGTCGAACCCCATCATGAAGAAGAAGATGGCGAGAAGGATGTGGCCGGCCATCATGTTGCCGAACAGGCGGAGCGAGAGCGACAGCGGCCGGGCGCAGTGGCTGATGATCTCGATGATGAACATCAGCGGCTTCAGCACCGTCGGCACCGGTCCCGCGAAGTGCTTCATGTAGGGGATGAATCCCTGCTTGCGGATCCCGATGACGTGGTACGTGACGAACACGATCAGGGCGCACGCCGCGGTGGTGTTGAGGTTCGCGGTGGGCGCCACCAGCCCCGGTACCAGGCCCATCAGGTTGGAGGTCAGGATGAAGAGGCCGAGGGTCGCGATCAGCGGCAGGTAGCGCCGGCCCTCGTGCCCGATCGTCTCGTCCAGCTCCTTGGTGAACTGCTCGAGTATCATCTCCATGAAGTTCTGGCTGCCGGTGGGCACGAGCGAGACACGGCGCGAGGCCACGAACGACACCACCACCAGGATGGCCATCACGATCCACGTGTAGAGGATGTGGTCCGGGATGGCCGGGTGGTGCAGGAACGGCGGGTGCTCGATCATCTCCATGTCGGTCGTCGTCCTCTAGGCGGGCGGCTGGCGGCGCGCGTCCAGCAGCCCCTGGGCCAGGAGCACGGGCGGCAGGGCGGCCAGGCCGACTCCGACGCCGACCGGATGCGCCCAGCCCTGCGCGATCAGCACCCCGAGGGCCCCGAAGGTCACGAGCTGCCGCAGCCCGATGCGGCCGATCCGCCCGACGCCGCCCTGTCCCGCGGCGATCAGGCTCGTGGCCCGTCCCAGGTCGCGCGCGAGCCACCGGAAGTTCAGCAGGCCGATCGCGCCGCCGCCGCCCACGCCGGCCGCGGCGGACGTCCCGGCGAGCCACCAGGCGCCCGCCGTCATGGCCGCCACGGTGGCGGCTCCGCTCCAGGTCACGCGTGCCGCGAGGTCAGCAGTCATCATCCTGCCTGTTCAACGCCTTGAGGGTTCGGTAGAAGTTCACTGCTGCCGCTGCGATACCCAGGCCGAGCCCGGTCAGCAGCAGCCACGGGCTCGTGCCGAGTCCACGATCGGCGAAGTATCCTGCCGCGAGCCCGACCGCCACACAGGCGAACAGCATCGTCCCGAGATTGACAAGGTCACTTCGCGACGGCCCGTCGTCCTGGGCCATGTGAACAGGAACACTATCACACGCCCCCAGGGCTGACAAGGCGCCTCAAGTATCTGATATCACGTTGATACGCACCCTCAATCCCCTGTCGGTCACGTACAAGCGAAGCCGGGGTCAGGTCTTACATTCCGACATTTCTTCGTCGCGGGGCACACGATGGCGCCGGCGGAAATGTCGGAATGTAAGACCTGACCCCAACCTAGCCGAAGACGCCGCCCATGCGGGTGCCGGCCATGCGGTTGATGATGGCGACGCTGATGGCAGCAACCAGGATGAGAATGACGCCGAGGGCGGCGGCCTCGTTGGCGCTGCCCGCGATGTAGAAGGCGAAGATGCCATTGGTGATGGACTCCCAGCCCCCCAGGGCCAGGAACAGCACGGCCGAGGCCTCCTGCAGCGAGGTCATGAAGGAGAACAGGCTGCCGACCAGGATGCCCTTCCAGATCAGCGGCAGCGTCACGTCTCGGAACGTGCGCGCGACCGACGCGCCCACGCTCGCGGCGGCCTCCTCCAGCGAGCGGTGGACCAGCAGCAGCGAGGCGAACGAGCCGCGCACCGTGTAGGGCAGCCGGCGCACCGCCAGCACCAGCGGCATGATGATCCAGAACGAGGTGAGCCCGCGGTCGAAGCCGGGCAGGTCGAAGTGGAACGCGCGGATGTACGCGATGCCGATCGCGGTGCCCGGCACCGCCAGGATCAGCGTGTTGACCGCGTCGAGCGCCCCACGCCCCGGCACGGTGGAGCGCCCGAGCAGCCACGCGATCGGGACCCCCACCAGGATGCAGATCACGACCGCGATGCCGGAGTAGAGAAAGCTGTTCAGGACGTACTTGGGTGTCTCCACGATCACGCGCTCGTAGTACTGCAGCGTGTAGGCGACCGGCAGCGGGGTCAGCGCCCACCCCTTGCCCACCGAGGCCAATGTCACCCCGATGTAGGGGATGAACGACAGCAGCAGGAGCGCGCTCAGGAACGTCACCACCAGGAGCTGCCGGCCGGGCGAGAGCCGCCGCCGGGCGATCCGCGAGTAGGACAGTGACGAGTAGTCCTTGATCGCCACGTAGTGTCGCGCGGCCAGCAGGAAGAGGATTGCGAGCAGCACCATGAGGGCCGAGATCACGATGCCCATGCGGAAGATGCGCCGGTCCACGAACTGCACGATGTTGAGGTAGGCCTGCGGAGCCAGCAGGTCCTGCACGCCCAGCACCAGCGGCGTCGCGAAGTCCGAGAACGTCCAGATGAACACGAGGAGCGCGCCCGCCACGTAGCCCGGCGTGGTGAGCGGCAGCGTGACTCGCCAGAGCTTGCTCCAGCCCCGCGCCCCCACGCTCTCGGCCGCCTCCTCGAGGGAGGGGTCGACCTTGCCGAGGGCGTCCACCACGTTCAGCGTGATCATCGGGAAGAGGTGGAGCGTCTCTACCAGCACCACCCCGTGGATGCCGTAGAGGAAGTTCACCGGCCGGAGCATGTCGAAGGCCTCCATCAGGAGCACGTTCACGGTGCCGGCCCGGCCGAGGATGAACGTGAAGCCGAGCACGCCGACCAGCGGCGGGGAGATGATCGGGATCATGGTGAGGAAGCTGAACAGATTGCGGCCCACGAAGTCGTAGCGCACGAGGAGGAACGCGACTGCGATGCCGAGCACCGAGGATGTGATCACGGTGGCCACCCCCAGGATCAGCGAGTGCCAGAGCGAGCGCAGGTAGAAGCGATCGGTGAAGAAGGTGTGGAAGTTGGCGAGCGTCCAGCGCCCCGCCTCGTCGGTGACCGCGTCGTAGAAGATGCGGCCGAGCGGATAGACGAGGAACAGGATCAGGAACGCCCAGATCAGGCCGACGCCCACGGCGAGGCCCACGCCCTGGCTACGCATCGTCGGAGAGGGCCAGGGTCACCGACGGAGGAAAGCTCAGCGTGACCGGCCGCCCTACCGGCAGCGGCTCGTGGTGCCACGGGTCCCGGATGTCGGCCTTGAGCACGAGGCCGGGCTTGGTCTCCACGTCGTAGCGGAGCGTGTTGCCGAGATAGGAGACCAGGCTCACGCGCCCGGCCACCTGGTTGCCGCCGTCCGCCCCGGCCGCGCCCACCGCCACGTTCTCCGGACGCACCGCGAGCACGCAGCGGCCAGTGACCGCGCCGGCGGCGATCGCGCGCAGGGACCCGAGCGCGGTGCGGACCAGCAGCTCGCCCCCGCCGCCCGCGCCGGCGCCCTGCACCTCGCCCGACACCAGGTTGTTGGTGCCGACGAAGTCGGCCACGAAGCGCGTGCGGGGTCGCTCGTAGAGCTCCCGGGGCGGCCCCACCTGGAGGACGTGACCATCGCGCATCACGGCCACCCGGTCGGAGAGCGACAGGGCCTCCTCCTGATCGTGGGTCACGTAGATCGTGGTGATCCGCAGCTGCTGCTGCAGCCGGCGGATCTCCGCGCGCACCTGGATCCGGATCTTGGCGTCGAGGTTCGAGAGTGGCTCGTCGAGCAGCAGGATGTCGGGGTTCAGCACCAGCGCGCGCGCCAGCGCCACCCGCTGCTGCTGACCGCCCGAGAGCTGGCCCGGGTAGCGCGCCTCGAAGCCGACCAGATTGACCTTCCGCAGACCCTCCCGCAATCGCTCCGCGACCTGCTCGGCGGACAGGCGGCGCAGCCGCAGACCGTAGCCGATGTTGTCGGCCACCGTCATGTGCGGCCAGAGCGCGTAGTTCTGGAACACCATGCCGATGCGCCGCTCGTAGGGCGGCAGGCCATTGACCACGCGGTCGCCGAACCGAATCGTGCCCGCGTCCGGCTGGTAGAAGCCGGCGAGCAGGCGGAGGAGCGTGGTCTTGCCGCAGCCCGACGGCCCCAGGAGCGTGAACAGCTCGCCGTCCGCCACCGTCAGGTCGACTGCGCTCACCGCGGTGACGGAGCCGAACCGCTTCACCACCCCCTGGATGTCGACGATCATCGCATGCTTGGGGGCATGCTCGGGGCGGCCGGCCCGGCGAGGGCTACTTCTTCAGCTCGTCCCACCTGGCCTCGATCTCGGAGCGAAAGCGGGTCTTGAGCGCGTCCGAGCGCTTGGCGGCCACGGTCTCGTCGTAGACGTTGGCCACCTCGCCGTCGAAGTAGGAGCGCACCCCGCCCGTGAACTCCACCGCCATCTCCGCCGTCGAGCCCCGCGCGCCCTGCACCTTGTACTTCGGGGTCACCGGGAAGAGGCCGCGCTCCATGAACACCTTCTGGCCGCGCTCGGTGAGCAGGAACTCGATGAAGGCCCGCGCCGCCTTGGGGTTGCGCGCGCCAGCCAGGATCGCCATCGGCTCGGGCGTCACGAAGGCGTTCTTGGGCGCCACGAACTTGATGTCGAAGCCGGCCAGCTTCTCCTCGAAGGCCATGTACGACGGCACCGCGAAGCCGGTCGCGAACTCGCCCTTGGCCACCACGGTGGGCACGTCTCGGCTGCGCGCGGTGAAGTGGCCGGTGTTGGCCGCGAGCTTGCGCAGCCACTCCCAGCCCTTGTCCTCGCCGTACAGCGAGAGGATGACCTCGTAGGTCGCGTTCGAGGAGGACGACCGGGTGGGCGCGCACTGGGCGATCTCGCCCTTCAGCTTCGGGTTCAGCAGGTCGTCCCAGTCCTTCAGGGGCGCGACCCCGAGGCGCTGCAGGCGCTTGGGGTTGTAGACGAGGCCGTAGGGCTCGAGCGCGGTGCCGACCCAGTAGCCGTCCTTGTCCTTCAGCGGGATCGGCTTCGGCTTTCCGATCGCGGCCGGGATGCTGTCCCACGCCTCGCGGGAGATCTCCACCTTCTGCAGCAGCTTCTGCTCGGCGAGCTTCTCGAAGAGCGCCGACTCGCCACCCCAGAAGATGTCCACTTCTGGTTTGCCCTTCCACTCCGTGATGCGGCCGTACGCCACCGGCGTGCCCGCCGGAATCGCGTTGACCTTCACGGTGACGTTCCACTTCTCCTTCGCGTAGTCGGCGAAGGCCTTCAGCGCCGCGTCGTGAATGAACTTGGATACCGGCGTGATCAGGGTCAGCTCGCTCTCGATGGGCGCCTGCGCCCGCGCGGCCCCACCCAGGAGCCCGAGCACGCCGAGCGCGCCCAGGGCCATCGTGACGATCGATCGCAGCATCATGAACTCCTCCTGTCGGGTTCGATCCATCCGCGCGCGCGCTCCACCGCGCGGCGCCAGCCTGCGTAGGCCGCCTCGCGCGCACTATCGGGCATCGTGGGAGTGAACCGGCGGTCGAGCTTCCAGCGGCGGCCCAGGTCGCGGCTGTTCCAGAGGCCCGCGCCCACGCCGGCCAAGTACGCCGCGCCCAGGCCGGTGGTCTCGGTCACCGAGGGCCGCAGCACTTCGACGCCGAGCACGTCGGCCTGGAACTGGCAGAGAAAATCGTTGGCCGCGGCGCCTCCGTCGACCCGGAGCGCCGTGAGCGGCACGCCGGACTCGCGGTTCATGGTGTCGAGCACGTCGCGGCTCTGGTAGGCGATGGCTTCGAGCGCGGCGCGGGCCAGGTGCGCGCGCGTGGTGCCGCGCGTGATGCCCACGATGGTGCCCCGCGCGTACGGGTCCCAGTACGGCGCACCCAGCCCCACGAAGGCGGGCACCAGGTACACCCCGCCGGTGTCCGGCACCGACTGGGCGAGCGCCTGCGTCTCGGCCGCTTCCCGGACGATGCCGAGGCCGTCGCGCAGCCACTGCACCGCCGCGCCCGCGATGAAGACCGCGCCCTCCAGCGCGTACGTCGTGCGCCCCTCCACCGTCCACGCCACCGTCGTGAGCAGGCCCTGCGTGGAAGTCACCGCGCGCTCCCCCGTGTTCAGCAGCGCGAAGCAGCCGGTGCCGTACGTGTTCTTGGCCATGCCCGGCTCGACGCACGCCTGCCCGAACAGCGCCGCCTGCTGATCGCCCGCGATCCCGGCCACCGGAATCCCGCCGGGCAGCCACCCTGCCTTCGCAGTCTCCCCGAAGATCCCGGCCGACGGCTTCACCTCGGGAAGCAGCGCCATCGGCACCCCGAGCAGCCGGCACAGCCCCTCGTCCCACCGGCGGCGATGGATGTCGTAGCACAGCGTGCGGGAGGCGTTGGACGGGTCGGTGGCGTGCACCGCCCCGCCGGTGAGCTGCCAGAGCAGCCACGTGTCGACGGTGCCGAAGCACAGCTCCCCACGCTCGGCCCGCGGCCGCAGCGCCGGATCGTGGTCGAGCATCCAGCGGATCTTGGTCCCTGAGAAGTAGGGATCGACGACCAGGCCGGTCTTGCGCCGGATCTCCGGCTCGGCGCCGTCGGCCTTGAGCCGATCGCAGATCGCCGCGGTGCGCCGGCACTGCCACACGATCGCGTGGTGGACGGGGCGGCCGGAGGCGCGCTCCCAGACAATGGCCGTCTCGCGCTGGTTGGTGATGCCCACCGCCGCGATCTCGGCCGGGGTGATGCCGCCCACGGTCACCGCCTCGGACACGGCCTGCACGGTGGTGGTCCAGATCTGGGCGGGATCGTGCTCCACCCACCCCGGCTGCGGGAAGTGCTGCGGGAGCTCGGCGTAGCCCTTGGCCCGGAGCGCGCCGTCGGCGTCCACCACCAGCGCGGTGGAGCCGGTCGTCCCCTGATCCAGCGCCAGCACGAAGCGGCGCGCGGTCACCGCCCGAGGAGCTCCTTCGCCAGATCCGGGCGGTCGGTGATGACGACACCCGCCCCGAGCGTGAGGAATCGCTCGATGGCGTCGCGCTCGTTCACCGTCCACACCCCGAGCGTGAGCCCGGCCAGCCGCGCCTGCTTCGGAACCTCGGGGCCCACGAGCGCCTGGTGGAGCCCGACGAAGCGTACGCCGGCCCGGCGCAGCGCCTGAAGCTCCGGCTCCACGGCGGTGGCCGGGAGCATGCGCGGCGAGTAGAGGGCCCCGGTGCGCGCGTCGGGCCGGAGCTGGCGCACCCGCCGCCAGGTCTCGGCCTCGAAGGCCATCACGACCGCGAACGGAGTGAACTGGTGGCGGTCGAGGATCGCGAACACTTTCTCTTCGATGCCGGGATAGCGCCGCCGCTGGTCGTCCACCTTGATCTCGAGCAGCATCTGTCGCTTGCCGGCCACCGCCAGCGCCACCACCTGGTCCAGCGTGGGCACCGGCTCCGCGATCGCCGCCCCCGCACTGTCCTTGAGCCGCAGGGCCTGCAGCTCGGCCAGGGTGCGGTCGCGCACCGGCCCGGTCCCGGTGGTGGTGCGGTCCAGCGTCGGGTCGTGGATCACCACGACCTCGCCGTCGCGGCTCAGGTGCACGTCGAGCTCGAGGTAGTCGACGCCCATCGCGAGCGCGTTGCGGAACGCGAGCAGGCTGTTCTCGGGCCAGAGGAGCGCGCCGCCGCGGTGGGCCGCGTAGGCCGGCGCGATCATGCTCTGGGCGGCCGCGCTCACCGTGCCGAGCACCGCGGCAACCCCGCCGAGGGCCAGGGTCAGCAGCACGAGCGCTCTCACTTCTCGCTCTCCACGAGGCCCTTCACGAACCAGCGCTGCATGAAGATGATGATGGCCACCGGCGGCAGCAGCGCCATCATGGCGCCCGCCATGATCAGGTTCCAGGTGGGCAGCTCGGTCCCGCTGCGCGGGATCAGCTGCTCGAGCCCGATCACCACCGTGCGCATCGCCTCGGTGTTGGTGATCATGAGCGGCCACAGGTACTGGTTCCAACCGAAGATGAAGAGCACCACGAACAGCGCGGCGATGTTGGCCCACGACAGCGGCAGCAGGAAGCGCCACAGGAAGCGCAGCGGGCCCGCCCCGTCGAGCTGGGCCGCCTCCGCCATCTCGTTGGGGATCGTCAGGTAGAACTGGCGGAACAGGAAGGTGGCGGTGGCGGAGGCCATCAACGGCACCGTGAGGCCCTGGTAGGTATTGAGCCAGCCGAGCGTGCCGGTGACCTCGTACGTCGACATGAGCCGCACCGGCACCGGCAGCATCAGGGTCACGAAGATCATCCAGAAGCAGACCATGCGGCCGCGAAAGTTGAAGTACACGATCGCGAAGGCGGAGAGCATCGAGATCACGATCTTGCCCACCGCCACCGTCACCGCCATCACCGCGCTGTTGAAGAGCATGCCTCCCATGTTGGCCTTGCGCCAGGCCTGGGCGTAGTTGTCGAGCATGTGCGACGACGGCAGCAGCCGCGGCGGGCGCTGCACCACCTGCTGCAGGTCCTGGGTGGAGACCACGAAGGCGAAGTAGAGGGGGAACGCCACCACCGCGATGCAGGCGATCAGGATCGCGTGGAGGAGCAGCGAGCCCCAGGGGAAGCGCTTCTGGCGGGGCGCGGCGCCGGCGCGCGTCTGGACGCGCGCCTGCTCGAGCTGCGTGGCGCCCACTGCACTCAACCGTGACCCCTCATTCTTAGTCCGCGATGGTGGAAGAGTTCGCTTCGCGGTACGGCCTCTTCGCGCCTTTGGCGCTCATCGGGGCGCCCGGTCCACCGGCTCGCCTGGTTCACCGCGGTCCTGGTCTCATCGGTAGGTCACCTTCTTCTCGGCGAAGCGGAACTGGAGGACGGTGAGGCTGATGATGGTGGCCATCAGGATCACCGACTGCGCGCCGGAGGAGCCAAGGTTGAGCCCGATGAAGCCGTCCTTGTAGAGCTTGTACACCATGATCTCGGTCGCCTGTCCGGGTCCGCCCTTGGTCACCGCGTCGATGACGCCGAAGGACTCGGAGAACGCGAAGACCATGTTGAGCACGACCAGGTAGAACGTGATCGGCGAGACGAGCGGGAACACGATGGCGGTGAAGCGCCGGAGTGGCCCGGCGCCGTCCACGTCGGCCGCCTCGATCACCGAGGCCGGAATGGCCAGGAGCCCCGCGATGTAGAACGCGATGTTGTAGCCGAGGTGCGTCCACGCGGTCGCCACGATGACGAGGGTCATGGCCACCCATCCCTTGAGCAGCCAGTTGAAGTCGTAGGCGGTGAGGAACGAGAGGCAGTACGGCAGGATCCCGTAGGCGGGATGGAAGATGAACAGGAAGATGATGCCGGCCACCGCCGGCGCGATGCCGTAGGGCCAGAGCAGCAGGGTGCGGTAGACGGCGAGGCCGCGGATCTTCTGGGTGGCGAGGCCGGCCAGGATCAGCGAGCCCAGCACCGCGAGCACGGTCACCCCGCCCGCGAACAGGAACGAGTTGGCAACGCTCGCGTAGTAGTCGGGATCGGCCAGGAGCTTGGCGAAATTCTCAACGCCCACGAAGGTGGACCGATCGCCGAACGGAGAAGACCGGTAGAGGGAGAGCTGCAGCGACTTCAACGCGGGCCAGAAGAAGAAGAGCACGGTGACCGCCATCTGCGGGGCCACCAGGACGTAGGGTAGCCACCGGCTCCGGAAGACCGTCCGCTGCATCGCGCCGGTCCGGACTACTGCTTGTTCGCGGCCGCGAACTCTTTCAGGATCTCGTTGGACTTGGCGACCGCGTCGTCGAGACCCTGCTTGGCCGGCTTCTTCCCCGCGAAGATGTTCTCCATCTCGCCCTCGATCACGTCGCGGATCTGCACGAAGTTGCCCAGGCGCAGTCCCTGGCTGTTCGCGGTTGCGGTGCCCTTCGTGAGCTGGGCGAAGGCGGTGAACTGATCGGGGAACTTCTTGAAGTGATAGCCGGCCTCCAGGTTCTTCACCGCGCTGTTGGAGATCGCCAGGTAGCCGGTGGTCACGTGCCACCACATCTGCTGGTTGGTATCCGAGATGAACTTGAGGAAGCGCGCGGTGCCCCGGTTCTCGTTGGCCGGCTTGCCCTTCATCACCCAGAGGGTGGCCCCGCCGATGATCGAGGTGGCCCGCTTGTAGGGTGGGCCCCAGCTCGGCAGCTGGCCGGTGCCCCACTTGAAGTTGGCTCCCTTGGTGAAGCCGCCGATCAGGGCGGAGGACTGCATGTACATCCCGCACTCGCCGCTCAGGAACTTGGGGTCGGCCGCTCCGGCTCGCCCGCCGTAGGAGAAGACACCCTCCTTCTGCCACGCGGCCAGGGCGCTGAGGTGCTTGATCCCGAACTCGCGGTTGATCAGCAGCTGCACGTCGAGGCCGTCGAAGCCATTGTGCTTGGTCGCGAAGGGCTGGTCGTGCAGCGCGTGCATGTTCTCGACCTGGACCCACGACGGCCAGCCGGTCGAGAAGCCGCACTTGGTGGCCCCCGACGAGATCAGCTTGCGGCTGTAGTCCTCTACCTGCTTCCAGGTCTGGGGCGGCTTGCTCGGGTCGAGGCCCGCCTTCTGGAACGCGTCCTTGTTGTAGTACAGGATCGGAGTAGACGAGTTGAACGGCATCGAGTAGAGGTTGCCGTCCTTCGAGTAGTAGCCCACCACCGGCGCGATGAAGTCCTTCCAGTCCACCGCGATCTCCTGCTCCCTCATGAGCTGGTAGACGGGCAGGACCGCGCCGGAGAGCATCATGGTCTGGGTCCCCACCTCGAAGACCTGCACGATGTGGGGCGCCTGCCGCTGGCGGTAGGCCGCGATGGCCGCGGTGAGGGTCTCCGCGTAGGTGCCCTTCTGGAGCGGCTTGACCTCGTACTCGGTCTGGCTCTCGTTGAACTGCTTCACCAGCACATTGACCGCCTCGCCGAGCTGGCCGGTCATGGCATGCCAGAACTGGATCTCGGTCTTGGCGAGCGCGGGCGTGGCGGGCACCAGGAGCAGCGCGGCGAGGAGGAAGATCGCGGTTGCGGTCGACCACCAGCACGTCTTCGTCTGTGGCATGGATGACCTCCGGTTGTCGTTCGGGATCGTGCGATCCGTATCCGCGTCAGGGTAGCAACTCGGCGTCTCGACTGGGCTGCGCCCGGGTGACGTTTCCACGACACCCTGCGACGGGCGCTCGGAACTATAGCACTGTTGACTCGCCGCCGGAAAGCTGCTCTATTCGCGGCGGATGGACCGCCGGGGCCTTCTCTCGTGCGCCTCCCTTGGATTGATGGCCGGCATGGCCCCGCAGATGGCGCGCCGCGCCGCCGCGCAGACGACGAGCAAGCGGGAGCTCGTGGTCGCCCAGGCCTTCGACGTGACCAGCCTCGACCCCCACGCCTCCACCCTGTCGAGCGACTGGCGCGTCGCCTTCAACCTCTTCGACACCCTCGTCCGCCGTCATGCCGACGGAACGCTGCACCCGGCCCTCGCCACCACCTGGACGCGGATGGCCCCCACGACTTGGCAGCTCGCGCTGCGCCCCGATGTGCGCTGGCACGACGGGAGTCGATTCACCTCGGCCGACGCCGAGTACAGTCTCGATCGGACCTATGACCCGGGGGTGAAGGCCGCCCGTATCCTCGGCTCGTGGTGGACCGCGGCGATCGAGCGGACCGAGGCGCCCGATCCGGCGACGCTCATCATCCACACCCGGTGGCCCGATCTGCTCATGCCGGCGCGCCTCGCGTCGTGCGCGGGATCCATCGTCCCGTGGGCGTACATCGACCGGGTTGGCTTCAAGGCCTTCAACGAGCGCCCGATTGGCAGCGGACCCTTCCGCTTCGTATCACGGAGCAAAGGCGATCGCTGCGTGCTCGATGCCAACCCCGACTACTGGGACGGTCGCGTCGACGTCGATCGAGTGGTGTTCCGGTCGGTCCCGGATCCGGAGCGCCGGGCGGATCTGCTCCTTCGCGGTGCGGCCGACCTGATCGTGCCGCTCGCGCCCGAGGACCGCGCGCGCGTGGCGGCCGGACCCTCCACCCGCGTCGCCGGGGTGCTCTATGCGGGACTCTACGTGCTCGCGGTCAACGTCTGGGTGGCCCCGCTGAGCAACCCGCTGATCCGGCAGGCGCTGTCCCTCGCCATCGACCGGGAGTCGATCGTGAAGGAGCTGTGGCATGGACGCGGGGTGGTACCGAGCGGTCCCATCCCGCGAGGGGACCTCCTGCACGATCCTTCGCGACGACCCCTCGCGTACGATCCCGGCGTGGCGCGCCTCCGGCTCAAGCAGGCGGGCTATCGAGGCGAGGCGATCCACTTCGAGACCACCGCCGGCATGATCGCCAACGACCGCGCCATGGCCGAGGCCATCACCGAGATGTGGGAGGACGTCGGCGTCAAGGTCGTGCTCGACGTGATCGACGTCGACGTCCGCCACCGGAAGAACCGACAGCAGGCGTTCAAGGGCCTCTGGTGGTCCGATCCGACCTCGATCATCCGCGACCCCGACGGCATGATGGGACGGCTGCTCAGTCCCGGCCAGCCGCACGACTACTGGCGCCACGACGAGTTCGACCGCCTGGCTGTCGCCGCGCGCCGCCGCGGCGACGAGCGCGCGCGGGCGGAGGCCTACCGGGAGATGACCAGGATCTTTCTCGACGAGAACCCGTGGATCGTGGTGCTGCAGCCGATGGAGGACTACGGGCTGCAGCGCCACGTCGAGTTCACGCCCAGCCCGGACCAGCAGTTCGACCTGCGCCGCGCCAACTTCCGGATGCGCCGCGCCTGAGCCGCGCGGGCTACCGCTGCTTCTCGTACACCGCGGTGTTGCCGGTCGTGGCGGAGCGGGCGTAGAGCAGCTTCTTGTCGGTATCGACGGTGAGGTTGATGATGACCGACTCGTTGCCGACCTTGAAGGTGAGCGCGACCTCGGACTCCGTCGCGACGTAGCGGCCGGTGAGCCGCTGGCCGTTCAGCTTGACCGCGGCCACGCGGCCGTCGGGGGCGAACTCGAGCCAGTCCTTCGGGCTGCCGTCGGGGTCCCGCGTCATCTCCCAGCGTCCGAGGAGCCACGTCTGCTCGGCCGCCGACGCCGGAGCCGCGCTCAGCAGCAGCGCCAGCGCGATCGCGGCCCGGACGCGGCGGCGGACTCTCATCGCTGGCGGAAACGCCGGCTGCGTTCCACGTGCTCGGAGTAGGCCACCATCTCCGCCTCGAGCCGCCGCTTGGACCAGCCGGCCAGCTCGGCCATGCGCGCGGCGATGGGCTCCGCACAGTCGAGGCCCTGGCAACGGCTCTGGCCGATGCCGGTGCGGCGCAGCAGCACATCCTGCAGCGACACCGCCATCTCCTCGCGCACCGCGTGGTGGAGCTGGGCGACGATCTCGGGGTTGCTCGGGCAGAGACGCTCGTAGCCGTCGGGCAGCTTGCGCGCCAGGTCGAGGACGCGGGGGTAGGCGCGGCCGTAGGTCTCCACCAGCATCCGGAGAGCGCCGCGGGAGAGCCCGGTGGCCGCCATCTCCTCGGAGACATCCATCCACGCTCGCACCTCGATCTTGCCCACCTCCTCGTCGGTGCCGTCGAGCATGCTGCTCGCGGTGCGCGAGCGCTCGTTGCGGCCCAGCGCGCGCATCACCCGGTTCCCCACGTCCTCGGCCAGGCTGCGGAAGCAGGTCAGCTTGGTCCCGGTGACCGAGAAGAAGTGGCCGTCGGGCCCCTCGGGGATCACCTTGTGCTCGCGCGAGACCCGGGTGGCGGAGGCGCCGGGCTCGAAGGAGAGCGGCCGGACCCCCGCGTAGGTGTACGCCACGTTCTCCAGCGCCACCCGCTTGTCGGGCAGGACCTTGGCGACCTCGTCGAGCAGGTAGGTCACCTCCTCGCGGGTGGCCCACAGCCGATCGGGGTCGCCCTGGAAGTCGGTGTCGGTGGTGCCGACCAGCGAGAACTCGCGCCACGGGATCACGAAGATCAACCGCTCGTCGTGGGTGGAGAGGTACACCGCGCGATCGGTCATGCGGGGCAGCAGGCAGTGGATGCCCTTGGTGGTGCGCAGGAGCCGCGGGGTGCGGTCGGCCACGCGGGCCATCGCGCGCAGCCGATCCACCCACGGCCCCGCGCAGTTGACGATGGTCCGAGCCCGCACCGTCTGCACCTGACCGCTCAGCAGATCCCGCACCTGCACGCCCTCGATCCCGCGCCGGCCTGACACGAACTCCTCGATCTCGCAGTAGTTGAACGCGCGCGCCCCGTGACGCGCCGCCGAGAGGACGTTCTCCAGGCAGAGGCGCTCCGGATAGAGCAGCAGATCGTCGAAGTAGTAGCCGGCGCCCCGCAGGTCCTCGGCCCGCACGCTCGGCTCCATGGCGAGCGCGTCGACCGGCTTGAGCACCCGGTAGCGCTCGGTGGTCTTGCCGGGCGTGAGCAGATCGTAGAGCCACATGCCGAGGCGCACCCTGATGAGCCCGCGCGCAGCGCCACGGTACACCGGCACTAGGAAGGGCAGCGGCCGCACCAGATGCGGAGCGAGACGCTCGAGCGTCTTCTTCTCGCGCAGCGACTCGCGCACGAGCTGGAAGTCGGCCAGCTCGAGGTAGCGCAGCCCGCCGTGGATCAGCTTGGAGGACTTCGAGGAGGTGCCCGAGGCGAAGTCGCCCTTCTCGAAGAGCGCCACCGAGGCCCCGCGGAGGGCCAGGTCTCGCGCCACCCCCGCCCCCGCCATGCCCCCGCCGATCACCACGGCGTCGAGCTCGGCGTCGATCAGCGAGACCAGTCGGTTCGTGGACACCCTCACTCGGTCACTCCACCAGTTCCCGGATCGACTGTACCACGTGGTCCGGAGCCACCGCCGCGATTCGCGGATCGGCCGCGCGGGTGATGCCGCTCAGCACCAGCACGGTGCCGAGCCCGAGCCGCCGACCCATCACGATATCGGTCTCGATGCGGTCGCCCACGATCGCGGCCTCGCCCGCGGGCACGCCCAGAGCGGCCAGCGCGACTTCCAGGATGATCGGAGACGGCTTCCCGACGATCGCCTCCACCTTCCGGTCGGTCACCGCCTCCACCGCCGCGATCATCCCCGCGCAGTCGGGGATCTCGCCGCCCTCCACCGGGCAGGTGCGGTCGGGATTGGTGGCGATGAGCCGCGCGCCCTGCTTCACCGCCTGGAGCGCGGTGTTGAGCTTCGCGTAGTCGAAGGTGCGGTCGAACGCGATCACCACCCAGCGCACCCGCTCGTCCCGCCGCACCTCGAAGCCGTGGGCGGCCATCTCCTCGAGCATGGGCGGCTCGCCGATGACGAACACCGGCGCGCCGGGGTCGCGGTCGCGCAGGTAGCGCGCGAGTACCAGCGAGGAGTTGATGACGTCGTCGGGCGCGGCGGAAACCCCCAGACGGGTCAGCTTGGCCGCGTACTCCGCGCGGGTCTGCAGCGGCTTGTTGGACAGGAACACCACGCGCCGGCCCGCCTCGCGCAGCGTCGCGATGGCGATGTCGGCGCCGGGGATCAGGTGCTCGCCGAGGTAGACGGTGCCGTCGAGGTCGAAGAGCCAGCCTCGGTAGGGATATCTAGGAACCACCCCTCACCCTGCCCTCTCCCCTGAGGGGAGAGGAATCACCTCAGGAGGGGGACGACGGCGGCCTGGGCCAGGTCGTAGAACGGGCCGGGCGCGACGCCCAGCTGCACCACGCCCCACAGCGCCACCACCACCGCGAGCGCGCCGGAGAGCGACGGCGCCAGCACGGTGGGCGCGCCCTCGGGCTCCCGCATGTACATGTAGACGATGAGGCGCAGGTAGTAGTACGCAGCGGCGGCCGAGTTCAGCACGCCGATCACGGCCAGCCACACGTAGCCCGACTTCACGGCGGCGCCGAACAGGTAGAACTTGCCCACGAAGCCCGCGGTGGGCGGGATGCCGATCAGCGAGAGCAGAAAGATCGACAGGGCGACGGCCAGCAGCGGGTGCCGCGCGGCCAGGCCGCCGAAGTCGTCGATCCGCACCGCCTCCTGCCCCGCGCGCTCGAGCAGCAAGATCGCCCCGAAGGCGCCGGCGGTGGTGAACGTGTACACCAGCATGTAGAAGAGCACGCTGCCGTTGCCGAGCGGGCCGCCCGCGACCACCCCCACCAGCATGTAGCCCACGTGGGCGATGGAAGAGTAGGCGAGCATGCGCTTGAAGTTCTGCTGGGCCAGCGCCACCACGTTGCCCACCGTCATCGTCACCGCGGCCATGGCCCACAGCAGCATCGCCCAGTCCAGCGGCACCCCTCGCACCGCGGTGAGGAGCACGCGCAGCAGCGCGGCGAAGGCGGCCGCCTTCGAGCCGGTGGCGATGAACGCGGTCACCGAGGTGGGCGCGCCCTCGTACACGTCGGGGGCCCACATGTGGAACGGCACCGAGGAAATCTTGAAACCGAAGCCGACCAGCAGCAGCCCGAGGCCGATCACCAGCATCGGGTCCTTCCCGGCTCCCCCTGCCACCGCGTTGGCGATGCGGTCGAGGTTGGTGGCGCCGGTGGCCCCGAAGATCAACGCGATGCCGTAGAGGAAGAAGCCGGAGGCGAAAGCGCCCATCAGGAAGTACTTCATCGAGGCCTCGCCCGCCTCGAGACGGGTGCGGAAGAAGCCGGCCAGCACGTAGAGCGAGATCGACATCGTCTCGAGCCCGAGGAAGATGATGATCAGGTCCCCCGCCGAGGCCATCAGCATCATGCCGAGCGAGGAGAGCAGCACCAGGATGTAGAACTCGCCCGACTCCTGGCCCTCGCGCCGGATGTAGTCCATCGATAGCAGCAGCACGAGCCCGGTCGCGTAGCCGATGACGATGTTGAAGAAGAGAGTGAAGGAGTCCAGCACCACCATCCCGCGAAAGCCGCTTAGCTCGCCGCCGCCGGTATTGAAGCTCATCCAGAAGGTGACGACCAGGCTCGCCACGACTCCCAGCGCACTGATGAAGCCGAGGTGCTCCTTGCGGTCGCGCGGCGGCAGCAGGTCGAGCAGCAGCACGAGGCCGGCGGTCGCGGCCATGACCAGCATGGGCAGGATGGGCCGCAGGTCGACGGTGGGCAGGACGAGCGCCGGATTCATCGCGGAGCCAACATGGCGGCGGTGGCCTGCGCCTTGGCCTGCACCTGGGTGATCAGGGCCTGCACGCTCGGCTCGGTCATGGCGGTGAACGTGGTCGGGTACACGCCGATCCAGAAGATGAACAGGAGCACGGGCAGCAGCACCGCCCACTCGCGCGGGGTCAGGTCGCCGAGCCGCCGGTTGGTCTCGGAGGTGACAGGTCCGAAGCACACCCGCTGGTACATCCACAGCAGGTAGACCGCCGCGAAGATGATGCCGCTGGTCGCGAGGACGGCGGCGAGCCGGTCCACCTGGAAGGCACCGAGGAGCACGAGAAACTCGCCCACGAAGCCGTTGAGGCCGGGTAGCCCCACCGAGGACAGGCACACGATCAGGAACATCACGCTGAAGACCGGGATCACGCCCCACAGCCCGCCGAAGTCGGCGATGAGCCGGGTGTGCCGGCGCTCGTAGATCATGCCGACCATGAGGAAGAGTGCACCGGTGCTGAGCCCGTGGTTCACCATCTGGATGAGCCCGCCCACCAGGCCCTGCGGGGTCAGCGTGAAGAGCCCGAGCACCACGAAGCCCAGGTGGCTCACGCTCGAGTAGGCCACCAGCTTCTTGATGTCGGCCTGCACCGTCGACACCCACGCGCCGTAGATGATGCCGATCACGGCGAGCGCGAAGACCAGCGGCGCGTAGTGCATGCTCGCGGCCGGGAAGAGCGGCAGGCAGAAGCGCAGGAAGCCGTAGGTTCCCATCTTCAGGAGCACGCCGGCCAGGATCACGCTGCCCGCGGTGGGCGCCTCCACGTGGGCGTCGGGCAGCCACGTGTGGAACGGGAACATCGGCACCTTGATCGCGAAGGCGAGCGCGAAGGCCAGGAAGAGCAGGTTCTGGGTCGTCCCCGCGGGCACGATGTAGCGGGCCAGCACCGGCAGGTCGAAGGTGTAGGTGTTGGTGGCCGCGCCGTGCTGGAAGTAGAGGAAGAGGATGGCCACCAGCATCAGGAGCGAGCCGGCCAGCGTGTAGAGGATGAACTTGACCGCAGCGTAGACCCGGTTGGGCCCGCCCCAGATCCCGATGATCAGGTACATCGGGATCAGCATCGCCTCCCAGAAGACGTAGAAGAGGAAGAGGTCGAGGGACACGAAGACCCCGACCATCCCCGTCTCCAAGAGGAGCATGGTGATCGCGAACTCCTTCCAGCGCGACTCCACCGACGTCCACGAGGACAGAATCACCAGCGGCATCAGGAAGGTGGTCAGCAGCACCAGCAGGACGCTGATGCCGTCGACGCCCAGGTGGTAGCTCACCCCGAGCGACGGGATCCACGCCCGCAGCTCCACGAACTGGTAGTCGGCCATCGTGGGGTCGAAGCGGAAGTAGAGCGGCAGCGACACCACGAAGGTCACCAGCGTGGTGACGAGCGTGGCGTACTTGGTCACCGACTCCTGGCGCCGGGGCAGCAGCAGCACGAGCACCGCGCCCACCGCGGGCAGGAACGTGACGAGCGTGAGGAGGTAGGCCATCGGTCGTCTAGCGGCGCGTGAGCAGGTAGGCGACCACCGCGACCGCGCCGAGCAGGATGCCGAGCGCGTAGTTCATCACGAAGCCGGTCTGCACCCGGCGCATGCCGCGCCCCCAGCCCGCCATCACCGTGGCCACCCCGTTGACGAGGCCGTCGATGACGCCGGGGTCGAAGACGCGCGCGAGCCAGAGCGACAGGTGGTAGATCGGCTTGACGAACAGGACGTCGTAGATCTGGTCGACGTAGTACGCGTTGAGCACCAGCCGGTGGAGCGGGTTGCGCGCCACCCCGATGGAGGCGGCCCGCACCGGGCTTCGCCCGTAGACGAGCCACGCGAGCGCCACCCCCGAGATGGCCACCACCGCGGACAGCACCAGCAGCGAGAACGCGACTCCCGCGCTGTGCTCGGCCTCGTCCAGCGGGAGTACCGGGTGCAGGAAGCGCGCGAACGCGGTGCCCTGCGACGAGGGGATACCGACGATCAGGCCCGCCAGCACGGTGAGGGCGGCGAGGACCATGAGCGGGACCGTCATCGAGGCGGGCGACTCGTGGATGTGATGCGCGACCTCCTTCGACATGCGCGGCCCGCCGAAGAAGGCGAGGAACACGAGCCGGAACGTGTAGAAGGCGGTGAGGAACGCACCGCCCATCAGGAGCGCCCAGAGCAGGTAGTGGTGCTCGTGGAACACCGAGGCGAGGATCTCGTCCTTGGAGAAGAAGCCGGCCAGGGGCGGCACCCCGGCCAGGCCGAAGGCCCCGATCAGGAACGTCACGGTGGTGGTCATCATGCGCGGGGCGAGACCGCCCATCTTGCGCAGGTCCTGCTCGCCGCCGAGGCCGTGGATCACGCTGCCCGCGCCCAGGAAGAGGAGCGCCTTGAAGAAGGCGTGGGTGACCAGGTGGAAGATGCCGGCCGCGTACGCGCCCACGCCCACGCCCACGAACATGTAGCCGAGCTGGCTGATCGTGGAGTACGCGAGCACGCGCTTGATGTCGGTCTGCACGAGGCCGATGGTGGCCGCGAAGATGGCGGTGAGCCCGCCCACCCAGGCCACGATCTCGAGGCTCATCGGGGCCATCTCGAAGAGCTTGTGGCAGCGCGCCACCATGTACACGCCCGCGGTCACCATGGTGGCGGCGTGGATCAGGGCGGAGACCGGCGTGGGGCCCTCCATCGCGTCGGGTAGCCAGGTGAAGAGCGGCAGCTGGGCCGACTTGCCGGTGGCGCCCATGAAGAGCAGCAGGGCGATCGCCATGTACACGCCGGTGCTCACGCTGCTGTCCGCCTTGGCGAACACCTCGGCGTAGTTGAGCGTCCCGAAGGTGACCCAGATCAGCATGATGCCGAGGCCGAAGCCGAAGTCGCCGACGCGATTCACGATAAAGGCCTTCTTGCCCGCGTCCGACGCCGATTTCCTCTCGTACCAGAAGCCGATGAGGAGGTAGGAACAGAGACCCACCGCCTCCCAGAAGACGTAGAGGATGAGGAAGTTGCCGGCCAGCACCAGCATCACCATCGAGAACACGAACAGGTTCAGGTAGGTGAAGAACCGGGCGTAGTCGTGATCGTCGTGCATGTAGCCGGCGGAGTAGACGTGAATGAGGAAGCCCACGCCCGTCACCACCAGCAGCATCACCGCGGTCAGCTGGTCGACCTGCGCGGTGACCGCGGTCTTGAACGCCCCCGCGACCACCCAGGGGAAGAGGTCGCCCGTCCAGGTCTCGCCGTGCCACACCCGGGTGAACACGAAGCACGACGCGAGGAACGAGGCGAACAGGGCCGGCACCGCGATCCAGTGCGCCCTGTGGCCGATGAGGCGCCCGAAGAGAGCGTTGACGAGGGCACCGACGAGCGGGAAGAGCGGGATCAGCCAGACCAGTCGTGACATGAGTTCGGGTGCAAACCCTCGACACTCTAAGCGGAACGGGGTGGAGGTGTCAAGGATCGGACCGCCCGCCGCCATCGCGCAGGCGGGGCTCGACGAAGCGGAAATACATCAGCGGAATCAGATAGAAGAGCAGCAGGTGACCGGAGAGCAGCCGCACGCTGCCGACGCCCTCGTCGCCGAGCAGGAGACAGAGGCCGAGGTTCATGAGCACGTAGACCACCACCGCCGCCCCGGCGTGGCGCGGGCCCTCCGGCACCAGGGCCAGGAGCCGGCGCCATTCGACCACCCGCACCGCGCCCTGGCCGCGCGCGGGCGCGCCCGCTTCGCGCAGACGCACGATCATGGCCCCGAGCAGAAAGAGGGCGACCGCGAAGAGCGCCAGGGCGATCGCGGCGGCGACCGCGGGCGGGAAGGGGGTGAACGTCGAGAGGTGGAGCGCGGCGCTCGCACCGAAGCCTGCGGTGGCGACGATCCGGAAAATGTTTCCCCAGTCTGGCCGTGTCGACACGGGTCCCGATTCTACCCGCAAAATCTAGGTGGGAATCTGGGTCACTGCTAACATGGCAACGTGGCTCGCTCGCGGATCCGGGTCTGGCTGATCATCTTCCTCGTCCCCATCCTGCTGGTGCTCGCGGGCTTCGGATATCTCGCGTGGCGCCAGAGCGTGTCCGCGGTGCGCGTGGAGTTCCAGCCGGTGCCCAAGTTCATCGGCGTGCGCACCCCGATCACCCTGGACCTGCGCGCGACCCGCGGCGGCGTGCAGTCCGTCGACGTGAGGCTCATGCAGGGCGGCACCCGCGTCAACGTCGCGCAGCAGACCTTCTCGGGTCAGCCCAGCAACGAGCAGCGCGTGCAGCTGATCATCGCGGGCGGCACCCTGGGCCTGCGCGAGGGCGCGGCCATCCTCGAGGTGCGTGCGAGCGACGGCTTCTGGCGGCCGATCCGCGTGGACGACCGCACGATCGCGAGCCTGCCCGTCACCCTCGACTTCACGCCGCCCACCCTCGAGATCCTCGCCTCCACGCGCTACCTCTCGCTCGGCGGCGGCGGGCTCGTGGCGCTGCGGGCCAAGGGCGCGGCGCGCGTCGGCGTCACGGTCGGCGAGCTCTTCTTCCCGGCGTTCCCGGCCGGCCCGCGCGACTCGGCCCTGCAGGTCGCGCTCTACGCCCTGCCCTGGAACCTGCCACCCAACTCGCCGATCACGGTCTCCGCGCAGGACGAGGCGGGCAACGCGGTGTCGCGCGCCCTCGCGGTCGAGATCCGGCCGCGCAAGTTCCCGATGGACACCATCGAGATCAGCGAGCAGTTCCTCGCCAGCAAGATGCCGGAGATGCTGCCCGAGCGCGGGCAGATCCCGCCCGATCAGCTCCTCGCCGCCTTCCTCACCGTGAACCGCGACAAGCGGAAGGAAGCCGAGGAGATGAAGCGCACGCTCGCGCAGAAGAGCAAGCCGGCGCCGATATTCGAGGGCGCGTTCATCCAGCCGCGCAACACCAAGGTGTTCTCGAACTTCGCGGAGACGCGGACGTACCGCTATCAGGGCAAGGACGTCGACACCCAGGTGCACCTGGGCTACGACCTGGCGTCACTGAAGGCGAGCCCGGTACCCGCGGCCAACTCGGGCGTGGTGGTCTGGGCGGGGCCGCTCACCATCTACGGCAACGCGGTGGTGGTCGATCACGGGTGGGGGCTGCAGACGCTCTACGGCCACCTCTCGACGCTCGAGGTGAAGGAAGGCGACGAGGTCAAGAAGGGCCAGGAGCTCGGCAAGAGCGGCGCCACCGGTCTCGCGCTGGGCGACCACCTGCACTTCGAGGTGCTCATCCAGGGCATCTCGGTCACGCCCGTCGAATGGTGGGACGGCAAGTGGATCCGCGACCACGTCGGCCGCCCCTTGCGAGAAGCCAACATCCCCCTCCTGCAAGGCGACCAGCCCGCCACCACCACCGAAGAAGACCGCTCGACCCCCTCCCCCCGCCGCCGCCCCCGCCGCTAGGCCGGGGTCAGGTCTTACATTCCGACATTTTCTCGATGGCGACGTCTGCTCAGGGGCGCGAAATGTCGGAATGTAAGACCTGACCCCAGATCGTGCGGGGCGGGACGAAGTCGCCGATCACGCCCATCAGGGTGTCGAGGAGGGCGGGCCGGCGACGGAGGAAGCGGGCGGCGGCGTTGGCCAGGCGGCGGTGGGCGATCACGAGCTGGAGCGCCCGGGTGACGCGCGCCTTGTCCGCGAACGCGGCCCGCCGCGCCCGGGCGTAGGGCGACAGCGCCGGCACCGACACATCGTCGCGCTCCAGCGCCGGGTGCGCCACCTCCGCGAGCAGCTCGGCGGAGCGCAGCGCGGTGTAGAGCCCCTCGCCGGTGAACGGGTCGTAGAACCCCGTCGCGTCGCCCACCATCATCACGCCGCCCACCCGCGGCGCGTCCACGCGGTACGCCAGCGGCCCCATCGCCATCAGCGGCCCCTCGGCCCGCATGCCCCGCAGCCGCGCGGGCAGGTGCCGCAGCTGCTTGAGCCGCGCGTCGAGGAACGTCTCGAGCCGGCCGCTGTACGGCCGCGCGTGCGCGAGCGGCACCACCAAGCTCAGGTTGACGACGCCGGGCCCCACCGGGTTCAGGATGGAGTAGTCGGGCGGGTCGACGTAGATCTCGCCGCGATCGCTCATCCCCTCGATGCCGCTCACGTGCTGGATGAGCGCCAGCCGCTTCAGCCGGTGCGGCCGTAGCAGCCCGAGCGCGTGCGCCACCGCCGACGCGCGCCCGTCGGCACCCACCACGAGCCGGCTACCGATCTCGACCGGCACGCCGTCGGCATCCTCGGCCTGCACCCCGACGACGGCCCCGCCCGCGGCCCCGCCGTCGCGCAACAGCCCGGTCACGCGATGCCGCTCACGCACGTCCACCGGCAAGCTCCGCGCCCGCTCCAGCAGCACGCGGTCGAAGACCTCGCGCCGGATCGACAGCGCGTGATCGCGATACCCGCGCCACGGCCCGCTCGTCGGATACGCGCCGTCGAGCACGGTGCCGTCGGGCGCGGTGATGCGCATGCCGTGCAGCGGCTGCGCCCCCGCCGCGTCCACCGCCTTCAGCACGCCCAGGCGGTCGAGCACCCGCGCGCCCTCGGGCGAGAGGTATTCCCCGCAGATCTTCGGGCGCGGGAACGCGGCCTTGTCGAACAGCACGACCGACCATCCCCGCTCGGCCAGCAGGATCGCAGCGGCGGAGCCGGCCGGCCCCGCGCCCACCACCACCACGTCGACGCGATCGGCGGTCACGGCTTGGCCCGCACCGCGCACAGCCGGAGGTACGGCCAGTGGTGCACCACGCTCGCGTCCGGCAGCCCGGCCTTCTCACAGAGCCCGCTCACCTCGCGCGGCGTGTAGGCCCGGCGCACCGAGAGCGGCCCGTCGTGACGCGAGATCGCGCTGCGGGTGATGAAGCGCGTGATCAGCCACACCACCGCGTGGGCGGCGCGGGTCCGCACCAGGTCGTTGACCACGATGCCCACGCGCGCGCTCCCGTCCATCTCGCTGAGGTAGCGCACGCCCGCGTCGGGCTCGAGGTGGTGCAGCGTCATCGCGGAGATGGTGAGATCGACCGAGCCCGGCCGGATCGGAAGCGACAGCGCGTCCCCGCGTACGAAGGTGATCTCGGGATAGCCGCGGACCACCTGCGCCGCGATCTGCAGCGTGGCCGCGTCGCGATCCAGCGCGAGCACGCGGATGCGCCGCCCCGCGCGCCGCGCCCAGCGCACCACCGCGCGCGGAATGTCGCCGGCCCCGGTGCCCACGTCCAGCACGGTGATGGGGCGATCGGCGGGCAGCGCGCCGAGCATCCGCTTGACGTAGATCATCGTGACCATGCGCCCGCCGAAGAGGCCGTTGACGCGCGCGATGTCCATCATGCAGCACGCCATCTCGGCGAACGGCACGGGGTGCGGCCCATCGATGATCTCCAGCGTATCCGCGGCCCGGGCCATCGGCGGAAGGAAGGGCATGCTACCAGCGCAGCAGGGCTCCCTCGGCCGCGAAGCCCGGCCCGAGGGCGATCATGAGTCCCCAGTCCCCCGGAACCGGCTCGCACGACTGCAGCAGGTCGTCGAGCACGAACACCACGGTGGCCGACGACATGTTGCCGTACTGCTGCAGTACGTGAAGCGAGTGCGCGAGCCGCGTCTCGTCCAATGCCATCAGCTTGCCCACCTGCTCGATCACGCGGCGGCCCGCCGAGTGCAGCACGAAGTGCGCGACGTCCTCGGTCTTGAGGCCGTTGCCCGCCATCAACGCGTCGGCCATCTCCTTCATCATCCCCGCGCCGATGCGCCGCACATCCTTGGAGAGGACCACCCGCGGCCGCCCGCCCGGGTACTCGAAGCCCATCGCGCCCAGGTGCTCGGAGCGGAACATGGTGCGGTGCTCGACGATCTCCGGCCCCGCCCCGTCTGCGCCGATCGCGATGGCCCCCGCCCCGTCCGCGAAGATGGCGTGCGCCACCGCGCTCTCGAGGCGGTCGTCCAGGAAGTAGGCCGCCGAGCAGATCTCCACCGCCACCATCACCGCCCGGTGCTCGGGGAAGGCGCGCAGGTGGTTGTAGCACTGCTGCATCGCCACCATCGCGCTCGCGCACCCGGTGTCGCCCACGTGCACGCGCTGGATGGTGGGCTTCATCCCCAGCGCGTTGATGATCTGCGCGTCGAGGCTCGGGCACACGCGCCCGGTGCAGGTCGTGGTGGCGAGGAAGTCCACGTCCTCGCGACGCCACCCCGCCCGCTCGATCGCCCGCGCCACCGCCACCGTGCCCACCTCCACCGCCCCGCGCTGCCAGCGGTCGTTGAGCTGGTCCACGCTCTCGTCGGGCGTGAACGTCTCCGGGTCCATGTAGAGGTGGCGCGTCTCGATCAGGCTGTTGTTGAAGAAGCCCATGCGACGCGAGTCGTCGTAGCCGGACATGCGCAGCACGGTGGCCTGGTCGTAGCGCCAGGGAGGAGTTGCGGTCGCGACGGCGGCGATCTTCGGCGCGGCCATGTTGGGCGCAGGCTACACCCCGCCCCTGAGCTTGTCCACTTGCCTTGGCCTGGCGCAGGGCGCAATATCGTGCCTCGCAGCCATCCCCTCGTCAGCAAGGAGCCGCGGATGCCGCTCTTCTCGTTCGAAGGCAAGTCCCCGCGCGTGCACCCCACCGCTTTCATCGCGCCCACCGCCAACCTGATCGGCGACGTCACCGTGGAGGAGAACGCCTCGGTCTGGTACAACACCGTCCTCCGCGCCGACTTCAACCCGATCGTGATCCGCAAGGGCGCCAACGTGCAGGACTGCGCGGTCATCCACGTCACCCCGGCCGGCGGCGTCGAGATCGGCTCCGGCGCCACCGTCGGCCATCTCTGCCTGGTCCACGCCGCCACTGTCGGCGAGGAAGCGCTCGTCGGCAACTCCTCCACGCTGCTCGACGGCGTGAAGATCGGCGTGCGCGCCATGGTGGCGGCCGGCTCCCTGGTGACGCCGGGCACCGAGATCCCCGACGGCATGCTGGCCATGGGCGCCCCCTGCAAGGTGAAGGGCCCGCTCGCGGGCACCCCCGCCGAGCGGTGGGTGCAGATGAACCCGACCGGCTACCAGGCCCTCGCCCAGCGCCATCGCAAGGGAGTGCAGCCCGCGTGAGCGTCGGCGCGCCACGCCATATCCTGCTCACCGGCTTCGACCCGTTCGACGGCGACACCGTCAACCCGTCGGGCGAGGTGGCGAAGCGGCTCGACGGCCAAATGATCGGCGGCTGCGCGGTGCGCACCGTGATCCTGCCCGTGCAGCACGAGGCGGCGCGCGCGGTCGTCGCACCGCTGCTGGAGGCGCCGGGGCTGGTCGCGGTGGTACACCTCGGGCTCGCGGGTGGGCGCGCGCGCATCTCGCTCGAACGCGTCGCGGTCAACGTGATGGACTATTCTCGGCCGGACGCGCACGGCCAAGTGCTCTGCGACGTGCCGTGCGTGGAGGACGGGCCGGCCGCGCACTTCAGCACGCTGCCGCTGCGCGAGATGCTCGCGGTGCTGACCGCGGACGGGATCCCGGCGTACGTCTCCAACACCGCCGGCACCTATCTTTGCAACGACATCTCCTACACCACGCTCCACGCCCTCGGCCGGCGCGGCCGCTCGATCCCCGCCGGGTTCATCCACCTCCCCTTCCTGCCGTCGATGGTGAGCGCGCACAACCTCGAGCAGCCCAGCATGGATCTGCCCCTGATGGTCCGCGCCGTCGAGATCGTGCTGCCCCTCACCGTCCCCGCGCGCTGACCCTCCCCGGCGGACCGGTCGATCAAGCTATCTGTTGACTATCAACATATCTGTTGATAGTGTGCCCTCCCATGGAAACCGCCCAGCGGCCGCTGCCCTTCGCCGACGAGGTCGAGGATCAGCACGAGGAGCTGCTCGACCGCGTCTTCTTCGCGCTCTCCGATCCCGTCCGCCGCGCCATCCTGAAGCGCCTCGGCAAGGGGCACCAGCTCGTCTCCGAGGTCGCGGCCCCCTTCGACATCTCGCTGCAGGCGGTGTCCCGCCACGTGCAGGTGCTCGTGCAGGCCGGCCTCGTCCAGCAGGAGCGCACCGGGCGCATCGCGCGCTGCAGCCTGGAGGTCGGGCCGCTGTTCGCGGCCGCGACGTGGATCAACGACTACAGCCGGTACTGGCAGGCGCAGTTCGACGCGCTCGCCGGCTGGGTCAAGAGCCTGGAGCGAAAGCCGAAGGCACGGAGGCGCCGGCGATGAGATATCGGCAGGCATCACGGCGGCTCACGGCCTATCGCAAGCGCATCGGCGATCTGCGTCGCCGCATGCGAAGCGTCCAGCGGCAGACCGTCCCCGAGCCGGTTGACGACTACACCTTCGCCTCGACCAAGGGTCCCGTCCGCCTTTCCCAGCTCTTCGGCAGCAAGCGGGATCTGATCGTCATCCACAACATGGGGTCGGGCTGCCCCCACTGCACCCTCTGGGCCGACGGCTACAACGGCCTCTATCCGCACGTGGCTGACCGCGCAGCCTTCGTCGTCTCGAGCCCGGACTCGCCCGCGGTGCAGCGCCGCTTCGCCCGCTCGCGCGGGTGGCGCTTCCCGATGGTGAGCCACCAGGGCACGACCTTCGCCGCCGACATGGGCTACCGCGCGCGGAGCGGCGGCTGGCTGCCCGGCGTCTCCGCGTTCCGCCGCACTCGCGACGGCATCGTTCGCCTGAACGACGCCGGGTTTCAGCCGGGCGATGACTTCTGCGCCGCCTGGCACTTCTTCGACCTCTTCCCCGACGGCGCCGCGGGCTGGCGAGCCCGGTTCCGCTACGGCGCCCGTCGCTGAAAGGAGCCTCCCGATGACCACGCACAAGATCGTCTCGCACGCGGAATGGATCGAGGCGCGCCGCCAGCATCTGGCGCGCGAGAAGGAGCTCACGCGCCTGCGCGACCGCCTGGCCGAGGAGCGCCGCGCCCTGCCCTGGGAGAAGGTGGGGAAGCCCTACGTATTCGACGGGCCGCGGGGCGAGGAGTCGCTGGCCGATCTCTTCGAGGGCCGCCACCAGCTCGTCGTCTACCACTTCATGTTCGAGCCTGAGTGGGACGAGGGCTGCAAGAGCTGCTCCTTCTGGATCGACAACCTCGACGGCATCGCGGTCCACCTGAGGCACCGCGACGTCAGCTTCGTGGCCATCTCACGCGCCCCCTACGAGCGGCTCGCCGCATACCGGCAGCGCATGGGTTGGCAGGTGAAGTGGCTCTCCTCGTCGCGCACCGACTTCAACCACGACTACCACGTGAGCTTCACGCCCGAGGAGCAGAAGAGCGGGCAGGCCTACTACAACTACACCACCGGCCCGGTGCCGGGGTCATCGGAGCGTCCGGGCATCAGCGTCTTCTATCGCGACCCCGACGGGGCGATCTACCACACCTATTCGTCCTACGGGCGCGGCATCGAGATGGTGAACGCGGTGTACCACGTGCTGGACATGGTCCCCAAGGGGCGCGATGAGCAGGGTCTCTCCTACCCGATGGAGTGGCTGCAGCGCCACGACGCCTACGAGCCGGCGCCGGTCGTCATCGCGAAGGGGCTGTCGAAGCGATCCTGACGGGCGGGCGGATCAATACTCCGAGAGCAGGCGGTCGACCATGGCCTTGGCGGCGGCCCAGTCGTAGGAGCGGAACATCCGACGGTTCACCACCGGCTGCGCCGCCGAGTAGAACATCTCGTACTGGAGCTGGCGGCTGCCGTACTCGGTACCGATGAAGTCCCAGATCAGCTTGAGCAGCTTCACGCGGTCGCGGGCGCCCGCCACGGTGGACTGGTAATAGCGCTCGGTGTGAGCGCGCGTCTCCGGGGAGAGAAAGCTCGCCTCCGACGACGGCAGGTGCTGGAACGCGCCCCCGGCCAGCTCGCGCACCGTCCGGTACATGTCCACGATGAGCCGGCGCTGCAGGCTCATCCCCGCGTAGATGTACTGGGGATGCGGGCGCGCGTAGCCCTGGCTCACCAGCGGGCGGTGCTCGGCCGCCTGCACCAGCGCGTCGAAGGCGGCGCAGAACGTGGCGATGTCGCCCCCGAGCGTGGCCTGGGTGTTGACGTCGCTCTCCCCGTGCCCGACCTCGACCAGCTTCAGGGCCAGGCCGGCCATCAGCTCGAGCTTGACCCCGAAGCGCACCAGCGACTGGAAGTTCGCGGTCACGTGGGCGGGCGATTCGTGGAACTGGGCGGTCACCAGCTCCACGTTCCGGTAGACGAAGACGTCCTCCCACGGCACGAACACGTCGTCGAAGACGACGGTGGTGTCCACCTCGTCGAAGCGCGCGGAGAGCGGGTAGTCGTAGACGCTGGTCGCGAGCGTCGCGTAGGGCCGGCGCGGCAGGAGCCGGAGGCCCTCCGCGCTCACCGGCACCACCAGCGAGATCGCGTAGTCGACGTCGCCGGGGGTCAGCGGCGTGATGTAGCTCACGAAGAGCCAGTCGGCCATGGTCACCGACGTGGCGATCGAATGCGCGCCGCGGATCACGATGCCCGCGTCGGTCTCCTTCACGACCCCCGGGTGCAGGAAGGGCTCCGGGTGCTTGTGGGCCGGCGTGGCGCGGTCGATCTGCGGCGGCACGATCGCGTAAGCCAGGTACAGGTCCTCGTCCCGTGCCTTCTCGTAGAAGCGCACCACGTTGTCGCCGAACTGCCGTCCTCCCCGGTCGAAGAGCTGACGCCAGCCTGCGAAGCCGGTGAGCACCGAGGCCACGTGGTCGGGCGTGCGCCCCATGAGGCCGTACGAGCCCTCGGCCCAGAACCGGTGCACGGCCCGCCGGCGCCCGAGATCCTCCGCCGAGCGCGGGATCAGCCACATCGCGTCGATCCGCTTGCCGGTGGTCGGATCGACGCAGGTGGTGACGTCGGCCGACGCGGCGGCCGCCTCGTACCGCTCCGCGACGCGCCGGGCGGACTCGGCGAAGGCGGGATGTCGGGTGACGTCGTCGACGCGCTCGCCGTCGAGGAACACGGCGCGCCCGTCGCGCAGGCTCGCGAGGTAGTCGGCGCCCCGGCGCATGGCGGGACTCTCGCACACCCCTCGCGTGGGACGCAAGCAGGCGCTACTCAGAAACTTGCCGATGTGGCACGCATTCCCTATTCTCAGCAGCAGCCATGAAGCTGCGCACGTTCCTGCTCGCGGTCGTCAGCCTCACGCTGGTCCCCCTGCTGCTGGTCGCCGGCATCGCGATCTGGTGGGCCCATCAGGACGAGCGCCGCAACATGGAGCAGGCGCTGCTCTATCACGCCCGCTCCCTGACGGTGGCGGTGGATCGCGAGGTCGAGACCTCCCTCGCGGGCCTGATGGGGCTCGCGACCTCCGACGATCTCGACTCGGCCGACCTGCGGAAGTTCTACGAGCAGGCCCAGCTGGCGCGGGAGGCCTATCGGCGATGGTTGACGGTGGCCCTCGTGGACCCCTCGGGGCGGCAGGTCTTCAATCTCCTGCGCCCGCTCGGGAGCTCGCTGCCGAGCCTGGCCGGGCTCGAGACGTTCCAGCGCACGCTCCAGACGGGTGAGCCGCAGATCTCGGATCTCGTCATGGATCCGACCACCGGCCGCCCGGTGATCGCGGTCACGCTGCCCTTACTCCGTGACGGAAGGATCCGGCACATCCTGGTCGCGGTCCTGACGCCGGAAAGCTTCGCATCGGTGCTGGCCGCGGCCCAGCTCGCGGGAGGGACCGCCGCGACCATCACGGATCGGGCCGGCACCGTGGTGGCCACGACCCAGCGGCAGGAGCAGCGGGTGGGCAGGCCGGCGGCCGCCAGCTTCGTCTCGCGCTCTCGCGAGCACGAGGAGGCGGTGTTCACGGGACCCGCCCCCGAGGGATCCGCCGCCTACACCGCCTTCAGCCGCGCCCCGCGCTCCCGGTTCACGGTGGCGATCGCGGTCCCGAGCGAGCAGATCGAGGGCCCGCTGCGCCGGTCGCTCTGGCTCCTGTGGGCAGCCGCCGTCTGCGCCTTTGCCCTCTCGCTCGGGCTGGCCAACCTGGCCGGACGGGGCTTCGCCGGCCGACTGCGCCGCCTGACCGCCGCGTTCAGCGCCTTCGGCCGGGGCGAGACGGTCCCGGAGCTACCGCGGTTCCGCCTCTCCGAGCTCTCGGGCGTGACCGGAGCGCTGGGGGAGGCCATGGCGCTCCTGCAGACCCGGACGGCGGAGCTGCAGGAGTCGGAGCAGCGCTACCGCACCACGTTCGAGCGCAACCCGGCCGGGATGTGCCTGACCCTCGCGGACGGGCGCATCGTGGACTGCAACGGGGCCTTTGCCCGGATCCTCGGCTTCGCCCGCCCGGCCGACGTCCTGGCGACGAACATCGGCCACTTCTACGCGCAGTTGAAGGAGCGCGACCAGCTCCTCGAGCGGGTCGCCGCGGAGGGGACCGCCGTCAACGTCGAGCTCCAGTTCCGCCGGCGCGACGGGCGACTCATCTGGGTGCTCGCCAACGTGATCCGCAGCTCGGGTCCACCCCGCGCCGATCTCGAGACGACCCTCATCGACATCACCGAGCAGAAGGCCGCCGACGAGCTGCGCAGCATCGCCCGGCTCGCCCACGCGGCCGCGCACGAGATCAACAACCCGCTGACGCTGGTCATCGGCCGCCTGGCCATGCTCCAGGAGGATCGGAGCCTGGGCCCGGACGCCCGAGAGCGCATCGCTCAGATCCAGGCCGCCGCCGAGCGCATCCGCGAGATCGTCGTCGACATGAACAGTCTCACGCGTGTGCAGCTCTTCGAGCACACCGGCCACGGGCTGCCCGAGATGATCGACATCCGGAAGTCGGCGGGTGGGGCCGGCGACGGCGCCGCGCCGCCGCCGGCCGGCTAAGCGTCGCCGATCACTTCGCGGGCACGATGCTCGGCGGCTGCCAGGTCCCGTCGCCGGGCGGCAGGACCGAGGGCGGCTCCGTCTTCGGCCAGTAGAGGCGCATGACCAGGTAGATCGGGCCGTCCGGCGCCGGCAGCCAGTTCGACTCCCTCGCCTTGCCGGGTGAGTCCTTCTGGATGTAGAGGGTGAGCGAGCCGTCCGGGTTCTTCTTCATGGTCGGCAGCATCGGCGAGTTGATGAGATAGCGGTTGATCGGGTTCTCGATCAGGAGCTGGGTCTTCCCGTCGTACATCGTCACCGACCAGAACGCGTTCACCGGCGGAAACGCTCCGGCCGCGAAGGTGAGCGTGTAGCTGTGCTTGCTGCCATCGAGCGGCTCGCCGGCCGAATCGTGCTTCGCCAGCGGGTACACCGCCTCCTCGGCGCTGTTGCCGTAGATTCCCGCCAGCGCGCCGGCGGCCCGGAGCAGGAAGTCACCCTTGAAGAAGGCCCGATCGCCCAGGATCGACCCGATGAGCCAGCCGTTGATGAGCTTGGCGAAGTTGTCCCGCTTCTCCACGATGGCGTCGTATCCTTCCTTGATGCCGAGCGCCATCTCCGCCTTGTGCGCGTCGGAGAGCTTGTCGAAATCGAACGGCTTGCCCGCCTCGATGCCGATGGTCGCGAACTTCGCCCGCAGGGCCTTCTCCTCCTCCACCGGCGGGCAGAACTGCAGGATGAAGTTCAGGTACTTCACGAAGGGCGTCTTCATGTCGTCCTTGGTGAAGGGCGGGAACTCGATCGCGGGGGCCGCCGGCGGCGCCGGCTGGTTCAGGAACTGCGACAGCGGCTGCACCTTGTAGCCGGCCTGGATCTTGACGACGTTCGGCATGTCCTTGGGGCCGAACAGCTGGGTCCGGTAACCGACCAGGCCGAACTGCGTCTCGGAGTTGAATACCTTCTTGATCCCCGCGGGCGTCTCGCCCTTCCAGTCGGGACCCGCGACCACGTAGCAGCCCGCATCGCTGCCGGTGGCCCGGCTGCCGATGTAGCCGTAGTTGAAGGTGTACATGTCCACGAGCTGGACGTCGTAGTAGCGGGTCTTTTCGACCTTGGGCACGCACAGCACGATGGGCTCCGCCCGCAGGTCCAACCCGACGAACGAGTACGGAGTGTCGCTGTTGGGTGTGACGACCGCGGTGTCCTTGGGCGTGAACACGCGCGCCTCGTTGTAGATCGTGTTGAACGGCGCCTTGAACTGACCCGAGTTCCGGTCTACGAAGTACTCGTACATGACCCCGTAGTTCATCAGCATCGGGAAGCCGTAGATGTAGGCCTCCTTCACGGTGTCCTTGATCGCGACCACGCCGGGCTTCTCGGCGTCCTTCTTCTCGGCCTTGCCGATCGCGTCGTCCTTCTTCTCGCCGCAGCCTGCCAGCAGGGTCACCCCGATCGCAATGCCCGACATGAGGCCAAAGAGTGTGCGCTTGGGTTTCATGACCCCAGTGTTGTTGACCGCAGTGGTCCCGTCCATGGGACCTTGGTCTTACGTCGGCTCGGGATTCGAACGGAAGGTGCAGCGAGCGCTACGGGCGCCGGGAAACCCACCGGCCGATGAGCTTGATCACGACCAGGAACACGCCCCAGAAGCCGATCGCCAGGCACACGACGACCGCGAGAGCGATCAGCCACATCACCAGCGCGTCCACGAGCTTGGCTCGGGCCGGCTAGGGACGGACCGGGCTCAGCTCCGCTCGGAGCCCACCACCGAGACGAACGACACGCACTCCCCCGGCGCCCCGCCCAGGTTGTGCGTGAGCGCGAGCTTGCGGCCGCGCGCGACGCTGGCGATCTGGCGCTTGCCCGCCTCGCCGCGCAGCTGCAGCCACGCCTCGAAGAGCATGCGCAGCCCGGAGGCGCCGATCGGGTGGCCGAAGGACTTGAGCCCGCCGTCCGGGTTCACCGCCAGCTCGCCCTCGAGGTCGAAGGTGCCGTTGAGCACCTCCTTCCACGCGGTGCCCCGCGGCGCGAAGCCGAGATCCTCCATCAGCACCAGCTCGGTGGGTGTGAAGCAGTCGTGCACCTCGGCCATCGCCAGCTCGGCGCGCGGGTCCTTGATCCCGGCCTGCGCGTAGGCATCCGTCGCGGAGGCCACCACCTCCGGGAAGGTGGTGTAGTCGTAGTCGGGATCGATCGGTCCGGTCGCGGGGCCCGCGATGAACGAGAGCGCCTTCACGAAGAGCGGCTTGTCGGTGTACTTGTACGCGTCCTCGGCCCGCACGATGACCGCGGCGGCCGAGCCGTCGGACACGCCCGAGCAGTCGAAGATGCCGAGCGCCCCCGCCACCTGGGGCGAGCAGGCGATGACGTCCTTCGCCACTTCCTTGCGGAACTGCGCGCGCGAGTTGAGCGCGCCGTTCTTGTGGTTCTTCCAGGCGATGCGGGTCATCGCCTCCTTGAAGGTGGCCTCGTCCACCCCGTACTTCTTGCAGTAGGCGGGCGCGAGCAGGCTGAACGTGGCGGGCGCGGTGAGGCCCGCCCGCGTGCCGTCCTCGGGCGCGCCGATGCTCGGCAGCCCCGAGATGCCCGAGTCCTTCAGCTTCTCGACCCCGATGGCCATCGCCATGTCGTAGGCGCCGCACGCCACCGCGTAGCAGGCGTTGCGGAAGGCCTCGGAGCCGGTGGCGCAGTAGTTCTCGAGCCGGCTCACCGGCTTGTAGTTGAGCTTGAGCGGGCGCGAGAGCGTGAGCCCGCTCTGGCCGGAGAAGAGCGTGCCGAGCCAGAACGCATCGATCGCGTCGATCGGCACGTTGGCCGAGTTGAGCGCGTCCTGCGACGACTCCACGAGGAGGTCGCTCACGCTCTTGTCCCACCGCTCGCCGAAGCCGGTGCAGCCCATGCCGACGATCGCCACGCGGTCCCGGATCCCGTTGCTGGCCATGGTGAAGCCTCCTCTCGACTACGCGCCCCGGAGGGGTCGCGCCTTCCAGAAGTAGTTGTGCACGTCGTGAGCGGTCATGAGCCGGCGAAACGTCATCTCGACCCGGTTGCCGATCTTCACCGCCGCGGGGTCCACGTCGGTGAGCTCGCACGTGAAGCGGCCGCCGCCCTCGAAGTCGAGCACGCCCACCACCACCGGCGGCGACAGCGAGTAGGCGAGCCGGTCCACCGTGTAGGTCGCGATGGTCGCGGGCACGTCCGCCATGCGCTCGGGGCTCATGCGGTCCACCGCGTGGCACTTGAGGCACACGCGCGTGGGCGGCAGGTGCCGCGTGCCGCACGCCTGGCACCGGCTCCCCGTGAAGCCGAACTTCCACGCCTCGGCCCGGAAGGCCGGCGGTGCGGCGGGCGCCTGCGGATCGGGCCGACGCGGCGGCTCGCGCTTGAGGAAGCCGCGCCAGGTCAGGAAGGTCGGGTAGGACACGCGGCCGCCCGCTTTGATCTGCTGCGCCACCGGCACCTGTTGCCGCCCGCGCGCCAATGCCGCGGTCGCCCGCCAGATCGTCACGTCGCAGCCGTCGGCCAGCGAGACGACCATGATGAGGTCGTCGGCCTGCGCCCGGTCGAGCGCGTCCGCCAGCAGCAGCCCCGCGTGGGCCGCGCCGGTGTTGCCGACGGTGCCGGTGAGATCGTCGCCGAGCGCGGTGGGCTTCGCGCCCACCGCGGCGGCCGCGCGCCTGTTCGCGCGCCCGTGCGAACCCGCCACGAGGACGGACGCGATCTCGCCGCCGGTGACGCCGGCCTGCTTGAGCGCGCTCGCGATCGCGGCCTCCGCGAGCGGCCCATAGGCGTGCTCGCCGAAGCGCTCCTCCCACTGCCGCGAGGCCGCGTCCCCCGGCACCCGCCAGCGCTCGAGGAACTCGGCGGTGACCGACGCCGCGGCCACCGGCTCGGCCAGCACCGGCGTGTCGGCGTCACCCGGTGCCAGCAGGAAGGCGGTCGCCGCGTCGCCGCCGTCGCGCTCGTCCGCCCCGCCCGGCAGCCCGGTGCGGATGTCCGACAGCACCGCCAGCGTCGGCCGCCCCGCGTCCATCGCGGCGCGCAGCGCGCCCGCGGCCGAGCGGATCGAGCCGAGCATGTCGAAGGCCATGGCCGACTCGTCGAGGGCGAGCGCGGCGTGGATGGCGGTGGCGTTGGTCTTGTCGAGGTACGCGGGCTCGGCGGTCGCGAAGTACACCGCGGCGGGGCCGAGGCGCCGGGCCCCGTGCAGGGCCGCGCGCGCCGCCTCCACGCCCATGGAGGTCGTGTCCTCGTCGTAGGAGGCCACGACGCGGGTGCCCTTCCCGCCCCCGCTGCCGAGGGCCTCGCCGATCGCCTTGCGATCGAGGCGGAAGTAGGGAAGGTAGGCGCCGTAGGCGACGATGCCGCTCATCGTGGGTTAGAAATTACCACAGATGGCGGCATCGCCGGCCTCGGGCCAGGCGGCCTACGACTTCGGCCAGATCGCCTTCGCGGCCGCGATGCTCTCCGGGTGCACCGCGACCGGGCGGCCCTTCTGCCACTGCACGATGCAGAGCTCGGCTCCGGCCCGGCGGCCGTTCTCCTCGTACTTCACCCGGCCGTCGGGGAAGAACTTCGCCGGGCCATCCTTGAGGTCGATCTTGTGCATCATCTCGCCCAGCTTCCTGCGGTCGGTGGACCCCGTCCGCTCCAGCGCCTCCTTGAAGATCCAGACGTGCGCGTAGGGGAAGATCGAGTCGTGGCCGAACCACGGCTCGCCGGTCCTCGCGATGAAGCGCTTCTCGACGTCCTCCACCGCTCGGCCCGGCCAGTTGGCGAGCCCCACGATCATGCCCTCCAGATGCTCCTTGCCCGCCACCTTCATCAGCTCCGGCACGCACCAGTGGCCGCCACCCCCGATCAGCGGGACGGTGGAGGGCGTGATCCCCCGCTCCGCGAACTTGTCGAGCAGGAGCTTGTCGTCGCCCACGTTCGTGGACTGGCACACGATGAAGTCAGGACGGCCGGAACGGATCTTCTGCACCAGCGTCGTCGCGTCGGTGAGGGGCGGCGTGTAGACCTCGTCCGCCACGATCGCGAGGCCCAGGTCCTTGGCCACGTGCTCGCGGAGGGGCTTCATGAAGCTCACCGACGAGGCCGAGTTGTCGCCGACGAAGGCCACCTTCGTCGGCTTCGTGCCCGTCGCCTTGGCCGCGAGATCGACGACCCGGGGCAGCAGGGCGGTGGCCTGAGCATCAGCGGTCGGGGCGGACTGGAAGACATACTTGTAGCCGCGCCCGGTGATGAGGTCGGAGTAGGACAGGGTGAGCCACGGCAGCTCCGCGCGCTCCGACACCTCGGTGGCCGCGAGCGTGAAGGTCGAAAGCCAGCAGCCGATGCCGCCGACCACGTCGGGCTCCTGCGCCACCAGGCGCTGCGCCGCGTTCTTGGCCTTCTCCGCGGTGTCGCCGGTGTCGTAGAGCACCAGCTTGAGCTTGGCGCCGCCGAGGGCCTTGATGCCGCCGGCCTTGTTGACGTCGTCGATGGCCATCTCGGCCCCCATCTGCTCCAGGATGCCCTGGCGCGCCCAGGCCCCGGACAGCGGGACCACCAAGGCGATCTTGACCTCCTTCGGGCTCTGCGCGCGGACGCGGCGGGTCGGCAGCGTCGCCGCGGCGGCGGTGGCGAGGCCCATCTTGATGGCGGTCCGGCGTCCGATCGGTTCAGATGTCGACATTCCGGTCATCTCCCTCGTTGGTGATGATGTGATGGTGGATCGATCTAGGCTTCGGTCAGGCCGAGATACGAGCGTCGCACCCGGTCGTCGGCCAGCAGGGTCTCGTACCGCCCCTCCAGCACGATGTGCCCGGTCTCCAGCACGTAGCCGTGGTCCGAGCGCTCGAGCGCCTCGGCGACGCGCTGCTCGACCAGGAGGATCGTCACCCCGTCCTCCCGGTGGATCTGCGAGATGCGCTCGAAGATCGTGTCGGCGACGCTGGGCGCCAGCCCCATCGACGGCTCGTCCAGCATCAGGAGCCGCGGCGCGCAGGCCAAACCGCGGCCGATCGCGAGCATCTGCTGCTCGCCGCCCGAGAGCGTGCCCGCGAGCTGGCCGGCCCGCTCGGCGAGGATCGGGAACAGCGTCTGGATGCGGTCGAGCGTCTGCGCCCAGTGCGCGCGCCCGGCCTTCGGGTACGCGCCCATCTCGAGGTTCTCGCGGACGGTCAGGGTCTTGAACACCTGCCGGCCCTCCGGGACGTGCGCGATGCCGAGGTGCGCGCGCTCCGAGGGCCGACGGGACAGCAGGTCCTCGCCCGCGAAGGAGATCGAGCCCGAGACGGGCGACACGACCCCGCTGATCGTCTTGAACAGGGTGGACTTGCCGGCTCCGTTCGGGCCCACGAGCGTGACGAACTGTCGCTCGGCGACGGACAGCGTCACGGCCTCGAGGGCGCGCAGGCCGCCGTAGGCGACGGAGAGGTCTCTCACCTCAAGCATCGCGCCGCGCCAGCCATTTCTTGCCGAGGTAGGCCTCGATCACGGACGCGTCCTCCACGACGGCCCGGGGCAGGCCGGTGGCGAGCACCCGCCCGTGGTCCAGCACCACGAACCGGTCGGCGAGGCGCATCATCGCGTGCATTGTATGCTCGATGATGCAGATCGTCATGCCCTGCGTGCGCACCCGCGCCAACACGCCCAGGACGTCGTCGCACTCCTCGCGGCCGAGCCCGGCCAGCGTCTCGTCGAGCAGCAGCAGCCGGGGATGGCCGGCCAGCGCGCGGGCCAGCTCCATCAGGCGAAGCTGCTTGTTGGTGAGCTGGCCGGCGGGCACGCCCGACCTATCTTGTAGTCCCACCTGGTGGAGCGCCCGCACCGCCTGGGCGATGGCCTCCCGGTCGGCAAGGCCGGCTCCGTAGGCGCCGACGATCACGTTGTCGAGCACGGAGAGGCGCGGAAAGCTGCGCACGACCTGGAACGTGCGGCCGACGCCCATGCGGCAGACCTCGAACGTCTTCCGGCCCAGCAGCGCTTGCCCGTCGAGCCGGGCCGAGCCCTCGTCGGCGGCGAGCACGCCGTTCAGCACGTTGAAGAGCGTGGTCTTGCCCGCGCCGTTCGGCCCGATGATGCCGAGGATCTCCCCCTCGGTGATCGAGAAGCTCACATCGCTGACGGCCCGTAGGCCGCCGAAGGCGCGCGACAGCCCCTCGACCTGCAGCAGCGGCCCGGCCGCGTGGGTGGACGCACGGCGGACCGGAGGAGGGAGCGGCTCCAGGTCGGGCCCCAAGTCGGGGATGCCGTCCGGGGCCGCGCGGCGAAACCAGCGGTCGCCGATGGTCCAGTAGAGCCCGTCGGGCGAGAGCAGCATGATCGCGATGATGGCGATGCCGTAGACGACGCCCTGGATGCCGGGCAGATAAGTCCCCAGCTCGGCCTGCAGCGTCTCCGCGAGCGGGACCAGGATGGCGGCGCCGATCACCGGCCCCCAGACCGAGGCCACCCCGCCGAACAGCGTGACCACCACCGCCTGGGCGGAGACGAGCATGCCGAACACGGAGTCCGGCGTCACGACCAGCAGCACGCGGGCGTAGAAGCCACCGGCCACCGCGCCCATCATCCCCGACACGACCAGCGAGCGCATCTTCCAGAGGCGCGCGTTGATGCCCGCCGCCTCGGCGGCCAGCTCGTTCTGCCGGATGGCGAGCAGGGCCAGGCCGAAGCGCGAGTTCTCGATGACCAGCGAGACGGCCACTCCGCCGACCAGCAGCAGGACCGCGAGCAGGGTGTAGATGCGCGGCTCGCTGAACTCCATGAAGCGGAGCCCGCTCTCGCGGTGCATGGGCATCGACACTTCCTGGAAGCCCAGATACTGCATCACGTAGAGGATGGCGAGCGGATAGGCCAGCATCGACAGGGCGAAGTAGTGCCCGCGCAGGCGAAACGTGGGAAAGCCGATCGCGATGGCGGCGAGGCCGGCGAGGACCATGCCGAGCGGGATGCCCAGCCAGGGCGAGAGGCTCCAGTAGACGACCCCGAGCGTGACCGCGTACGCGCCGATACCGAAGAACGACGCGTGGCCGAACGAGAGCTGGCCGCCGTAGCCGGAGAGGATATTCCACGAGACGCCGAACAGCGCCCACACCGGTACCAGGGTCAGGATCAGCTGGTAGTAGCTGTTGGTCACGGACATCGCGACCACCAGGTAGACGACGGACACGACGGCGAGCACCGTCAGGTTCCGACGCAGGTGCGGGCCGGCGCCCTGCTTCATGCCCGCTCCGCCGAGCGGCCGAACAGGCCCTGGGGCCGCAGCAGCACGATCATCAGGAACACCACGAAGATCGCCGCGTTCTGCAGCTGGGGCGGCAGGATCAGGGCCGAGAACTGCTGGACGAAGCCCACCGTCACCCCGCCCCAGAACGCCCCGAAGATGCTCCCCATGCCCCCCAGCACCACGCCCGAGTACATGATGATGACGTAGTCGAAGCCGACGAAGGGCGTGAAGGAGATGTAGGTGGCCATCAGCCCGCCCGCGACCGCGGTGATGCCGCTCCCCAGGCCGAAGGCGATGCGGTAGGCCCGGTCCACGTCGATGCCCATGTAGGTGGCCGCCGTCGGGTTGTCGGCCGCGGCCCGCAGGGCCTTGCCCAGGCGCGTGTACTCGAGCGTCACGTAGAGCACCACCGCGGCCAGCACCGCGACGAAGAAGGCCACCAGCTTGGCCTTGTTCAGGAACACGGTGGCGCCGTGGTACACCGGGCCGATCAGGAACGCCTCGGAGGACAGCGGCGTGCGCACCGCGACCGGAGTCGAGCCGAACAGGATCTGCCCGCCGTTCTGGAGGATCAGCGAGATGCCCAGGGTGACGACCAGCTGCCCAAAGTGCCCCTCGTCCAGCGAGCCCACGGTGCGCAGGCCGGACACGCGGGAGATGAGGAACTTGTGGAGGAGCGCGCCCCCGGTGAAGATCAGCGGGGCCGCGGACATCGCGCCGATGAACGGCCCCCAGTACGGCCCGAGGAAGGACAGCACCCGGCCCTCGCTGACCAGGTAGAAGCTGGCGAACATGCCCAGCATGAGCAGCTCGCCCTGGGCAAAGTTGACGATCCGCATGATGCCGAAGATGAGCCCGAGGCCGATGCACATCAGACCGTAGATGCAACCGATCGTGATGCCCGCGGTGACCGCGTTCAGCACGTTCTCGATCAGGATTTCCAGATCCACCGTGCTTGCGCCTGCCTCCCATGGGCCCGGGCCGGAGGGCTGGCACGCCTTTCCGCAGCGCGCCTCCCGGGCACAACCCGGCGACTTTACCACGTCCGCGGGAAGGCGCGTTCTCAGTCAATCCCATAGCAGATTGCTGTCCTCGAGTCTGAATTGAACAGATATAGCTCCCGCCGCTCAAGCTCGAGACCGACCACCGCACTCTCCTGGAACTCATCCACCGCCCCGCTCACGACCTTCACCCGCGTCCCGTCGGCCGTCTCTACCAGCACTTCATCCTCTAACCCCAGCGGCTCCCGCAAGAACACGCGCCCAGCGATCCGGTCTGGCCCGGACGGCAGCAGCTTCACTGCTTGCGGCCGGATTCCCACATCCAGGCGCTTCAGCCCCTGCAAGGCCGCGTGGTGTCTCGGCGCCACCGGGATCTGCTTGCCCAGTAGCTCGATCGCGAGGCCGGATGGCGTCGTCACCACCGTCGTCGGAATAATGTTCATCGCTGGCGTTCCGATGAAGGTCGCCACCGTGATGTCCGCCGGCCGCCGGAACAGCTCCCGCGGTGGCGCAATCTGCAACGCCCGCCCCTGGTCCATCACCGCCACCCGCGTGGACATGGTCATGGCCTCGACCTGGTCGTGGGTAACGTAGATGACGGTCGACGAGATCTCCCGGTGCAGACGCAGGATCTCGGTGCGCATTTCCACCCGAAGCCTTGCGTCGAGGGCTGAAAGGGGTTCGTCCATCAGCAGCACCTTCGGCTCCTTGATGATCGCCCGGCCGATGGCCACGCGCTGCTGCTGGCCGCCCGAGAGCTGGCCGGGCTTCATGGCGAGCTTGTCGCTGAGGCCGAGGGTCACCGCCACCTTCTCCACCTTCTCGTCGATGCGCGCCCGGGGCAGGCCGGCGATGCGCAGCGGGTAGCCGATGTTCTGGCGCACCGTCATGTAGGGGAAGAGCGCGACGTCCTGGAAGACCATGGCGATGTCGCGCTGCTGCGGGGGCAGCTTGGTGACCTCGGTGTCGCCGAACCAGATGCGGCCGGCGGTGGCCACCTCGAGGCCGGCGATCATCCTCAAGGTCGTCGTCTTGCCGCAGCCCGAGGGGCCGACGAAGGTGAAGAACTCGCGCTCGCCGATCTCGAGCGAGAGATCGCGCACCGCGTGCACCTCGCGGGTGCCGCGGCCGAATCGCTTGTCGAGGCCTTCCAGCCGGACCGAGAACGCCATCGCGGCTCCCCTACCCCGCCGTCCGCAGGCCGCTCAGGAGGTAGCGCTGCAGGAAGAACACGAGCAGGAACGTGGGCACCGAGACCAGCACCGCGGCGGCCATCACCATGCCCCAGTGCACGCCGGTCTGCTCCACGAAGCTGGCGAGGCCGACGGGCAGCGTGAACATCTTGCGATCGGTCTGCAGGATGAACGCGAAGGTGAAGTCGTTCCAGGAGAGCGCGAACGAGAAGATGGCGACCGAGAGGATGCCGGGCCGGGCCGAGGGAAGGCACACCTGGCGCAGGGCGGCCAGGCGGCTCGCGCCGGAGGTCCAGGCGGCCTCTTCCAGCGAGAGCGGCACGATCTGGAAGTACTGCCACATGAGCCAGATGTTGAGCGGCAGGCTGATGGCCATGTGGGCCAGGATCAGGCCGGTGTAGGTGTTCCGCATCTGGAGCGCGGAGAAGAGGATGTAGAGCGGGATCGCCATCAGCATGGGCGGGAACATGTAGGAGAAGAGCGTGCCGAAGGCGAAGGTCCTCTTGCCCGGGAAGGCGAAGCGGGTGAGTCCGTAGCCCGCCAGGGTGGCCGCGATCACGTTGAGCACGATGGCGCCCACCGCCGCGATCAGGCTGTTGACGAAGTAGCGGACGAACTCGGTGGCGAAGAGCAGCTCGCGGTAGTTGCCCGGCGAGAAGTCGAGGCGGAAGAGCCGGTAGGGTGGCTTGAAGAGCGCCTCCCGGGGCGTGACGGAGGTGAGCAGCATCCAGTAGAACGGGAAGGCCACGAGCACCAGCACCACCAGCAGCAGGGCGAGGGGCCCGTAGAGCCCGAGCCGGCTCACCGCCCCACCTCGATCTCCTTCGTGGGATCGAACAGCTTGAAGTAGACCACCGCGCCCACCAGCAGCACCACGAACATCACGGTGCAGGCCGCCGCGGCCAGGCCGAAGTCGAACTCCTCGAAGGCCAGGCGGTAGGCGTAGAGCGGCAGGGTCTCGGTGGCCTTGAGCGGGCCGCCGTGGGTCACCAGCCAGATCGAGTCGAACTTGTTGAACATCCAGATCCCGCGCAAGAGCGCGATCACGATCAGGGTGGTGCGCAGATTGGGCAGCGTCACGTCCCGGAAGGCGCGGAGCGTGCCGGCGCCCGAGACGGCGGCGGCCTCGTAGAGCTTGGGGTTGATGGCCTGCAGCCGGGCCAGGATCAGCAGCGTGGCGAAGGAGCCGTACTGCCAGCCCGCCATGCCGATGACCGCCCACATGGCGGTGGCCAGGCCGCCGAAGAAGTTGATCGGCCGCGCGACCACCCCGGTCTGCATCAGCACCTGGTTGACGACGCCGTACTCCTGGGAGAGCAGCCACTGGAAGACCAGCGCCACCACGATGGACGGGAGGAGATACGGCAGCACGAACAGACTCCTGACCAGATTGAGGCCTTTGAAAGTCCGGTTCAGCAGCAGGGCAGAGACCAGCCCCCACACGAGCTGCAGCGCGACGGCGCCCAGCGTGAAGACCACGGAGCGCCAGAACGCGCTCCAGAGCTCCGGCTCCTCCAGGATGAACCGGTAGTTGTCCAGTCCGACCCACTTCATGGCCGGGTTGAAGGCGGTCTTCTTGAAGAAGGAGAGCGTGACTGCATAGGCGATGGGGAGGTAGGCGATCACCAGGAGGAAGACGAGAGCGGGGGCGGTGGTGCCGAATATCCACGCGCGCCGTTCCGTGTGGGCACTCACCGCCCCGTCCCCCTCACCCTGCCCTCTCCCCAGAGGGGAGAGGGTTAGCCGACCCGCTTCATCTTCTTGCGGACCTGGGCGGCGGCCTCGTCCACGACCTGGTCCGACTTCATCCCCTTGATGTTGCGCGCGGCCAGCATCCAGCCGGCGAGGTTCTCGTTGTGGAAGAGGCCGATGTAGGGGTTCAGCTCACGCCCGTCCCAGTAGTAGAGCGGCACCCCCTTGGTCCAGATCGAGTCGAGGAACTTCAGCACGTCCATCCGCTTCTGGATGACCGGGTTGTCCTGGTACTTGGCCGAGTTGAGCATCTGCCGGCTGGCCGGGATGATGTGCAAAGGCACCGCGTGGTACCAGGCGATGAGGTCGGGGTGCTGGAGGAAGAAGGTGACGTACTTCTTGGCGCCGTCCACGTTCGACTTCTCGAGGATGTGGAAGCCCTGGATCGACAGGTAGTAGGAGTCGGTCAGCTTCCTCGGCAGCTCGAACGGCACGGTGGCGTCGGCGATCTTGGGGTTGTTGGCGATGGTCTGGTCGAGCAGGCGCGAGCCCACGTAGTAGGACGACGCCGCCTTCTCGCTGAAGTAGGTCGACATCAGCTCGCCCCAGTTGTAGGTGCTGGCCTCGGGCGAGTACTTGTGCAGCTCGTTCAGGTAGTCGAGCGTCTCGACGGCGCGCTTCTTCTGGTCGCCCTTGTCCAGCACGACCTCGTAGTCCTTCTTGCCCGCGTCCCACCCGAACCAGTGCACGTTGTTCTTCATGAACATGGTCTCGAGCAGGAGCGTGGAGGCGCCGGTCTCCGCCGAGGGCACGATGCAGCCGTACATGCTCGGCGGGTTGCTGAGCGTCTTGGCCGCGCTGAGGTACTCGTCCCAGCTCTTGGGCGCGTCCAGGTTCTTCGCCTGGAAGAGGTCCTTGCGGTACCAGCCATAGGTGAACTGCTGGCTGGTCGGGATGGAGCGGTCGGCTCCCTTGTAGACCAGGCGCAGGTTCTCCGCGGTGCCGCCGGTGGCTCGGATCACGTCGCCCACGTCGGCCAGCTGGTTCTCCAGCGCCAGGTTCATCGCCTGCCCCGCGCCGTACCAGACGATCTCGGGCGGGGTGCCCGCCGCGATCAGGGTGGCCACGCGCTTGGCGATGTTGGCGAAGCCCGGGTACTCCATGACCACCTCTATCCCGGTCTCCTTCTTGAAGTCCGCGTTGATCTTGTCGTAGACCGCGATGGCCTTCGGGTTCGACTCCTCGGAGACGAAGACCACCTTGTTCCTCTGCTGGCCGCGGGCGGTGCCCACGAGCACCTGCGGGGCCACCGCGGCCGCGCCGGCGACGGCGCTTCCCTTCATGAACGTTCGGCGATCGATGAACATGGGTCAGCCTCCTCGTGGGGGTGGAGCGGCAAGCGCGCGCGTCCGGAGCGCCGCGCGATCGATCTTGTTCGTCCCGGCCAGCGGCAGCTCGGGGACGAGGAACACGCGTCGGGGATGCTGGTAGGCGGGGCCGTGGGCCAGCGCCCACTCCTTCACGGCTTGCTCGGTGAGGCCGGCGCCGGGCCGCGCGACCACGAAGGCCACCGGCACTTGACCTTTGAGCTCATGATCCACCGGCAGCACCGCGGCCTGCAGCACGTCCGGGTGGCGCTCCAGCGTGCCCTCGACGTCGCCCGGGTAGACATTCTCGCCCCCGCAGACGAACATGTCGTCGGTGCGACCGACGAAGTAGTAGAAGCCGTCGGCGTCGCGGCGGCAGACGTCGCCGGTGTCGAACCAGCCGTCCTTGAGCCGCCGCCCGGTCTCCTCCGGCAGGTTGTGGTACGCGACCATCACGCCCGGGTTGCGGGTGAGCAGCACGCCCTCGTCGGGGCCGGGGTCGAGACGGATCTCGCAGCCAGCCAGCGGGTAGCCGATGGACGTAGCGGGCCTGGGTAAACCAGTTGGATGACCGGCGAACATCACCGGGCCCGCCTCGGTCACGCCGTAGCCGTTGGTCGCCACCGCGTTGGGGAACGCGCGGGCGAGCGCCTCGAAGAGCGCGGGCGAGGCGGGCGCCGAGCCCACGCCGATGAACCGCACGGAGGTCTTGTCGGTCTGCGCCAGCGCCGGGTCGTTCAGGATCAGGTGGAACATGGTCGGCACGCCGGAGAGGCGCGTCACCCGGTAGCGGCCGATCGACTCCACATAGAGGCGCTGATCGAAGCGGGCCAGCAGCACCAGCGACGAGCCACCGGCCAGGCCCACCTTGGTCCACACGAGCGCGTTCTTGTGGTAAAGCGGCGCCGCCACCAGCACGCGGTCGTCCGGCGTCATGCGGCGGGCGGCGACGAGCGCCTCGATCTGCCAGGCCTGGCCGACGTGGGTCAGCAGCACGCCCTTGGGGCGGCCGGTGGAGCCGGAGGTATACGGCTGCAGGCAGATGTCATCGGGGCGCGGAGTGACCGCGCTGAACCGGCCTGGCTTGAGAAACCGCGCGTAGTCGGCGTCGAAGTCGATCGCCGGGATGCCGGGCGGGGCGACCTTTCTGTGCGCGGCGTCCACGAAGACGAGCTTGAGGTCGGCGTCGCGGGCGATGAAGGCCAGTGCCTCCGCGGGGAGCTTGATGTTCAGCGGGACCGGGATCGCCCCGGCGCGCATCGTGCCGTAGAGGGCCTCGATGTACTCCGGACGGTTCAGCGCGAGGATGCCGACGCGGTCGCCGCGCCCGAGGCCCCGCGCGGCCAGGCCGGCGGCCACTGCGTTGCAGGCGGCGTCCAGCGCCGCGTAGGTGACCTCGCGCGGGGTGTCGGGGCGCGAGAGGTCTACGATCGCTATCCTGCCCTCTCTGGACAGGAAGGTGCCGACGTTGACCGCGGCGGTCATGGGCGGATGATGATCTTGCCGAAGACCTCGCGGTCTTCCATTACGCGCATGGCCTCGCGGGATTCGGCGAGCGGGAATACCTTGTCGATGATCGGCTTGATGCTGCCGCGCTCCACCTCGACCAGCAGCGCCTCGAGGTCCTGGCGGGTCCAGCCGTTGGCGCCGATGATGTTGACCTCGCGGCGCCAGATGTAGCGGATGTCGGTCTTCGGGTCGAAGCCGGCGGTGGCGCCGCAGGTGAGCAGGCGACCGTGTCGGGCCAGGGTCCGCAGGCTCGGCACCCAGGTGTCGCCGCCCGTGTAGTTCACGAGCACGTCCACTCCCTTCTTGCCCGAGATCTCCCAGGCGCGCTTCGAGAAGTCTTCCTTCGTGTAGTCGATCACGTGGTCGGCGCCCAGCTCCTGCAGGCGCCGCAGCTTCTCGGCGGACGACGCGCAGGCGATCACGCGCGCCTTCAGGTTCTTGGCGATCTGCACGCAGCCGGTGCCGACGCCGCCGCTCGCGCCCAGGATCAGCACCAGCTCGCCGGCCTGGAGATGCCCACGCGTGATCATCATGCGATACGCGGTCCCGTAGGCGATCGGCAGCGAGGCGGCCTGCTCGAAGGTGACCGCGTCGGGCAGATGGATCAGGTTGCCGGCGTCCACTGCGATGCGCTCGCAGAGCCCGCCGTTGCCGTGCTCGCCCAGGGCGCCGCCGTGCTTGATGTGCGGGTCGATCAGCACGCGCCGGCCGACCCAGTCGCCCGAGACGCCGGCACCGACCGAGTGGACGACACCGGCGATGTCGCCGCCCGGGATGCGCGGCATCTCCACCGGCAGGCCGGGCATGCCGTGGAGCACGAAGATGTCGAGGTAGTTGAGCCCGCAGGCCTTCACCTCCACCACCGCCTGGCCCGGCCCCGCGGACGGCTCCGGCCAGTCGGTGCGCAGCCGGATCTGCTCGAGCCCTCCGTGAGCGTCGATCGCGACCGCTTTCATTCTTATCTGGGGGGGAGCGGCGCCGCTCCTCCCCCAGGCTCCCCCACCCCATTCCTCGTCCCGTCGGCGGTCACTTCCCCCGCGCGGGCGGGCTTGCGCAGCTCGAAGCGGAAGTCGCAGTGCGACGCCCCCTCCATCACGGTCTGCGTGCGCGTCAGCTTGACCGCCGGGTTGAAGCCCTCCACCAGCGAGAAGTCCCGGTTGCAGGAGAGCAGCGCACCGATCTCCGGGATGCCGAGCGCCCGGTACATCTCGGCGTAGCGGCAGCGTGTGACGTTGAACGAGAACCTCTCCTCGGTCTGCTCGAGCACGTCCATCCGGTAGGCGTCGCCCTTCTTCCAGTCTTCGAGCGCGGTGGCGAAGTGGCCGAGGCTGTCGCCGCCCATGCGCTCGGACAGCGCCTTGCCCTGCTCGCGCGCCACGTCGATGATGATGCGGCGCGCGATCTCGAGGACCTTCTCGCGGCCGAACTCGTCGCCCAGGGCGCTCAGCACCGGCATCAGGATGCGCGCCTCGATCTCGCGGCGCTTGAGCACGCCGATCTCGTTCAGGTTGTCGGGAGGCATCGCGCTCATCGTGTCTCCTCCTTCTCGGGTGGGCGCGGCGAAGCGTAGCACGCGCGGCCCACCGCGACCAGCGTGCCGCCAGCGTCGCGGATCTCCACGTCGGCCACGCTCACCGTCCTGCCCACCCGCACCGTGCGCCCGGTGGCCAGCAGGTCGCCCCGGCGCGCCGGCCGCAGGTAGTCCACGCGCATGTCGATGGTGGGCACGCCCGCGCTCGTCTCGGTGATCACCGCGTAGTCCCCCGCGATGTCGGCCAGCGCGCTGACCACCCCGCCGTGCAGCCAGTCCGAGCCGTCGTGACGCACGAACTCCTCGCGGAACGGCAGCCGGATCTCCACGAGACCCTTCTCGGCCCGGACGATCTGGAGCCCGAGGAAGCGCATGAACGGCGAGTGATCGAAGCGCAGCTCCCCGCCGCCCGCCGTCGTCACGAGCCGACCTCGCGCGCCCGCGCCTTCAGCGCGATGCGGTCGATCTTGCCGGTGCCGCCCAGCGGCAGCGCCTCCAGGAACACGACCCGGCGTGGATGCGCGTACGGCGCGCCCCGCTCCAGGAAGAAGCGACGCACGTCCTCTTCCGTGGTCCGGCCCGCTTCACGAGCCACCACGAAGGCGATCGGCACCTCGCCCTTGACGTCGTGGGGGCCCGGCACCACGCAGGCGTCTCGCAGGTTCGGATGCCGGAGCAGGATGTCCTCCACTTCCTTGGGGTACACGTTCTCACCGGCCACGTTGATCATGTCGTCGCGCCGGCCCACGAAGTAGTAGTAGCCGTCGGCGTCGCGGCGCATCAGGTCGCCGGTGGCGAGCCAGCCGTCGCGAAACTTCTTCGCGGTGGCCTCGGGCAGCTTCCAGTAGCCCTTGGCCAGGCCCGGGTTCCGCGTGATCAGCTCGCCGACATCATCGACGCCCACCTCGGCACCGGCCTCGTCCACCAGCCGCACGTCGCAGCCCGGGAAGGCCAGGCCGCAGGAGCCGCGCTTCTTGAGCCCCCAGCGCGTGTTGGTGACCGGCACCGGCCCGCCCTCGGTGAGCCCGTAGCTCTCCCCGATGGGCGCGCCGAACACGCGGCGGAACTCTTCCAGCAGCTCGTCGGGCACCTCCGCGGAGCCGCACACCGCGTAGCGCACGCTCGACACGTCGTGGCGGCCGAGCGCGTCCTTCTCGGCGAGGATCATCTTGTACATCGCGGGCACGCCGGTCAGGTACGTGACCTTGTATCGGTCGATGGCGCGGATGACCTCGAGCGCGTCGAAGCCGGGCAGGATCACGAGCGACCCGCCCGCGAGCAGGAACGGCTTCACCGCCCCCGCCATCGCGTTCTTGTGGTAGAGCGGCACCGCGATCAGCGCGCGCTCGGTGTCGTCGGCGAGGATCGCCTTGCGCAGGATGTCGGCGTTCCAGATCTGCCCGCCGTGCGTGAGCAGCACACCCTTGGGCTTGCCGGTGGAGCCCGACGTGTACGGCTGCATGCACGTCTCGTCGAAGGCGGTCGCCCTCCGCGACAGCGCGGGCGACGCGGCGGCCACCACGGCCTCGTAGGCCAGCGCGCCCTCGACCGCCGGCCCGTCGGCGATCAGGTGCTTGATGGCCGGGATCTGCGCGGCCAGCGCGCGCCCGCGCTCGGCCAGCGTCGCGCTCGCCACCAGCACGCCGGCCTCGGAATCCTCCGTCACGTAGCGCAGGGCCTCGTCGCCCATGCGGATGTTGAGCGGCACCGCCACCCCGCCGAGCCGCATGGTGCCGAAGAGCGTCTCGAGGAAGCGAAAGTCGTTGTTGAAGAGCAGCGCGACCCGGTCGCCGGCGGTCACCCCCAGCCCGGCCAGCGCATTGGCCATCCGGTTGCACCGGGCGTCCAGCTCCGCGTAGGTCAGGACGGTGTCGCCCTGGAACACCGCCGGCTTCGACGGGGTCAGGGTGAGCGCGGTGTCGAAGAGATGGCCGAGGTTGTCGGGGAGCACTGAAGTGAATCCAGATAGTGCCCCGCCGGGACCGACCTCGTCAAGGCGACGGCGACGGTCTACACTACGGCCCACACCCCACTCACGGAGGAACGTCATGGCCTTGAAGCCGATCGCCTACGTGCAGGCCTCGTGGCACACCGACATCACCGACCATTGCCGGACCGCATTCATGGCCGAGCTGGCCCGGCACGGGTACAAGGCCGGCGACGTCGCCTTCTTCTCGGTGCCCGGCAGCCTCGAGATCCCCTTGATGGCCCGCAAGCTCGCCCGGACCGGCCGCTACGCGGCGGTGTGCGCGAGCGGCCTCGTCGTGGACGGCGGCATCTACCGGCACGACTTCGTGGCCCAGGCGGTGCTGCAGGGCATCGTGCAGACCTCGCTGGAGACCGACGTCCCCGTGCTGTCCGCGGTGCTCACGCCGCACCACTTCCACGAGCACGCGGTCCACGAGGAGTTCTTCAAGCAGCACATGGCGACCAAGGGCAAGGAGCTCGCGGAGGCCTGCGTGGCGATCATCGGCCAGCTCGCGGCGGTGGCGTGAGCGCGGCCTCTCAGGGCACGCGCCAGGGCACCATGCGCTTCAGGATCCCGTCCCGCAGGACCAGGGTGTGGAACAGGATCGCGGCGAAGTGACCGAGGAACGTGAGGAAGAACAGGTACGCGAGGACGGCGTGTGTCCTCCGTAGCACCGCGTACAGCATCGGGCTGTGGGGCAGGATGAACGGCAGATGCAGGGAGCCATAGAGCACGATCGGATAGCGCGCGGCCGAGAGCATCCCCCAGCCGACCAGCGGAAGGACGAGCATCAGCCCGTACATCGCGAGCTCCGACACCGACGCGATCCGACGCTCCGCGGGGGACATCGAGGCCAGGAACGGCGGAGGCGGGTTCAGGCGGCGATTCACGAAGCGAACGACCACCAGGATGAGAATCGCGATCCCCAGCGGGCGATGAATCGACACCAGCGTGTGGTAGTCGGCCAGCGACGCGATCATGGCCACCCCGATGAACAGCATGGTCAGGACCATGGCCGCCATCGTCCAGTGCAGGAGCCGCGAGGGGAGGGCGAACTGACGCGGTGCGCTCGGCATGTCACTTCCCCCGACGGACGTCGGCGCCCGCGATCGCGCTCGGCTGCTTCTTCTCGCCTTCGCGCCGCGTGAACGATCTGGCGTACACCGCCGAGCGCGCGCTCAGCAAGGGATCGTCCGATGGCGCGATGCCCGCGGGCAGGACCAGGGGGTCGAAGTTGATGTCCGTCACGGGACTGGTGTCCTCGGCCTCCACTCGATCGAGCGTCACGGTGCCGACGTCCACGCGTTCGCGTCCCGCGGGCCAGGCAATGGTGGCGTCGCGAGTGGGATCGCCGGGCTGCCCGATGGTGAGGACGAGACGCCATCGCCGCGGCTGGCGCTGCACCTGCGCGATCAGCGCGTCGAACAGATAGTCCTTGTCCCGGGGTGCCGAAGCGGCGCTTGCCGCCTCGAACGGCTGCATCGGCTCCAGCAGCCAGCGGACCGGCACGGACTGGCCCGCCGAGTTGATGAAGCGAAACGCATTCAGGCCATGGAACGTGGTGTTGTGGAACCCCGACGCGATCGGCTGGCTCTTGATGACGGCCAGGGCCTGCACCGTCTCGGGATGGCGCTCGAGAAAGGCCTTCATGCCGGCGGGATCGGGCTTGCCCGTCCTGGGGTCGGGCGCGGACGCGACGAGCTGCTCGTAGAATGCCTCGGGGGTCCGGAACGGAAACACGGGCAGGTTGATCATCGCCGTCCGCCACACCTCGCCGTCCGGCAGACTGAACTGAAGCCCCAGGCCGCGGACCTCGTCGGCCGCATCCGCGACGTCGGGCCGGCCGCCCGACAGGGAGAAGCGACCGATCACGGGCACGCGCCCGGGTCGAAAGACCACCGCCTTCGAGAACCGCACGCCTGTTCCGTTGCTCTCGAAGAACCCGGACACGCCCACGCCCTTGGCATGATTGCGGCGGAAGCCCGGGTGCACGCCTGCAACGTGCTCGAACGCGTCGGTGATCCGCGCGGGCGTCAGCGCGCGCGGAGTCAGCCACCCGCCGAGATAGGCGAACCCGGCGGCGACCGCCGCGAGCACGAGGCCGATCAGGGCGAGCCGGGCCAGCGTGCTCGCCGTGCCGAGGCGCTGCTGCTCGTAGGCCGACATGTCCACTCCTCACCCGAGGCTTCTACACACCGGCGCGGGTGCCTTTTCGCAAGGAGGCCCGACGGCTCCTGGCCGTGCTAGCCTCCTGGCGGAGCTTACACCCGACAGGAGGCGGCCCGTAATGGACTACCGCGACTACCAGCATCTGCTGTTCGAGCGCCGGCCCAACGGGGTTGTGCTCATCACGATCAACCGGCCGGAGGTGCTCAACGCCACCAACGACCGGCTGCACTGGGAGCTGACCCAGGTCTGGCTCACTCTCGATGCCGACGACAGCGCGCGCGTCGCGGTGATCACCGGCGCCGGCCGGGCCTTCTCGGCGGGTGGCGACCTCGACATGGTGGAGGCCAACGCCCGGGACCCGAAGCGCCTGGCCCGCACGATGCGCGAGGCCTCCGACATCGTCTACAACATGATCAACCTCGACAAGCCGGTGGTCTCCGCGATCAACGGCGTGGCGGTGGGCGCGGGGCTCGTGGTGGCGCTGCTCTCGGACATCAGCATCATCTCGGAGACGGCGCGCTTCACCGACGGCCACACGAAGCTGGGGGTCGTGGCGGGCGATCACGCGGCCATCGTCTGGCCCCTGCTCTGCGGCATGGCCAAGGCCAAGTACTACCTGCTCACCTCCGACTTCATCGACGGCCGGGAAGCCGAGCGCATCGGGCTGGTCAGCCTGTGCGTGCCGCCCGCGGAGGTGCTGCCGAAGGCCTTCGAGGTGGCCGACAAGCTCGCCACCGGCGCGCAGCAGGCCATCCGATGGACCAAGCGCTCGCTCAACAACTGGCTGCGCATGGCCGGGCCCATCTTCGACCAGTCGATCGCGCTCGAGATGCTCACCTTCATGGACGGAGACGTGCGCGAGGGCGCGGCCGCGATCAGGGAGAAGCGCCCGCCGCGCTTTCCGTCGGCGCGCTGAGCGGGCGGCCGGTCAGGAGCCCCGGACCGCGGCGGCGATCTGAGCGGCGTGCTCCTCGGCGTGCTCGCCGCACCGCCGGGCCAGGAACTCGATGGACATGACGCCGTACTTCGGGTGGGTCCCCTCAAGCGCCCACTCCGCATCGGGCACCGCCTCGAGCAGGCGCGCGAGCTGCTCCTGCTCGCCCAGAAACGTGTCGAGCAGATACTCGACGCTCTCGCCGCGCGCGAGGCTGGCCGGGCGGTAGGCCTCCTCGTCGAAGTCGGCGAAGACGGGCGCGTGCTCGTAGAAGAGCCGGCGCATGCGCAGCCCGTAGACGTGGACGATCACGTCGCGCAGGTGGGTCAGCGTCTCCAGGGCCGACCACTCCCCGGGTTTCGGCGGCACGTCGAAGCGCTCGCGCGGCGCCGCCTCCACTGCGAGGCGGACGATCTGCGCGGAGGATCTGATCCGCTCGATCAGCCGGCGGTGCTCAGGCGTCATGACGCCGCTACGTCCGCGCGTGCCCGGGGCGGAAGCGCGGATCGAGGCGCCACCGGAAGCCCGTCCGCACCAGGCGCGCGAGCGCCACCGCGTGCGGGCGGCCACAGGACTCGGGCCGGCGCGTGCTGCCGGGGTGACCGCGCGCGGGGTCCTCCGCGGCGTAGGCCAGCAGCCACCCATCCTCGACGCGGCTGTACGCCACCGACTCCGCGTCGCCGGACGTCGCCGGGTCCGCGGCCACCACCGCCGGAAGGACGGCGCGCTCGGCGAAGGCGATGGTCAGGAAGCAGGCCTTGCTCGCGTCGGGAAGCGGCCAGCGGCTCGGCTGCTCGACCTCGATCTCGTTGCCGAAGCAGTCGATGGCGAACCCCGGCGCCACCACGATCTCCTCCCGGCCCACCGATATCTGGAGCCCACCCACGATGCCCCAGCCGTGGAGCCAGCGGTTGTGACGCCGGAGCCGGTCGATGACGTAGCGCTGCTCCGTCTCGAAGTCGGCGACGCCGAGGAGCTGGCCCGTGAAGTAGCGGACGCGGGTGATCATCGGCCCGCTCCCGTGAGCACACCTTCGTCCCGGTAGGCCTGGAACACGTCGGCGGTGAAGCACGCGAAGACGACCCGCTCGAGGTGCCGCCGGCTCGCGGCGGCGGCCTGGACCGTCTGCACCGCGATCCTGGTCGCGGCCTGGTACGGATAACCGAAGATCCCGGTGCTGATCGCCGGGAACGCCACGCTCCGGAGCCCATGCTCCTCCGCGAGGTGCAGAGACGAGCGGTAGGCCGACGCCAGCAGCTCGGGCTCGCCGGCCCCTCCGCCCCGCCAGATGGGGCCAACCGCGTGGATCACGTGCCGGGCCGGGAGACGGAACCCGGGGGTGACGCGCGCCTCGCCGGTCGGGCAGCCGCCGATCGCCGCGCACGCGGCGGCCAGCTCGGGGCCGGCCTTGGCGTGGATGGCCCCGCACACCCCACCGCCGGGCGCGAGCCTCTCGTTGGCCGCGTTGACGATGGCGTCCACCCGCAGCGTGGTGATATCCACCATCTGCACCAGCAGCTCCATCTTTCACTCCTGGGAGGCCAGGTCCACGAACCAGACCACAGCGGCCACGAGCACCGTGATGCACGCGACGGTCACCGCGAGTCGCTTGCCATGCCACAGCGACTGGAACCACTGCATGAGCTCGGCGGCCAGGACGTTCGCCTCCCCGCCGTAGAGCTCCATGCCCCGCAGGTACTGCTTGGAGTCCTCCCGCCCGAGCGGGTCCCCGGGCACCGATCCCGCAGCCAGATAGATCCCGAGCGCGCCCCCGAGCCCCGCCACCAGGATGGTGGCAATGATGAAGCGGAGCCGGGCCGGCCGCGTGCCCAGCGCGCCTACCGCCCCTTGAACTTGGGCGCGCGCTTGTCCTTGAAGGCCTGCACCCCTTCCTTGTGGTCCTCGGTCTCGCGTACCACCGCCATGTGCGAGGAGACCAGGTCCAGGTGCGTGCGCAGGTCGAGGCGCATGGACTGGTAGACGAGCCGCTTGATCATCCGCACCGGGATCTGGGGACCGTCGGCCACGCGGCGGGCGAAGGCGTAGGTCTCCTCGTGGAGCTTGTCGTGCGGCACCACGCGGTTCACGATGCCGAGCTCGAGGGCCTTGGGCGCCTCGATGAAGTCGGCGGTCCACAGCAGCTCGAGAGCGCGGGCCGTGCCGATCAGCCGCGGGAGGAAGTAGGTGTCGCCGTCGCCGGGCACCAGGCCCACCCGCACGTAGCCGGTGGAGAAGCGCGCCGCGTCGGAGGCGATGCGCATGTCGCACATGAGCGACATGCCCATGCCCGCGCCCACCGTCACCCCGTTGATCATCGCGATCACCGGCTTGTCCATGGCCTCGAGCGTCTTGGGCACGCGGTGGATGTGCTCCCAGAGCCCGTTCTTGTTGTCGAGCGGGGTGGGGTCGCCCGCGCCCATGCGGCCGACGTCGCCGCCCGAGCAGAATGCCTTGCCCGCGCCGGTGACGATCACCACGTTCACGTTGGGGTCGTGCTGCGCCTCGTGGAGGGAGGCGGCCCAGCGCTCGATCATGGGCCCGGTGAAGGCGTTCATCTTGTCGGGCCGGTTGAGCGTGATGGTGGCGATGCGGTCCTTCACCTCGTAGAGCAGCTCGCTGGTCTCGGTGGCCACGGTGCGTTCTCCTAGTCTTTGGGTAGGCCGAGCACGCGCTCGCCCAGGATGTTGCGCAGGATCTCGGTCGTGCCCGCGCGGATGCCGCTGCCGCGGGCCAGCAGGCAGTAGAACTCCCACTCGCCCTCGTCGGGCGCCAGTGCGGTGCCCGCCTTGAGCTGCGAGTAGGGCCCGATGATCTCGGTGGCCAGCTCGGCCAGCTCCTGGTCGAGCTGGCTCCAGAAGAGCTTGGAGGTCGAGCCCTCGGGGCCCGGGGCGCCGCCGCGCAGGATCTTGGTCAGGCTGCGATAGCCGTTGAGCTGGAGCACTCGCTCGCCGATGGAGAGGGCGGCGATCTTCTGGCGCACCACCGGATCCTCCGACGCGGGGCGGCCGTTCTTCATCGTACGCTTGGCCAGGGAGAGCAGCCGCTGCAGGGCGGTGCGCAGGCTGATGTGGCGGATCATGGTGAGCACGTCGCGCTCGTAGGCCAGCGTGGTCAGCGCAACGCCCCAGCCCTCGTTCACCTTGCCGACCACGTTGGCGGCCGGCACGCGCACGTTTTCAAGGAAGACCTCGTTGAACTCGGCCTCGCCGGTGATCTGACGCAGCGGCCGGATGGTGAGGCCGGGGCTCTTCATGTCGAGCAGCAGGAACGTGATGCCCTTGTGTTTGGCCGCGGTCGGGTCGGTGCGCACCAGGAAGAAGCCCCACGCGGCCACGTGGGCCATGCTCGTCCACACCTTCTGGCCGTTGAGCACGTAGTGATCGCCGTCCAGCACCGCGCGGGTCTGGAGATTCGCCAGGTCGCTGCCCGCGTTGGGCTCGGAGAAGCCCTGGCACCAGATGTCCTCGGCGGTCAGGATCCGGTCGAGGTGCCGGGCCCGCTGGGCAGGGGTGCCGTGCTTCATCAGGGTGGGACCGAGCATGCTGAGGCCGCTGCGGTTGAGCGGCTGCGGGCTGCCCGCGCGCGACAGCTCCTCGTAGAGGATGACCTGGTCCATGATGGACGCGCCGCGGCCGCCGTACTCGGCCGGCCAGTCCATGCCCACGTAGCCCGCCTTGTGCAGCATGCGCTGCCACTCGCGCAAGCGGTTGACCTCCTCCACCTCGGCGCGGGAGGACGCGAAGCCGCGGCCCTTGAGGTGCGCGGGCACGTTCTCGGCGAGCCAGGTGCGCACCTCCTGGCGGAAGTCCTGCTGCTCCTGCGTGAAGTCGAAGTCCATGGGCCCCCCAGGTAGCCGCCTATTAGATGACGCCGCCGTCGGGCCGGGTGGCCACACCGTTGATCTTCCAGCCGTCCTCCCAGACCATCTCGTAGAGCGCCTCGATGCCCTGGCCGGTGGCGCCGCGGATCTTCACGGTCACGTAGGCCAGGCCCGGGGCCTCCAGCTCGGTCCGCGTCACCGCCGCGAACGTCGAGCGCGCGATCTCCGGGTAGCCGCGACGCACCATGGTCTCGAAGTCCTGGCGGTCGAACTGCGCCTGGATCGTGCCGGAGGCGAAGGTGAACGCGGTGTCGAAGTCGTTGCGCCGGAAGGCCTCGAGCTGCTTCACGATCGGATCCGCCGCGGTCTTGGGGTCGGTCCGGTCGGCCTGCGCCCACGCGGCTCCCGCGCAGAGGAGCAGCGTCAGCAGCCCGGCGAGTCCGACCACCCCACGATTCATGACCGCCTCCAGGGCTAGTGCATGACCGAGCCGCCGTCGACGTTGAGGGCCTGGCCGGTGATGTTCCGCGCCTCCTCGGAGGCGAGGAACACCGCGGCGTGGCCGATGTCCTCCGGCGTCTGCTCGCGCTTCATCGGGATGACGTCCCCCACGCGCTTGTCGAAGACTTGCCGCGCGGTCATGCCTTTGAAGGCCGGGTTGGTGTCGGCGATGTACTGGGCCAGATTCTCCCAGAACGCGGTCCACAGCACGCCGGGGCAGATCGCGTTCACGGTGACGCCGTGCGGGGCCAGCTCCTTGGCGATGACGCGGGTGAACGTGATGACGCCACCCTTGGCCACCGAGTAGGGCGGCATGGTCATCGCGGCCAGGGGCCCCGCGATGGACGCGATGTTGATGATGCGGCCGGCTCGGCGCTCGATGAAGTAGGGCGCCAGCGCCTTGCACATGAGGAAGACGGACTTGAGATTGACCGCGTAGGTCCGGTCCCAGTCCTCTTCCGAGTTGTTGGTGAACGGCATGCCGGGCGCCGACGCCATGCCCGCGTTGTTCACCAGGATGTCGATCTTGCCCATCTCCTTCTTGATGCGGTCCACGGTGGCCTGCACCTCGGCCCCCTTGGTCACGTCGCACCGCATCGAGATGGCCTTGCGCCCCGTGGCCAGCACTTCCTTGACCACCGCCTGGGCGTTGGCGTCCTGGATGTCGGGGATCGCGATGTCCGCGCCCTCCCGGGCCATGCACAGCACGATGCCGCGCCCGATCCCGGCGCCGCCGCCGGTCACCACCGCCACCTTGCCCTGAAGCCTCATCGCCGTGGTCTCCTCGCCTGGGGTTGGAGCCTCGCCATTCTATAACGGCCCGGAGAGGTGCGCAGCCTTGACGCGTAGCTTCGCTCGCTATAGCGTGGGGCCGCCAGCATGCTGCCAGCGCGATCCGTGCCACCCGGGATCCTCGCCGCCATCGTGGCGGGCGGGTTTCTCATCGGTGCCGACTTCAGCCGGCCGGACACCGCCGGCTTCGCGCTGGGCAAGACGACCGAGCAGGAGATCCGCCAGCGGTTCGGTGCGCCCAACAGTGAGGCCACCGCTCAGGTGGGCAACCAGCCGGTGACAATCTTGAGGTACACGCACTCGGAGGTGGCGTCGGGCCTGGTCGCGGCCCGGGCCATGGTCTACACGTTCCACGGGGGCCGCCTCGTCGGGTTCGACTACTCGAGCTCCTTCGCAGGGGACCAGACCGTCATCGACGAGTCGGCGCTGAAGCGGATCAGGCCGCGTGAAACCACGCGTGCCGGAGCGCTGGCCCTCGTCGGCAAGCCGACCGGCCAGTTCATCTATCCCTCCCCCTACGTCACGATGCCGGGCCGCCGGGTCGACCTCTACAGCTACGCGCGCAGCGAGAGGGCCGCGTCTGGAGCGACGCTCGAGGAGATCAGCCGGGTGCTGGCCATCACGTTCGACGAGCGAGACGTCGTGGTCGAGACGAGTCTGGTCACCACCTCGACCAGCAAGGCGCTGCAGTAGTCCCGGATGCCGTCCACCCCCATCCACGGAGGTCGTTCGTGAGCACGCCCACGCTGCGCAGTCACAACTGGTTCGGCAAGAAGGACCTGGACGGCTTCGCCCACCGCTCGTGGATCAAGGCCGAGGGCTTCAGCGAGGCGATGTTCGACGGCCGGCCGGTGATCGGCATCGCCAACTCCTGGTCCGAGCTGACCAACTGCAATGCGCACCTCCGGCAGGTGGCGGAGGCGGTCAAGCGCGGCGTGCTCTCCGCGGGCGGCTTCCCGCTCGAGTTCCCCACCATCTCGCTGGGCGAGATCCTGATGAAGCCCACCACCATGCTCTTCCGCAACCTGATGGCGATGGACGTGGAGGAGTGCATCCGCGCCTATCCGCTGGACGGCGTGGTGCTGCTCTCGGGCTGCGACAAGACCACGCCGGCCATGCTCATGGGCGCCGCCTCCTCCGACGTGCCGTCGATCATGGTGACGGGCGGGCCGATGCTGCGTGGGCGCTGGCGCACCGAGGACATCGGCTCCGGCACCGACAACTGGCGCTTCTGGGCCGAGCGGCGCGCGGGGCGGCTCAGCGAGGAGGAGTTCTGCGAGATCGAGGCGTGTCTGTCGCGCTCGGCCGGGCACTGCATGGTGATGGGCACCGCGTCGACGATGGCCTCGATGGCCGAGACGCTCGGTATGACCCTGCCCGGCAACGCGGCGATTCCTGCGGCGGACTCGCGGCGGATGGCGCTCGCCGAGATGTCCGGGCGGCGCATCATGGAGATGGTGCGCGAGGATCTCAAGCCCTCGAAGATCCTCACCCGCGAGGCCTTCGACAACGCGATCCGCACCGGTATGGCCATCGGCGGCTCCACCAACGCCATCATCCACCTGATCGCGATCGCGGGGCGCGCAGGCGTGGACCTGGCCCTCGCGCGCTTCGACGAGCTGTCGCGCACCACGCCGATGCTCCTCAACGTGCGCCCGTCCGGCAAGTACCTCATGGAGGACTTCTTCTACGCGGGCGGGCTGCCCGCGGTGCTGAAGGCGCTGATGCCGCTGCTGCATCGCGACGCGCTCACCGTGACCGGCAAGTCGATCGAGGCCAACAACGAGACGGCGGTCAACTACAACGAGGACGTGATTCGCTCGCTCGCGATGCCGATCCTGAGCGAGGGCGGCACCGCAATCCTCACCGGCAACCTGTGCCCGAACGGCGCGGTGCTGAAGCAGTCGGCGGCCTCCCCGCACCTGCTCATCCATCGCGGGCGCGCGGTGGTCTTCGAGGACCACGCCGACCTGCACGCGCGCATCGACGATCCCGATCTCGACGTCGACGAGACCTGCGTGCTGGTGCTCAAGCGCGTGGGGCCGAAGGGAGCGCCGGGCATGCCGGAGTGGGGCGCCGCGCCGATCCCGCGCAAGCTGCTGCAGAAGGGCGTGCGCGACATGGTGCGCATCTCGGATGCGCGGATGAGCGGGACGTCGTACGGCACGGTGGCGCTGCACGTCTCGCCGGAGGCCGAGGCGGGCGGGCCGTTGGCGCTGGTGCGCGACGGCGACGTGATCGAGCTGGACGTACCGAACCGCCGGCTGACCCTCCGGGTTCCCGACGAGGAGCTGGCCCGCCGCCGGGCCGAGTGGAAGCCCCGGGCGCCTCACTTCGCGCGGGGTTACGGCCGCCTCTTTCTCGACCACGTGCTCCAGGCCCACGAGGGCTGCGATTTCGACTTCCTGCGCGGGAAGACGCCGGTCCGCGCTGAAGATACCGCCGGCCCCAGCCACTCCTAGGCCGGGGTCAGGTCTTACATTCCGACATTTTGCGTCCGACGCTTCACCTTGCGGAACGGCGGGGACGGAGTAGATCCTCATCGCATGCCCAACCTCACCGGCTTCACCGAGCGCTTCGCGAAGGTCAACGGCGTCCGGCTGCGCTACCTGATCGGCGGGCAGGGCCGCGCGGTGGTGCTGCTGCACGGCTACGCCGAGACCGGCCACATGTGGCGCCCGATCATGCCGCTGCTCGCGAAGAGTCATGCCGTCATCGTGCCCGACCTGCGCGGGGCCGGCGGGTCGGCCAAGCCTGCGGCCGGCTACGACAAGAAGACCATGGCGGTGGACATCCACGAGTTGGCCGCGTCGCTCGGGCACGACCGCGTCGCCATCGTCGGCCACGACATCGGGCTGATGGTGGCCTAACGCCTACGCCGCGAAGTTCCCGCAGGCCACCGAGCGTGTGGCGCTGATGGATGCCTTCCTGCCCGGCATCGGCGACTGGTCCCACGTGTGGCTCCTGCGCGACCTGTGGCACTTCCACTTCTACGGTGAGGTCCCGCTGGCGCTGGTGAAGGGCCGTGAGCGGATCTACCTCGAGCACTTCTGGAACGACTTCGCGGCCGACCGGAAGCGCTCGGTGCCCGAGGCCGATCGCCGACTCTACGCAAAGGCCTACGCGCGACCCGGCGCCATGCGCGCCGGCTTCGAGTACTTCCGCAATTTCGAGCGCGACGCGGCGGACTTCGCCGCCCTGGCCCGGACCAAGCTGACCATGCCGATGCTGGTCCTCTCGGGTGAAAAGGCGGGCGGCACGTTCCTGATCGAGCAGGCCAAGATGGTGGCCTCCGACGTGCGCGGCCAAATCATCGCCGGCTCCGGCCATTGGCTGATCGAGGAAGCCCCCAAGACCGTCATCCCCGCCCTCCTCGACTTCCTCCGCTGACCGGGGTCAGCTGATCGGGGGTCAGGTCTTGCATTACGACAATGTCGTAATGCAAGACCTGACCCCGGGCTATTCGAGGGCGCGGCGAAGGAAGCCGGCGGCTTGCTTGAGGCGCTTGCGGGCTTCGGGCGCGTCGATGCCGAGGCGGGCCATGGCGATGGCAGTCTTGGCGCTGGCGCCGGAGGCCTTCAGCAAGCGCTCGGCCTCGCGAGGGCCAACGCGGCCGAGCTGGCGGATCAGGCGCAGGGCGCGGGCGTGGAGCTTGGCCGAGCGCGGGCGCAGGTCCACCATCCGGTTGCCGTAGATCTTGCCGAGGCGCGCGAACGACGCGGTGGTCAGCGTGTTGAGCGCGAGCTTGGTGGCGGTCCCCGCCTTCAGCCGCGTGGAGCCGGTGAGCACCTCGGGCCCGACCGCGAGCGCGATGACCACGCGCGCCGCCGACGCCGGCACCTGCGGGTTGCAGGTGACAAGCGCGGTCGCCGCCCCGCGCCGCCGCGCCTCGCGAAGGGCCGCCCGCACGAACGGCGTCACCCCGCTGGCCGCGATGCCCACCACCACGTCGCCGGGCCGCACGCGCTTCCGGATCTGCCGAGCGCCCTCGGGCCCGCTGTCCTCCGCGCCCTCCGACGAGCGGAAGACGGTACGCTTGCCACCCGCGATGACCGCCTGCACCAGCGACGGCGGCGTGTCGAAGGTGGGCGGGCACTCCGCGGCTTCCAGCACACCCAGGCGCCCGCTGGTCCCCGCTCCCACGAAGATCAGCCGCCCCCGCCGCGAGAGCGCGCGCACGATCAGGTCCACCGCACGCCCGATGGCGGGCGCGGCGCGCCCCACTGCCCGCACCGCGCGCCGGTCGGCGCGATTCATGAGCCGCGCGATCTGCGTGGCGGAGAGCCGGTCGAGCCGGCCGGTCTCCGGGTTGACGCGCTCGGTGGGCAACCGGTCGAAGCGGATACGGCTCACGCCGCGATTCTACCGCGCGAGACGGCGCCGGCCCTCAACCTGCCGCTAGTGCGCCTCGAAGCCGAGCCACTCCTCCACCTGCTCCACCAGCCGATCGCACCGCTCGTCCAGCTGCGCATCCGTCAGATTGGCGATCGGATGCGGCATGTCCAGGAACGGGTAGCCCGGCTTGCCCCAGCTCTCGGCCATCGCTCGGCCGGTATTGCGGAACGGAGTGGTGACGATGGCGATCGCCGGCACCCCTTGCTCCTCCATCAGGATCGCGTCGAGCACACTGCTCGAGCTGCACGACCCTCAGTCGCCGATGCCGGAGATGACGAGATCGGCCTGCGCGCGCAGGGCCTTGATCCCGTCCGCGTCCACCTCGTGGCTCGCGGAGCGCTTCCGGTTCCGCACCGTCACCGTCATCTGATGACGCCGGGCCAGCCGCTCGGCCAGCTTCTCGAGGATGGGGCTCGCGTTGAACTTGGTGTTCTCCACCAGCCCGAGCCGCAGGCCCCGGGGGCTGGCGGGCCGCGGGGCCAGCTTGATCGCGCGCTCCACCGGCTTCGAGGTCGGATCGAAGAGCTTCATGCGTTGCCTCCTTGACTGACGGCGCTGGGTACATCGATACGGGTCGTCACACTGCGGGTCCACTTGGTCCCCCACCCCGGCAGGCAGGCGGACCAGCTCCCCGCCCGGCCGCCCGCGAACGCGATCAGGATGTCCTCCGGGCGCTCGAAGCGGTAGCGCCAGGTCGTCTCGTCCGCGGGCGCGACCTCGCCGGGCAGGCGCGCGCCGCGCTTGTAGTCGGCCACCGAGCGCCGCGTGTGCTCGATCAGGAAGCGCTGCACGTCGCGGCGCCTCCAGCCCGCCTTCTGCAGCACCTCGGCGTGCTCGCCCGCGAACACGATGAGCGTCTCGTTGAAGCCGAGCAGGTTGGGCGTGCCCACGTTGCCGAGCGCGTCGGCGAAGCAGGAGAGCAGCGGCTCCGGCGCGGCGGCCAGGTGGTTGTAGACCTGGTAGAGGCTGTTCGACGCGATCAGGGTGACCGCGCTGTCCTCGCGCCGCAGGCCGCGGGAGACGTGCAGCGGCTCCCAGGGATGATCCTCCTCGTGCTCCGCGAAGCAGAAGCTGTACTTGCCGGGGTTGCCGAGGGTCGCGCGGTCGAGCAGGCCTGGACGCGTGTTCATCACGTTCATCATGATGAGGCGCACCGCGCGGCCGATGGTGGCGTTGGGCCGATGGCCCTGGCCGAACGCGTTGTTGCCGCTGTTGATGCCGAGCCGCCGCGCGATCGGCCCGTTGACCACCAGCGCCATCGCGGAGCCGCCGGTGCTGCTGGCCGGGCCGTGATACGCGAAGGCCGGCGCGCACAAGCTCTTCACCGCGGCCACCACCACCGGCATGTACTCGGGGCGGCAGCCGGCCATCACCGCGTTGATTGCGGCCTTCTCGGCCACGACGACCGCGTTGCGTCCGGTGATCGCGCCCAGCTCCTCGTGGCCCTCGAGCCCCGCCGCGGCCAGCATCGCCGCGATGGAGGCGTCCGACGGCGGCACCACCGGCAGCCCGTCGGTCCAGCCCGCGTCGTAGTAGGCCTCGATCAGCGCCGCGGGGTCCGTCGCCTCGTCGATCTCGCTCATCGCGTCCTCTTGTCCGCTCGATGGTCCGGCCAGTGGTCTGGCCGATGGTCTACTCGCTGGTCCGCCCGCGGCTCCCGCCGATTCGCCGCGCGTCGGTAGCCCAGCCGCTCGGAGATCTCCGCCGCCGCGCGCCGGGCCGCCTCCGCGAAACGCCCCCGGTGGGCCTGGATGCGCTGGGTCGGGCCGGTCACCGCGCAGGCCGCGACGAGCCGGCCGTCGCGCCCGTAAACCGGCGCCGCCGCGCCCCCGGCCCCGATGACGAACTCGTCCACCGTCACCGCCACTCCCGCGGCGCGGATGGCGTCGAGCCGACGTCGCAGCAGCTCGCGGCTCGTGGTGGTGCGCCGGGTGTGGCGCGTGAGGGGCAGGGTGCGCAGCAGGTGCTCGCGCTGCGCCGGCTCGAGGAACCCGAAGAGGCCGAAGCCGGTGGCGGTGCAGTAGAGCGGGCGCCGCTCGCCCAGCTCGGCGCTGTAGCGAATGCGCTGCGGGCTCTCCACCTTGTCCACGTAGACCAGCTCCGAGTGGCCGGGCGGCAGCACCGCCACGAAGGTGGTCTCGCCGGTCTCGCGCGCCAGCGCCTGCAGCACCGGGTGCGCGGCCTCGACCAGGTCCGGCGCGGCGGGGCCCTTCTCCCCGGCCTCTAGCCAGCGCCGGCCGACCCGGTAGCGGCCCGCGTCCGTTCGGGCCGCGTACCCGCGGCTCACCAGCGTGCGCAGCAGCGGGAGCAGGCTGGTCTTGGGCGCCTCCAGCGCCAGGCTCAGCTCGGTGAGGCTCGCGCCCCCCGGCTGGCCGGACAGCGTCTCCAGGATGTCGAGCACCCGGGCCACCGCCCGGTGGCCGCCGTCCAGTGACGCCCCGCCCGCCGCCGCACCTCTTGACACCATCGCGGAAGACCGTAGCATGGCCGTTCGTGAATCCGCAATCGATTCCGGATCCGGAACGCGGCTCGCCGGGCGGCCCCCTGGTCGGCCTGCGGGTCTTGGACTGCTCCTCGCTGATCGCCGGCCCCACCGCGGCGATGTATCTGGGCGACTTCGGCGCCGACGTGATCAAGGTCGAGCACCCGCAGGGCGACGGGCTGCGGACGTGGGGCGCGGTCAAGGACGGCGTGGGCCTCTACTTCAAGATGCTCAACCGCAACAAGCGCTCGATCACCGCCGACCTGCACACCCCGCTCGGCGTCGAGATCGTGCGCCGGCTCGCCGGTCGCGCCGACGCCATGATCGAGAACTTCCGCCCCGGCACGCTCGAGAAGTGGGGCCTCGGCTACGAGACGCTGGAGGCGCTGAACCCGGGCCTGGTGCTGACGCGCGTGACCGGCTTCGGCCAGACCGGGCCCGAGCGCGATCGCCCCGGCTTCGGCACCTCGGCGGAGGCGGCCACCGGCTTCGCGGCCATCAACGGCGAGGCCGACGGTCCGCCGCTGCTGCCCGGATTCGCCCTGGCCGACGCGGCGGCCGGCCTCGCCGGCGCGTTCCTCACGCTCGCCGCGCTGCAGGGCCGCGCGCGGCGCGGCGGGCGCGGCCAGGTGGTGGACCTCGCGATCTACGAGCCGCTGCTCACCCTGATGGGCCCGCAGCTCGTCGAGTTCGACCAGCTCGGCCTCGTGCAGCAGCGCACCGGCAGCCGCACCCCGCTGATCGCTCCGCGCAACACGTACCGCACCCGCGACGGCAAGTGGATCGCGCTCTCCGGCGCGTCGCCGTCGGTGTTCGAGCGCCTCTGCCGGAGCCTGGGCGTGCCGGAGCTGGGCGCCGATCCGCGCTTCCGGGACAACCAGGCGCGGCTGGCCAACGTCGACGCGCTCGACGCCGCGCTGCAGGCCGCGATCGCGCGCTTCGACCGGGCCGATCTCCTCGCGCGTCTCGACGCCGCGCACGCGGTAGCCGCGCCGGTGCGCGCGGCCGATGAGGTGCTGGCCGATCCGCACTACCGGGCGCGCGGGTCCTTCGCCACCGTGGCCGACGCGGACCTGGGGCCCCTCACGATGCAGAACGCGATCGGGCGCCTGTCGGCGACGCCGGGCAGCATTCGCCACGCCGGCCCGCGCCTGGGCGAGCACAACCGCGCGGTGCTGGTGGACGAGCTGGGGTTCAGCCCGGCGGAGCTGCGGGCCGGCGGCATCGCCCTGCCCTGACCAGCTCCGCCGTCGAAGCGGGACGGCTCAGCCGACGATCAGCCACGCCCGACGAAGGGCATCTTGGTGGCCATCACGGTGAGGAACAACACGTTGGCGTCGAGCGGCAGGCTCGACATGTACACCACCGCGTCCGCCACCGCCTTCACGTTCATGGTGGGCTCCACCGCGGTGGTGCCGTTGGCCTGCGGGACGCCGCGGGCCATGCGCGCGGTCATGTCGGTGGCCGCGTTGCCGATGTCGATCTGCCCGCACGCGATATCGTACTTGCGCCCGTCGAGCGCGGTGACCTTGGTGAGCCCCGTCACCGCGTGCTTGGTCGCGGTGTAGGGCGCCGAGTTGGGACGCGGGGCGTGCGCCGAGATCGACCCGTTGTTGATGATGCGCCCGCCCATCGGGGTCTGGGCCTTCATGATCTTGAAGGCCTCCTGCGTGCACAGGAAGACGCCGGTCAGATTGGCGTTGACCACGGTGGTCCACTGCTCGTAGGTGAGGTCCTCCAGCAGCACCGGCGGCGCGCCCCCGCCCGCGTTGTTGAAGAGCACGTCGAGGCGCCCGAACGCCTCCTTGGTCTTGGCAAAGAGCGCCTTGATGGCCTCGGGGTTGCTCACGTCGGTCGGCACCACCAGCGACTTGCCCGGCGTGCCCCTGCCCTCCGCGGCGGCGGACTCCAGCATGTCCTTCCGCCGTCCCGCGAAGACGACCGCGTAGCCTTCCTTCATGAGGGCCAGCGCGCTGGCCTTGCCGATACCACTCCCCGCTCCCGTGACGATCGCGACCTTCTGCGTTGCCGTAGGCATGTGTCGACCTCCCGGGGCCGAACCTTAGCCCGTGAGACGCGGCCAGTCAATGCGGTACTATCGGTCGATGGCGACGCTGACCGAACACATCTCCTACGCGGACGCTCAGCGGCTCTGCTCGGCGGCCCGGCTCTGGGAGCTGTTCGACGGCGATCGCGAGCGCCTCAACATCGGCCACGAGTGCATCGACCGCCATCCCGCCGAGCGGCCCGCGGTGCGCATCGCCCACTCGCCCGAGGGCGGAGAGCACGGGGGCCGCGACGAGATCCTCACGTTCGGGGCGCTCGCCGCCTGGTCCTCGCGCTTCGCCCACTTCCTGGCCGATCGCGGCGTCGGCTCCGGCGATCGCGTGGGCATCATGCTCGAGCCGTCACTGCCGTTCTACGCCGGCCTCTTCGGCGCGGTGAAGCGTGGGGCCATCGCGGTGCCGCTCTTCACCCTGTTCGGCCCCGACGGCCTGCGTCTGCGCATCGACGATTGCCGCCCGCGGCTCCTCCTCGTCTCGCCATCGCAGGCCGACATCGCCCGCGACGTACCCGAGCTCGCCACCGTGGTCGCCGACGACGCCTTCCTCTCCGCGCTCGCCAAGCACCCGGACCGCTACGCGCCCGACACCCGTGCCGACGATCTCGCGGTGTTCCAGTACACCTCGGGCACGACCCGCGAGCTGCCCGCGGCGGTGCGCCACACCCACCGCAGCATCGTGACCCTGATGATCGCCGCCCTCTACGGCACCGGCATCCGCCCCGGCGATCGCTTCTTCTGCCCGTCGTCGCCCGCGTGGGGCCACGGCCTCTGGCACGGCACGCTCGGCCCCCTCGCCCTCGGCGTCGCCACCGGCTCCTTCGCGGGCCGGTTCGACGCCGACCGCCTGCTGCGCGCCCTCGCCGAGCACGAGATCACCAACCTCTCGGCGGCGGCCACCCACTACCGGATGATGAAGAGCGCGGGCACCGCCGGCCGCTACCGCTACGCGATCCGCAAGCTCTCCTTCACCGGCGAGCCCATCGACGAGGCCACCCGGCTCTTCGCGGAGGCGACCTTCGGCACCCCGGTGTGCAGCATGTACGGCACCACCGAGGTCGGCGTGATCCTCGCCTCCTACCCGGGCGCGCCCGACTTCGTGGTGAAGCCGGGCTCGCTCGGCAAGCCGGTGCCCGGAGTCGAGGTCGAGGTACAGCGGCCGGACGGGACGCGCTGCGATCCCGACGAGACCGGCGAGATACGGGTGAAGCGCCGCGACGGGTGGTTTCCCACCAAGGACCGCGGCTGGGTCGACGCGGACGGCTACTTCTTCCACGGCGGCCGCGCCGACGACGTCATCATCTCGGCGGGCTGGACGATCAGCGCGGTCGAGGTGGAGGGCGCGCTGCTCAAGCATTCGGACGTCCGCGAGGCCGCGGTCATCGGAGTGCCCGACCCCCTGCGCGGCCTCGTGGTCAAGGCCTTCATCGTGAGCCCGCGCCGCGGCGACGACGCGTTCGCGCGCGAGCTCCAGGAGTGGACGCGCACCCGCCTCGCTCAGCACGAGTACCCGCGCCGGGTCGAGTTCGTGACCGAGCTGCCCAAGACGCCGGCCGGCAAGGTGAACCGCAAAGTGCTCCGCGAGCGCGAGGCCGGCGCCTCCGTTCCCACGTCCTAGGAGAGAGCCGATGGCTTCCTCGACCGAGCAGCTGTTCCCCAAGATCACCCAGCAGGGCCTCGACGACCTGCGGCGGCGCATCGGGGTGCCGATCACCGACACGCTGGAGCCCTGGTGCTACGAGGCCACCCGCGACAACATCCGCCACTACGCGCACGGCATCGGCGACGACAACCCGCTCTGGTGCGATCCGGCCTACGCGGCCCGCACGCGGTACGGCGGGATCATCGCGCCGCCGTCGTTCCTCTTCGCGACCAGCCGTATCATCTCGGGCTACGTGGGCGGGCTCGCGGGCGTGCACGCCATGTGGGCGGGGGCGGACTGGACCTGGCACGAGCCGGCGCGGCGCAACAACGAGATCTCCACCGAGGCCTTCCTCAAGCAGCTGATCGAGCACGAGACGCGCTTCGCGGGCCGCGCGGTCCAGCAGATCTACCACGTGCGCTTTCGCAACCAGCGGGGCGAACTGATCGCGGAGGCCGACTCCTGGTGCTTCCGCACCGAGCGCGACCACGCGCGCGAGCAGGGCAGCAAGTACAAGGAGGTCAAGGCCAAGCCGCCCCGGCGCTACTCCGACGAGGAGCTGGCCCCGATCTACCGCCTCTACGCCAACGAGGAGGTGCGCGGGGCCACCCCGCGCTACTGGCAGGACGTCGCGGTGGGCGAGGCGCTGCCGAAGATGGCCAAGGGCCCGATGACCGTCACCGGCTTCATCGCCTACGCGCAGGGCTGGGGCGGGCTCTACATCCGCGCCAACAAGCTCGCGTGGAAGCAGATCGCCCGGCACTCGGGCCTCGGCATCAAGAACCGCTTCGGCATCCCGGACTGCCCCGAGCGCGTGCACTGGGAGCACGAGTTCGCCACCGCAGTGGGCGCGCCCGGCGCCTACGACTACGGCCCGGAGCGTTGCTCGTGGCTCACCCATCACCTGACCAACTGGATGGGCGACGACGGCTTTCTGCGGCGGGCCCACTGCAAGATCCGCCGCCACAACCCCGAGGGCGACTACCTGATCATCGAGGGACGCGTCACCGGCAAGCGGATCGAGAACGGCCAGCACCTGGTCGAGATCGAGCAGCAGGCACGCAACCAGGACGGAGAGGAGTCGGTGGTCGGCGGCGGCGTGGTCGAGCTGCCCTCGCGCGGATGACCAGCGTTCGCTCCGGCCTGGACGTGCTCGGGAGCCGGCTGGCCTCGCTCCTGGCCGGCCGCCGCGTCGGCCTGCTCTGCCACCCCGCCTCGGTGACCCGCGATCTCACTCACGCCGCCGACGTGATCCGCCGGCTGCGCGGCGCGCGGCTGACCGCGCTGTTCGCGCCCGAGCACGGCCTGGCCGGCGTCGCGCAGGACCACGCGCACATCGGCACCGAGTTCGACCGCGGGCGCCGGCTGCGCGTGCACAGCCTCTACGGCAAGCGGCTCGAGCCGACTCCCGCCATGCTGCGCGACATCGACGTCCTGGTCGTCGACCTGCAGGACGTGGGCTCGCGCTACTACACCTTCGCCTGGACCACCGTGCTGGCCATGCGCGTGTGCGCGCGCGAGGGCAAGCCGGTTATCGTGCTGGACCGGCCGAACCCCCTGGGCGGCGAGCGCCTCGAGGGCAACTGGGCCGATCCGCGCTTCGCCTCGTTCGTGGGTCTGCATCCGCTGCCGATCCGCCACGGCATGACGATCGCGGAGCTGGCCGCCTATCACAACGAGACGCAGGGGATCGGCTGCGACTTGACGGTGGTGCCGATGGCGGGCTGGCGCCGCGAGATGCTGTGGGAGGACACCGAGCTGCCGTGGGTGGCGCCGTCGCCCAACATGCCCACCACCGACACCGCGCGCGTCTACCCGGGCGGCTGCCTGCTCGAGGGCACCAACCTCTCCGAGGGGCGGGGCACCACGCGGCCCTTCGAGTGGGTGGGCGCGCCGTACCTGGACGGGCCCCGGCTGGCCGCCGCGCTCGAGCGCCGGGGGCTGCCCGGGGTGCGCTTCCGCGCCGCCGCCTTCGAGCCCATGTTCCACAAGTGGGCGCGGCGCACCTGCGAGGGCGTGCAGGTGCACGTCACCGACTGGGATCGCTTCAAGTCCTACGTCACCTACCTGGCGCTGATCATCGAGGCGCGCCGGCAGGCTCCGCGCGGCTTTCGCTGGAAGCGCCCTCCCTACGAGTTCCAGTGGAAGAAGCTGCCGATCGATCTCATCTGCGGCACCGACCGGATCCGCCGGGAGATCGAGCGGGGCGTCCCCCTGTCGCGCATGGAGGCCTCCTGGCGAGGAGACCTGGCCGCCTTCGCCCGCGCGCGCCGCCCCTACCTTCTATACAGGTGAGGACCCCATGAGTCTCGAATCCATGGTGGGACGGCAGCTCATCGTCGGGCTGCCCGGCCCCGACGCCACCGACGACGACCTCCGGCACCTCCACGACATCCACGCGGGCGGCCTCATGCTCTACCGCCGCAACTTCGAGACGCCCGAGCGTTTCCTGCGCTTCATCCGGAGGCTCGAGGAAGGGCTCGGCCGGCGGCTGCTGATCACCACCGATCACGAGGGCGGCCGCATCATCATGCTGAACCAGGGCGTGACCATCTTCCCGGACAACCTCACCGTGGGCACCGCGGGCGACGAGGCGATGGCGGCGCGGCAGGGGCAGATCGAGGGGCGCGAGCTGCGGCGGCTCGGTGTCGACGTGAGCTTCGGCCCGTGCCTGGACGTGCTCACCGAGCGCTACAGCCCGAACATCGGCATCCGCTCCTACGGCAAGGACCCGCAGCTGGTCGCCCGCTTCGGCGCCGCGCGCATCCGCGGTATGCAGTCGGCCGGCCTATCGGCGTGCGCCAAGCACTTCCCGGGCAAGGGGCACGCCCCGGTGGACGCCCACCTGGGCCTGCCCGTGATCGACTCGGACTGGGGCGACATGCACGCCGTCCACCTGGTGCCGTTCCTGACCGCGATGGAGGCGGGAACGGACTGCATCATGACCTCGCACCCGCTGTACCCGAACCTGGATCCGGCCGAGCGCATGCCCGCCACGTTCTCGAAGCTGATCGTGGAGGACTACCTGCGCGGCCAGATCGGCTATCGCGGCGTCATCGTCTCGGACGATCTCGAGATGGGCGCGATCAGCGCGCTGTGCCCGATGGGCGAGGCGGCGGTGCGCACGGCGGCGGCGGGACACGACCTGCTGCTCGTCTGCCACACCGCGCCCGCGCAGCGCGCGGCCTACGAGGCGGTGGTGGCGGCCTATCGCAGCAAGGCCCTGCCGCTGCGCGCGCTCGAGCGCAGCATGGCCCGCCTCGACGCGCTCGACGCCAAGCGGCCGGAGCGCTTCACGGGCGGCGACCCGCACGCCGAGCGCGACGGCGAGCCGCTGGCCCGCGCGATGGCGACCCGCGCGGTCACGGTGGTGGCGGCGCCCGACGCGACGTGGAAACCCGCGCTCAACCGCCGCGTGCTCGCGATCTTCCCGCGCCTCTCCGCGCTCGCCGACCGCATCACGATCGAGCCCGCGATGAGGAACGAGCCACGCTACGTGCGCGAGTCCATGGCGCCCCACGGCGTGCAGCCGCAGGTGGCAGTGGTCGGGGTGGAGCCGACCGATGAGGAGATCGAGCAGGCCCGGGGCGCGGCGGCCGCCGCCGACGCCACCGTGCTGTTCCTCTACGACGCGCACCTCTACAAGTCGAACCGCGCGCTGCTCGAGGCCTGCCAGACCGGCGCGAAACGGCTCGCGGTGGTGCTGATGCGCGATCCGTGGGACGCCGAGTACCTCGCGCCGGGCGTCGCCGCGCTCACCGCCTACGGCTGGCGTCGCTGCCAGCTCGACGCGGTGCTGGCGCGGCTCCTGACTTAGCCTCACCGGTGGAGCCCACCTGGCGGTCGCCCGGGCACCCCCCGCCCGGGTGGTCCGGGTGACCCGTTCCTGCCAACGCAAGCCAGGAACCTCTCTCTCCCAGATTGGGAACTGCTACCCGCGAATGACGAGTAAGCCCATCGTGGTCAGAGGACCACCCGGGCGGGGGGTGCCCGGGCGACCGCCAGGCTACTTCGCGCCGATGATCATGTAGGTGGCGCGGCCCACCGCGAGCAGCTTGCCCGCCACGTCGGTGATGGTGGCCTCGCCGAAGGCGATCGAGCGGCCGCGCCGGAGGATGCGGCCCTCGGCGAACACGTCGCCGGTGCCCGCGCCGATGAAGCTCACGTTGAGGTCGAGCGTGGTCTGCCCTACCCCGCCCGCGGCGTCCTCGTGCATGGTGGAGAGCGCGCCGCCCACCGCCATGTCCACCAACGCCGAGAACACGCCGCCGTGCACGGGCGCGCCCGGCGCGTTGCGCAGATCGTCGCGCGCGGGGACGCGCAGCCGCACCCGCCCTTCGCTCGCCTCCGCCACCTCCACGCCCAGGTACCGCCAGAAGGAGTTGTCACGGGCCCGGGCGCGCACGCGCTCGAGCAGGTCGTCGCTCACGCCCTCGCGCGGGGCATGTCGGGCTGCACCGCCTCCTCCAGGGTGAGTGGCGGACGGCCCGTGAAAGGCTCCCGGCGCACCGGGCACTCGTCGAGATCGCACATCCGGCAGTAGATGCGGTGACAGGGATCGGTGTGCAGCGTCATCTCCCCTTCCACCCCCAGCTCCTTCACGACGCGCTCGCCCAGGTCCTCGGCGAGCTCGTGCGAACGGTCCACCGTCCAGAACTCGGGCACGACCAGGTGGGCGTCCACGTGGTGGAACCGGCCGCCGCGGATCGCGCGCAGGTGGTGGACGCGGATTACGCCCTGCCCCAGGTGCGGCTGCAGCACCTCCAGCAGCCGGTCCAGGAGCGGGGTGTCCTCCTCGTCCAGCAGCCCGGCCGCCGCGATGCGGACGAGGCGGAACCCGGTCCACAGGAGATTGCCAGCCACCACCGCGGCCACCGCCGGGTCCAGCCATGCGATCCCGGTCAGCCGGACCAGGAGCAGGCCGACCACGATCCCGGCGCTCGTGTAGAAGTCGGCGAGGACGTGGCGGCCGTCGGCGACCAGCGTGATCGACTCGTACTTCCGCCCCGTGCGGATCAGGTACCAACCGAGCAGGAGGTTCACGAGGCCGGCGCCCAGCACGATGGAGACGCCGACATCCAGGGAGCGCACCTCCGGTCCCCGGAGCAGACTCAGGACCACCTCGTAGACGATCAGCACCGCCGCAAACGCGATGAGACCGCCCTCGAAAGCGGCGCTGAAGAACTCGATCTTGCCGTGCCCGTAGGGGTGGTTCCGGTCGGCGGGCCGGCCCGAGAAGATGACCCCGCCCAGCGCGAACACCGCGGCCACCACGTTCACGATGGACTCGAGCGCGTCGGACAGGATCGCGGTGGAGCCGGTGATGCGATAGGCCTGATACTTGGCGGCCAGCAGGCCCACCGACACCGCCAGCGAGATGACGATCGCGCGCAGGCGAGCTTCCGCTTCCCCGGTCGCCGCGACGTCGTTCGCCATGGCCCCCCCGTTCAGCATGGCCCTGATGATACCCGCGCCGGGACCCGCTTGCCGCGTCAGGTATCATGACGTGGTAAGGCAACCCTCACTCGAACAGGAGCGCGCGATGATCGTCAAGCGTCCCGCCGCCGAGCGCGGCCACTTCGACCACGGCTGGCTCGACACCTCGCACACGTTCTCGTTCGCGGACTACCACGATCCGGCCCACATGGGCTTCCGCTCGCTCCGGGTCATCAACGAGGACCGTGTGGCCGCCGGCCAGGGCTTCGGGGCGCACTCGCATCGCGACATGGAGATCGTCACCTACGTGCTGGAGGGCGCGCTGGAGCACGCCGACAGCATGGGGAACCGCTCGGTGATCGTGCCCGGCGACGTGCAGCGCATGAGCGCGGGCACCGGGGTGACCCACAGCGAGTTCAACGGCCGGCGCGACGCGCCGGTGCACTTCCTCCAGATCTGGCTCCTGCCCGACCGGCGCGGCATCGCCCCGGGCTACGAGCAGAAGGCGATCCCGGAGAAAGAAGAGCGCGGCGCGCTGCGCCTGGTCGCCTCCCGCGACGGCCGCGAGAGCAGCGTGACCATCCACCAGGACGTGGATCTCTACGCCTCGCGCCTCGAGCCGGGGGAGCGCGTGAAGCACGCGCTCGCGGACGGGCGCCACGCGTGGCTGCAGGTGGTGCGGGGACGGATCGAGCTGAACGGCACCACGCTCGGGGCCGGCGACGGCGCCGCGGTGAGCCGGGAGAGCGCGCTCGAGATGGCGGCGCTCGAGCCCGCGCACTTCCTCCTGTTCGACCTGGCCTAGAGCCTAGGACGCCTGCCCGAGCTGCTGCTGGACGAACTGCTTGGCGTCGAACTCCTCGGCGACCCGGTTGTCGTTGTCCAGGATCGAGGCGGCATCGACCTCGGCGAACTCCATCACGCCCATGTGGTCGTAGGCGCGCCGCACCCGATCGCCCCACAGCCCGATGTCCTTCACGGTGGGGACTATCCGAGTAAAGAGACGCCGCCTGAACTGCTGCATGGTGTCCGACTGATCCACCGCCGCGACGCACTCCTGGACCGGGAGGCCCAGGTTCTCCCAGACCTCCTTCTGGTTGAAGCGATCGCGCATGTGGTAGCAGGCCTCGACCACGAACTCCTCGCGCTCGTCACGCTCGGCGTCGGTCAGGTGCGGGTAGTACTCGCGCAGAGCGAGGCGGCCGAAGGCCACGTGGCGCGCCTCGTCCTGCATGACGTAGGCGTTCACCGCCGCGCACAGCGGGTTCGTCGAGTTGTCGCGGATCCGCTGGAAGGCGGCCAGGGCGAGCCCCTCGATCAGGATCTGCATGCCCAGGTAGGTCATGTCCCAGCGCCGGTCGGTGATGGTGGCTTCCAGCAGCTTGGCCAGCGTGGGGGTGATCGGGTACGCGAGCTTGAACTTCTCGTGCAGCAGGCGCGCGTAGGCCTCGACGTGGCGCGCCTCGTCCATCACCTGGGTGGCCGCGTAGAACTTGGACTCGTAGGACGGCACCGTCTGCACGATCTTGGCGGTGGCGATCAGCGCGCCCTGCTCCCCGTGCATGAACTGCGACAGCGAGTGGGCCTGCAGGTTGCGGCGGATGTGCACCCGCTCCTTCTCGTCGAGGCTGTTCCAGAGATCGGTGCCGTAGATGGCGATGGTCCGGTCCGACATGCCCATGGGGTTGTCGGGATCCACCTCCTGGGACCAGTCGAGGCGCTCCGCGGCGTCCCACTGTTGCTTCTTGCCCTTGGCGTAGAGCCGCAGCAGGTCCTCGGTGCCGTCCTCGTACTCCCAGGTGAACGCCGTCGTGGTCTGGCCCTCGACCTTCCACTGGGTCTGCTCGACGGGTAACCGGTAGAGGAACTGGCTCGACATTGCTCTCCTCCTCGAGGGCTCGGGCGTTCTAGGTTGCCCCGAAGGATAGCACTGAACGGCCGTTCAGGAAACCCGGCCGGCGGTCAAGCGCGGTGGCCACGCCCACCCCGCAGGTCCAGCGGCACCTCCTCGGCGGCCTCGGCCTCCCGCGCATGGCGCGCGAGCGCCCTCCGCACCGCGTCGGGGGTGCGGAAGAGCGCGCCGACGGCCACGACCACGAGCGCGCCGACCATGGCCCACCAGGTGAATGCGACCTCCGGGATCCAGGCGGGCTGCTGGAACGCGCCCTCGAAGCCGAGCAGCGGGCCCATCTCGTTGAGGATCGTGATGTGGAGCTTGCCGACCACCACCGTCGAGAGGAGCCCGGCGGTGATCGCGAGCATGTTGCCCCGGTCGGAGCCGCGCCCGCGCGTGAACATGCCGATCAGGAAGACGCCGAGCATGGGCCCCAGGATGAAGCCGGCGATGCCGAGCACGACCGGGATGATGCGCACGTCCGGAGTCGTCACCTTCGCGTACGCGAACCCCGCCGCGATGGCGACCATCAGCGCCGCGAAGACGACGGTGAACGAGCGGGCCACCCGCACGTAGTGTGTCTCGCTCCGGCCCGGTATCCACCGGAGGTACCAGTCGTTGGTGGCGCTGGTCGCGAGCGCGTTGAGCGCGGCCGAGAAGGAGCCCATCGCGGTGGCGAACACGCCCGCCACCACGAAGCCCCGCACGCCCACCGGCATGACGTTGAGGATGTAGGAGGCGAAGACGTCGGCGTTGGCCTTCGGGCGGAAGGTCGAGTCTTGCTGGTAGTACACGAAGAGCAGGATGCCGATGAAGACGAAGGCGGAGGCGATCGGCACGTCCATGAACGCGGCGGTGATCAGGCTGCGGCGGGCCTTGTGGTGGGTCTCCGCGGTCAGCATCCGCTGGACCATGTCCTGATCGGTGCCGAACGCGGCCATGTTGCCGAGCGTCGAGCCGATCAGCGCGGAGAAGAGCGTGTACTCGCTGGCCAGCACCAGCCGGACATAGTCCCAGACCCCCATGACGTCGAGGCCGTGGGTCTCCCGCCACCAGGCGATCCGGCTCGCCTCGAAGCCGGTGAGGAAATAGCCTTCGTGCGTGGTCAGCTGCGGCACCGCGCGGACGACCTCGGAGAGCCCGCCCACGTGAGCGAGCAGGGTGCCGATGGCCACGAGGGCGCCGCCGAACATGAGGCACGCCTGGATCACGTCCGTCCAGATGACCGCCTTGATGCCGCCCATCGCGGTATAGAGGCAGGTGACGACGGTGAGCACGGTGATCGCGACGAGGTAGGGACCGGTGGTGACGCCCTCCTGGCCGAACTGCGGCTGCGCGCCCGATACGAACAACCGGTACGCCAGCACCATCACCAGCGAGGGGATGAACAGGCGCGTGCCCGACGCGAGCGTGCGCATGAACAGGAAGAGAGCCGAGACGTAGGCCTTCGTCCACGGCCCGAAGCGAATCCCGAGGTAGTCGTAGACCGTATAGACCTTGAACGTGTAGTAGGGCATGAGGAACACGTGGCCGACGACGATGCGCCCGAGGATCAGGCCCATCATGATCTGGACGTAGGCGAAGCTCTTGGTGGTGTAGCCCTCGCCGGGCACGCCGAGGAAGGTCGCCGCGCTCGTCTCCGCCGCGATGATCGAGGCCATCACCGCCCACCAGGGCACCCGCCGGCCCCCGAGGGCGAAATCGCTCAGGCTCTTGTCCCGCCGGCCCAGGTAGAGGCCGACCGCGGTGATCCCGGCGAAGTACGCGACCACGATGGCGCCGTCGATCAGGAGCTCCGCTTCGGTCGAGAGCACGTCTCATTATGGCGGACGGAGCATCGGGAGACCTCAATCTCCGGCGCCGCGCCTTGCTGCCGGTCGCGGCGCTGGTCTATCATCCACAGGCGAGCCCATGTGATGATCCGCCGCCAGACCTTCGGCCTGACCGGAGTGGGTCGCTGACCGACGCGCTCCGGGGATCCGGTCCCCGCGCGCGGGTGGTCCGCGCGATGCTGGTCGGCCTGCTGATCTCGATCGCGGTGACCGGGCTCTCGCGCACCGGTGTGTTCGCGGGCTGGGAGACGCGCGCGGTCGACGCGTTCCTGTTCCTGCGCGACCGGGTGCCCGCGCCCGAGATCGTGCTCGTCTTCATCGACGACGACGCCTTCCAGGCGCTCGGGCAGCGCCAGCCCCTCCCGCGCCGCTACATGGCCGACCTGGCCGACTTCCTGCTCAAGAGTGGCGCCAAGGTCGTGGCCTTCGACGTGGTGCTGACCGCACCGACCGTGCCCGCGGAGGACGAGGCTCTCCTCGCCATCGCGCGGCGCTGGAACGACCGGCGCCCCGGCTCGCTGCTCTTCGCCACCTTCGCGATGCCCGCCGACCGGGAGGGCAACGCCTTCACGCTGCTGCCCCCGTTCTCGCCCGAGCTGCGCGGCCTCATGGGCTTCGCCAACGCCCCGATCGGCGCCGATGGAGTGGTGCGCCGCTTCACCCCGCTCCTGCCCGCCGCCGACGGTGGCCGGGCCGCCGCCCTATCGCTCACCGCGCTGGCCGCGTTCGCGGGCCTGCCGCCGGGCGCGCTCGCCGAGCGGGTCGCCGACGCGGACGGGGCCATCGCGCTGCCGGTGCGCGACGAGGGCGGCGGAATCACGCGGGCCGCGGAGACGACGGTGGCCCAGCTCGCGGGCCGGCCCTGGCGCATCGACTACAGCGGCCCGCCCGGCGCCTTCACCACCTTCCCGAGCGAGCCGCTGGTGGCCCTGGCCCGGAGCGGCACCGAGCCCGATCCCGACAACCCCTTCCGCGATCGCATCGTGCTGGTGGGCGCGGCGTTCGCGGAGAGTCGCGACTTCTTCCCGACCCCGACCGGGCTCATGCCGGGCGTGGAGATCCATGCCCACATGCTCAACACGCTGCTCTCGCGCCGGTTGCTGCGGCCGCCGCCGTGGTACCTCAACGTGGCGCTGCTCACCGTGGTCTGCGTGTCGATCTCGGTGCTCTCGCTCTGGCTGCGCCCGACCTGGCTCGCCCTGGTGGGCCTGAGTCTCGTGGTCGCGCTGGTGGCCGCGTCTTACGAGGCCTACACGCGCGGCGGTTACTGGCTGGACTTCCTGGCCCCGCTGATCGGCATGCTGGCCTACCTGCAGGGCGCGCACTGGCTGCGGCGTCGGCGCCTGCGCTCGGCCTTCGGCCAGTACGTGAGCCCCGAGGTCATGGATCAGGTGCTGCGCACCGGCGCGCCGCTGGGCGGCGAGGTGCGCCGGGTGACGGTGCTGATGTCGGACCTGCGCGGCTTCACCACGATGTCGGAGCGGCTGCCGCCTCAGGTCGTCTCCGAGATGATGAATGAGTACTTCACCGCGATGGTCGACGTGATCCTGGCCCGGCGCGGGATCGTGCAGGACTTCATCGGCGACGCGATCATGGCCGTCTACGGCGCGCCGCTGCCCGACCCCGAGCACTGCTGGCACGCGGCCCGCACCGCGGTGGAGATGCACGCCGCGCTCGGGGCGCTGAACCGGCGCTGGGAGACGGAGGGCCGCGGCCCCCTCGCCATGGGCATCGCGGTCCACACCGGCGAGGCCTTCGCGGGCACCCTGGGCGCGCCGCGCAAGAAGAAGTACGCGGTGCTCGGCGACACGGTCAACCTCGCCTCGCGCATGGAGGGGTTGAATCGCGATCTCGGCACCGGCATCCTGATCAGCGGCGCCGCCCTGGCCGTCCTGAAGGACCGCGTGGTGGTGCGCGATCGGGGCAGCGTCGCGGTCAAGGGGCGCCAGGAGCCGGTCCAGATCTTCGAGCTGCTGAGTCTCAAGGAGGCCTGATCCGATGAGAGCATCCCGGCTCCTCTCACTTCTCGTGATGCTCGTGCTCGCTCACGCTCTCGACCGCGGTGGAGCGCTCGCGCAGACCGCGGAGACCGCCGCGGTCATCACCGAGATCAAGCCGGGGCGCGGGCGCGTGGAGGTGAAACCGGCCGGCGGCAATGACTGGCGCCCGGCCCGGCCGCTGCTCGCGCTGCGGGCGGGCGACTCGGTGCGGACCACCGAGAACGCGATCGCAGTCGTGCTGCTCTCCGGTGGGCGCGGGACGACGCGCGTCGAGGGTGTCGGGGGGTCGTTCACGGTGCCGGGCGCGGCCGCGGCCGGCCAGGCCCAGAAGGCCAAGACGCTCATGGAGGCGAGCCTCGGCTACCTGGCCGGCACCACCAAGGAATCCTCGCAGGCCGCGCTCGCGACGCGGAGCACCGCACGCCCGCCCGTGATCCTGAGCCCGCGCAACGGCCGCGTGCTGCCGGAGAGCCTGACGTTCGAGTGGCTGGGGAGTCGGCTCACCCGCTACACGGTGCGCGTGGTTGGGCCCGCGGGGCCCGTGGTCGAGCGGCGGGAGGTCACCGGCGCGCGGTGGGAGTACCCGGCCGACGCCCCCGCGCTATCGCCGGGCGTGCGCTACAGCCTGCAGGTCACCGGCCCGGGACAGCCGTCGCAGGAGGCGTGGTTCGAGGTGGTGGACGCCGCGCGGGCGCGGGCCGTCGCGGCCGACCTCGCATCACTGGACCAGGAGATGGGGCCGGGGGTGAGCGCGACATCCCGGGCGGTGCTGCGCGCCGGGCTGCTCGCGCGGGAGGACCTCCTGCACGACGCGAGGCAGGTGGTCATCGTCGCGCTCGCCCAGGACCGCGACGAGCCCACCCTGCACCTGCTCCTCGGCGACCTCTACACCCGCACCGGCCTCACCGCGCTCGCCGCCGAGTCATTCGACGAGGCCCAGTTCCTGCTCAAGAAGTGAACTACTTCGCGTCCGCGACCTGCCCCTTGTCCCGCAGCTTCTTCAGGAGATTCGCGAACGACTCGGTCTTGATGATCCGATCGAACTGGCTGCGATAGGTTCCGACCAGGCTCACGTTCTCGATGAAGACGTCGTAGGCGGTCCAGCTCTCGTTCACGCGGTGCAGTCGGTACTCCACCGGGATCTGGGAGCCCTTGGCGGTGACGACCTGGGACTGCACGCTGGCCTCGTCGCCGTCCACCCGCTCACCGGTGTAGGCGATGGCCTCTCCCGCGTAGCGGTCGATCTTGCCGATGTACGAGCGCGCCATCAGGTCGGTGAAGAGCGCCACGAACTCGCCGCGCTCGGCGGCGGTCCGGTCCGCCCAGTGCCGGCCGAGCGCCCGGCGCGACATCTCGGTGAAATCGAAGAGCGAGTCGGCAACGCGGCGGATCTCGGTCCGGCGGCGCTCGGCGCCCTCGGGCGTGCTGCCGGGGGTCTGGCTGAGGCTCTGGAGGGCCTGGTCCACCCGGGACTTCACGGTCTCGGTCGGGGTGAGAGCCTGGGCGGCCGTCGCCGCGGTCAGGGACAAGAGCAGCGCCGCCGTCATGCTCGTCAGGGTCCGTCGCATAACTCCTCCTGGGATCGGGGTCTCGGAACCACGCTGTCAGATTCGACGGGCTGCGGTGGCGTGTATTCCCACGATACAACGCTTTCCCTTCGCCCGCCGGGCGCGCGAGAATAGCGCCATGAATCACGCTCTTGCGAGAGGCCACCAGGGCGGCGCCCGCGTCGTCGTCGTGGATCTGGGCGGCACATGGGTGCGTGTGACGGCGTCGGGCGCCGGCCGCCGGGCCTTCCGGGGGCGGACGCCGGGCCCGGCGGGGCTGCCCGCGCTGCTGGATCGGCTGTGGCGACGCTGGCGACTGGCCCGGCGCGACGTCGCCGCGCTCGGGGTGGCCTCGCGCGGCGTCTGGACGCCCGGCGAGCGCCGGGCCCTCGCGCGCCGGCTGCGCCGCTTCGCCTCCCGCGTGGTCGTGATCTCAGATGTCGAGGGCGCCTACCTCGCCGCGCTCGGCGCCGACGCGGGCGTGCTGCTGCTCGCGGGCACCGGCTCGATCGCGCTCGGCCGCGATCGCCGCGGCCACTTCACCCGCGCGGGCGGTCTCGGTCCCCTGCTCGGCGACGACGGCTCCGCCTTCGCGATCGGCCGCGCCTGGCTGCGCACCGACGCGGTCACGCCCGTCCGCGCGCGCCGGGTCGCGACCGCGCCCGACGCGGTCGCGCGTGTCGCGGCACTCGCCCCGTCGGTGGTGCGCCGGGCCGGCGAGGGCCACCGCGGCGCCCGGCTCGTCGTGCGCGAGGCCCAGCGCGCGCTCGCCGATCTCGCCGTGCGTGCCGCGCGACCCCTCGGCCGGCGCCGACCGGTCGCGGTGAGCTGGGCCGGCGGCCTCCTGGCCAACGCGCGCTTCCGAGCCGGCGTGTGGCGCGAGCTGCGCCGGCGCGGCCTGCGCGTGAAGCCCACGCCGCCTGCCGCCACCGCGGCCACCCCGGCCGCGTGGCGCTCCGTGCTCTGAGACCTAGGGCAACACACCGTGGGAGGGCGACCGCCGGAGCCAGTACGCGAGCGGGCCGGTCAGGGCCGCGAGGACGCCGACGATCGTGTTCGTCCACCCTGCGGTGGCCATCGCGAGCAGGCAGCAGAGCGCAGGCAGGCCGGCGACCAGCCACATGCCGGCCGCGCCGCCGCCGACGCGCCAGGGCCGCGGCAGGCCGGCCTCGCGCAGGCGCAGCGCCACGAACGCGGCGAGCTCCAGCAGCAGCGCGATCGAGTACAGCCAGATGTTCAGCACGATCAGCTCCTTGAAGCTCCAGAAGGCGCACAGGCTGTAACAAACGCTCGAGAGCAAGACCGCGCCCCACGGCGTGCCGTAGTGCGGGTGCAACCGCGCGAGTGCGGCCGGCAGCTGCCCGTCGAGGGCCAGCACGTAGGGCAGGCGCGAGTTGGTGAGCAGCAGCGAGAGGAAGAGCCCTCCGGTGGCGACGACGGCACCGAGCGTGACCAGATGCGCGAGCCACGGGCCGCCCACCTCCAGGGCCAGCACCGGCCAGTGTCCGGTGTCCCACGATTCCCAGTCGCCGCCGGCCGAGAGCCCGGCCGCGACCGGCAGCACGTACGCCAGCGTGATCAGGGGCAGCGTCACCCACACGGCCCGGCGGAAGCTGTGGCCCGGCACTCGGGTCTCCCCGAGCATGGTGGTGGGCGTGTCCCAGCCCGAGTAATTCCACATCATGACTGCGAGGCCGAGCCCGAGGCCGGCGAGGAGGCCGCCCTCGTCCGCCGCGAAGGGACGCCACGGGATCTCGTCGAGCCGCGCGGCCGACGCGATCGTCAGCGCCACCACCGGCAGGAGCGAGACGACGGCCATCGCCACCGCGGACCAGCCGGTGATGCGGACGCCGGCCAGATTGACCGCGGTGAGGATCCAGATGAAGGCGAGCGCCAGCGCCCAGCGCTCGAGCGGGGACATGCCGGGGTGCCAGAACCCGAGGTAGTCGGCAAAGAGCGCTGGATAGACCGCGACGTCCACGAACGAGTTGATCCAGCTCCACCAGCCGGCCTGGAAGCCCCAGAAGCGCCCGAAGGCTCGCTGCACCCAGACCACGTAGCCGCCTTCCTCCGGCAGCGCGGTGGCGAGCTCGGCCATCGCCAGCGAGACCGGCAGGCTCCACACGAGCGGGGTGATCAGGAGGAGCAGCAGCGCGAGACCGGGGCCGAGCGAGCCGACGGCGTCCTCGATGCCATAGGGGCCACCGCTGACGTTGAAGAAGAGGATGGCGACGAGGGGCAGGAACCCGAGCTCCCCGCGTCGGCGGGGGCTCACGCCATGGCGGCTCGGATCAGCGCAGGCAATCCCTGGAGCCACTCGTCGATCGGGGTTTCCCGGTCGACGATGATCTCGAGCTTGCCACTCGGAAGCTTGCGCACACGGCCCTGGCCGGGGCCGAGCGGGATCACGAGCGACTCGCGGTGGACACCCAAGGCGTCGGTGACCGCGAAGATCTTGTTGATCTCGGCCATGCCGACCGCCTCGAGCATCACGGCGCTCCGCGCTGGTCGACGGGCGGGAGCGAACCGGGCGGCAGGATCGTCGGATTCTGGCCGTCCGGGGTCGTGACGATCAGGGGCGGGCCCTGGACGGGCTGACCGTTGAGGTCGCGCGCGTAGTGGGGTGGGACCACGACCTCGCGCCCCAGCGTCGGCGAGTAGACCCGCTGGGGCGGCACGTAGCGCTCGCGGGGCCGATCTGGCGCCGCCGGTGCCGGGGTGAACGGCTGGGTGGCGAGGCCGCGCGCGCGGTCGATGACGTCGGGCGGGCGCCCGCCGGGCAGACCTTGGGCGGCGACCGCGGTGACCGCGACCGCCACCAGCAGCCCCGGCGCGAGCATGACGACGATCGAGCGCTTCACGTCGCTCAGCGTAGCGAACGCGACCGGCGTGTGCAAGGCGGCGTGACCATGCTAGGCTCTCTCCCGTGCGGTTCTGGATCGCGGCGCGCCGCCTGCCCCTCTTCGCGCTGACGCTCGTCGCCCTCGGCACCGGGCCGCTGCCCGCGCAGAGCCCCGATCTGGCGATCTTCGACACCCACATCCACTACAGCTCGCCCGACTGGGTCGAGTACCCGCCCGAGCGCATCCTGGGCATCCTCGAGAAGGCGGGGGTCAAGCGCGCGCTCGTCTCCAGCACGCCCGACGACGGCACTCTCACTCTCTACGCCAAGGATCCCAAGCGCATCGTCCCCATCCTGCGGCCGTACCGCACGCGCGCCGACATGGGCCACTGGTGGCAGGACCCCGCGGTGCTGGCCTACGTCCAGGAGCGGCTACAAAAGAACCGGGGCGTGCACAAGGGCATCGGCGAGTTCCACCTCTTCGGCGGGCAGACCGGCACCTTCGTGGTCAAGCGCATCACCGAGCTGGCGGTGCAGGAGAACATCTACCTCCACGCCCACTCCGACGAGCTCGCGATCGTCGAGCTGTTTACGATCGAGCCGCGCCTGAAGGTGATCTGGGCCCACGCCGGGATGTCCGCGGGCCCGCAGGCGGTGGGCGCCCTGCTCGACCGCTACCCGACGCTCTGGGTGGACCTCGCGATCCGCAACGGCGACGTGGCCCCCGGCGGTACGCTCGATCCCGGCTGGCGGGCCGTCTTCCTCCGGCATCCGGACCGCTTCCTGGCCGGGACGGACACGTGGATGACGTCGCGATGGGAGGAGCTGCCGGGCTCGGTGACGGAGGTCCGCGGCTACCTCGGCCAGCTGCCGCGCGACGTGGCCGAGAAGATCGCCTTCAGGAACGCCGAGCGGCTCTTCCCCTAGGCCGGCGGGCCCTAGGCGACGCCGAGCTCGGCGGCGGCCGCCTCGATCTGGCTCCAGGTCTGGTCCTCGATCGGAATGCCCTGCGCGCGGCGCTCCGCCTCGAGCCGCGCCTCCGGCTCGCCCGGGATCAGGATCTCGGTCGCGCCCTGCGCGAGCGGGGTCGCCTTCACCCAGCCGAACAGGGAGCCCACCTGGCGGTGGAACTCGGCCAGCGGCAGGAACCGCTCCACGTCGAGGCAGATCATGAGCGTGCCGTTGGCGAACACGCCGGGCGGCGGGCCCGCGGGGCCGGTGCCCGAGAGGATGCCGCCCAGGATCTCCACCGCGAGCGAGAGCCCGTAGCCCTTGTGGTCCCCCGCGGTCAGCAGCGCGCCCGGCGGATCGCCGTAGAAGATCTCGGGATCGGTGGCGGGCCGACCCTGCGCGTCCACGAACCAGCCCGGCGGCGCCTGCTGCTTGCGGTTGCGCTTGACCCGCATCTTGCCCTCGGCCACCACGCTGGTGGCGAAGTCCAGCACCATCGCGGGACCGGACGCGCCGGGAACGCCGACCGCGTGCGGGTTGGTGCCGAGGCGTCGCGCGGCGCCGCCCCACGGCGCGACGTTGAGGCCGTGCACGCAGTTGGCCCACAGCATGCCGACGAGGCCCGCGCTCGCCGCCATCTCCGCGTAGTCGGCGAGGCGTCCCACGTGGCTGGTGCGCGAGGTCGAGGCGGCGCTGAGCCCGCCCGCCCTGGCCTTGGCGATCGCCATCTCCATCGCGCGCCGGCCCACCACCTGGCCGAAGCCGCCGCCGCCGTCGAGCCGGGCCAGCACGGGCGTCTCCGTGGTCACCGTGATCGGGGTCTTCGGATCGACCTGCCCTTTCTTCACCGACTCCCAGTACTGCGGCACGCGGATGACGCCGTGGGAGTCGTGTCCGCGCAGGTTGGCCCGCACGAGCAGCGTGGCGATCCACGCCGCGTCACCCTCTGGCGCGCCCATCGCGGCGAACATGCGAGTGGCCTTCGCTTCGAGGCGCGCGGCGTCGATGGTCGGCACGTCGGCTACAATACAACAGCGATGAAGACCGAGCGCGAGTTCTTCGACCCGGCGCCCTTGCCCTGGCGCCCCGCCCCCGGATTCCCGGGCGGCGTGTGGGAGCAGGTGATCAGCGGCGGCGAGGACGAGGGCGTGACCACGCGGCTGCTACGCTTCGATCCCGGCTCCGGGAACGATCGCGTGGTGACCCACGACTTCTGGGAGGAGATCTACATCATCTCCGGCGTCCTCGAGTGCGGCGGGCGCCCCTACCCGGCCGGCTCGGTGGCGGTGCGACCGCCCGGCATGCCGCACGGCCCGTTCCGTTCCGCGGCGGGCTGCGTGAGCTTCGAAGTCCGCTACCGGGTGCGCTGATGGCGACCGCGGTGCCGGCCTGGCGCTCGGCCGATCTGCCGATCCGGGTCGGCATCTCCTCCTGCCTCCTCGGCCAGGAGGTCCGCTACGATGGCGGCCATCAGAAGGACGCCTACATCACCGGGGTGCTCGCCCGCCACTTCACGTGGGTACCGGTCTGCCCCGAGATGGAGGTGGGGATGGGGGTGCCGCGCGAGCCGATCCGGCTCGTGGGCGACGCGGCGGCGCCGCGACTGCTGGGGGTGACGAGCGGGACGGACCACACCGACCGGATGAACGAGTTCGCGCGGCGCCGCGTGCAGGAGCTGGTGCGGCGCGGGCTGAGCGGCTACGTGCTCAAGCGCGCGTCGCCCTCGTGCGGCATGGAGCGCGTGAAGCTCTATGGGGAAAAAGAGGGGGAGAGCGGGCCGCCCCGGCGGGCCGGCGTCGGGCTCTTCGCGCGCGCGCTGCTCGACGCGCTGCCGCTCCTGCCCGTCGAGGAGGAGGGCCGCCTGAACGACTCGCGCCTGCGCGACAACTTCATCACCCGCGTGTTCGCCTACCGGCGCCTCGCCGCCCTCGGGGAGATGCGCCCCCGTCCGGGGGACATCGTCTCGTTCCATACCGCCCACAAGTACCTGCTGCTCGCCCACAGCCCGACCGCGTACGCGCGGCTCGGCCGGCTCGTCGCCCAGCTCAAGGGCGAGTCGATGCCCGCGTGGCTCGATCGCTACCGCGACGCCTTCATGCGCGCGTTGCAGGTGCCGGCCACCCCCAAGAAGCACGTCAACGTGCTGCAGCACATCCTGGGCTTCTTCAAGGACCGGCTGCCCGCCGCCGAGAAGCGCGAGCTGCTCGCGGTGATCGCCGACTACGCGGCCGGCCTCGTGCCCCTGATCGTACCGATCACGCTGATCAACCACCACGTCGCCCGCTTCGAGGTGGCCTACGTGCGGGACCAGATCTATCTCCGCCCGCACCCGAAAGAGTTGATGCTGCGCAACCACGTGTGATCCGGGGCCTTCCGCGGGGGGCGGAAAGGTTGTCGCGTTCTGGCTCCTGGCCTATCCTGGATATGCACGGCTCCGTTGCCGGGGCCGGCCGCTTATGACGCCACCACCGCGGAGCCCGCGAGATTAACGGAAGCCGCGAGTCGAGTCCCCATGCGCGGCCCGGCGCCGGGCGGGGCCGCGCCGGGCGTCTGTCCGGGCGCGGCGGCGCACCCGGGGGCGAGCGAATCCCGTGGATCCACGTGGGGGTCTTCGTCGTCGGCACCATCCTGGTCGTGCTGTTCACCTCGCACCAGATCACCACCGAGCGGGAGACGACCCTCACGCACTGGAAGAGCCGGATCGCCACCATCGCGAGCGACCGGGCCCGCCTGATCTCCGGTTGGCTCGCGGCGCGGCGCGCCGACGCGGAGGTGCTGGCCGCATTCCCGGCGGTGCGGGCAATGCTGGCGGGTCAGGGCCGCGACGAGGAAGCCCTGGCGCGCCATCTGAGCCGGGTGGCCGCCGCCTACGGCTACGTGGGCATCGTGGTACTGGACGCCGCCGGCCGCCCGGTGGCCCGCTCCTCCTCGGCGGGGCCGGCCGCGGCGCTCGCCGAGCCGGCCGCCGAGCCCGCGGCGCGCGTGGGCACCACCCGTCCGCCGCGCTTCGATCTGATCGAGGCGGGCGGGGGCCGATTGCTCGTGATCACGGTCCCGGTCTTCGCCGACGGCACGCCCGCCGGGCCCGAGGGCGATCAGCGGCCGCTGCTCGGCCTGGTCGCGCTCGCCGCGCGGCCGGAGGTCGGGCTCTACCCGCTCCTCGCGGACGACGCGGAGCCGACCCGCACGGGCGATACGCTGCTCGTCGACCTCGACGCCCCCACCCCCATCTATCTCTCGCCGCCGCGCCAGCCCGCGACCGACCCCGCGGCGCAGAGCACGTCGCTGATGGAGCTGCGCGCGCTCGCCAAGGCGGCGAGCGAGGGCCGGGAGTCGGTGGCGGAGACGACGGATCATCGCGGCGTGCGGGTGCTGACCGCGGTCCACCGCGTCACGCCCTCCGGCTGGACACTCGCGCTCAAGGTCGACCGCGACGAGGTGCTCGCCGAGTTCAACCGCTCGGGCCAGCTCGCGGGCGCGGCCGCCGCCTTCCTCCTGCTCGCCCTCGCCGGCTTCCTGATCGCGCTCCACCGCGAGCAGCAGCGCGCGCGGCTGCTCCAGGAGCAGATGCGGCAGGCGCGCGCGATGTCCAACCTCCAGGGGTACGCCGACAAGATCGTGGCCAGCGTCCCCGCCGGCCTCCTGCTCCTCTCCGAGGATCTCCGGGTGCTCTCGGCCAACCGCGCCTTCCTCGAGTCGTTCCGCCTCCGCGACGACGACGTGCTCGGGCGCGATCTGCAACAGCTGGTCCGGGCGGAGCGGCTCGTGCGCAGCGCCCGGCAGGTCCTCGACTCGGGCGTCGCCCAGCAGGACGGCCTCTACGAGCTCTACGTGTACGCGCGGCGGGACACCAAGCCGGTGCGCGTCAGCATGACCGCCATCCAGCTCGCCGACGACGAGCCCTCGCGCCTCCTCATGATCATGGAAGACCTCACCGAGGAGGAGCGGCTGCAAGCGGCCCGCCAGGAATCGGAGCAGCGGTACCGCGACCTGATCCAGGGCCTCGACGCCATCGTGTGGGAGGCCGACGCGCGCACGCTCGCCTTCTCGTTCGTGAGCCGCCGGGCCGAGACCGTGCTCGGGTACCCGGTGGAGCGCTGGATGCGCGAGCCCGACTTCTGGGCGCGACGCATCCACCCGGACGATCGCGACACCGTCATGCGGATCTACCGCGACGCCATCGCGGGCGGGCGCGACCACGAGTTCGAGTACCGCTCGGTGGCCGCCGACGGCCGCGAGGTGTGGCTGCGCGACATCGTCCACGTGGTGCGCGACGGCGACGGGCAGCCCACCACCCTGCGCGGCCTCACGGTGGACCTGACCGAGCTCAAGCGCTCGGAGCGGGCGCTCCACCAGAGCGAGGAGCAGCTCCGCCAGGCCCAGAAGATGGACGCGGTGGGCAAGCTCGCGGGCGGGATCGCGCACGATTTCAACAACCTGCTCATGGTCATCCGCGGCGACAGCGACCTGATGCTCCGTCGCCTCGCCGCCGGCCATCCTCTGCGGCAGAACGCGGAGGGCATCCGCGAGGCGGCGGACCAGGCGGCCACCCTGACCCGCCAGCTGCTCGCCTTCAGCCGCAAGGAGGTCGTCGCCCCGCGGCTGGTGGACCTCAACGGCATCGTGGCGAGCATCCACGCGATGCTGCAGCGGCTGCTCGGCGAGACGATCAACCTGGTCACGGTGACCGCCCCGGATCTCGGCGGGGTCAAGGCCGACCCGGGCCAGATGGAGCAGATGATCCTGAACCTGTGCGTGAACGCGCGCGATGCCATGCCCGACGGCGGACGCCTCACCGTGCGGACCGCCAACGTGGACCTGGACGAGGCGGCGGCGCGCCGCTGGAGCGACGCCCGGCCCGGTAAGTACGTGATGCTCGAGGTGAGCGACACCGGCGGCGGCATGGACGAGGAGACCCGCTCGCATCTCTTCGAGCCCTTCTTCACGACCAAGGAGCAGGGCAAGGGAACCGGCCTCGGGCTCTCGACGGTGTACGGCACCGTGAAGCAGAGCGGCGGGCACATCTCGGTCGAGAGCGAGCCCGGCCGGGGGTCGACCTTCCAGGTCTACCTGCCGCGCGCGGCCACGCCGGCGGCGGCCGAGCCGCGACCACAGCTGGAGGCGGCGCCCCCCCGCGCGGCCGGCGAGACCACGCTGGCCCAGGGGCGCGGCGAGACCATCCTGCTCGTGGAGGATGCCCAGCGCGTGCGCGCGGTGGTACGCGAGATCCTCGAGATGAGCGGCTACACCGTGCTGGAGGCGCGGCACGGAGCCGAGGCCCTCGAGGTCAGCAACCAGCACGCGGGCGCCATCCACTTGCTGGTCACCGACGTGGTGATGCCCCAGATGAGCGGACGCGAGCTGGCCCAGCGCCTGTCGACCTTGCGCCCGGACTTGAAAGTGCTGTATATGTCCGGCTACACGGATGACGCCATCGTCAGGCACGGCGTGCTGGCTGCGGGCATCGCATTCCTCTCCAAGCCGTTCACTCCGGACGCGCTCGCGCTCAAGGTGCGCGAGGTGCTCGACGGCGTCGCGGCCGGCTCGCCGGTCACTCCGGGCAGCAGCAGCCCCTTCCGCCGGTAGCGCGCCGGCGCGGTCCTCGAGTCGGGCATGAGCGAGCGTCCCATCCGGGTGCTGGTCGCCAAGGTGGGCCTCGACGGCCACGACCGCGGGGCCAAGATCGTGGCGCGGTGTCTGCGCGACGCGGGCATGGAGGTCGTGTACACCGGCCTGCACCGCACGCCGGAAGAAGTCGTGGCCGCGGCGGTGCAGGAGGACGTGGACGTACTGGGCATCAGCATCCTATCCGGCGCACACCTCACCCTGTTCCCGCGCGTGCGCGGGCTGATGCGCGATGCGGGCGCCGAGGACATCCTCCTCGTGGCGGGCGGAGTGATCCCGGACGAGGACGTGCCCGCGCTGCACGACATGGGCGTGGCCGAGGTGATCCTGCAGGACACGCCGCCCGAGACCATCGTGACCCGCATCCGCGACCTGGTGGCGGCCCGGCCGACGTCCTGATCCATGGCCGACCTCCGGGCCGCGCTCGATGCGGCCGCGCTCCGCCACACGCGCGGCGTCGACCTCACCGTGTGGCCGCCGCGCTACGATCCCGCTTACCGCCCCGACCCTGAGGCCGAGCACTGGCTCCCCGAGGTCGAGTGCGCCGCCCCCGCGGCCCGCGACGCGATCATCTTCGCGAAGCTCGTGCGGCAGGTGCGCTACGCGTGGGAGCGCAGCGCGTTCTACCGGCGGAAGTGGCAGGAGGCCGGCGTCGCACCCGAGACCCTCAAGACCCTCGACGATCTCGCGCGCTTCCCGGTCGTGCAGAAGACGGAGCTGCGCCAGGCCCAGGCGGCCGCGCCCCCGTTCGGCGACTACCTCTGCATCGAGCCCGCAGAGGTCGCACGGATCCACGGCACCAGCGGCACCACCGGGCGCCCCACCGTGTTCGGCATCGGTGCCGACGACTGGGCGCGCATCGGCGAGGCCCACGCGCGCATCCTGTGGGGCACGGGCATCCGCCGGGGCGACCGCATCCTGATCTGCTCGTTCTTCAGCCTCTACCTCGGCTCGTGGGGCGCGCTGGCGGGGGGTGAGCGGCTCGGCGCCACCGTCTTCCCGTTCGGCGCCGGCGCGCAGGGCCAGACGCTGCAGGCGGTGCAGTGGGCCCGCGATCTCCGGCCGAGCGCGTTCTACGGCACGCCGTCCTACGCGCTCCACTTCGCGGAGACCGCGCGCCGCGAGGGCATCGAGCCGCGCGACCTCGGCTTCCGCGTCCTCTTCTTCTCGGGCGAGCCGGGGGCCGGTATCCCGGCCACCCGCGCGCTCATCGAGCAGACCTTCGGCGGCGCGTGCGTCGACATGGGCAGCATGGCCGAGATGTCGCCGTGGATGACGAACGCCGAGTGCCGCCATCGCACCGGCATGCATCTCTGGCAGGACCTGGTCTACACGCAGGTCTGCGATCCGGAGACCTTCCGGCCGGTGCCCTACGGGGCCGAGGGCACTCCCGTGTACACTCACCTCGAGCGCACCTCGCAGCCCATGATCCGGCTGGTGTCCGGGGACCGTGCACGATGGGTGAACGGGGCCTGTCCCTGCGGCCGGACGTACCCGCGCCTACCCGACGGGCTGTACGGCCGCTTCGACGACATGATCATCGTGCGTGGCGAGAACATCTACCCGAGCGCGATCGAAGACACCCTGCGCGCGATCGACGGCTTCGGCGGCGAGTTCCGGGTGATCGTCTCCCGGCGCGAAGCCATGGACGAGCTGCTGGTGCGCGCCGAGTACAGCGCGGGCCACGGCGGGCGCATCGACGCCCTGCGCGCGACGATGCGCGAGCGTCTGCGGGCGCGGCTCGGCGTGCACCCGGTGGTCGACCTGGTGCCCGAGGGCACGCTGCCGCGCACCGAGTTCAAGGCCCGCCGCGTGATCGACGACCGCGACCTCTACCGCCAAGGCCTCCAGCGATGACCCCGCCCAAACAAGGGGAGGCAGTTCGGATGAGCGCTTGCGCGAAGGAGCAGAGCCGCCACCTTGACTCTTCCACGTTCAACCGCGATGAAGGAGCCTGACATGTTCGACGCAGAAACCCTCAAGTGCGCGGCGGCCGAGAAGGCCGCGTGGGAAGCCAAGGAGTTGGCCGAGTTCCTGGCCCGGCAGCCGGAGGCGCGCGCGGCGTACCGCACCGGCTCCGGCTTGCCCGTGCAGCGCATCTACACGCCGGAGGACATCGCGGGCGCGCCCGCCGACAACATCGGGCTGCCCGGCCGCTATCCCTACACGCGCGGGCCGTACCCGACCATGTACCGCGGCCGCAACTGGACCATGCGCCAGATCGCAGGCTTCGGCACCGGGGAGGACACCAACGGGCGCTTCCGCTATCTGATCGAGCAGGGACAGACCGGCCTCAGCGTCGACTTCGACATGCCGACGCTCATGGGCTACGACTCCGACGATCCGCGCTCGCTGGGCGAGGTGGGCCGCGAGGGCGTGGCCATCGACACCCTCGACGACATGGAAGCCCTGTTCGCGGACATCGACCTCGAGCGCATCTCGGTGTCGATGACCATCAACCCCACCGCGTGGATCCTCCTCGCGATGTACGTGGCGCTGGCCGAGTCGCGGGGCTTCGACCTGAACCGCCTCTCCGGCACCGTGCAGGCCGACATCCTCAAGGAGTACGTGGCCCAGAAGGAGTGGATCTTCCCGATCCGCCCCTCGATGCGGATCATGCGCGACATGATCGTGTGGAGCGCGCGCAACCTGGCGCGCTACAACCCCATCAACATCAGCGGCTACCACATCTCGGAGGCAGGGGCGACGTCGGTGCAGGAGCTGGCCTTCACCATGGCCAACGCGGTCGCCTACGTGGAGGAGGTCACGCGCGCGGGGGTGCCGGTCGACGAGTTCGCGCCGCGCCTGGCCTTCTACTTCGTGGCCCAGGCCGACTTCTTCGAGGAGGTCGCCAAATTCCGGGCGGCCCGCCGCATCTATGCGCGGCTGATGAAGGAGCGCTTCGGGGCCACGAAGGCGGAGTCGATGCGCCTGCGCTTCCACTGCCAGACCGCGGCGGCCACCCTGACCAAGGCCCAGCCGCTCAACAACATCGTCCGCACCGCGCTGCAGGCGCTCTCCGCGGTGCTGGGCGGGGCCCAGTCGCTGCACACCAACGGCATGGACGAGGCGTACGCGATCCCGTCCGAGGAAGCGATGAAGATCGCGCTGCGCACCCAGCAGATCATCGCGCTGGAGACCAACGTGCCGAACGTGGTGGATCCGCTCGGCGGCTCCTACTACGTGGAGGCACTCACCAATCGCATCGAGGCCGAGGTGCTCGCGATCCTGGCCAAGGTGGAAGGCATGGGCGGCACCATCAAGGCCATCGAGGAGGGCTTCTTCCAGCGCGAGATCGCCGACTCCGCCTACGACTTCGCCCGGCGCAAGGCGGCGGGCGAGCAGCCGGTGATCGGCGTCAACGTCATGGCCGAGCCCTCCGAGCCACCGCCGATCCCGATCCACAAGGTGGACCCCGCGGTGGAGGCCCGGCAGGTCCGCCGGCTCACCGACGTGCGGCGGCGGCGCGACCAGGCGCTCGTCGATCGCCTGCTCGGCCGGCTGGAGCGCGAGGCCCGCGAGCCCGGCGCCAACCTCATGCCGGTCACCATCGAGCTCGTGAAGGCGCGCGCCTCGCTCGGCGAGATCGCGGCCCGACTGCGGCAGGTCTGGGGCTCGTACGTCGAGCGGCCGGTGTTCTGATGCCCCCCACCCCCTTCCGCATCCAGGTCCCCGACGCGACCCTCGCCGACCTGCGCGAGCGGCTCCAGCGCGTGCGCTGGCCCGATCAGGCGCCCGGCGCCGAGTGGGCCTTCGGCGCCAGCCTCGCCTACATGCAGGACCTCGTCGCGTACTGGAAGGATCGCTACGACTGGCGCGCGCACGAGACGCGGCTCAACGCGTTCCGCCAGTTCGATGCAAAGGTCGCGGGCATCGATCTGCACTTCATCCACGAGGAGGGCCGGGGACCGAAGCCCCTGCCCCTGCTGCTCTCGCACGGCTGGCCGGGCTCGGTTTGGGAGTTCCACAAGATCCTGCCGATGCTCACCGACCCGGCGCGCTTCGGCGGCGACCCCGCCGACTCCTTCACGGTGATCGCGCCGTCCCTGCCCGGCTACGGCTTCTCGTTCCGGCCCGGGCAGCCGCGCTTCGGGGTGACCGAGATCGCCGACGTCTTCGCGGCGCTGATGACCGACGTGCTCGGCTACTCGCGCTTCGCGGCCCAGGGCGGCGACTGGGGCGGCTTCATAACTTCCCGACTGGCGCTTGCCTATTCGGACCGGCTCGTAGGCATCCACGTGAATCTGCTCTCGCTCAGGCGTGACATCCGACCCCCCGCCCAGCCCAGCCCGGAGGAGAAGCAGTACCTCGAAGATCTCTCGCAGTGGCTGCGCGACGAGACCGGCTACCAGTGGATCCAGGGCACCAAGCCCCAGACCCTCGCCTTCGGCCTGAGCGACTCGCCAGCCGGGCTCGCCGCGTGGATCGTGGAGAAGTTCCGCACCTGGAGCGACTGCGGCGGCGACGTGGAGCGACGCTTCACCAAGGACGAGCTGCTCACCAACGTGATGATCTACTGGGTGACCGGCAGCATCAATGCGTCCTTCTGGCCCTACTACGCGCGCTACCACGCTCCGTGGCCGATCCCGGACGGGCAGCGCATCGAGGTGCCGACCGCCTACGCGGCCTTCCCGAAGGAGATCGTGCGCCCGCCGCGCGCCTGGGCCGAGCGCATGTACAACATCAAGCGCTGGACGGTCATGGAGGCGGGCGGCCACTTCGCGGCGATGGAGGAGCCCGCGGCGCTGGCCGCGGACCTCCGCGCCTTCTTCCGGGAGTACCGCTGACCGCGACGCGCGCCCCCCTCCGGATCGCGGCCGTCGTCCTGGCCATTCTGTCGACGTTGGGCGTCGCGCTGCTCGTCTGGGCGGTGCTGATCGAGCCGGGCCAGCGGGTGGCGCGGGAGATCCGGCTGCCGATCGCCCGCTGGCCGGCGGCGCTCGGACCACTGAGGATCGCCGCGATCGCCGACGTCCGCACCGGAGCCCCGCACATGACGCTCGAGGCGCTGCGCTCGGTGGTCGCCACCGTGAACGCGGCCCGTCCCGACCTCGTCGTGCTGCTGGGCGACTACGTCATCCACGGCAGGTGACCGCCGCGCTACGCGATCGGCCACGTCCCGGGAGAACGGCCGCGATCTCTTCGTGACCCCCGGGCTCGGCACCAGCATCCTGCCGGTGCGCTTCCGCGTGCCGCCGGAGGTCTCGCTGCTCACGGTCACTTGACGCGCACCTCACCTGGCTCTACGCTGCCGCCCATGCCGGGGAGGATCGAGTGATGGAGCGGCGGAGGTTCATCGGTGTGGTCGCGGGCACCCTCCTCGCCACGCCGCTCGCGGCCGCTCCGCTCCCCGGCAAGGTCTTGCGCCTTGGATTGCTCTACGCGATCCGCCCCACGTTCGACGAGGCGTCGAATCCCGACGATCGGGCATTCGTGGAGGGGCTCAGGGCCAACGGCTACGAGCTGGGGCGCAACGTCACCCTCGAGTTCAGAAGCGCCGGTGGCAATCCGGAGCGGCTGGCCGATCTGGCCGTCGAGCTGGTGCAGCTCAAGGTCGATGTGCTTGTCACCAGTCTCACCGGGCCGACACTGGCGGCCCAAGCCGCCACCAAGACCATCCCCATCGTGATGTTCGGGGTACCAGATCCGGTGGGGGCCGGTATCGTCGCGAGCCTCGCCCACCCCGGTGGCAACATCACCGGCATGAGCGTGAACGCCGCCGAGATCGCGGCCAAGCGTGTGCAGCTGCTCAAAGAGGCCGTTCCGAAGCTCTCCCATGTGGCCGTGCTCTGGAACACGAGCCTCAAGGCGATGACCCTCGGATTTCAACAGATCGAGATCGCGGCGCCCAGCCTCGGCGTGACCGTGCAATCCGTCCGGGTGTCCGGCTCGGCCGACTTCGACCAGGCCTTCGCCGCCATTGCCCGGAGCCGCCCCGGGGGGCTCGTCGTGCTCTTCGGGCCCCTGCGGGGCGACGACTTGCCTCGAATCGTCGAGTTCGTCAACCGGAACCGGATTCCTACGGTGTTCGAGCTCGGGAGGGGGATCGCGGGTGGCGGGTTGATGGAGTTTGGCCCTAGCCTCCGTGACTCGGCCCGACAGGTCGGCGAGTACGTCGACAGGATCGCGAATGGCGCCAAGCCGGCCGATCTGCCCATACGGGAGCCGACGACGTTCGAGCTGGCGATCAATCTCAAGACCGCCAAGGCGCTCGGGCTGACGATCCCGCCGTCGCTCCTGGTGCGGGCGGATCAGGTCGTCGAGTAGCCGACCATGAAGCTCGGATTCTCGCTCCCCACCGCCGGCGCGTGGGCCACGCCGGAGAACCAGCTCCGAATCGCGCGCCAGGCCGAGGCTCTCGGCTACCACTCGCTCTGGGTGTTCCAGCGCCTGCTCTACGCGCTCGAGCCGAAGAACGAGTACCCGCCGATGCCGGGCAAGACGTGGCCCAAGCCGTTCGAGCGGGTGTTCGATCCCATCGTCACGCTCGCCTACGTGGCCGCGGCCACCCAGCGCATCCGGCTCGGCACGAGCGTGCTCATCATGCCGTTCTACCAGCCGGTGGTCCTCGGCAAGCAGCTCGCCACCCTCGACGTGCTCTCGGGCGGCCGGCTCGACGTAGGGCTGGGCCTCGGCTGGTCCGAGGACGAGTACGAGGCGGTGGGCGTGCCGTTCAAGCACCGCGGCCGGCGCGGCGACGAGTTCCTGCGCTGCCTCGACATGGTCTGGACGCAGGACGTCGTGGAGTTCCACGGCGAGTTCTATCGCATCCCGCGCTGCCGGGTGGAGCCCAAGCCGGTGCAGAAGCCGCGCCCGCCCATCACCATCGGCGGCTACGGCAGCACGGTGGTCAAGCGCGCGGTGGAGCTGGGCGACGGCTTCAACGGCGGCAACGTGCCGATGGCCAACGTGGCCCCCCTGGTGCGGGAGGTCCGCGAGGCGGCCGCCGCACTTGGTAAGGATCCGGATGGGCTCCACATCGTCTGCCGCGGGAGCTATCGCGTGCACGACAGCCCGCAGGGCCGAGACCGGCGGCCGCTCTGGGGCACCCTCGACGAGATCCGCGAGGACATCGACCGCTACGCCGCCGCCGGGCTCACCGAGTTGTTCCTCGAGGGCAACTTCGTGCCGGGTGGCGGCTCGCTCGACCAGGGGCTCGAGGTGATGGCGCGCCTGGCCCCGGGGCGCTAGCGCCGGGCGGCGTCCCCCCAGTAGAAGGCGTCGGCGGGCGGATCGTCCGGACCGGGTGAGCGCGGCGCCGCCACCTTCCCCGCCACCGGTGGCAGCGCCCGCAGGTAGGCGAGCAGCGCCCGCCGATCTTCCTCCGACCAGCGCGAGCCGATGTCCCAGGGCATCGCCTGCCAGTGCATCGCGCGCCCGTCGCTGCCGATCCCCGACCGCATCGCGCGCAGCAGGGTGTCGTCGCCCATCGGCGCGATGCCGTCGCGATGCGGCGTCAGGTTGCTCGACACCGCGCGCCCGTAGACGCGCCAGCGCGCCTCCATGCCGCCCGCGAGCGTGCGCCCGCTGTAGAAGCCGATGAACGCACCGGCCGGAGTGTGGCAGAGGCCGCACGGCGCGATCGTGGCGACGTAGCGGCCACGCTCCACCAGGGCCCGCTCTCGCCCCCCGAGCGCGTCGGGCGGTCCCGGCGCGCGCAGGAGCAGCCACTTCGTGGTTGCCTCGGGGCTCATGAGCGCCAGCGGCGGCCACATCGCGAGGACGGCCCAGCCTGCCAGGAGCCCCAGCGCCGCGGAGAGCACGAGCCAGCGACCGCGGCGTCCCCGCACCGCGAGCGCGAGCCCGGCGACACCGAGCGCGAGCATGGCGTAGCCGATCGACGCCGCGAGCGCCCGGCGGCCGGGCGGCGCAGGCACCGAGTCGCGCAGGGCCGGATCGAGCGCCGCGTTACCGCCCCAGAAGTCCACCGAGGCCTCGGCGCCGAGCAGGACCATCAGCTTGCCGCCCACCGCTTCGGCCGGGCCCGCCCGCGTCGGCTCGGGCACCGCGTTCGCGATCGGCGGCAGGGCCTTGAGGTACGCGGCCACCGCGCGCGCGTCGCCGGGGGCGAGCTGCGAGAACCACGGCCACGGCATGGCCATCGGATCCAGACGGTGGCCGTCACGCGCGACGCCGCGGGTGACCGCCCGCGAAATCTCCTCCTCGCTCCAGCGCCCCAGCCCGGTCTCGGGGTCCGGCGTGAGATTGCGGCTGTACCAGACGCCCCACGGATACGCGCTCACCCGCATCCCACCCGCGAGGAAGAACCGCGTGTCGTAGGCGCCGTCGCGCGGGCTGATCGGCGTGTGGCAGAGCGCGCACAGCATCGCGTTGACGAGGTAGCGGCCGCGCTCGAGCGGATCGGCCGCGACACCCACCGCCGTCACCTTCTCCGGATCGGCCTCGAGCCAGGCGGGCGCGCGGCCGAGCGCGCGCACGTGGTAGGCGATCTCCCAGGCCTCGCGCGGATCCATCACGGCCGCATAGCCCGGCATGGCCGAGCCGTCGAGCCCGGTGAGGATCCGCATCGCCACCGCGGCGGGCTCGTCGCCACCGCGGAAGGTCCACGGCGCGGAGAGGTCGGCGGGAGGCGTGGGCCCGCCGGGCCCCTCGCGCTCCGGGCGCCACGGGCCCGGCCGCCCCTCCGCGCCGTGGCAGGTCGGGCACCCGAGCCGCGTGTACGCGGCGGCGCCGCGGCGGCGCGCCCCGGGCGTGTCATCCGGCGCGGGGGGCAGCGCGATCACGCGCCCGGCGCGCGCGCCCGCCGGGGCCAGCGCCAGGACGAAGCGGGCCACCCGCGCGATGTCGTCGGAGGAGAGCAGCTCGCGATAGCCCGCCATGCTGGTACCGGGCAGCCCGCGGCTGATCGTGCGGGCGACGTCGCTCGCGCTCGGCAGCGTGCCCGCCTCCGTCGAACGGAGCTTGTACCGACCCGTGGTGAAGTCCCGGGGACGAGGCCACAGCAGTCCCGCGGCGGGCCCGTCGCCGCGGCCGGCCACGCCGTGGCAGACCACACAGTGGCGCGCGTAGAGCTCACGCTCGTCGGCGGCGCGGGCGGCCGGCGGCACCAGCAACAGCGTGAGGACCAGCAGGATTCCGGCCCGGATCACAGGAGACGGTGCAGGAGCTCCGTGACCGCGCTATACGGCGCACCGTCCGGCTCGCCGGAGACGACCAGACGCACTGCTCCCTCCCGATCCGCGACCACGACCGTCGAGGCCGAGTCGCTCGCCCCGAACAGGGTGCTCATCAGGTCGCCCCAGTCGAGCCACAGGGAATGCCCCGCCTCCACGTGCCCCCGCATCACTCGGCGGATCAGCGGCCGGAAGGGCCCGGGCACGCCCCCCATCTGGGCCAGCGCCAGGATCTGCACGGCCCGCGAGCGCGGCGCATCGTGCTCACGATACACGCCGCGCCGTCGCAGATCGCCGTCCAAGCGCTTCCCCCAGGCTACGTGGTGCTCGAGGCCCGCGCGCGTCCCGTAGACGATCACCACCACGTGGCCGCGCAGGGCCGCGAGGGCGAGCTCGCGGCCCTCCTGGTCCTGGAACGAGACCACGGGGAGCGCGGCCGGGTACGGGAAGGCGGAGACCGTGAGCGCGAGCAGCAGTGTCGCGCCTAGGACGACGCGCCGGACCATCGCCCGCGAGCCGCGGGCAGCACGGCCGCCCGGGTCCGGTGTGTGGCCGCCAACCAGTCCTCCTCGATGGCCTCGGCGGCCATGCGACCGGACAGGGCCACGATGGGGACACCACCGCCCGGATGGCTGCTGGCCCCGACGTGATAGAGACCGCCGTACCGGCGGGATCGGATGGTGGGACGGAACGGGCCGGACTGCAGCAGGGTGGCCGCGAGACCGAAGGCGGATCCGGCGGCGAGGTTGTAGCGGGCCCCGAAGTCCTCGGGCGTCAGCGCGGTCTCGGCCACGATCCGGCTTTCGAGATCGCCGAGACCGGCCGCGGCCAGCCGGGTGAGCACGCGCGCCCGGAAGCCCGGCAGCTCCGCCCGCCAGTCCACCCCGCTCTCGAGGTTGGGGCTCGGCACCAGGACGTAGAGCAGCTCGGTGCCGGCCGGCGCCAGCGAAGCGTCGGTCGCGGTGGGCCGGGAGAGGTAGATGGACGGCTGCTCGGGCAGCCGCCGCCGCTCGAAGAGGTCTGCGAGGTTGCCGTCGAAGTCACGCGACAGCAGGAAGGTGTGGTGCGGGCCCACCACCGTCCCGCGCACCGCGATGAGGAAGAGGACGCCCGAGCAGCCGAAGTCGCGGCCGGCCACGCGCTCGCCGTGGTCGAGCAGCCGCTCCTGCGTATAGGCCCAGTCGGCGTTGGACACGACCACGTCGGCCGGCTCCACCGCGCCCTCCACGAGCACGCCGGTGGCGCGGCCATTGTCGGTCACGATGCGGTCCACCGGCGTGCCGAGCTGGAGGTCCACGCCGAGCTCGCGGGCCAGCGCGGCGAGCCCGAGCGCGATGCGGTGCACCCCGCCTCTCGGGTACCACACGCCGAGCGCGGCCTCGACGAAGGGGATCATCACGTACGCGGCGGGGGTGCGCGCCGGGCTCGTACCCAGATACAGCGTCTGGAACGAGAAGGCGCGGCGCAGCCGGGGCGACCTGAAGTGGGCCGCCACCACGTCCGCCACCGAGGACAGGGGCCGCGCCCGCAGCAGCGCGAGGAGGACGTCCGGGCGCGCCAGATCGGAGAGCCCGCCGAAGCGCCGCTCCACGATCGCGTCGCGAGTCCGCCGGGATAAGCGCTCGGCCGCCCCGAGGAACTCGAGATACCGCGGACCGGCCCCCGGCTCGAGTGCCTCCACGTTCGCGACCATGTCCGGCAGGTTGCCGGTGAGGTCGAGATGCCCGGCGTCCTCGAAGACCACCCGGTAGTATGGGTCCACACGCGTCAGCTCCACGTAGTCCTCGAGCCGGCGCCCCGCGGCCGCGAACAGCTCCCGCAGCACCTCCGGCATCATGATCAGCGTGGGGCCGACGTCCCACGAGAACCCTCCCGCGGTGACCGTGCTCATCCGCCCGCCCGGCTCACGGTTCTTGTCGAACATCGTGACCCGCCAGCCGCGCGCGGCCAGGCGGATGCCCGCCGCCAATCCGCCGATCCCCGCTCCCACCACGATTGCCCGTCTCATGCTCGACCCTTTCTCACCGGGGCGGCGCCTGGATAGGCCCGCGCCCGCCAGACGACGGGACGCCCCGTGCAGTGCGTGAAATATGAATGGATCTGGAGCGCGATCATCAGCGTCACCGCGACCGGGGTCGCGAGCGCGGTCCAGAGGGGCGCTCCGAATCGCCGCGCGAGGCGCGCCCGGAGCGCCACCACCGCGGCGACCGCGAGGGCCCACACCGCCGCGGCCTCCGACCACCCGGTGGTGGCGAGCGCCGCGCCGAGCCCGAGCCACGGCGCGATGAACAGGCCGGCATTGAGCAGGCACATCACCGCGAGGGCGGCCGGCGAGCCGAGGGCCTCGTAGGCGTTGCGGGCGAAGCCGCGCCAGGCGCCGGAGAGTCCCACGTACATGCGGCACGTGGCGAGGTCGCGCCCGTCGAGGACCGCGATCGCGTGCCCGGCCGCCTTCATGCGCCGCGCCAGCTGGATGCCGTCGTGCAGCGTGGCGCGGATCGCACGGTGTCCGTCGGCGGCGAGGTAGACCTCCCGCCGGGCCAGCATGAGCTGCCCGCAGCCGGCCGACAGACTCGCCCGCGGCACGCGGCGCAGCAGCGCCATCGGCAGGTACGCGAGCAGGACCAGGTGCACCAGCGGCACCAGCAGGGCCTCGCCCACCGTGAGCACGTGCTGGCGCGGGAACGCCGACGCGAACGCGACCGATTCCGCGCGGGCCGCCGCCAGCAGGCGGGCGGGGGCGTGCCGGGCGAGCCGGACGTCGCAGTCCACGAAGAGCAGCCACTCGCCGCGGGCGTGCTCGCTGGCGAGCTGCCAGCAGGCCCAGGCCTTGCCGGCCCATCCGGGAGGCAGCGGCGCGCCTGTGACGACCCGGAGCCCGGGGAGCTTCCGCGCGAGGCGGGCCAGGACCGCGCCCGTGCCATCGGTGGATCCATCGTCGAGGACGACCACCTCGCGACCGGGTGGGAGGTCGGCGCACGCCGCGCGCACCGCCCCCTCGATCTGGTCGACCTCGTTCCGCGCCGGCATCAGGATCGACAGCGACGGTGGATCGGCGAGGGGCGGCGGTGCGACGCGGAAGAGACGGAGGTTCCACGCCGCGAGCGCGCACATCGCGAGCACGGCGAGCAGCACGACCAGGCCGACGGGCACGAGCGCAGCGGTCACGGGCGCCCTCCGCGTCGGGGATCGGAGACCACGTCACCGTGCCGGGCCGGGTCAGGTCGGCCGGTGACTCGGGCGCGCAATGCGCGAACCCGGTCGTACACGAAGCTCGTGGAGGTCGCACCCGCGAGCAGCACCGAGAAGGGGTCCACCGCGCGATCGAGGACCGCCAGCTGCACCGCGCTCAGCTCGCGGTCGAGGTCGTCTTCGAGCCGCCGCGTCAGCACGGTCACCGGCGCGGTCTCGCGCTCGAAGAAGCGGGGGGGACCGAACTTGACGAAGATCTCCGGACGTGGCTCCTCCAGGAACTCGTAGTGGATGGCCACCGGGATCACCGCGACTCGCGGCACGCGACGCACCAGGTGCGCGACCCCGGCCTGGAACCGGATCGGCCGGTGCCAGTTCGACACGATCTCGCCCTGCGGGGTGAGCCAGATCGCGGCGGGCGCTGCGAGCAGCCGCTCCGAGTAGCGCAGGAACGCCCGCGCGCCCCGCGCCGAGGAGCGATCCACCGAGTAGACCCCGAGACGCGACAGGATGCGGTAGCGCCGGAGCTGCGGCTCGTCCATCGGCGCGTAGCTCGGCAGACTCACGAAGGTGCGCGCGAGGTGATAGCCCACCAGCACGTCCCACCACGAGGCGTGCGTCATCGCGAAGAGCAGCGGGAGGCCGTCGGGCAGCGCCACCTCGCCGGGGCCGCCCCACCCGCGCACGCGATGGAAGCGGCGGCCCAGGTAGCGGCGCACGTAGCCGTCGAAGAACCGCATGATCAGCGGCGAGCGGCGTGCGGGGATCACGCCGCGCCTTGCGCGAGCGCGTCGTGGGCGAGGGCCGCCGCGCGCACGCCGGAGCGGATGACGTTGGCGACGCCCGGGCCCGGGAACACGCTGCCGCCGGCCAGGAAGAGATTGGCGACCCCGGGGACGCGCTGCGAGGGCCGCAGGCTTCCGAAGAGACCGGGGCCGATACGGTAGCCGTAACAGGACGACTCGCCCCCGGCCACGCCTTCGCTGAGCACGCGCCCCGACGGCCAGTGCCCGGTCGCCACGAGCCGCGCGCGCAGGCGCTCGGCAAAGCCGTGGCCAGGCGGCCGGCCCGCCTCGCCGTGCTCGAGCGCGTAGAGCACGGTCGCCCCCGATCGGGCGAGCGCGGGCTCCGTCACGGTCGGCGTGGCCACGTAGAGCGGCTCGTCCATCGGGTCCGGGCCGAAATCGAGCGCGTGATGGTGCGGCCGGGCGGGGCCGCCCTCGGTCACCCACCACGCGATCCGCGCCGAGAGCGCCGGCGTCAGGCGGGCGACGCCGTGCGCCCAGGCGCCGCCCACCCATCCCGCGGTCACCCCCACGTCCACCGCCGAGACCCAGAGGTCGGCGACCACCCGTCGGCCGCCATGGGTGACCGCCGCGGTGATCCGACCGGCGCGGCGCTCGAGGCCGCGCACCGCCTGGCCGCAGGCGATCTCGGCGCCCGCCTTGATCGCAAGCGCGGCCACCGCCTCGGCCAGCGCCGAGACCCCGCCGCGCGGATACCACACGCCCTCCACCACCAGGAGATAGGGAACAAGCCAGGCCATCGACGGCGCCCGCGCCGCGTCGAGGCCGACGAAGCGCGCGCCGTGCGCGAGCAGCCGACGCAGCTCGAGCGTGCGGATCTCCGCGCGCACCAGCCGATCGAGCGACCGGTGGCGCGCGAACGGCCACATGTCGCGCGGCGACGTCCGTCCCCGCAGCGCGAAGGTCAGAAGATCGCGCGCCCCGAGCACGTCGCCGCGCGCGTGATAGTGGGCGGCGAGCCGGTGGGCGCGCGCGCCCAGGGCGAGCAGCCGATCCCAGTCCGCCCGAGCGTGCGGGCCGAGGCGGTCGAGCGCACCGGCCATGCGCGCGGCATCGGCGTGGAGCGCGAGGGAGCGACCGCCCGGGAAGGTGACGTGCAGGCCCGGCTCCACGCGCTCGAGGGGCACCATGTCGTCGAGCGACTGGCCCGCAGCCTCGAAGAGACGGCGCAGCGGGCCCGGATCGGTCAGCAGGGTGGGGCCCGTATCCACGATCGCGCCGCTCGCGCGCACCGCGCGTGCCTTGCCCCCGACGGTGTCGTGGGCCTCGAGCACGGTGACCGCGTGCCCGCGGCCGGCGAGCGCCGCCGCCGCGGCGAGACCCGCGAGCCCTCCTCCGATGACCACCGCGCGCGGGATCGCCATCAGCCCGCCAGCAGCTCCGCGATCCGCCGGCTCCGGAAATCGAAGATCTCGCGTAGCTGCCGCCGGATCGAGAGCCGATCGAGCAGGGCGCCGACCGGGCCGAGGGGCGGCGCGTAGACGACGAAGTCCTCGATCGTCGTGCCGCCGTCCTGCCGCCAGAAGCGATGCCGGTGGTCCCAGAGGCGGTAAGGGCCGATCACCTGCTCATCGCGAAAGCCGAACGGGGGATCGTACTCGCTGACCACCGAGCGCCAGTGCCGCCGCATCCCGAACACGCGGACCTGATAGTCGAGTGTCAGCCCGCGGCGCATCACGATGGGGTCGGGGGTGAGGATGCTGAAGCCGAGCCACGGTGGCGTGATCAGTGGCAGGTTGCTGGGGCGCTCAAAGAAGGCGAACGTCTCGTGCAGGGGGAGCCGGAGCCACTGGCTGCGGTGCAGGGTGTAAACGGGTCGGGGAGCCATGGTTTGACAGTATAACGTCCAAAACGTTCACGTCAAATGGCCTTTTGAAGTAAGATGAGGCTCGCACATGGACCCCAAGCCTCTGAGCCCAGGTCGGCTGGCCCCCCTGATCGGGGTCAGCGAGTCGACCTTGAAGCGGTGGATCGACGCGGGTTACCTGCGTGCCGAAAAGACCGTCGGAGGCCACAGGAAGATCGCCCTGGCCGACGTCGTGGCGTTCCTGCGGGCCACGGGGCGCCCGGTCCCGAGCCTCGAAGGGCTGGCCGCCCTGGCCGAACACACCGATGCATCCGCAGAGGCCCCGCCCTCACCCGACACCCTGGCCGACCTCCTGGTCCGCGGGGATCAGCGCGTCGCGCGCGCGCTCGTGATCAACCCGTTCCTGGCAGGCATGCCCCTCGATGAGATCCTCGATGGCCTGGTGGCTCCGGCGATGACCCAGATCGGGGCCAGATGGGCGCGCGGAGAGGTCGACGTCTATCAGGAGCACGCGGCGACACTGCGCGCGTGGTCCATCCTGATGGAGCTCCGCGGGCTCCTACCGACCCCTTCTGACGACGCACCACTGGCCCTCGGCGGTGCGCCCGAGGGCGATCCCTATCTGCTGCCGACGCTGATGGCCGAGCTCATGCTCACCGAGATGGGCTGGCGCACCCTCAACCTTGGGCCGAACACGCCGATCGCATCGCTGGGCGAGGCGATCACGCGCCATTCCCCACGCCTCGTTTGGATCTCGGTCACCTCGGTGTCGCCCCATCCCTCGTTCTTTGCTGTCTATCCGCGCGTCGTCGAGGCCGCCGAGTCGAGAGGCATCAAGTTCGCCGCCGGCGGACAGGGGCTCCACCCCGATATGCGAAATGCGGTCCGGGCAAGCCTGCTCGGCACTCATCTCGCCGAGCTCAGAGCCTTCGTCCGCACGCTCGGCCGCTGACCTCCAATCCGGACCGCCCCTTCCGGAGCACCTCCAAAGATTGTAGGGCCCGCGCCCGAAGGCCTCACAGATTGAGGGGTTTCGGGCGAGCTACTCGGCCGCTCATCGTGTAGTTCACCTGGCCGGACCTCGTCATATCAAGCCATCTTTTCAAGTATTTACACCAAGACTCCCGACGCTCCGGCATCTCGGATTCTGCTGCTGGCATCCTCGTTGCCCTACTAGGGGCCGTGAGCAGCAGGGGCCGCGAGAAGCGGCCGCGATAGTCGAAAAAATAGGGAGGAACAGACATGAACCGCAGCGCTCGCATCGCCCTGGTGTTCGGTGGCTTGGTTCTGGGAATGGCCGCTCCCGCTTTCGCTCAGACCGCGACGGCCAACCTCGGCGTCAGCGCCACGGTGGCAAAGAACTGCAGCATCAGCACGACGCCGGTGGCCTTCGGCGCCTACGATCCGATCGTGACGAACGCGACGAACCCGCTGGACGGCACCGGC